>JBBDYG010000109.1:0-73214 GCA_040901765.1 Pirellulales bacterium
TCCAGGTCGCCGGCCCGGGGGGAACTTACGTTCCGCCGTTCGGCGGGGCCGCGAAGCTCGATCGCTTCGGTGGTGACCGAGAGCGTGTGCTCTTTGAAGTCGATATGGAGCGAATCGAATTCTTCGTCCAAGGCCACCAGCTCTCGAAAAATATCTGCGGGTGTGGTGATCGGCCGCGGATAGCAGGTTTTGGCAATCCGCGCGGCGAGCGATTCAAGTTGCGTAATCAGGCGGCGTAGCTCGCGGTCGGTGTCCGGTTCGAGCAGCCGCTCCTGGCAGCGTTGCCACTCGAGCGTGGGCAGTGTGAAGCAGGAGCCAAGTTGATCCTTGAGCACCAACCGCTCCTGCATGTCCACGGCAACGCGCCATAGTTTTTTACATAGGTAGGGTCCATAACGGGTTATCCCGCAGGTAAGGGGAAGAAAGGGGCCGGAGCGACAATGTGCCGCTCCGGCCCACAACGAATACCGCGCATTATGCCCCGTGAATTTTTTGGGGCGTGAAGCTCACGCGGTCGCCTTCCTGCAAGGTCTGGTCTCGCGGCGCGGATTGCCGGTTGACCCGGATCAGGTAGCCGCTCGGGTCGCCGCTGTGGACCTGCTGCGCAAACAGCTCGGCTACCGTGGTGCCGTGCGTGATCTCCAGATGGTCGGCGAAGCCGCCGCCATCACAGTTGATGAAAAAGATTTTCACTGGGTAAGAACTCCTGGGGTGTATGGGACCGAAAGGGAAGTGAAAGATGCGGCACGTAAATTTGATCAGACGGGACACAGCGCGTAGCGCTGGGCATCGAGCTCGTCCCAATCGACGTAGCTGGCTAGCTCGTCGTACGGCTCGGGATCGTGCTGGACGGTGACCGGATCGGCCAGCGAAAAGCCGAGCCCCGCCACCGTGCGGCGGCTTTCGCCGGTGGCCGCGGCCACCAAGCGGTTCAGATGATGTTGGGTCATGAGGGTGCTCCTATGAGGTGGAAGAGTTTAGTTAGTACCAGCCGCAAGGGGATGGGAAACAGGAGACAGGAAACGGGAGACAGGGAACAGATGTGATCACAGCGGCGCGCCGGTGATTGAGATTGGAACCAGTCCACTCTCATTCATCGCGAGCGCCAGCTCATCGAGCAGGTCGGCCCCCTCCCACTCCTTGTCAGGGTTCCAGAATTCGCGCTCACCCAGAATGTCGAGATAGAACAGAGCCTGAATCCGCCGGGCGAGTTTTACGATTGCTTCGGTGCTCAGTGTGGCCGGATCACGAATCCCAGCCGCGGGAGGCTCGAGCTTCATCGCAATACCCGCGGCGGCAAGCGCCAAACTCACATCGGAATTGGCAGCCGGAACGTTGTTCGTCGGAAACTCGGCGACCCGCGCAAGCAGCGACTTGCCGTCTGCACCCGAGGAGCGAACCAAGCTAGATCCTTCATGGCAGGTTTCCGTGTCCCAATCGACGAGAATCACCCGCGGGGCGGGCGACTCCGCGAATACTTCTTGCACCACGCCGCCCGAGACGCTGATCACGAGCGCCCTTCGTCCTTCCGCCGGAGTCATCCCGGGGGCCGGTCCGGCAGGCGCCGAAGAAGCTGTTGGCGGTATGTGAAGCTGCTGACCGTCAGCTTCCCGATTCAGTTCGTCGCAGACGGATTGGGCAAGTCGCAGTCGAAGCTCGACGGGCAGATGGCTGCCGAACGTGACGCAATCTTCATCCTGGATCTGAGTATCCGCGTTGTGGACCACGTAGGTCGGCTCGTCATCGAACTCATGCTGGACGACGTATTGCGGCGGTGCCGAATCAGTTGTTTGTGGCATAACATTCCTTTCTGAGTTCTGACTTACATTCGCAATATGCTCAGTTGGCCGACGGGTCGATGTTGATCGCCCGGCGCTTGGAGCTACCGGTCGGCCGGAACTGGTAAATGCCCGCCGCATCAGCAGATAAGCACCGGCCGCTGGCCCACTGCCGCAGCCGCTCGACCGAGTCGCTGGCGGTGATCGCCACCGGCACGACCTGCTTGGCCGCTTCCGAGAGCGGCAGATCCAGCAGCGCCGCCAACCGGCAGCAGGCTTTGATCTCGGCGCCGGTCCATTGATCATCAGCTGGCTGGGACTCTTTCGCGTCGATGCCGAAGTGATCCCGGTACATTCGCCAGATGGCATCCTTGGCAGCTCGACTGGGCAGGTCGAGAAAGAACACGCCATCAAACCGCTCGGCCCGCGTAAATTCCGGCGGCAGCCGTGAAACATCATTGGCCGAGCAAACCATAAACACGTCCGACGTGTGGTCGTTGAGCCATGACAGTAGCGTTCCAAACATGCGGGCCGAGACGCCGCTGTCCGTGGCACCGGAGCCAGCCACGCCGCTGAGCGCCTTGTCGATTTCGTCGATGAAGAGGATGCAGGGCGCCATCGCGTCGATCGTTGCCAGCGCTTGCCGAGTCCGTTCTTCACTTTGACCGACGAGCGAGCCCATGAGGCTTCCCACGTCAAGCACGAGCGTGGGCCTGCCGATCTCGTTGCCGAGCGCTTTGGCGACGGCTGATTTACCGGTGCCCGGAACGCCGAGGAGCAGGATGCCACATGGAGCACAGCTCGACGCGCCAGCAAGACGCGGTCGCAACGCCCGCCGACAAAACGCCTTCAATGCGTCGAGCCCACCCTGATCGTCAAATGTCTCGCTGCCGCGATGAAGCAAGAGCATCCCTCCCTTGGCCAGTGTCTCGGCCTTAAGCTTCCACAGCGTGCTTGGCTCCAAATGGCCATGACGCACGAGCGCCAGCGCAAAGGCATTTTCGGCCTCCTGGCGGGTTAGTCCCGCCGCGGCATCGATGACGCGGTCAAGTTCAGCGCCGTCGGGCAGGTCTTCAGGTTCGGTCGCCACGCCGCGGGCAATCTCCAACAGTTCTTCGCGGCTCGGCAGCGGATGCTCAATCACGACGAACTGCCGCTCGAGCTCCGGCGGAAGTTGTACAACCGGCGCGACGATAATCAGGAACGTCCGCTGCTGCTTGCCCCGTTCGAGCTGCTTGAGCACGGCCTGAACCACCTCGGCTGATTGGAGGAACCGGTGAAAAGTCACGAGTACCATCAGACTCGATGTGCCGCTGTTGCCGAGCGCCTCGAGGGCGCGAATGGCCGCCGGCGGATCGGTCCCGGAGGCTTCGTCAGGCGCGACGTGCCCGGCAATCCGCAGCCCGGACACGATGTCCCACGTAGCCAAGTTCCAATGCTCATCGCGGCAGAGCGCGGCTATCGACCGGAGGGCCTCGGCGGGTTCAAAGGAACAAACCCAAATCCCCGTGAAGCACGCGCGGACGTAAGGCAGAAGTTCTTTTTGCAATGCCATAGGCAATGGCGTTCCCTTTCTTGAAAAACGGGGTAAGCGAGCGTAGCGCAGGATCCTACGCCAACGTCCGCCGCAGTTGGCTGGCAATCACGCGAAACCAACCACGGACTTCGCCCCCTGGATCGCGATCATCCAATAAACCGGGTGTCATTCGCGGCGTGGCCCAGCGATGGAGCCAGCGTTTGGTTCTTTGAGCAAGTCGTCGCTGAACTCACCGAGACAACCCAGCCCACCTTGCGCAGCCGACTCGGGTTTCGAATTGCCGCTTGGCTATGACCTCGGAGACACAGTCGTCGTCGGTCACGGAGATTTCGGGGCCGCCAGCATCCGCGATCGCTCGCGGGTGAAGATAATTCTCAAGCGCTCGCTTCGTGGCGAGGGTGGCGAAACAACCGGGGCGAGCATTGATCTGACGGGCCAACCGGCGGCGCAACTGGGCTTCGGGTTCAGCCTCCCGGTCATAAATGTGGATTTCGGGAAGACCTAATGGCGCCAATCGCGACGACCACAGCGCGAGCGGGCTGCCGCCCACCGGAAGCAGCAATAACTCGCCGCGATCAGCCAGGTGGCCGAGATCGGGCACGCTGGCATCCGCTGCATGTAAGTCGCGGGAGATGTGGAGCAGGAACTCGAGGTCGTGAGCCCCTTCGACAACGACGATCAGCGAAGGGCGAACCTGTGAGGAGGCTGCGAGTTCTTGCAAGGAAGAGCGAAGGTCGGTAGTGCATATCACGAGGCGGAACCTCCGCGCGAGGCACCCAGGGGAACCGATTCGCCTGCGGTCAACTCGGCATACATCTCGGCGGTTGGCTGATCGCTGCGGGCAATGCCAAGAGCCTGCTCAAGCTGGCTGCTGGCATCACGGCACTCACTGCCAGTAAATCCCTTCGTTTCGATTCGCGTCTCGCCGCTCGCTGTGACCATGACTTCGATCATCTTCATAGGCCACCTCCTACCTGAACGGTGAGCTTGATCGAGCCACCCTCGAGCGGCTGCTCGGTCACCGTGTGGCCCTGCCGGCGCGCTTCGATCCGGATTTTTTCGGCGGCGTAGGCCTGCAGAAACCGGTCGAGCTGCGCAGGATCGCCCCAACGGCCTTCAAAGTGGTCGTAGCGTAGTCGGCCCGTGGAAGTCTCGCAGACAACGGGATAATTCCAGCCAGGAAGCGGGACGGCGAGACCGGTGGCGGATGCCGAGAAGAGTTGATGTGTGCCGACCGCCGGCGGCAGAAGTCTTAGCCGCTGGCAGGCTTGCTCGACGGCAACTGGATCACGGATTTGGCTCTGAATGGTCACGATTTGACTCAATGGGGGGTTCCTCCGGTAGGTTGTGAGTAAGTAAGGGAGTCCAGTGCGGTTCGCCTCGCGACGGCAGTAGCCGCGGCTCCTCGGCTAAAAACTCGGTCATTAACAGCTCGCACAATTGGGCGTCAACGGCCTCGGGCGTGCGGGCATCGCGCAATAGCAGACCTGCGAAGTAGAGGGCCGCGATGATCACCACCACGGTGCCGGCCAGTGGGACGAGGACCGCCAGCAGCGACTCGGTCCGCCGGTCCCGGGCGATTTGGCAGCGCTCAGATTCAAGCTCGTTCCAGCCGCCAGAGAGATTCTCTCGTTCGTCCTGAACGTCATGATGAACATCGGCGAGTTTGTGGTGAGCAGCGGCCACTTCGCGGTAGTGCTTGCTCATCTCGAGGTTTTGGGCGGCCTGGCGATCGGCTGCTTCGCGGCTGATGGCGACCGCGCGGTCGTCGCTACAGCCGACGAGCAGAGTCGTCACGAGCCGCAAGAGTAGGATCAGGTGGTTTTGATTCATGGGCAGTCTCCTGGGGATAAAAACGGGCGAGGATTCGTCGCAACAGATGTTCGAGCGCCCGCCGCCAGCGAACCTCGCGGGCTAGGACGAGCGCGAGCAACAGAATTGTGAGTACGAGAAACAGCGTGATGGTTAGTAACATCAAGAACTTTCGTGGAAAGGTTGTGGGGATCTGATCGACATCGGAGACGTTTTGCGTTAGCAATCGGCAACGGCTATGTCCGAGTCAATCTCTTATGCCCCGTTTTCGCCGCGACTTTAGTTTCGGCTTCTCTCCGGCATAGGGCGCATTCGATTGGGAGGCCGAATGCTTACGCTGCCCATCTTCGTCGAGCAATCGCTTGGCAACCCGCTGGGTAATCAGATCGATCAGCCGCTGTAGGGGTCGTGTATCGAGCCGTGTCAACGGACTATCGTCGGCCGATTGCCTAGTGACGCGATTCTTCATGTTGATTTTTCGCCGAGGGCGTCGCCCCCGGCGGCTTTATGTACCCAAAGATCGGCGGCCTCAACAGGCCGCCTGCCTCGTGTCCACGTTGTCGTTGAGGGCGATCACACGAGTTTCGTGATCCTCCGCGAGCTCGCAGAAGTCGAGTGCTCGCGCCCTTCGCAGAATGCGTCCCAGATCCTCGGCCAGCACCAGATCGTACAGGCCGCTTTCCAGGGCCTCCCCGGCCTGCGCAAGCTCCTTACGGTCGAGCCGCTCGCCGCTCCCGTGGCCGACGATCACTACAATCTCGACACTCTCACCAATGTTTTCGGCGACCCAGCGGCGATGCATCTGTTCTTGGTCATCGAGCGAGCGGATATCCTGCTGGCCATTGCCCGGGCTGCTCACCCGGCAAATCATGAGAATCCGAATACAGCGCCCGTCCTTGGGCGCGAGGGAGGGGGAAAGGGCCATCGTAACGTCTCTTTGGCATCCGTGCTGGATGCCAACAGGAGAGCAATGGCTTGGACGACTGCGGCGCGCAGAAAGGCCATGACGATCACTTCCTGGACAGCGCATCCCCGCTAAAATGCGGGGGCTGCGGTAACAGCACCGCAGCTAAAGCCGTCGCAGCCAAATCTATACCCTTGGGCACGCTCGGCACACGGAGTGTGCCTACTACTAAGTGCATGGTTTCCCCACCTTGTACCCCGCCGCAATCCCGCTAAAATGTGTGGTCCGGTCCCAATCACGGTTTCCTCCACGCCAGGACGAGTTATGGCCAGCGGTTATCAATACCAAAATCAGCAGAACCAACAGAACAAGCGCGGCTCGAACATAAAGAAGATCCCCAAGAAGGATCCGATCTTCATCGACGGCATTCGCCCCAAGCCGATGTACATCGACTACAAAGACCTTGATCTGCTGACGAAGCTCACCAACCGCCACGGCAAGATCGTCAGCCGCCGCAAGTCAGGCTGCCACGCCGTGAGCCAACACGCCGTCGCCGAAGCCATCAAACGGGCCCGCTTCATGGCCTTGTTGCCTTACGTCGGCGATTGACGATTGCGGAATTCGGAGTGCGGAATGCGGAGTCTTAATCCGTTTTCATTCCGCAATCCTCATTCCGCAATCCGCATTCGATGCCTATGTCCCGCAGCTTCCACACGACCCGGTTTGTCGAATTCTCCGACACCGACATGGCGGGGATTATGCACTTTGCGGCGTTCTTCCGTTACATGGAGTCCGCCGAGCACGAGCTGCTGCGGAGCGTCGGCCTGAGCGTTCACAATACCTGGGGCGACGTCGCCCTGAGCTTTCCCCGCGTCGCTGCGGCTTGTAACTTCTCGTCACCCGCGCGGTGCGAAGATGTGCTCGACATCGAAATCGCCGTCAAGCGGCTGGGCACGAAGAGCGTCACCTACCAGTTCCACATTCGCCACGAGGGCCGTGAGGTCGCCAACGGCGAAATGACCAGCGTCTGCTGCCGCGTGCGACCTGGGGAACTGGTCGAATCGATACCCATTCCCGCTGAAATCGCCGATGGATTAAAGCAGTTCGTCGTGGAATGAGATCGTAGTCGTCATGCTCCGCATGACGATGGTCCACACGCGGAGCGTGGGGACTACTATGGTGCCACCACTTGGCCACATCGGGCGACTCAACCACAATGGCTACATGAGCACGTTGGTCGTTGAGAATCTCGTCAAGCACTATCCCACGCCAGCGGAGCCGCTGGTGATTCTCGACGGCGTCTCCTTGTCGCTTGCCGCGGGCGAGAATCTCGCGATCATTGGCCCCAGTGGGTCGGGCAAAAGCACACTGCTGGCCATTCTCGGCACGCTGGAAACGCCCACTTCCGGCACCGTCACACTCGCGGGCAGCGATCCGTTTTCGCTCGACGAGCGCGAGCTAGCCGCGTTCCGTGGCGACCACATCGGCTTCGTTTTCCAGGACCATTACCTGCTGCCGCAATGCACCGTGTGGGAAAACGTGCTCGTGCCGCTGCTGGCAAGCGGTCCGATCACGAGCGACGGCCAGGATCGCGCCCGCGAACTCATCGACCGCGTCGGCCTCGCCAATCGCCTCACCCACCGCCCGGCGGAACTCTCGGGCGGCGAGCGCCAGCGGGTCGCCATCGCCCGGGCGCTGGTGCGCAAGCCCTCGCTGGTGTTGGCCGACGAACCGACCGGAAATCTCGATGGCCAAACCGCCGCCGCGATCTCCGAGCTCTTACTCCAACTTCAAGCTGCGCAGGAGACGATGCTCGTAGTTGTCACGCACAGCGTACCGCTGGCCGAGGCGATGCAGAAACGGATGCGGTTGGAGGGTGGGACGCTGGTGGGGGCGTAGATCACTTTGCGTTTCGCACCGGCGGTGCCTCGTCTGGAAACGCTTCCCGCCAAGTTTCGCCGAACCCTTCGGACAAACCGAGACTCAAGATCCATACCTGCATATAGTCAAAATCAATCGCATCGCGGTTCTCACGCAGCAAAATGGCGGCGTCAGCGCGGTCGATCAGCCGACCGGCTAGTAGCTTGTGCAGAATCAAGTCGTCGCATTGCAACACGTCCACTGGACGATGCACTCCGGAAATGTCGCGCGGCACTCTGCGTGACAGGGCCGATTTCTGGAAATCACACTCTGCCAATAGCAGATCAAATTGCACGTCATAGAACTCGCCGGGCGGCGTATAGAGAAACTGAGCCAGGCGAAGGCGGTCGATCGTCACCAGCGGAGGCGATTTCTTCGGACGACATCCGTGGGCACGAAGCTGATCGATTACTGGGTCCAGGTTCGCGCTGTCAACCGCTATTAGCAAGTCCACGTCACGGGTAGCGCGCGGATGATTCCAAACGGCCAGCGCCAAGCCGCCCACGAGAGCGCACGGATGCCCGAGCGGTTCCAGCGCCGATAGCACATGGCCCAACACCGCCCGCACCGCTTCACCCGCCATGCCGCGTCCCCCGTCGACTCAGGTTGGCGAGCATCGCGTGTTGCGCATGATCGTGTTCCTCCATGTGTCGCGCGTACCACTCGCGATAGGCCGCTTGCAAATCGCCGTCCGGCCCGATCTTCGCCCGCAACCCGGCGAGCAGCAGCGCCTCGCTTTCATCGACCAGCTCGGACCAAAGCTCGATCCGTTTCGCGAGCGGCAAATGCTTGACGCTCGGTGGGGCAAGCTCGGGTGGTGGGATGAGTTGATTTCGCATGGTGACGACGGTCCGGAGAGAACTGCAATAATCCCGTCGCAATTGTACCCCACATGCTGAAGAGGTGCGTTGTCGATTACCAGCCGCTTAGTTGCCGGACAATGATGAAAATGAGGTACGTCAGCACAATCACTCGCACTGCGATGCTGAACGCCGAATAGCGCATCCGGACTCGCTCTTTCCGGAACGGAAAAGGCAGGTACGCAGCCACGTTCGCCCAGGGATTGAACCCGAATTGCCAATGGCCGCGCTCGGTGCTCACATCCAGGATATCAAATGGGATGAGCCACTGTCGTGCTCTATACAGTACGGCGTCCTGGACTTCGCCGACTTCAATGAGAATGTCGCCGCACTCTATACGTTCGGGAAAGACTTTAAACCATCCCCGAGTCGCCGAAATCCAATCTGCCCCATAGCGAGGCGGACCGCCGTCCGATTCGATGGCCTTCGTCCATGCCTTGTAAACTGGCGATACCATCAGTCGTAATCAGTCTTGGTTATTTCGCTATAGATTACGGTTAAACCGGCTCACGCAAATCAGCAGTCGTAAATCCGCAATCATCACAATTCCACCCTACTCCCCAATCGCATACAGCGCATCAAACGTCCGCAGATACAGCATGCCGTTGGAGACCACCGGCGACGCGGAGATTTCTTCTTCTATGTCGTTAATCGCCAGCACCTTAAATTCGCGGCCGGGGGCGACGACCATGATGTTGCCGTTGCGGGAGGGGATGATGATCTTGCCGTCCACATAAACCGGCGAGGCGCGGTGGCGGGCGTCGATCGTGCGCTCGCGGTAGATTTCCTTGCCGGTCTTCGCGTCGACGCAGGTCAGGAACCCGCGCTCGCCGACGAGGTAGACCAGCCCATCGAGAATCAGCGGCGACGATACGTCGGGCGTCCCTTGCGGCATGCGCCACAGGAAGTAATCCGACTCGGTGATGTCGCCCGAACCGTCGGGCCGCACGCCGAGGACCGGGCCGTTCTTGGCGGTGGGGATCACGATCAGGTCTTCGCTGATGCCGGGCGAAGCGACCATGCGAAAGGTGTCGTGATAACCACCCGGCGCGGGTGGGTTCATGCCGCCGCAACGCCACAGTTCCTTGCCGTCGCCCAAGTCATACGCGATTGTGAAATCGCCGCCGTGCGTGAGCAGATACTCCAGATCGCCGAAGCGGTACAGAAATGGAGACGTGTAGGCGTGCTCGCATTCCATTTTGGCGTTCGTCAATCGCTTCGACTGCCAAATTTCGTTGCCGGTCTTGGCGTCGAGGCAGACGATGCGGGCTTCTTCGGTTTCAGGATCGCCATCCCCGTGGATAAGCTGCAAGTAGAGCCGGCCGTTGTCGAGCACGGGGGTCGAGGCCATGCCGAACTGAATGTTGAGTGGGCCGTACTTTTCATTGATGTCGAGCCGCCACACAACCTTGCCGTCCATGTCGAAGCAGGCCAGGTCGCCGGTGCCCATGAAGCCGATGACCCGTTCGCCGTCGGTCGCGGGGGACGGCGAGGCGTAGTTGCCTTCGTCCTCGCGGACATTTTGACTTCCCTCGCCGATCGTCTCGCGCCACAGCTGCTTGCCGTCGGTCGAGATGCAAATCATATCGACTTTGGCCGCTTCGGTGGTTGTGAGGAAGATGCGGTCCTCCCACACCACGGGCGTCGCCCCGGCCGGCCCCGGAAGCGCCACGCGCCACACCACGTTCTTCTCGCGGCCCCACTCGGTTGGTATTCCTTTCTCACTCGAAATGCCATCGCTCTGCGGCCCGCGCCATTGCGGCCAGTTCTCGGACCGTGCCGATTGCGGGGCAATGATTGCCAGCACGGCTAACCAGAAACGCATACATCGACGGCTATTCATCGCGCAACCTCGAATGGGGTTCGTGGGGACTTTGCTCGGTGGTTTTAGTCTGGCAAACGGAGCGTATGGGGTCAAGCAACGTAGGTCAGGCTCTGCCTGACTTGAGTTAGGAGCAGCATCGCCGCTGCTCCTGTCAGGCACAGCCTGACCTACAGCGGTTGTGTTAGAATAAAGGCTTCACCTTGGCCCATCGCGGCAATCGTTCATGCGAATTACTTCCATTCCACAACTCTACCGCCACGTGAACCGCTGGCGGGAGATTCTGTCGACCTTGAGCAAGTACGGCCTAGCCGATTGGCTCAGCCGGTTCGACATCCCGCTCGCCCGGGGCCTGCTGAAGAACCGCGATGGCGAGGTTCTCTCCCGGCTTAGCCGCGAGGCCCGCATCCGCCTGGCACTCGAAGAGCTTGGCCCGACGTTTATCAAGCTGGGCCAAATCCTCAGCACGCGGCCCGACCAGGTGGGCATCGAGCTAGCCACGGAACTCTCAAAGCTCCAGTGCGATGTGCCCGCCGATAGCGCGGAGCTGATCGAGCGGACCATCGAAAGCGAACTGGGCCAGCCGGCGGCAAAGCTTTTTGCGACGTTTGAAATGCAACCGGTTGCCTCTGCGTCGATCGGGCAGGTGCATCGCGCCACGCTCTTCACCGGCGAGGCGGTCGCTGTGAAAGTGCAACATGCGAATATCGAATCGCGGGTGCGAATCGATCTCGATATTCTCAAAGGCCTGGCGCTGCTCGCCGAGCGGTTGCCGGAATTGCAGCCCTATCGTCCACAGGCGATGGCGGCCGAGTTTCAGCGGATGCTGCGCCGCGAGCTTGACTTCGCGCGCGAACAGCGTCATCTCAGGCAGTTCGCCCGCAACTTCGCCGGCGACCGCCGCATCCACGTGCCGCGGTGTCATCCCGAGCTTTCCACCGCCCGCGTGCTGACGCTCGAGTGGCTCGACGGCATTAAGCTATGCGACTCGGCGCTGCCGCAAAATGGGCAACTCGATCGGGCGGCCATCGCCCGCAACGGCGCCGACTTATACCTGGAAATGATCTTTCGCCACGGGTTATATCACGCCGATCCCCACCCAGGAAACCTGCTGCTGATGCCGCAAGATACGATTGGTTTGCTCGATTTCGGCATGGTAGGCCGCCTCGATGTCACGCTGCAAGAAGAAATCGAAGACATGCTGATGGCAATCGTCGCAAAGGACGCGCAGCAACTGACTAACTTGGTAATGCGGCTGGGCGCGATTCCGCCGGGGCTAGATGAGCCGCTGCTGTCGGCCGACCTGACCGACTTCGTCGATCACTACGGCAATCAGCCGATGGACGAATTCGATCTGGCCGGTGCGCTTACCGAGTTCATCGAGATTACGCGGCGGTATCATATTGTGCTGCCCGGCTCGCTGGCGATGCTGCTCAAGGTGCTAGTGATGCTCGAAGGGACGGCGAAGCGCTTGCAGCCCAACTTCTCGCTCATGGAGTTGATTGAACCCTATCGCAAAGGGATGGTGGCCCGGCGGATGTCGCCCCTTCGGCAGACGAAAAAGCTGCTGCGCATTTACGGGGAGATGGAGCAGCTTGCCGAAATCCTCCCCCGCCGCCTGCGCGACATCTTAAGCCAAGTGCAGTCGGGCAAGTTCGACGTGCATCTCGACCATCGTGGTCTGGAACCATCTGTCAACCGGCTGGTTTGGGGTATGCTGACCAGTGCATTAATTTTGGGATCGACGCTATTGTTAAGCCACAACGTCTGGCCGGTTCGCGGCGTCTCGTTGCCGGGGGCGATCGGGATCGTGCTAAGCGGGCTGCTCGGCCTGCGGCTGATGTGGGCCATCAACAAGTCGGGGCATCTCGACTAGACACGGACGCGCCAAAAAAATGGAACCACAACGGCACGAAGGACACAACGAAGTCAATTGAAGTAGAATTAGCCGAAAAACCTCTCTATATGAGGCGTAGTTCAGGAACCCACTCAACGAAGTCTTCTTACGTTGTGCCCGTTGTGTCGTCGTGGTTATCCTTGGGCCGAGGCATTCGCCGCCGCGGATCCGATGATCGGTTTGCCGCGTTCCGTGGGCATCAGTTCGGCCAGAGCCGCGAGAATCCGCTCGTTCAGATCTTCCAGCCGCGTAAGCAACTCGTCATGTCGAGCGTCAAGCTGGGCAAGTAGTTCTTGGGGGGAGCGGCTGACGGCGGCCACGGGCGGCGTCTCCTGGCAGGGGCGGGTCCATCCCAGGAATCGGACGACACAGGCATCGCACGGTATGCCAAACGGGCCGATTTTTGCTGCCAGAGCTTGGCTGACGGCTGAGCTTTCGGGGGAGTGAAAACGGGACGGTTTTGCCGGTTCTGCCGACGGAATTCACTGCCAACAATTCTCCCGGTCGAAAAACTACCGCTGGACAAGCACCCCCGCTTTCAACTATGATTCGAGGTTACGCTATCACCGCTTTGCCGCGATAACCGGCGCAGGCGGTCCCCAATCCGTCCAATTCACAAGGGAGACGATTCGTACCGGTGGTTAAGCTCACACTTCGCGACAGAGAATCGGCCCAAGAGGCCGTCCGACGGTTCCGCAAATTGGTCGAACGCAGCGGCATCAAAAAAGAGATGCGCGTACGGGAGTTCTACGAGAAGCCAAGCGAAGTCCGCCGGCGAGCGCGGTTGCGCGCCCAACGTCGCGTACGGCGCGACCGGCTGATGGGATTAATTTAGTCGCCGTTCACCCGCAGTTAACAAAAAAAGGCCAGTCCCGGGGTAGGGACTGGCCTTCGTCTTGGTAGGTCAGGCTTTGCCTGACTTTTTTTGAGAGTCAGGCTATCCTGCCTGAGTTAGCCGATCGTGTCAGGCTTAGCCTGACCTACAGCTAGAACGCCGATTCCAATCGGACGAACCAGCCGTCGAAGCCCATGATGTTGGCGTCGTCGTAGGCCAACTCCACAGGGAACAGGTACTGATCTCGCCCCCCCAAGTCGTGCCATGCGGCCAACAAATAGCCAGCGCTCACCTGGGTGTTGCAGGTGATCGACGCGGTGAGGCCCGCTTCGATTTCGGTCACTGGCACCAGGTGGTGGCAACTAATCGTCTGCCGCGCCACGTCCGGTAGGCCGGTAACTTCCTGCTCCGCGCTATTGTCGATATCGCCGAGCAAGAGCGAGAGGTCGCCCTTCAGGTAGCCGCTGACGACGCCGTTTCGTCCCAGGTACCGCCGGCCAAGAAGGCCCATCCGCCCGCCAACGCCGTCGAATGTGCTCCGAGTACGGCCAGTCCGCAGTTGGTTGCCTTGAGCATCGTGCGAAAAGTAGTCGGTCGAATAATCGAAGTCGGCATATCGAAACGCCGCCGTCCAGGTGAGATCCCAAGCCGGGCACCAGCAGGGGTTGCAAGGGTCGCAGCCCCCCATCGGCGATCCCAGCGGAATCGTCTTGGAAAATCCTACGTCGTAAGAATCCAAGCTGACGTTCGAGCGGCCGCTGACACTCTGGCCGGGAACTACCGCGATCACTTCGAGCGGAGCCAGATATTGCTGCGTTGAAGTGGCGGCGGGACTTTGGGCCGAACTGCCGCTATCGAAGTTGGTATATGTAAAGCGAATTTCCTCCCCGCAATTGCACAGGCGATAACCACCGTAGAGACGATAGGCGCCGTCGTGACTGAAATCGAACTGCGTGAAGACATCTTCAAAGGTGTCCGAATCGCGGCAGAGAAAGGCGATCGACTCGCTCGGATTGGCGCGAATCTGCATGTACTCGCCGCCGATAAAGAACTGGCCGCAACGGCCATTGCTGCCGCACATGTCGCCGCAGCCGACTTCATCGCAGCAGCCCAGATCGCAGCCACAATCAAGGCCGCAACCCTCGGCGTTGCTACAGGCGGTGAGCTGAATGTCATCCGCCAGCTCGCCGAACGCGGCGGCGTGCTGCGGTTGGCCCGCGCCCCCTGTGTAGAGGGCCTGCTGTGGACCGTTGACGGTGCCCGATTGGACTTGAGCGCATGCGCCCTGGACGCTGAGCGTGAGGCAGGCCGCGAGCGCAGCCCCAGCGCGAAGACTGAGTCTCATCTAAAATCCCCCCTTGATAGAAAACGCGGCCCGCAGGCCGTGCAAGCAATTTCCCTGCGTGTCCGCTGCGAGAGAGCTTCGGCTCCCCAATTCCCCTTGCCGGAGCGGGCGGCGCGCAATCGCGGCGGCCCTACAACCGCCAGGTTATTCCCAATGATCGGTATCGCTAGAAAGCCTACTTTGCTCTTTTTCCCTACAAAGGGCAAAGCCGGCATGTTGGGAACCACCGGCAGCACAGCTACGACCGCAATATCCGGCCCGAGCGGAGCAATCCGTCCGGGGCGACCGAGCTAGCATTGTCAAAAAAACAGCGGCGGCATCCGATTGCCGCCGCTGTCGGTTCACTTCCGCCCTTTGCGACAACTACCCGTATCGCAAAGGGCGATGAACGAATGAACTTTTTATGGTTTCTGACGTGCCCGATGTACGCCCTTCGCGACTCTTTCCGCAAGCGGCGATCCGACGGCGGCGGCAGCGCGTTGTTGGCCGAGCACAGCCGCGTACTGAATCGCCCAAGCGGCATGGATCGCTCGCGAATTCATCGAGCACGCATCCGGACGCCTGAATCCGCACACGCATGCCATCACCCCCCCAAACCGACTCTCGTAATCGTGGAACCAAAATCTCTTCATCGACTCCAACGGCGCGCCCGCAAGAGCAGCGCTAAGCCCCCCAGGCTCATCAGGGCGATGCTGTTCGGCTCGGGGATGACATTCGTTTCTGTGGCCGCGAAATTGAAGACATCGACCCCTTCCATCGGTCCGTACGGACGAATGATGTTGTTGAAAAAGTTATTGAAGGGCGTCGTGTAATCGGGAAGCGTCCCGGAAGCTTCTGCCGTCATATCGCCTTCCTTGAAGATCGCAGTCACTACCGAGTTGCTAAGGTCGGTGTCCCCGCCGAGGCTCGGTGATTGGAAGAACACCAATCGGTAATCCTGATGCGGAAACAGTCCATCGGGGTTACCGGCATCGACATCGATGTCGACCCGGAACCGGACGGTCTCCCCTTTGGCCAATCCCCCGTCGAGAATTAGCACTTTGAGTAAATTGCCGTTGTCTTCCGTGCTGCCCTGCAAATCGAACCCAGGGGTCGAAGTTCCCAACTGAATGAAGCCGGGGAGCTTGGCATTGGAAAAATTAAATCTCGTGTCGCCGATCGTCATTCTGAATTCGGTGATCGGCACATTGTCTACGGAGTTGTTCGTCAACTCCAAGAACGGCATGTTTTGTTCGGCAATTCGCAGCATGGGGTCGTCCCAAATCGAATACTTCATGACCATCATGTCGCCGGGGTTCTCAAGCACCATTTCTTTGGACGACAGGTTGAGCACAAAGCCGACATCCTCGATAGCGGCTTGTGCGGCGGGAGGTACCAGCGCGAGGCAGATTAAACACAGCAATAAGATCGGGGCTCGAGTCAACGAGCGAACATTTCGAAGTCGCAACATGGTGGGTCGTTATCTCCGTCAAAACACCGCGCATCAGGACTGCTTGCAGGCTTCGTGCAGTACCGAGCGCAGTGATGCAAATGGGTAGTTCGCCGCGCACGGGCAACGCTCCAACGTTTACTCACGCGCGGCACAGGCTGACACGACCGCTCGAAGCGATCGCGTCCAAATGGACGCCAATGCTTTACCGCCTGCTTCAGCGGCAAAACTTGGACAGCACCAGAGTCGGCGGGCGGAGAAGTCGATTCCTCGCGTTGCAAGCATCGTCGGCGCACGGCGAAGCAGTTTTCGCGCGCGGCTGCGCAGGCAGAAATCGGCCAGCGCTCGACGATGACAGTCCCGAAGACAACCGAGAGACCAGCCGCACGAACTATCGCGCACCTTCCTAGGCGCCGAAGTTCGCTGCGCGCAGCACGACACGGGTCGGGCGATTGCGGATAACGCCCGGCTGCTGACGCCGCAAAACAAGCCGTTTTGGCTCGCGATGCACGGCGCAACCGTGGCGGCTAACACCTCGGGTGTGAGCAAATCCCCTAGATGCCAACTGAAACCGCAATCAACTCTCGAATGTCGGACGGGCAGCAGGGCGAATAACTCGCCGCCGCCGAATTGACATTCATGAGGTCCGGCTCCAGTTGGAAATAACCCAGTTTGAAACTAGGGCGGGGTTGAAACAGAAATCGGTACCGATTCCCAACGGAACGGTACTTTCGTCCCCTTGAGAATAAACGGACGCGTAGGGTCTGTCAACGAGATTTCGTAAAAAGATGCGAATTTTCGGTCGAAAGTTAAGTTTGCCGGCGGTATTCGCCGCTGGAGGGAAGCTTCTGCCGCGCGTCGATTGCCCAGTCCCGTCAGCGCCCGAACAATCCTCAAGCTCCTCCCAATCGTTACCGATATGTAACTGACAGACACACGGCGGTGCCGCGCGCACCCGCTAGGGTGCCGGGGCGTTGTCATTCGACGGAATCGGCGGGCGACCTACTCTCCCCGCTCGGATGTCAGCACGCTCGCATTACGCACAGGAGTCCACGTGCCGACCGAAGCGCCTGCAATCGATTCACGAACGAAGCCCACATCGGCGGTTACGCCGGGACTTGGACCGCTGCCGGTGCTGGCTAGAATTCCGTGGGTAATCGGCGACTCTGCGAACGTTGGCACTGCGACCGCGATAGCCGCGCCGAATGCGCCGCCGCTCACGCATTTTGAGTACCTGATGGGCGAGTTCGGCTTCGACTGCGACGCGGCGCCGCCGCTGCCATGTCCCGTAGTCGCCGCGCCCGCGCCTCCGTCGGCGACTCCACTTTGGCAGCACGCTGCGCCGCCATCGCCGCGGACCACTTTAGCAGCACAGCGGCTCGGGCGGCACGGCTGGGCGGAAATAGTCTTACGAATCGATGCGGCCATCGAACCCTACACTCGGGCCATCGTGCTGTTGGTGTTGATGGCCGTGGCCGCGTTTACGGTGCTGTTGTTGCGGTCATCGGAGGATCCGGCGCCAACGCAATTGAATGTGCCACTGGTGCAGGTTGAGGGGGTATCGCCATCGGCCTCCGCGACCCAACCCAAAACGGTCGGCCAGCCGAAGCAAGAAGCAAAACGGCCCAACCCAAGTCGCGACACACAAGCAAAAAGCCTGACGGCCGAAGGCCCGGCGGGCGGGCGCTCCGCCAGTTCGCCGCCGATAGCAACGCTGAGCAACGATATTCAGCCCGCTTCGCCGGAAGCAATCGCGGACACGGTACCTTATCCATCGACCTTTTTGCCGGCTTCGACCAGTGTCGGGTCGTCGACGCATCATCCAGCGGACGAGTCGCCGCAGGAAGCGCGCCAACGAGGCCAAGTGGCGCCAATCCACCCGTACAAGTGACCGCCCCATGACAACAACCGACCGCGCCTTCATTGCCGCATTTCAACGCGAGACACCGCCTGCCGTTGGGGCATCCGCGCAAGCACCGTCGCTGGGGTCGCCTGCGCGAAGCTTGCCGGGAGCGGGTATTGAGGTCGTCTCGTTTGCCGTTTCCCAGCGACCGCTGGCCGCCGAAGTCCCGCGTGCCAAAGCGAAGTGGCCGTCACCGGTCGATTCCGCGACCGCGGCTCCTCGCTCACCGCACAAATTCATCTTGCATGGACCGCATCCCCGCCCGACGCCCATCACGACGCTGCGGAGGCCGTTGTCGTCGTTCACCCAATCTCAAAGTGAGCTGGAAGAATTCCGCCCGGCGGTCGTTCTCCCGCGGCTAAAGTGGCCAGCCGTTTGCACTCAACTCGGCGCCGAGAATTCCGATCGGTTGACAACCGTCTTAGACGCGTTGGGGCGCGTAGCCGGCACCGGCACGAAAGTCATCGGTGTAGCCGGCACTAGGCTTGGCGGCGGTTGTACAACGGTGACCTTGGCCCTGGCGCGTCAGGCCGCCCGGCTGGGTCGACGCGTGGCGCTGTTGGAAGCCGATGCCACGTCCCCCAGCTTCGACGCTCAACTTGGCCTCACCGGCGCGCAAGGACTGGCGGATCTCCTGAAGGGGCAGGCCACTCTGCCGCAGATTGCCACCTATGCCCACGATGACCGGGTGGCGGCGATCGCCTGGGGCGATTCTCCCGCCATCGAACTCGATGGCCGGCAGCGATTACAGCTTTCGCTTGCCGCAGGGCGGCTCCGCTTCGCCTTCGATCTGGTGCTGCTCGACCTGGGGACGTCAACGCCCGGCGATCGCTCCGGCCTCGATATCGTCGAGGCGATGCACGGCGACGCCCTCCTGCTGGTTGTCTCCGACCTCTGTCCGCCAGGTCGGCTCGCAGAAATTCAAGAGCAGCTTGAATCGAGTGGCCGGCCCCTACTGGGCATCATCGAAAACGCCGCGTCCTCCGACCTCTGACCTCGACCTCTTCCCAACCATGCACGAAGAATACTGGCAATTGGAAACCAAGCCGTTCGAGCCGGTCTTCGAGCGGGGAATGTTTTACCCGCACGAGTCGCACACCGGGGCGCTGCTAAAGCTGCGCTACGCGCTGGAAAACCGGCGCGACGCGGCGTTGTTGGTCGGCCCCAGCGGCGTCGGCAAAACCTTGCTGGTGCGGCTTTTACACGACGAACTGCCCGACGAATTCCGGCCCGTCGTGCATTTGGTATTTCCGCAGATGTCGAGCCGCGATCTGCTCGTCTACCTCGCGGACCAACTCGGCGCACCGGCCGCGGAGTCGCCGCGGTTTTCCGTGGAGGAAAGCGTTATCCGGTTGCAGCATTTCTTGCAGCAAAACGCCAGCGCGGGCCGGCATGCCGTTGTGATCGTCGACGAAGCCCACCTGCTCGAAGATTGCGGAGCGCTAGAGACACTGCGGCTGTTACTCAACTTCAATGACGAGCGCCCGATCCTCACAGTGGTGCTGTTGGGCGAGCCGGCGCTGCTGTCGGCCGTCAGCCGGCTGCCGTCCCTTGAGGAGCGCCTGGCCGTGAAATCGCTGCTACGCTCGTTCACGCTTGCCGAGACGGCGATGTATGTCCGGCACCGCCTGCAAGCGGCCGGCGCGACCCGCGAAATCTTCACACCCCAGGCGCTCGAAGCCCTTCACTACGCCACGCAAGGCGTTCCCCGCCGCATCAACCGGCTGGGCGACCTCGCGCTGCTCGTCGGCTTCGCCGAAGGCCTGCCGGCGATCGAGGCCGAGCAGATCGAATCGATCAGCCAGGAGTTGGTTGCCGTCGGCGCGGAGTAGCGCGCCACGTTGATAGTAGCTGAATTCGCAAGAATTCAGGCTATCCGGCACAATCTGAATTCTTGCGAAGTGGGTATCCACTTTGCTCAAGTGACCCCAACATGTAGTGCTGGACTACGGAAGATTATCCACGAACGCACGATCGTTTACTACGGTATCGACTGGTCAAAACCATCGCCATCGAAGCAACACCCTACAAAAACCTCGTATCAGTCCAACCACAACCTATAGCGGCCACTTGATCGAAGTGGATACCCACTTCTTGCGAATTCAGCTACCTTCGGTTTTCGACCGCGGGTAACTTGCTACCAGCGTCGTCGCAGCAATCCCAGCGCAGCGCCACCCAGCATCAGCAAGACCAGGCTGCTCGGCTCGGGAATCACGCCGTTGCCGCTCCCTGGCGCGAGGGGGGTGAACGACCCGGGCGTGCCCGTGTCACCGCCGGGGTGGACGGTCACGTCGCCAAGCACTTCGTCGGCACTGTACGAATTGCCGGCCGGAGGAGCATCGAGCGCCCATGTCAGCGTGGTTCCTTCGCCGCCCGACTGCCCAAAGTTGGCCCTCCACGCATCGTAGTCGCCTTGGTCGATGATGCTGTTTGAGTCATCGCCATTGGCTCGCAGGTCGGTGGTCGAGCCGAGCGTATCGCGCCAAATCGTGTAATCGGCGCTATCGACTACTTCGTCGTCGTTGTAGTCGCCGACGAGTGGGCCGCCGCTGGTTGCGAAACTCGAAACGTAGATCGAAGAACTTCCGTTGGACTCCGGAAATCCGTTCGTGCCATCGGAGTAGAGCACTTCGGCGACGGTGTGATCGGTGGTGCGGGCCGGACTTGAACTGGATCCCGGCGTGGGATCGGTTTCCGATTGGTAAGCTGCCAAGCTGGGCCACAAGGCCACCAGATCACCGGGGGCGAGCGTCGTGAGATTCGAGACAGGAATGTAGTTAATACCGCTGCCCCATGCCGCTTCGATTTGAGCCGGTGTCAGATCACTATTATAAAGCACGGCAATCCCTCCCTGGGAAATTGCTCCGCTCGTGATGTTCGCTGCCGAAAGGTTGGAATCGTCATCGTCGTCCAGCACGTAATTATTGGACAAGAAATCAATGTCGCTGCCCGTGTTATTGTAGACTTCGATCCACTCCCAACTCGCGTCCGGCGATGCCGGGCTGTGCATGATTTCAGTAATGAACAGCCCAGGCCCCGGTGTGCCTGTCGCGGAGCTGAACACGTCGCCGGGGTTGGCGTAATCATCGGAATTGTTGATTATTCCTTGCCCCACGGCTTCGGTGCTCGTCACCGCTCCCCGCGAGGGAACGGCGCTCGTCGAGCTGCGCTTCCATTGGGCGCCGTCGGAATTTAAACCATTGCCGGTCCATTCGATTGACGCCGGCGTATTCGAGGAACCGGGCCAGGGGAGGCTTTGAGCGTACGAGATGCCGACCAAGGCATTATCGAACGACCCGATCTCATCATCGTCCGGGTCCACGGTCCCCTTGTCATCAATGTCCATCGCGTAGTCGGCGTATGTGGCCCAGATGCCCATCGAGCCGCCGCCGCTATTGACGAGCGCGGGAAAGAAATCCGCCGAAATCAAGGGCACACTTGCACTCAGGCCCCAGGCGTCGCGAAATAACTGAGCATTGTGATTTGAGGGCGAGCCGTTGCTGACAAAGCCATCGTAGATGACCGCCACCCCACCAGCGGGAATGATCGTGTTCATCGAGTTCGCGTTAATGTTGGGGGTGGACCCTGGCAGCAATGGATCGTCTCCAATCCGGTCCATGTAGGTGTCCAATAAATCGACATCCACCGCTCCTGTGTTGCGCACCTCGAACCATTCCCAGCTATTCACGTCGTCGCCATTGGGGTTGTACAAGATCTCGGTAATCTCCAAGTCGGCGACGGCGGAGTTGGAGAGCGACAATACGATCGCGAGCATCGAGAAACTCGCGGCGGATAAAATACGGTTCATCAGAGTTCGTTCCTCAACCGGGGCAAAAAGTCGTGAAGCCTGTGGAGACTGCAACCGAATGGCATCGTGACGCGTTTGGGAGGCGGGTTTCCGCTATCGGCAATCAGTGCAATAGCTCTGATCGTAACTGTTCGCTCTTGTAGGTCAACGAACCCACTGCTTGAAAAGGAATTTTTAACCAAATCTTCGCAAAGAACGGAATCGCGCATGGCCTGTTGGCTGGCCTTCCATAAAGCGAGCCAGCAAGGCTTCTCTCAGGTACCATAGAAGCTTTGGCCTCGACCGTTTAGAGAAATCCCCGATGATTTGCGCCGCTCGCCCTTTGCGACCCCCGTTTCAATCCCTGGTTCGCGCGTACGCACCCCTTGCCGCATGGTGCTTGGTAAGCCTCGGGGCAGCCTCCGCCCAAGCGCAGCTCCGCATCGTCACCTACAACACCGCCACCGGAAACCCAGGCGGCGGCGTGCAGACGGCCCGCGCCGGCGCAGCCACGGTGCTGGAGGCGATTGGACTCGAAAGCAAAATGGGCATTGCCAAGCCGATCGACGTGCTGTTGCTTCAAGAGCAATACACCGTGCAGATTTCGACCCAGTCGTTCGCTGACGAAATGAACGACATCTACAACACAGGAGTTTATCAGCGCGGCACGCTCAATGCCCTGACCAGCTCCCTTAACCGCAGCGGCGGCGGGCCGGGAATTGTCTTCAACTCCGCTGCCGTCGAGTTGCTGGAAGAAATTCGCTTCGGTCTCGTCAGCGACGACCATCAACCGCGCTCCGCCATGCGCTACAAGCTTCGGCCGGTCGGCTACGGCGACGATGCCATTTTCTACGTCTACAACGACCACTACAAATCCGACACCGGATTGGAGAATGAGGCCCGCCGACTTGAAGAGGCTCAAGCAGTTCGCGCGAACGCCGATACGCTCGGCGACGGCGCCCACGTCCTCTACGTGGGCGACTTCAACATTCAATCGGCCAGCGACGACATGTACCAATGGCTCACGAGCGATGGCCCCGGAAAGGCGTACGATTCAATCGACCAAACCGCGTCATGGCACAACAGCAACACGTTGCGCTGGACGCACACCCAAAGCCCCGTGGCGACCGGCGCGGGCGGATTAACCGGCGGCGGCATAGACGACCGATTCGACTTTCAACTCGTCACTGCGGCGTTCGACGACGGCCTGGGTCTGAGCATCATCGACGGCACCTACCGGGCCTTTGGAAACAACGGCACCCACGTCTGTTGCGGTAGCTCGATCGACACCGGCACCGGCGCCTCGCCCGCCGTACTCGGCGCGTTGATGACCGCCAGCGACCATCTGCCGGTCGTGGCCGATTACCAGCTCCCGGCCATCATGCAGGCCATTGCCGGCAACGTGTCCGCGAGTTTAGAGCTAGGCCAGACGTTTAGTCTTGACGTGGTCGTCGCGAACGCCGCCAACGTGGTCACCGCCATCGGCGCCGACCTGCTTCGTTACTCGCTTACCACGTCGGGCGATCTGTCGGGCGCTTTTCTGAACCGCACGGACGCCGCACTCGGCGACGGCAACTTGCACCTGGTCGGCTTCGACACTTCGACCCTCGGCCCCAAATCGGGCACGATCCAAATCGCAAGCACGAGTCAGCAAGTCGCCAATGGCTTAATCAACATCCCCGTCAATTACACGGTAATCGCCGCGGGCATTCCCGGCGATTATAATGGCAACGGCGGCGGCGACGCGGCCGACTACACCGTCTGGCGCGATTCGCTGAACGCGTCGGTCGCCACCGGCACCGGCGCCGACGGCAGCCCCGATGGCGTCGTCAACAGCGCCGACTACGACGTGTGGCGGGCGAACTTCGGCGCAATGACCGGCGGCGCAGCCCGCACGGCTGTGCCCGAGCCGCATCTAACCGCGACGCTGTTTGCGATTTTGTTCGCGGGCGCCGTTGCTTATTGCCGCAAGCCGGGACACGAGCTACGATTGTCATATGAACGGTGATTCTATGACTCCCGAACTTGCTTCGTCGTCGTCCGCTTTCGCACGGTTATTCGACCCTGTCGCCGCTTGTTTTACATCGGACGTGGCCGAGAAGGTGGCTCTCGTGCGAGCCGATGATCTCACACAAGCGCGTATTGACGAGCTCGCCGAAAAATGCAATGAGGGCGAGCTTACGTCTGAAGAACTCGCGGAATACGAGGCCTTCGCTTTGGGGGCAGAAATGCTGGCTGTATTGCAGGCCCAAGCCCGTCGCGTGGGTAAGCATTCCAATTTGACTCTTGGCCCCGGAGGGGCCGGGGCATGTAGCCAGGGCCGTAAGGCCCTGGAGAATTGCGACCATAACTGAATAAGCCCCAGAGGGGCGACATTAATTACGATACTCTACCGTGTCGTAATGTCGCCCCTCCGGGGCTTACTGATCCGCGCTCGACCAATTCCAGGGCCTATCGGCCCTGGCTACACGACTTCGCCCCTCCAGGGCGAGCATACTCGCTTACCCAGAATTCTGGCGCTTACCCTCCCACCATGGCGGCGTAGAACCGAACGCGTTGCTTCTTATCTTTCGCGCATGGTTTTGCATGAATCACGACGCGTTTCACGATCTGGCTCACCGACTCCTTTCCGGCGAGCTTACGCCGGCCGAGTTCGCCCACATCGCCGTGGGAACGCGCAGTGAAGCGCACGCCGTGCGGCTTGATGCGCACGCCGCCACGATCGACATCGACCGCCAGCGGCGTTGTGGGTTTCCAGAAGTGATCTTCGCCGAGGGCAAATCGGCCGAGGCCCTGCGCGCGATTGCCGCCGCGCATTTGGAACGTGGCGAGGAGCTTCTCGCGACGCGCATGTCACCGGACAAGGCCGCCGGTCTGGCCGCCGATTTTCCAACCGCCCAGTACAACCCCATCGGCCGCACCTGGCGAGTTTCACCAACGAGCGATGCGCCAGACCGCGAGCGAGTTGGCCACGTGGCCGTCATCACCGCCGGCACCAGCGATTTGAGCGTGGCGGAAGAGGCCCGCGAAACGGTCGACTGGATGGGAGTTCGCGCGACGATGGTCCACGACG
The DNA here is from genome assembly GCA_040901765.1 of Pirellulales bacterium. Taxonomy (GTDB): domain Bacteria; phylum Planctomycetota; class Planctomycetia; order Pirellulales; family Lacipirellulaceae; genus JBBDYG01. The sequence continues at coordinate 24,903 of JBBDYG010000109.1, forward strand.
TCGGCGTGGCCGGTCCCCACCGCTTGCCGGAACGGCTGGCGGAGTTCGCGGATGCCGACGCGATTGTGGTGGTGGCCGGTATGGAGGGCGCGCTCCCCAGCGTCGTTGGCGGTTACGTCCCCTGCCCCGTCATTGCGGTCCCCACGAGCGTCGGCTACGGCGCCAGCCTGGGTGGCATCGCCGCGCTGCTTGGAATGCTCAATAGTTGCGCGGCCAATGTGGCCGTCGTCAATATCGACGCGGGATTCAAAGCCGGTTACCTGGCGGGTTTGATCGCCAGTCGACGAAACTCGAATCACGGAGAATAACCACAAAGGCTCGAAGGACACAAAGGATAAAGCTCTTGCGTCCCACTTCGTGCCCTTCGTGCCGTTGTGGTTTAATTTGATCGTCCAATGAGCGACCTTCCCCGATTACCGCCGCGCGACCGCACGGGCCATAAGGGCGAATATGGCCGCGCGCTGCTGGTGGGCGGGTCGCGTGGAATGACGGGCGCGATTGCGATGGCTGGTATGGCGGCGCTGCGAGGTGGCGCGGGACTTGTTACATTGGCCGTCCCGCGCACCGTACAGGACATCGTTGCGACTTATCACCCCGCTGTGATGACGCTTGGCCTGGCAGATGATGGCGATCGCTTTAAGAGTGCCGCCGCGGACGAACTGCTGCGTCATTCGCAAAGTGCAACCGCATTGGCGCTAGGCCCTGGCCTAGGACGGTCGGCCGATTTGACCGAACTTGTCGAACGGCTGTATCGCGAAATCTCTCCGCCGATGATTATCGATGCCGACGGCCTGAACGCCTTGGCCGAGCGGCCAAACGCGCTCGCTCAACCCGGCGGCCCGCGAATTCTTACGCCCCACCCCGCCGAGTTCGCACGACTATTCGGCGGCGGACTGAAAGCATCGGACGTAGCGACCCACGAGCAGGACCGCATCCATTTCGCCGGCGAACTGGCCCGGCGCGATCAAACCGGCCGGACCGTCGTCGTGCTTAAAGGCCATCGCTCGGTGATCGCGGATCCCAAGCGGCATTCAATCAACGAAACCGGCAATCCCGGCATGGCCACCGGCGGAACGGGCGACGTGCTGACGGGGCTGGTAACGGCCCTGGTGTGCCAGAAACTGAGCGTGTGGGACGCTGCCCGGTTAGGGGTGTATCTGCACGGCAAGGCGGGCGACCTTGCAGCGGAAAATTTCGGCCAGATCTCGCTGACCGCCACCGACCTGATCGATTATCTGCCCGTGGCGTTTCAATCGCTATAATGCGGCAAACCGAATCGATGTTTTTCGGTGGGATGTCTCCACTTCGACGATTGTGGGAAAAAGCTGCCTCAGACTCACTCCCGAGACCGTATAGTAACTACGGCAGCTTTTCTTTGAGTTGGAGAGACCAATGAATGTCAAGGTGTTAGATAGCAAAGGTCGCGTAGCTTTAGGCGCTCGCTTCGCCCGGCAGACGGTGATTATCGACGACTCCAACCGCGACCGAATCATCATCACCCCGGCTGTGGTGATTCCCGCGGCTGAAGCGTGGATATTGGACAACCCCGCGGCACGCGATTTATTGTCCCGCGGCCTGGAGGATGCACGCGAGGGCCGGTTGGTGGATGGGCCCGATCTTGAAGGAGATGGGCTGGTCGCTGACGAGGCTTAGATGGCGTACACCTTGAGATGGACCGAAACCGCCGATGCCACTTACACGGCTTTAAGAAGCGATGCTGAAAAACAGCAAGCGGCTGGCAAGACGTCGTCTCGCCAAATTGGCACATTCAAGCAAATCGCCAAAGCAATCCGCCTTCTGCGCGACAATCCGCGCCATCCTAGTTTGCACACGCACGAATACAGCGGGATTGAGAATCCCTTCGATCCTGACGCGCGGCTTTGGGAGGCGTACGCGCAGAACAAAACGCCCAGTGCCTATCGGGTGTTCTGGTCCTATGGGCCGGGCCGGGATGAGCTAACCACTATCGCCATAACCTCGCATCCCTAGCGTACCCCTCCGCGCCCATGCACGTCATTCGCCATCTTGAGGAGTTGCCGCCCGAAGCACGCGGCGGCGCGGTAGCGATCGGTAATTTCGATGGTGTTCACAAGGGGCACGCTCGCATCGTCGAGCAACTCTTGAAGCGGGCGCGAGAAGTGGGGGGTTCGGCCGTCGTGTTCACGTTCGATCCCCACCCGGTCCGCATTTTGCGTCCGGAAGAGTCCCCCGCCCCGCTAACTTGGACCGAACGCAAGGCCGAATTGCTCGCTCAGTTGGGCGTCGATTGGATCGTTGCCTATCCCACCGACGAAGCATTGCTTCAACTCACGGCGAGTGAATTCTTCGATCGCATCGTTTGCAATGCTCTGGCGGCCCGGGCAATGGTCGAAGGACCGAACTTTTATTTTGGTCACAATCGCGCCGGGACAATCGACGTGCTCCGCGAGCTGACCGCCGCGGCGGGGATCACGCTCGACATCGCTCAGCCGGTCGAAGTGGGCGGACAGATCGTTTCCAGCTCACGCGCCAGGCAGCTTATCGGCAGCGGCGACGTGGCGGCCGCTTGTCAGATGCTCACGGCCCCGTATCGCATCCGCGGCATCGTCACGCACGGTGCCGGCCGCGGCGCGCGGCTTGGCTTTCCCACTGCGAACCTGGAAGGCGTCGATACGATCCTGCCAGCCCACGGCGTTTACGCCGGCCAAGGATGGATTGACGGACTTAGCTGGCCTGCTGCGATCAACATCGGCCCCAATCCAACGTTCGGCGAAGCCGCCGCCAAGGTCGAGGCCCATCTGGTGAACTACCACGATGCCCTGTACGGTAAGCCCCTGGAAATCGACTTCCTCGCCCGCCTCCGCGGCACCCAGCCGTTCGCCTCTGCCGACGAATTGATCGCGCAGATTCGATACGACGTTGCCGAGGCGGAACAAATCGTCCGTCGGCTGTAGGTGGTCGAAAAGTCGAAATGTGCAAATGGAAAAAAGTAGTTCTTCAGGAAACTTGGTGGGAACCTTTGTCGATTTCGGCACCACAAGACGACCGCTCAGGCTCAACAAAGGGCCGCCCATCGCGAGAGTATCCGCAACTTTGCAACCCGCAATGATTTTGTAATCGGCTGACGCGCGCAACCACTCATCGGTGCCTTTCGTCGGAATGCAGCGTAAGAATGGGTTCCGGCCCCAATACGCCATCGCTAGAAAATCCGTTGCCTAAATCAATGGAATTGGCAGTCGGCGACGCCGGTGCCTTGCTATGATCAAACACCCGCCCGCCAAACTTATAGAATAGCGCTGGAGTAACAATCTGATCGAGAATCGTCGATGCGAGCATCCCGCCGAAAACTACCACTGCCAACGGATGAAGAATCTCCTTTCCGGTTTGACCGGCTCCGAAGAGCAGCGGCAAGAGGCCAATAAAGCTTGTCATCGCGGTCATCATCACCGGGCCAAGTCGTTCCAGGCTGCCGCGGATGATCATCTTTTCATTGAACTGCTCGCCTTCGTATTTCATCAAATGAATGTAATGCGAGATCATCATAATGCCGTTCCGGCTAACGATGCCGATTAGCGTGATGAAACCCACCCAGTGGGCCACCGAGAGGCTTGTTGCTTCTACCCAGACGCGCGGCCACGTCCACCAATCCGCAGCTTGGAGCGTGTTGAAATCGGGCCAATTCGTTAGAAGCAAGGCGATGATCGAACCCATGGCCGCCAGCGGAATATTTGCCAGCACCTGCAGTGCCGCCATCCACGATTGAAGCGCTTTGCACAACAGCAAGAACACGCCGACGACCGAAACGCCGCCCAGCACCGCCAGGCGAAGATTCGCCTGCTGCTGGGCTTCGAACTGGCCCCCGTATTCGACGTAGTAACTGCCGTTCAGGCCCGCCAATCGCTCCTCGATGGGCGCTAGAGCTTGCTGAATGTCGCCGACGACCCCGGCCAAATCTCGCCCCGCGACGTTGCAAAAGACGACAATGCGGCGTTGTACATTCTCGCGATTCAACGTATTGGGGCCAGTGGTATCAAAAATCTCGGCAACTTGCCCAAGAGCCACCTTTCGCCCCGATGGAGTATTGAGAATCGTCTTGTTTATGATCTGCGGGTCGTTGCGCGCCTCTTCGTCGTACCAGACGACGAGATCAAAATAGCGATCTTCATCCAGCACCTGCGAAACGACTTGTCCTTTGTAGGCGGTTTCCAAAAGGGTCGCCACATCGCCAGGCGCTAAACCGTAGCGTGCCGCCTCCTCGTGGTTCACCTTGAGGCGAAGTTGCGAGATTTCCACCTGCGGCTCGATCTGGAGATCGACGACGCCCGGTATCTCGCTCATCTTTTGCTGAATGTCTTGTGCAGTCATCCGGAGTTCTTGAAGGTCTGGCCCGAAAACTTTCACGGCAATTTGCGCCCGAACTCCCGACATCACATGATCCAGGCGATGGGAAATTGGTTGACCAATATTAATGCGGACATTGGGAATGCTCGTTACTTGATCGCGGACATTTGCCAGGACTTCCTCCCGCGGGCGACTGACCGTTTCAAAGGTCCAAAGGTGGGCAATGGGCACCATCCGCATGGCGCCAAAGAACCAGCCTTCTTTCGGACGCTCGTGCGGCATTAGCCGCACGTCGATTTCGGACGAGTTAACTCCTTCCGCATGTTCATCAAGTTCCGCTCGCCCGGTCCGACGCGAGACAGCAACGACCTCAGGCACCTCGAGAATCAATTCCTCTGCCTGTCGAGCGATGCGGTTGCTCTCTTCCAAGCTTGTCCCCGGCTCGGTCTGCAAGCTGATGGTGAGCGTACCTTCGTTGAACGGAGGCAGAAACTCGCCACCCATCCATAGCAGCGTTGTAAGAGATATGGCTACAAGCACCGTCACCGCGCCCAATATCACGTAGGCATGGCGCAACGTGACATGAAGTATCCTTCCAAAACCACGCTTCAGCCAGCGAAGGAGAAAAGAATCCTCTTCCTCGTCAAGGAATTTAGCATTTGATAAAAGGTACGACCCGAGCACCGGTGTAACGGTTAGCGATACAAGCAGCGAGGCTAGTAGCGACGTAATGTAGGCCACTCCCAGCGGCGCAAAGATTCGGCCCTCCAGGCCGCTTAGCGAAAACAGCGGTAGCACGACTAAGGCAACAATGAGCGTTGCATACACGATCGAATTACGCACTTCGGTTGAAGCCAGGTAAACCACTTTCAATGCATGTTCCGGATTCTTCTTGTGACGATTCTCCTTAAGCCGGCGGTAGATATTCTCAATATCCACGATGGAATCATCCACCAGATCGCCGATGGCCACCGCGATGCCGCCCAACGTCATCGTGTTGATGGAAACGCCGAACCAGCGGAACACGAGCACCGTGAGCAAGATCGAAAGCGGCATCGCGGTGAGTGAACTGATACTAACGCGGAAATTCCACATGAACAGAAACAAAATGACGACCACCCAGATCGCGCCGTCGCGAACGGCCTCAGTGACGTTGTGAATGGCCGCCTTAATAAAGTCGGCTTGCTTGAAGATTCGCCGCTCAATGACGGTGCCAGGAGGTAGTTCCGCCTGAAGTTGGTCGAGTACCGACTCAATCTTGCCGTCCAGCACGAGCGTGTCGGCGTTGGGTTGCTTCTGAACTGCCAGAATCACCGAAGGTCCGCCGGTGGCGATTCCGCCTTCACTCAGCCAGACGCTGCCGTCGCCGCGGCGGGTCGGGCCGCCAAACTTGACGTCGGCAACATCCTCAATCAATACCGGCCGCGGTTCTCGCCACAGGACGGGAGTTTGCTTAATCTCTTCTAGCGTCAGACTTTGGCCGCTAATGCGAATGAGCGACTCACGGACACCGCGCCGCATCAACCCCCCGCCGGCGATTACATTTGCTTTGGCGGCGGCCTCCGTGAGTTGTTCCAAGGTGACATTCTGCGCCGCCAGCCGCTGTGGGGATGTAAGGATTTGGTATTGTTTGAGGATGCCGCCCATGACCGTGACCTGCGAGACGCCCTCGACCGCCAACAGTCGATTTCGGATGGTGAATTCAGCCAGCGTCCGCAGTTCCATCGCCTGCTGATCGGCTCCAGCGTCGCTTGCCGACTTTTCCGTGGATCGCAGACCCAAGAGCATGATCTCGCCCATGATCGACGAAATCGGGGCCATTACAGGGTTAGCATCTTCGGGTAGCCGTTCGCGGGCGAGTTGCAGCTTCTCGGCTACAATCTGCCGGTCTTTGTAGATATCGGTGCCCCAGTCAAATTCGACCCAAACAATCGATAGACCGATGCCGGAAGCGGAACGCACACGCTGAACGCCTGTCGCACCGTTGAGTAAGTACTCGATCGGCCGTGTTACCAAAACCTCGACCTCCTCCGGCGCGAGTCCAGGCGATTCGGTCATGATGGTAACCGTGGGCCGATTCAGATCGGGCAGCACGTCCACCGGCATCTGCGAAAGCTGATACCCACCGTAGACCGCCAGCACCAGCGCAGCAATCAAGATCAGCGGCCGATTGTTCAGCGAAAACGCAATGATCCGGTTGAGCATAATGGACCTTTATCGCAACGAGGCATATGCCGTTTGCAGGTTGGTTGCCCCCTCGACGGCAACGTTTTCACCGGCCTCAAGGCCAGACATGATCTCGACAAACCTGTCATCTGCACGCCCCGTTTTCACTGCCCGTCGTGTCAACAGACCCGTGGCGTCCTCCACAAAAACAAAGCTCCGAGTCCCTTCATTGATCACAGTCGATGTGGGCACCGCGAGTATTGGCTTCACGTTCCTTACCGCAAAGGTCACACGCGCGAGCATGTCGTGGTACAGTGTCGCGTTGATTTCTCCAGCGAGGTCGATCCATACCGAAGCGGTTCGACTTTCTTCGCCGAACGTACTACCGCCGCGAACGACTTTTCCCTCCCCGAGGAATTCTGGCTCGGCGACGACCCGCACACGGGCGGTGGCCCCGACCGGCGTCTTGCCTATGTCGCGTTCCCCGAGGTGCGCCCGCACTACAATTCGCGACAGATCGTGAATCTCAAACATCGGTTCGTCTGCTTGGATGACCTGCCCCAGCGATTTATCGAAACGCACAATGACTCCATCAATGGGCGCTCGCACTGGCAGAAGATGGACAAGTTCTTTATTCGCTAGTAGTCGTTCCACTTGCTCGGAAGTTAGGCCCAAGGTCACAAGTCGCTGTCGCGCGCTATCGCGCCGATAAAGCGTCGCCTCATATTGGCTCTCCAACTCCAAGAGGCGTTTGCGGGCGATGATTTGGTTGTCACCAAACTGTCGAAGCCGATCGAGCGTCTTTTCGATCAGCCCAAGCTGAAGGCTGGCTTGTAGCAGTTCGTATTGGACTTCCAGGCTTTCCAGACTGGCAATTTCTGCAATCACATCCCCCGCTCGTACCGTTTGGCCGCGCTCTACAAGTATGTTCTCAATCGTGCCTGGGAGCTGCGATGCAGCGACGGCGCGCTGTTCCGGCGGCAGGTCAATCGCTCCGTCGACTTCTAGCACGTCGTCCACATAGCGGACTTCGGCCGGTGCGACGAGCACAGCAAGATTCTTTCGTGCCTCGGGGCTGAGCCTTAAGACGCCCTGAACGAAAAAGTTCGTCATTTGATGGCCGCCCGTAGTAACCACACGATCGCCGGGAAATACATCGCCTGCGGTGATTTCAGCCACGTCCGAATCGGTCAAGCCAACCGCGATATTCTGCTTGCGATATTGGGAGCCGCGGGCGGTCGCCGCTTCTTCCACGAATACGAACCACTCGGTGCCATTCGTGAGAAGCGCCTTCTTCGGCACGGTCAGCTCTTTATCGGCAGAGGAGATCGCAATCTCCGCTTGGCCGTACATCCCCGGCAGCAGCCGACGACTCGGCTCCGAAGCGTTCAGTAAAGTTAGCCACACTCGCCCCAAGTGCGTTTCAGGATCAATGTAGGCCTCCTTGATGGAGACCGTTCCGTGGAAAACTTCCTCAGGAAAGGCGGTCACGGACAGTCTGACCGATTGATCAAGCTCGATCTTTCCCAAATCGCTTTCTAAAACGTCAATGCGGACGGCGACGGACGATAAGTCCATTACCTCAAAGAGATGCTCGGTTGGCTCGACGACTTTTCCCAAAGCGAGGTCGGTGTGAATCGCAATTCCATCGAGCGGACTTAAGATAGGCAGCGAACCGACAGGCTGCTTGCTTTGCAGAATCTCTTGAATCTGCTCGGAAGAGAATCGCAGCCGTTCAAGTTTACTCGTGGCAATTTCCACTGCCGCTTCGTTTTCACGGTGTGCTGCCAAGGCTTCCGCAAGCTCGCGGCCGGCAACCACCTGCTCTTTCACAAGCGACTCGATGCGCGCCAATGTGCGGGTAGAAAGCTCGGCTCGATTTTGTGCGTCGAGTAATTCGACCTGCAAATTGGTGAGTTCCGTACTTTCAATGTCGGCAAGCTTCTGGCCCTGTGCGACAAGTTGGCCAGGTGTGACGTAGAGCCGCGAAATTCTGCCGACGATAGGTGTGGTGACAAATCGGTGCCGCTGCCAATCGAGTGAGACCGTAGCATAGGCCAGCACGGTCTGCTCAATCGGCAGTAACCTGACTTCACCCGTTTCGACCCCGAGTGACTTCCGTGCGTCGGCGCTGAGGATCACCACGCCCTTCTCAACATCGACTTCGGCGCCCTTCGTCGGTAATGGAGCGTGTCCCTCGTGGGCGATGCTCTGCGATCGGGTGGCAAAGAAAGCCGCCAGCGCGAAGCAAGCCGCCAGGGTGAATCGGATCGCCTTCATGCTCGCTGTCCTTCATGCGGAATAACCGCTTCCAGCCTTCCGATGGCTTGTTCAATTTGATCGGATACTGCATCGAAATGACGGCCCATGCCCCTGATTTGGATCGGCGGCCTTCGGAATCGCAAAGGCGCCGCTCCTATTTCAACATCGTTCGACGCCTCGTTTACTTTTGGTTCGCGCGCGCCTCAACCTTCGCCTTGGCCGCCGCTTCTTCGGCCACCTTGGCCCTCAAATCCACCACGATGGCAAGCGTCTGATCCGGGTTCGCAAGCGCTCTCCTATGACAACCCTTACAGCACAGGAAGACCGGCTGATCATTGACCATCACTTTGACGGGCGGGCCCATCGATCCCAACCGGCTGTCGGTCATTACCGGACAATACCCCTGGGCACGCGCCAACGCTCGATCCTCCCGGCTGAGCTTGGCCAGGCTCGCGCTGATCTCCGCTTCAGCCACCTTCATCTTTAACTTCTCAACGACGGCGAGCGTCTTGTCGGGGTTCGCGAGCGCCCTTCGATTGCAACCCTTGCAACACAAGAAGACCGGCTGGTCCTTGATCATTACCTTGGTCGGCGTGCCCATGATCCCCAACCGGTTCTTCACCATAACGGGGCAGAACCCTTGGGCCTCAGCCAGTTCTCGTTCCTCCTCGGATAGCTCGGCAAGACTGGCCTCAATCTCGGCCGCCTCCTTCTCCCTCGCCGCCGATTCTTCTGCTGACAGCGGATTGGCTCGGGACTCCCCTTCGGCGCCTGGTACTGCCTGCGCAATCTGCTGATCCTCCGCAGCGGTCACGTGATCCAAGGTTGCAACAAAGGCAATGATCGCAGCGGTCAAACCGACACTGAAAAAAGTCTTCATAAAACACCTTCTTAATTGTTAGGTAAAGATCGCTTCTTGTTCCGCCTGCTAGTTCTTGACGTAGCCTTCGGGCTCCAAGATATCCTTCGCGGTCTCTGCGTTCTTGGCCCACGATACAAACTCATCGACGCACGGCGGACAGCAAAACTCATACGTCTTTCCCGCAACAATCCACGCGCACGCCGGATTGGCCTTGGTCATCGTGACCGGGCAAATCTTATCGCCCGGCTTAGGATGCATGTCGTGCTTGGCCATGAATCCATTGAATTTTTGGGAAGCGGTCACGTTGCCATTCGCTTCAATGTCGGCCTGGGTGTAGATGCCGCCCGCAGTCAGGTAAAGCTCCAGCTCCGCGTCATCCGCCACTTTGGTTGGCATCATTTCGTCGCCGTGGTCGGCGCTCTTGGTCGTGAAACCAAGGCGAAACCGCTCGCCGCCGATCGTAATGTTCGGCACTGTTACGTCGATATTCTGGCCAACCATTGATTCCGGAAGTTGAGCCACAAAGAGCGATGCTTTGCCGTCCGCATCGCCCGGCTGCGGCTGGGCCTCGAGTTCCACCGACTCTGAATCCGCGCCGCCGATGAGCTTGACATACGCACTTAGGTCTTGAATCTCGACATCCATCACGCGAGTTTCGTCGTTACCGAGCGTGTGGAGACGAAGTTCACCTTCGTCTGTGACAATCGCTTCTATGTGATAACTATCGCGACCGAGCGATACGATAATGCCTCCGTGGGCACCGGCTACGTGGCCGTGCTCTTCGTCTTGACCTGCAATCGCTGCGATTGGCGAAGCGTCCGCGACGCCGGCGACCGGTGTTTCTGGCGTTGATGACGAGCAGCCGGAAACAGCAAGGATTAGGGCGGCAATCGCCGTTCCACTCGACAAACCGAATAGAGCAATGCGTGACATGAAAAACTACCTCCTGTAAAGGGAAGACCAGAAATTGATCGGCTCGCGGCAAATTGCCGCTGTCGCTTTGCAAGTGCGCAGAAACTCACGAGAGTAAAATGCGCGGTGCCTATTGCACCAAGGGAATGATCGCGCAGCTACGTTTGGCTTCGCACGATCAGGCTGATGAGAGGAGCAGAATCAGCACTGCAGCCGACTGTGGGCGCGCAGTATCTCCCTGCCAGAGAGTTCGCCGAACCTGAAATGGCCGACGGAAGGCAGCGAATTGAGAACCAGACCGACCAACGAGGATGAAAGGCCATCGACCGCACAGAGAAATTGCCCGCTATTACCAAGATCGATCGACTTTATTGCTACGGTTCCGGATGAGTGCAGCGCACATGGCGGTTGTTGATGCTTTCCGCAGGGACAGTCCTTGTGGTCATGCTCGCAAGGGACGTTCGGAGAGTGACTAACTTGCTCCGCGGTCAGGGGAACTTGGCAGTGACCCTGGCATCCGCAGTGGTGGGCATCTTCCCCCAACAGCTCACTATTTTGCTTGACGTAAGACTTATCGCAGCAACTGCCGGTGACTCCTACGAAGGCGAGAATATCGTGCGCGCTACAGCAGCAGAACGCTGGCCCGAAAGCCACCGTCAGACCGAGATACACGGTTAGACCAGCACAAAACATAGAAATCGCCTAAGCTATCTGTTTTCAACTATACGGCTTAGTTAATAATAGCAGCAATGGAGATTTCTGGCGATCCGCAACCGCGCATCACCGCTTAAGGTTATTTTGGCAAATATCGGCTGTTTATTCGACCGACATGCCATCTCGAGCTCGGTCGCAAAATTGACGACCGATCAGCATTTATGCGGCTGATGACGCCAATTTACCCAGTAAATCCCCTGAAGACCCGAAAATTTAAAATAAAAACCACGTAACTCTTGTCCATTGCGACATTTGCACGTTTTGACCCGTTCAAGCCAAACATGACGATCAACTGGCAACCCTTCGTCGATCTTATCGCCGCGAACGAGTCGTTTGTGCTCACGAGCCACATGCGGCCCGATTGCGATGCGCTGGGGAGTGAATTGGGCATGGCCGCAGCGCTCGAGTCGCTCGGCAAGAAGGTGCGGGTGATCAACGGCGACGGCGTGCCACCCCACATTGCATTCATGGACCCGCATCACAAAGTCGAAGTACTGGGCGAGGGAGTACCGACGGATCACTTTCCGACGCCGGATGTTCATATCGTTCTCGACACGAGCGCTTGGCAACAGTTAGGACCGCTCGCGGACGTGTTACGCTCCACGACCGCCACTAAGGTGGTCATCGATCATCACGTGAGCAGCGACGACATTGGCGCGATACAGTTTAAGGACACCAAAGCCGAGTCGACCGGCCGGCTCGTGCTGGAGGCGATCGAGGCGCTTCGGGCCAAACTCACCGCTGAAATCGCCAAAGTGCTGTTTGCGGCGATCGCCACGGACACTGGCTGGTTCCGGTTCAATTCCGTGACGGATGTCACGTTCCGCGCGGTCGCAAAGCTGGTGGCTGCCGGGGCCAGTCCCGTCGAGCTGTTCTCAAAGCTTTACGAGCGCCACAGCCTCTCGCGGTTGCGGCTGCAGGGGCTGGTGCTAAGCCATATCGAGCTTCAAGATGGCGGCCGGCTGGCCTACAGCCCGGTCACGCTTCGCGACCTGGCCGAGACTGGCGCCGAAACGACCGACACCGAGGATGTCGTCAACCGTTTGCTGACCATAGCCGGCGTCGATGTGGCGGCGTTGTTCGTGGAGCTTGAACCGACGTGGATCAAGGTCAGCCTGCGAAGCCGCGGAAAAATAGACGTGCGACAGGTTGCCGAGCAATTCGGCGGCGGCGGACACAATGCTGCTGCAGGGATTCGCTACGAAGGCACGCTCGCCCAGGCCCAAACTGCAATCCTTGACGCTGTTCGTAAGGCGATGGGATAATCAAAGAAGGGCTATCAGCCGTCGGCTATCAGCTTTCAGCCAGAAGTGCATACTCTCCCTCTCACTCAGACTATGAGCGACACGAACCCCACCACTCCGCCGTCCGACCGGCGCGGCTTCTTCACCAAGGCCGGCGCGATCGTGTGTGGCAGTTTGCTCGCACTCATCCCACTGGCGAGCGGAATTGCCGTATTTCTTAGCCCGGCGTGGCGCAAGCAAGTTGGATCGTGGGTCCGCGTCGCGTTGCTCGATCAGGTGCCGGACGACGGTCACCCGGTATCGTTCCCGGTGATCACCGACCGCGTGGATGCTTGGAATCGCTACCCAGCCCAACGGATCGGGGCCGTGTATTTGGTGCGAGACGCCGGAACTGAGAAGCCAACGGCATTTTCCGCGACCTGCCCCCACGCGGGCTGCTTCATCGGCTATACGCCGGGGCAGGACCATTTCCAATGCCCGTGCCACACCAGCGCGTTCAAATTCGACGGCACGCGAGTCAACGGCGACAAAGAAGTTGCCCCCCGCGGAATGGATTCCTTGGACGTGGAAGTTCGGCCTTCCCCTGCGGATAATAGCGTCCGCGAGGTGTGGGTTCACTTCGAACGGTTCCAAACGGGTAAAAAGGAGAAGATTCCCGCCGCATGAGCCGACTCACCACTCGACTCGGAGATTGGCTCGACCATCGGACGGGCCTGCGATCGGTTTGCAATGCCGCGCTCTACGAGCACATCCCCGGCGGCGCGCGGTGGCGCTACGTGTGGGGCAGCACGCTCGTGATGGCGTTCGTCACGCAGCTTATCACGGGCCTCGTCCTCTGGATGGCCTACAGCCCGAGCACGCAAACCGCTTGGGAGAGTGTCTATTACATCGAATATGAAATGGACGGCGGCTGGCTGCTTCGCGGCATCCACCACTTCATGGCCCAGGCGATGGTCGTCCTGCTGGCGCTTCACTTCCTGCAAGTGGTAATCGACGGCGCCTACCGCGCGCCGCGCGAATTGAACTTCGTGATTGGCGTTCTGTTGATGCTGATCGTGTTGGGGCTGGCGCTAACGGGTTACCTGCTGCCGTGGGACCAAAAGGGCTATTGGGCCACGAATGTGGGCACCGAACTGGCCGGCCAAGCGCCGGTCGCGGGACCGTTGATTAAGAAGCTCGTCGTTGGCGGCAGCGATTACGGGCATCACACGCTGACCCGGTTTTTTGCGCTCCACGCCGGCCTGTTGCCGGGATTGCTCGTGTTGCTGCTGGTGGTGCATATCGCCCTGTTTCGCCGGCACGGGCTCTGTGCCCGCGATCCAAATCATGGTCCCGATTGTGCGTTTTGGCCCGATCAGGTTCTGCGCGACGCCATCGCGTCGCTCGCCGTGCTGGCCGTCGTAATCGCTTTGACCTATTGGAAAGGCGCTGAGCTGGGCGCTCCCGCCGATCCTTCAAGCCCCTACTCCGCCGCGCGGCCCGAGTGGTATTTCTTGTTTCTGTTTCAGTTTCTCAAGTGGTTCCCGGGCGAGCTAGAAAAATACGGTGCGTTCTACATTCCCGGCGGGATAGTACTGTTCATGTTTTTCATGCCCTGGATCGGCCGGTGGAAGTTGGGACACCGCTTTAACATCGTCTTCACCGTAACGCTGCTGCTGGGGGGTGGATTCCTTACATGGCAAGCCATGCGGGACGACGCGACCGAAGAATTTACCAATGCCCGGGCGATGGCCCATCGTGAAGCGGAGCGCGCCGTCGTGTTGGCTAAATCCGCCAACAAGATACCCGCGACCGGCGCGCTAACGCTGCTGCAAAATGACGCGAAGACGCAAGGCCCCAAGCTCTTCGTACAACACTGCGCAAGCTGCCATAACTACGTCGATCCCGCCAATCTCGACGCTTGGGACGCGATCGTAAACAAAAAACCGACCGCCCCCAACCTGTACGGACTCGGCACACGGCAGTGGGTCGCGGGTTGGCTCACGCTCGACAAGCTCAAAAGCGTCGATCGCTTTGGTTATCCCGATTCGCCATTTCTCGATGGCGAGATGGTGAATCTTGTCACCGACACGCTCACTTCTAACCAAGAGCGCACTCAACGCGAGATTGCCGACAAAGTGCAGCACGTCGCCGCCGCGCTTTCCGCTGAGGCCAAACTGCCGCGTCGGCAATCGCAAGATGGAGCCGATACAGCAATGATTGCTACGGGGCTGACGGTTATCACCGACGATTTTGCCTGCACCGACTGCCACAAGTTTGAGTCGGGAAAATTCCAACGGATCGCCGACGACGATTACGAAATGACGGCGCCGGATCTCAGCGGCTACATGTCGCGCGACTGGCTGTTGGCCTTTATTCGCAATCCCGCCGCCACTCAGTTTTACGGCGAACGCAACGACCGCATGCCCGCCTTCGCGCCGCACGAAAACCCCAGCCTCAACCAACTCGACGACCATTCACTGGGCTTAATCGTCGATTGGCTCCGCGGCGACTGGTACGAGGAACAGCAGGCAGTGGGAAGCGGGCAGTAGGCAGAAAAACGGATGCGCCGCTGACTTCTTACTGCCGTCTGCCGTCTGCCCGCTGCCCGCTTCTTCTGCGGAATCGCTACAGTTTACCATCGAGCGCAGCCGATAGCACGATAGCCTGGGCCTTCCTATTCCGAAATCCGCATTCCGAAATCCGCAATTGCATGTGGTGTCGCCGTTGTCAGCAGGATGTTCCGGCTTCAAGCCTGTCGATGAGCGGCGCGGCCCTGTGCGCGCGGTGCCAGCATCCACTCGTTTGGCCAGGCCGGGAAGAAATAATCACGACGAGCGACGGCGGCATCTCTCTGGAAGGAATTCCGCCGATCAAACGTAATCCCGTCGACGACTTGCGCGACGTGGAAACCGACCGCCGCCTGCAACAATGGCGGCACATTTTGCAGCCGTGCAGATCGGCGGCCGGAAACGAAGTGAAGCGCCGTATCGATCCACCACGATCGCGCCGCGCCAATTCGGCACCGCGCCGACCACAACCGTCCGCGAGCGGACAGGCGATGGCGTGGTTGCTGGCCACGCTCGGGACGATGGCCATGCTCTTCGGCGTTGGCATGCTGGCTTGGGCCTTGGCAGCGCCCGAGCCGGAGCTATGGAACTGGGGCGTGGGCATCACGCTGGCCGGGCAAAGCATCATGGTCGCCGCGCTGATTCAGCTCCTGGCGAGCCTGTGGAACCAAAGCCGCCACGCTTCGGGTCGCTTGATGGCCGTGCAGGACGAGCTTGCCGAACTTCAACGCACGGCAGACACTCTGCTGTCCGCCCGAACTAGCGGTGCGGCCAGTTTTTACGCCGACGTTGCCCGCCAAGCCAATCCGCAGCTACTACTGGTGAACCTCAAGGGCCAACTTGATGAGTTGGCGGCGCGGCTGCGGTAGAAGTGTCGGCAGGCAAGTATCATCCTGGAGGGATGATAGCCATTAGCCGGTGGTCGCGCGGCGCATCACCGGAAAGCTCGGACATCAAACGCACGACCCCGAAAGGGGTCGCAGCAACTCGGATTCAAGCAGCTTGCTGACACCCCTTCCAGGGTGCTCATTCTTTAGGGCCGACCGGTGGTGCGCTGCGCGACCACCGGCTAATCGCTGTCAAGCCTCCGGCTTGAATTCAAAAGCATCATGCGATTGCGTGAAGGCGCGTGCCATCCGTAGTTCATTCTCCCACTTCGGCGGCGTCTTTTGCTTCGGGCTGCTGCGGCAGGAAGATTCGGGCATGCTCCGCTTGGCCGAGCAATTCGATCGTCCGCATGAAATGAACTTGCGCCGCTTCAATCTGACCGTCGAAGTGAAGCATCACACCCAGCAGAAAATGGGCGTCGGCATCGAAATCGGTCGCCTGCAAGCGGCTTTGCAGAAGCCGATACGCATCGGCCTTGGCTGCCGCGCTAAACAGGTCATCCACCGCGAAATCGGCGTCCGGCCAGCTTGCCTTCTTCGCGAGTCCGCGGCGAATAGCAATCGTCGCATCCGAAAGATCGCCCATCATCAACTCGGCGAACGCTTTGCGGAACTCGGCCTCGGCCATGTCGCCGGCCGACGCGGTGGCCTTCTTGTAGCGCGCGAGCGCTTCGCGGTAACGCCCCTCTTTAAAATGGCGATCGCCGTACTGCACGAAGGTAATGGCCCGCTCGCGCGCGGTCGCGTTTCCACGAGCCGGCAGCGCCAGCGCAGGGGCCACCGCGGGCGCGGCCTGCGGCGCGACCGGCTGCACCACCGGCGCCGCGACGGCGTTGTTAATGCCTAAAAAGTTTCGCAGCGCCCGAGGTCCATACAACTGCCCGGCATCGACCACTGCCACGGGCGGAATCCAGTAAGTTCCCCCGCAGCACCATCCATTGCACCAATAATTGCCGCAATAGCCGCATCCCGAATTCCAATAGCTGCCGCCATACAGCGGCCCGTAGAAGCCTGAGTATCCGTACGAAAACGAGCGGTACGACGGAAAATGGTGCCCGTGACCCCGCCAATTTCCACGAGACGCCACCGGCGAGCGGTCGATCCAGTCCCGCGATGGCGATCGAAAGCCGATGTCGCTGGGTGTGCCACCGCCGCGCCTGCGATCGGGATCGCCAGACGCCGCCGGCAGCATCGCCAGCAGTACAACAATCGCCATGATGGCGCTGCGGCAGCGATTCATCGAACGCGACCTCCAGGCACGGCGCGTCGAAGCGACGCGCGCTGCCCCCTGCGCTGCATTATTCACGATTTCCCGAATTTGAGCAAACGAAGTTTTATGTTCGCCGGTAGAGTCCAGCCGCGGTTGCGGCGGCAGTCGATGTGCTATAATGCGATCGTGATCGCAGTTGCGGCGTTTTCAGCCGTTAAGGAGCAATCGATGGCCACGGTGTCAACTTCTACTAGCACTGACTTTGTCGTTCCGATCGTGAACACCCCAGCGCCGATTCGGCCGCTGGAGCCGGGCGACCGCCTGACTCGCGCCGAGTTTGAGCGACGGTACGAGGCCATGCCCGATGTCAAGAAGGCCGAGCTTATCGAAGGAGTTGTTCACATGCCATCGCCCGTTCGCACGCCGCAACACGCAGAACCCGATTCAAATCTTGCCGGGTGGCTTTTTACGTATAAGCTGCACACGCCCGGCCTTATGTCTCCAAGTAATCCAACGGTTCGTCTCGATCTAGACAACGATCCGCAGCCCGACAATGTGCTGATGATCGACCCTGCACACAGTGGGCAGGCCAAGCTGGACGCGCAGGGCTACATTGAAGGCGCTCCCGAGTTGGTCGCAGAGATTGCTTCCAGCTCGGTCAGCATTGATCTCCATAAAAAGTTCCGCATCTATCGCCGTAGCGGCGTCCGCGAGTATGTCGTCTGGCGGGTGCTGGACCGAGCGGTGGACTGGTTCGTACTCCGCGATAGCCAGTATGTGCCGCTCACCGCCGGAGATGATGACATCGTCCGCAGCGAAGTCTTCCCGGGCTTGTGGCTCAACGTGCCCGCAATGCTCGACGGCAAGCTCGGCGAGGTTTTGGCCACCTTGCAGCAAGGGCTTGCAACACCCGAACATCAAAAGTTCGTGGCCGATCTCGCTATGCGGCAGAAATAATCGGACTCGCTCCGATTAACCCATGAGCCGGCAACGGCCAATCAACAGCACTCCGCCAAACGCCAATAAGATTGCCAGACTGGTTGGCTCCGGGATCACCGCGGCACCGCCCGAACCCGAACCGGAGACCTGACCGAGGTGGTCGCGCCACAGCACGTAATCGGCCGCGTCAACAATCGAGTTGCGATTCCCATCGGCACCGAGGTTGGCCGTTGAACCAAACGTCTGCCGCCACAGGCTGTAATCGTCCATGTCGACGTCTCGGTCGCGGTCGTAGTCGCCGTGCGGATAACCGACTACCGTAAAATTAGCCGTTGCACGGACGCCGGTGATATCAAAACCCGAATATGAACCGAGCGTCACATTGGTTATCGAGGCCCGCCCGCGGCCGGCGGCGTCGACCTGGATGAGAAAGTCGGCGCGCGTTCCCGATTCATCCAGCGATTCGTCCAGAAGCACAAAGGGTAATCCTGGCTCGGTGCCCCCTCCTGTGAGGGGAACGCCTCCGTCTTCTAACTGGGAGGTAATGTTGGTCCACAGAAATCCGAACGTCTGTGCCTCGACCTTGGTGATCGAGTAGTTCCAATCGTACTCTGCCAATCCCGTCGTTACGGTCGTGGGTGACGACCAATGGACGTCGTTGCCGGTCGTAGTCAGGTTCACGATATCCCAACTCGCCGGGTTCACCGCGTCGGCATTGGCCGAGAGGATAGCCAGCACCAGAAGCGAGAAAAGCCCTTGAATCCGCATGAATCTCCCCCGTATTCGTCGGTTCGAACCTAAGCGAATGTCCCAAGTTGCTTAGGATATCAGAAAGCCACAAAGCCGACAAACAATTGGATGTAGAAATCCAGCGCCTTTGGACCAGGAATTGGCGGTTTTGCGTAATGGCGGAAGATTGGCGCCGCGGTCGGGGACGACGCGGCTCGCCGCTTTCCGCTCTGCGGTTTCAGCAATACCCGTCCATGCCCAGCCGCGTCTTCAGTTCCTCGAACTGCTGGATGTAGCGGTCGGTGGTGGAGTGAACGTGCTCCGCTTCGGTGATGAACTTCATCTTTTCGCGGCAGTTCAGATACGCGTCGATAAGGATCCGCTCGTAGGGGACTAAATTGTCGCCGTAGACGATCAGCAGCTTGTGCTCGTCGAGCTGCACTTCCTGGGGCATGTGGGGGTTGAGGACGGCAATCCCGGTGCATCCGTCGTTAGCCAACAGATCTTCGAAGTCCCACAGCACGCTTTGCAGAATCGGCAGGTCGATTTGTTCGCGATACAGATCGGTGTGGGAAGCGTTGCGATGCCCGTGGCTTGTTTCGAGCACGACGTCCACCACCTGGCCCAACGGATTGAGCAAGTCGATGAACGTCTCGATCAGCCGCCCGCGCGACTGGGCGGCCATCAACACCGGCACGCTCACGCGGTTTTCTTCTTCGCGGTACACGTCGTGCCGGAAACCGGCCGATGGTACGACCTCCAGATCGAACGACGGCCGCACGGCGTCGGTCAACTCAAACTCGCCGTATCGCGCGACGCCTAAGTGCGCTTCAAGCTGCTCTTCCGACAACCGGTCGAAGCTGCTTGAACGGCGCGGCGCCACTTCTTCTTCGAAGACGTTCTGAAAGTAATTCTTGAGGAAGCCCATCGAGCGATTCTCGGCGAGTGCGAATTGGTTTTACGTGGGTCGTTCAGCGGACTCCGCCCGGGGTCGAGTGGAGATTGAGTCGCTTTCACTGAAATCTAGGTCACGACCCACGCAGCGCCCCGCGGGTGGGAAGCGGGCGCATTCCCGCACTTGCTCCAGGGCGGTACAACCGGTAGGAACGGGACCGGCAGCAGAACCGACTCTGCAATCGTGGGCTTTCGATGATCCGAAAACGCCACGAAAAAAGCCGCCAAGCTGCACGCCGGCGGCTTTTCCTCTGCTTCGTTTCGCACTACCATCGAAGCAAAATTGATGCCAGAGGCAGGCGATAATAGTAGTCCACATGCTCCGCATGTGGACGGTCATCTCCCGGAGGGAGATGGCTACGATAGGAGCGCACGCGCCGCGAGATGGCACTCGATGTAATCGAATTGATGACGCACCTACCGCTGGCAGCGCAGCAGTGTCATCACCGCCATCGCGGTGCCGTATTGTTGGTGGTAGTTGTAGAAGGGATAGTCCCACCAGCTTCCGTCCCGCTCTTGCAGCGGCAAGATGATGCGGGCGAGGTGATCCTGAAAATAGGCCCGCTCGCTTTCGGGAAGTTGTTCGATGCACATGGCCGCATAGAGGTGACCGTAGTAGTAAAAGTATCCCGCGACTGCAAAGTGGGCTTCGTG
This sequence comes from Pirellulales bacterium, assembly GCA_040901765.1. Taxonomy (GTDB): domain Bacteria; phylum Planctomycetota; class Planctomycetia; order Pirellulales; family Lacipirellulaceae; genus JBBDYG01. The sequence goes on from JBBDYG010000109.1 coordinate 45,305, forward strand.
GGGCACCGGCCGTTTTCGGCCAATGCTCAGCCAGCCATTGCGAGCGAACAGTCGATTGAGCCAGGTGCTAAGCACCTCATCGGTCACGCGCTGGTCGCCAAACAGCCGCAGCGCCAGGTTGCAGGCTTGCGAACGACCGACGCTACCGCCCGGCCGATTGATGCTCATCATCGGCATCATTCGCAGATATTCGCCGTAGGCGTAGCTGAAATCCGATTTCTGCTGTCGGTGAATCGATGCAATCGCCTTATCGACCATTTTCTGCGGCACCTCCAGCCCGATGCCCTTCGCCTCGTGGAGCGCGATCAGGGCGGTGGCGGTCGTGAAGCTTGTGGGGCTGCCGCCGGGAACCTTGGTGCCGTAATCGAAATCGTAATAGCCCCAGCCGCCGTTGACGGCTGCGTAGCGATTGAGTTTTTCGATCTCGCCCTCGGCCAACCCGCGAAGTTGCGTTTGCTTCGCCTCGTTGCCCTCGGCCCGTTTGTAAAGCGTTACCAGGGCTTGCAGGCCATAGGCATGGGCCCACACGTTATAGATCGCGTCGGGCGTAGCCCGGCGGACGGTGCCGACGTGATCGATGAGCCAAGCTTCGCCACGATCAATCGCCTGACCGACTTTCTCCCGCAATTCCCCACTCAACATCGGTTCTGCCTCCACGAGCGCCATGAGCACCAGCGACGTGACGGCCGATTTAAACGCCTGATGCGCCCCAGGAATCGGCGCGTAGATGTTAAGTCCCTTGGTCTGCTCGGCGCTACCCCACTCGCCGTCGGGCCGCTGGTCGGCCAGCAGGAACTCAATCCCCCGCTCAATCCCACTGGCGATCTCCGCGGCGCTCGAAGGCTCAATCGCCGCCGGCATTGGCCCCTGCGTTGCGAGCGGCGAGAGCTTCACGACCGGCACCGTGGTCTCGCCAAACGCGGCGTGAGTAAATACGCAGGTCAGTATCCAACACGCAGGGAGACGAAATGCATTCATTATTGCTCCGGGCCAGCACGATCGGATGTCAATAGGTTCTCAAATCGATAGCAGACGCAACACAATTCGCCTTTCTATTAGCGATCATCAGCGTCAATCAGCGGCTTCACTCTTTTTCTCTTCTTCCTCTTTCTTCTTCGCCTCATCCTCTAGAGAAATTACGTCGTCCGCTTTCAGGCCTTCGACCACTTCCACATCGTCGCCTTTGGTCTTACCGAGCTTGACGCTCCGTTTCTCGGCCGGCTTCTTGGGGTCTTTCTCGTCGACAATCCAGACGAACTTCTTGTCGTCATCGTCTTCCTCGTCATGCACCGCCTTCTTGGGCACCACGATCGCATCGGTCTTGGTATAGGTGCTGATCGTAGCTTTATTCGCCATGCCCGGTACAAGCCACTCGGGCAAATCGGCTTCCTCCAGGTCGATCTCCAGTGCGAACTTGCCGCTGGAGACGGGGATCGGCGAGATCTTCGCAACTTTCCCTATCACTTCCACATCGCCCTCCGCCACCGGCTTCACTTCGACCGCCAGGCCGTCTTTTACGTCGGGCCGGTTCTTCTCGTCGACTGTCGTCAGCACGTACATCGGGCGGGGCGCGACGATCGTGAACAGCCCCGTGTTCACCGGGGCGTCATTCTTGGGCAGCAACTTGGCAATCATCCCGGCCATGTCGGACCATTGCCCATCGACGCTGCTTCCGTAGTAGACAATCCCTTCGGCAGGCGACTTGAGCTCCATGAGCGACTTGTCCTTCGTCAGCTTCGAATGCCGTTCGAGCGACTTCACCCGGTCTTGCTTGAGCTTCTCCAACTCGTACCGTGCTCGCGGCACGTCGATTTGCTGCGCCAGCTTCGCGCGTTCCAGCGCGATCTTCGCTTGTTCCAGCCGTTCGCGCCGATCCACATCTTGTCGCGGTAGATGAACGTTGAGCGACCGGTCGTGATAGATCTTCGACTGCTCGACGTAAAATTCCGCCGACTCTACTGCTGCCTTCTGGCGCGTCAAGATAATTTCTTCCGTCTCCTCCGTGAGATCGTCCGCTTCGTACATCTTCTGAAGCTGATCCAACTCGTCGCGCTCATACTGCAAGTATCGTTCGGCACTCTTAAGCTGGTGTTTCGCGGACTTGATCTCGATGGCTCGGTCCACTTCCTCGTAGTCCTCTTGGTCCTCTAAAGCGCGGGTATACGTCTGCTGGGCATCGTCGAGTTCCATCGCCAACGACTTTTCCATTCGCGGCAACTCGTCCTCCGACTTCCGCAGCGCAAGCTCGCTCAACCGTTGCTCTTGTTCCAGATCGGCGATCGTTTCGTTGAGCTTCTCGTCGTCAAACTTCACGAGCACTTGGCCTTCCTGAACCGTCGTTCCATGCGGGACGACTTCGGTAATCTCAAAACTGGTCCATTCTTCAGGCCGTAACTCCACTTCGCTCATCTTGCGGGCGACGAATACGCCGTCGACTTCCACCTCGGTTTCGAACTTCTTTGGTTCGATCTTAAGCGTCTCCCGCTTCTTGTCCTCCGTGGCGTCCTTGTCCTCCTTTTCTTCCTCCGACTTATCTTCGTCCGGTTTATCGGCAGCGGGCTCCTCTGCCTCGTTCTTATTATCCTCGGCCTCGCCGTCTTTAGCCGGCGTCTCGTCGTCGGTGTCCTTTTCCTCGGACTCCTCGTCAGGGTCCTTCTCGCCCGCGTCCTTCTCGTCAGCCGTCGCAGTCTCTGAGGAGTCTGATTCCGGCTCTTGGGCCAAGGTCACCGCGCCGAACGATGCCAACAGCCCGCAGGCAAGAAGGTAGAAGATTAAACCGAATCGGTGTGTCATGGTGCATCCTCAAATCGCTGTGTTATGTCGCTGAATGGATGGAATGGTCGTGAAGTACAAGGTAGCCGCACGGTCATTCCATTTTCGTCGCCACGCCTTCCAGTTGCAACCACTCGCGCGGTAGCCGCATAACCGTTATCACCGCGAATCGCCATCCGGCAACGCAAAATCGGCAATCCAAAGCTGGCTGGTGCCGTCCGCGCCGCGGCCGCTGGTCCACATGAGCCGCTTGCCGTCCGGCGAAAATACGGGCAAGACGTCCGCCGAGGCGTGATCCGTGATGTGGATAGGCTCCCCGTCGGCATGCAGACCGTCATCATCGATCCGATACCGGAGCAACCACAGATCGTAGTTCGGCCGCTGGGTCAGGTTGCTGTGGTCGGCGCCGGTCCAAACGATGTACGGCTCCGTCGGATGCCAGTACGGCGCCCAGTTCACGCCATTGATGTCGGTCAGCGCCACATCGCCGGTGCCATCGGCTCGGATGGCGTGGATTTGCAAATAGTCAGTCTTTTTGCGATCGCTGCGGTAGATGACCCACTCCCCGTCGGGTGAAAAGAATGGGCCGCCGTCGTAACCGGGTTCGTTCGTAAGTTGCCGTGTTGCGCCGCTCTCGACATCCAAAATGTACAGATCGGGATCGCCATCCCGGTCGCTGCAAAAGACGATTTGCTTGCCGTCCGGCGAGTACGCCCCTTCGGCGTCGTAGCCGGGTTCCTTCGTCAAGCGCCTCTGCAACTTGCCATCGAGCGTAGCCTCGAACAAATCCATGTGGGGGTCGAAATCCCAACTGTACCGACGGCGTCGTCCGCTGCGGCGGTCTTCCTCGTCCTGCTGGTTCGCTTTCCGTTCCGTCTCCGCCAGATTCGGATCGAGATGACTCGAAGCTAACAGAATCCGCTCGCCGTCAGGCGAGAAATAACTGCACGTTGTGCGGCCACGGCCGGTGCTGATTCGTTTCGGCCCGCTCCACGAGCCGTCAGCCGCCCGCGCTTGCGTGTAAATCTGATAGAAGGGATACCCTTCTTTCACGGCCTGATAGACAATGGACTTTCCGTCGGGCGAGAAGTATCCTTCACCGGCTTTGACCCAGCCGGTGGTGACTTGCTTTGCATTACTGAGATAATTGCTTTCCAATTCGGAAGTCGCGTCCCCCGCGAAGACGCAAGCGGAAGCCGAAACCGAAAACGCCGTAGCAAGAAGCCAAGTCGTTCGACTGCGCCAGCGAGCGGGAAAACAGCATTGCATTGATAGACTCCAAGGTGCGACGTGTGGCCGATAGCCGACAGCTTACCGACATGAAGATTTATACCCGCACCGGCGACGAAGGAGAAACGGGCCTACTCGGCGGAGCGCGGGTTCCCAAGGACCACCCGCGGATTCGGGCCGTCGGCACGATCGACGAACTAAACGCCATAATCGGCGTCGCGCGCTGCCAGCTTGGGGACGGCCCGGAACCGGTTGCCGAAATCGACCTGATTCTGGGCGACATCCAGCACCAGCTTTTCGACTGCGGGGCGGAACTCGGCGCTCCCGACGGAACCCGCCGCGACGCCCCGCTGATAACCGAGGCCACCATCGTCGGGATGGAACGGGCCATCGACCGTTTTGAGGCCACACTTCCGCCACTTCGTGAGTTCATCCTTCCGGGCGGCTGCCCCGCGGCAGCCCAATTACACGTCGCCAGGTGCGTCTGCCGGCGGGCCGAGCGGCTGCTGGTTACCTTCGGCCGAACCGAAACCCTGCGCGTCGAGTTGATGCAGTATCTTAATCGGCTGAGCGACCTGCTTTTCGTCTTGGCCCGAGCCGCAAATCAGGCCGCCGGAATGCCCGACGTCCCCTGGCGCACGCCGTAGGTCAGGCTTTGCCTGACAAAGCCTTAAACGGCCCTATTCGACCTGACATGGGCACTTGTCAGGCACAGCCTGACCTACGGGCGGACTTTACAATCCGGCCGCCGCAAGTATGCTAGGCAATTGCGGAATAAATCTCGTCGTGCGCCGGCGTGGAAGCCGGTAGGCGGAGTGCGACGCCGTTTTTGAACAAGGTAGTTGGCGAGATTCCTCATGAACAAGCTGTTCGTATCCGCGCGCGCGCTGCTCGCGGCATCGGTCCTCTCTCTTTCGGCGCCCCTGGCCGTTGCTCAGGAAGAAGTAGCAACGGAGCCGACCCTTAGCGAAGTGGCAGCTACCGCTGCCGAAGCGAAACTTGCTGGGCACAACGCATGGATGCTTACCTCCTGCGCGCTCGTCCTCTTCATGACGGCGCCGGGGCTGGCCATGTTCTATGGCGGCTTAGTTCGCAAGAAGAACGTGCTGAGCGTGCTCATGCAGTGCCTGTTCCTCATGGCCTGGATGACCGTGCTCTGGGCGCTGTATGGATACTCGCTGGCATTTGGCGGTGACAATGCCGACCTCGGTGGCAAGTTCAATAAGTGGATCGGCAACACCGATTACTTATTTATGAACAATGTAGCGCGCACTTGGGACGAATCCACGAATGCGCCGATGGATCCGATGGCCGGAGTGATTCCACGCTACACGCACATGCTGTTTCAAGGCATGTTCTTCATCATCACGCCGGCGCTCATCTGCGGAGCATTCGCCGAGCGGATGAAGTTTAGCGCCATGCTCTTGTTTACCACCTTATGGGGCACGCTCGTCTATTGCCCGTTGTGCCACTGGGTGTGGGGCGGAGGAATTCTTGCGTATGGCAAGGACTACGCCTTGGGCGGCGGGGCGCTCGACTTCGCCGGCGGAACGGTCGTGCATATTAGCTCGGGCGTGTCGGCCCTGGTGTGCGCTGTTGTAATTGGCCGACGGCGAGGCTGGGGCATTGAAGACATGCGGCCCCACAATCTGACTTACACCGCATTGGGGGCATCTATGCTCTGGTTCGGCTGGTTTGGCTTCAACGCCGGCAGCGAACTTGCCTCCGACGGCCTCACTTCGAGTGCGTTCGCGGCGACCCATTTCTCGGCTGCGGCGGGAGCCATCGCCTGGGCCTTCTACGAATGGATTGTTCGCGGCAAGCCTAGTGTGCTGGGAACCGCGTCTGGCGCCGTAGCGGGGTTGGTCTGCATCACCCCCGCCGCTGGGTTCGTGCAACCCATGCCAGCGCTGCTTATGGGTGCTTCAGCGGGCGTCATCTGTGCTCTAGCGTGCAGCAAGCTCAAGAGTGCCTTCGGTTACGATGATTCGCTCGACGCCTTCGGCGTACATGGCGTCGGCGGCACGTTGGGAGCAATCCTGACCGGCGTGTTCGCCACCCGCGCCTGCTGGAACATCGCCGACGGCAAACCGCTTGGACTGGTGGAGGTGATACAAACTGAAGCTGGCGGCTGGGGCGCCAGCGTGATGAACGGCCAAGTGGTCGCGGTCCTCGTCACATGGGTATACAGCATCGTTGCCACGCTGATCTTGCTCAAAATCGTCGATGCCGTTGTCGGCCTTCGCGTCAGCCAAGAAGGCGAGCAAATCGGTCTCGACCTCGATCAGCACGAGGAGGAAGGTTACATCCTTCAGTGAGGGCGAAGAGGCTGTCGGCTGTCAGCTATCGGCCAGAGAGAGAGTGCGTTCTCGTCTGGCCGACAGCCGGCAGCCGATAGCCGAAAGCCATTCGCATCGCTTTACTCACAATACACGCCACCGAACATAGGAAGCCTTGACCATGAAGAAAATCGAAGCCATCATTCGGCAGTACAAGCTAGAAGACGTGAAGAACGCCCTCACCGAGGCGGGTGTCGTCGGCATGACCGTTACGGAAGTTCGCGGCTTTGGCCGGCAAAAAGGCCATACCGAAATGTACCGCGGCACGGAATACGCCGTCGACCTGGTGCCCAAGATGAAGATCGAAATCGCCGTGGACGACGGCGCGGTAAAGCCGACGATCGACACGATCATTCGCGCCTCCCAAACCGGGCAAATCGGCGACGGCAAGATTTTTGTCTCCGACCTGACTGACGTGATCCGCATCCGCACCGGCGAAACCGGCGCCGACGCACTGTAGCGCAAAAGCTGGCAGCAGGCAGTAGGCAGACGGCAAACGCCGCCGTCGCAATCATCCCTACTGCCTGCTGCCCTCTGCCCGCTTCCTACCTCCAAATGCCCCACACATCTCGCCTGCGACCCGAACTCCTGGCCGTGCGCGAGCAGTTGGTAGAGGAGCGCAACCGCATTCGCGAGCAACACGACCGCGGCCTGCCCAGCGTGCAGGTCTGCGGGCGGCTTACATCGTCGGTCGATATGGCCATCCAGCGGCTGCACGACGCTGCGCTCGCCGACATGCCCCAGGCCGATGCAAACGCCCTTCGCGAACATAGCGCGCTGGTCGCGCACGGGGGTTATGGCCGGCGGCAACTCGCGCCGTTCTCCGACGTCGACCTGATGCTGCTTCACGACGGGAAGATCGACGCTGCCATCACGGCTTTGGCTCGTCGACTTACGCAGGACGTGTTCGACGTGGGTTTGCAGTTGGGCCAAAGTGTTCGCTCGCTCAGCGATGCCGTGCAACTGGCGCGCACCGATCCCCTTGTGGGAACCTCGCTTGTCGAATCGCGGCTGGTACTGGGCGGTTCCGAGTTGTACGAAAAATATCGTACAGCCCTTGTTGCCATGCTTCAAAGGCGGAGAGCGCCGCTGACGCTCGCTTTCATCGACGCCCGCAGGCAAGAGCGGCTTAAATTCGGCGAGACGGTCTTCGTCCTGGAACCGAATGTGAAAAAGTCTCGCGGCGGGTTACGCGACATTCACCTTTTCCGCTGGCTGTGGTTCCTCAAGAGCGGAGAGGCCGATCCCGACCGGCTCCACATGTTGGGCCACCTGTCGAAATTCGATCACCGCCGGCTCTCCTCAAGCACCAGCTTCTTGCTGCGCGTGCGCAACGAAATGCACTTCGCCGCCGGCACGGCGCGCGACACGCTCGTCCGACCCGAGCAGGTCCGCCTTGCCGAGCGATTCGGCATTCGCGGCTACGACGGCTTGCTGCCGGTCGAAGAGTTCATGCGCGATTATTTTCGCCACACGAATCACATCTGGTTTCTGGCCCATCGCATGTCCGATCTGGCCAAGCCCACGCCGACCCTTGCCCGCGTACTCGGGCCGGTGCTCGGTCGTAATATCGACCAAGACTATCGCATCGGCATGCACGAAATCAGCGCGACGCAACTTGGCCGCACGAAACTCAAAAGCCGCACCGAGGAGGTGCTGCGGCTGGTCGACCTCGCCCGATATCATGACCGACGCATCGCGCAAGAGACGTGGTACCACATCTATCGTTCGGCGCCAGAACTACCTGACACGGTCGACGACTCCACCGCCCGTCGTTTTTTGCAAATCATGGACACCCCAGCGCGACTCGGTGAATTGCTGCGGCGACTGCACGAGCTCGGCGTCCTCGAAAAAGTGATCCCCGGGTTCACACATGCGCGGTATTTGCTTCAGTTCAACCAATATCACAAGTTCACGGTCGACGAACACTGCATCCGCGCGGTAGAAGAAGCGAGCCGGTTTGCGGAACGCCGCGACCGCCTTGGTGAAGTTTATCGCTCGTTTCAGCGCAAATGGCTGTTGCATCTAGCACTCTTATTACACGACTTGGGCAAAGGCTTCGACCGCGATCACAGCGAAGTAGGTGCGGAAATGGCTGCAGCCAACGCGGCCAAATTGGGGCTCTCGCCGGCCGACGCCGAGACGCTGACGATGCTCGTGCGACGACATCTGGAAATGTCGCATCTGGCGTTTCGCCGCGACACGAGCGACGAAGAAACAATTGCCCGCTTCGCCCAATCGCTGGGAACGCCGGAGCACCTGACGCTGATATATCTGCTTACCTGCGCCGATCTTGCCGCGGTCGGGCCAGGCGTGCTCAACGACTGGAAGGTCGAGGTGCTGACCGAAATCCATGCCCGAGCACTACGGACGTTCGAGCCCGAAATTGCTCCCGCCGCCGACCACCGACACCTATTACGCACCGAAGCGTTGCGGCTGCTGAAAGGGGATGAGCGGTCATCCCGCTGGTTTGCCGCGCAATTCGATTTGTTGCCGGAGACGTTGCTGGCACGGCTTACGCCACCCCAAGTGGTCGAACTCTTACAGAGGTTGCAATCACTCGAGTCGACTCGAAGTGCCGCTTGGGGCCAGTACTACACTGATGCAAAAACCGTGGAATTCACCGCGGGAATCGCCGGCGGCGTCGGTCGCGGTATTTTCTCCAGCATGGCCGGTACCCTGAGCACGTTCGGCATGCAAATCTTCGCGGCCGAGACGGTCGTGTTAGCCGACGACCTGCTACTACTGCGCTACCAGACCGAAGACAACGAACACAAAACCGGCCCAACGCCGCGCGAGCGCATCGACAGAATTGCGGCGGCGATGGTCGCCTCGATCGACAGCCCCGAACCGCCCAAGTTCCGCCGCATCTGGGGCCACGATCAGGCCCAGGCGAACTTGGCGCTGATGCAACTCCCAAACGAAGTCCGCATCGACCCCACGCTTCCGGGCGATTCGACGATCGTCGAAGTTTTCACCGTCGACCGGTTGGGACTGCTTTACGATCTTGCCCGCACGATTCACGAGCTGAATCTAGTCATCCGCTTCGCCAAGATCGGCACGTCGCTCGACCGCGTGGTCGACGTGTTTTACGTCACCGAACGCGATGGGACGAAACCGACCGATGCCGGTCGGTTGGAAGAAATCGCGACCAAGTTGCGGCAAGTGATTGAACCGGCGGCGTGACGCGAGATCGCGGCAAGCAGAGAGGTTCTACTCTAATTATTCTCTGTCCAAATCGCGAAGTAGTTCAGCAAGTTGATCGCGCAGTAGCGGAATCTTGTTCACGGCAACGTCCCACACCAACTCGTAGTCCACGCCGAAATAGCCGTGGATCAATCGGTCTCTCATACCGGCCATGGCCCGCCACTCGAATTCGGGGTACTGCACTCGGAAATCGTCGGGAACGTGCTTGGCTGCCTCACCAATGATCTCGATACTGCGAACAATCGCACGCTTCAAGGTCTCATCACCGAGAAATTCCGTTCGCTCAAGACTCGCCGATTGTTCGGCGACGTATCGGGCTTCGGTCAACATGTGCCGCAGGTATTCAGTCGGCGACGACAACATCTTCCGCCTCTTGCAGGATGTGTGGGCCGATATGAGGGCTGAGGGATTCGGGCGTCAGTAGCTCGATGCGCCGCTGAAGCGATCCTTCCAACAGTTCGCATACCGCCCAAAAGTTGTCGTAAGTTTTTCGTCCCGGCGCGAACTCGACGAGTAAATCCACGTCGCTATCGGCATGTTGATCGCCGCGCACGAAGGAGCCAAAGAGCGCTAACCGCTTCACTCCGTAGGCTCGAAGTTGCGGCTTTATTTGCAGGATTCGGCCGACGAGTTCTTGCCGGCTCTCAACAACGGTACTCATACAAGTAATATAGGCCGTGCGCCGATGGAATGAAACGGTGAATCCAACGCGGTTCTTATCATGTCACCAGTCCTTTCGTCACCATCATAAACACATCCTCGAGCGTCGGTTCCTTGTCGGCAAATGAAGTCAGCCCGACATTGGCGTTCACAAGTTGCCGTAAAAGTTGCTGCACTTCGGCGTCGCCGCCCGCCAGTTCGACGGTGCAGCTTCGCGTGTCGACCTGCACGCTACGCACGCTAGGATGGCTGCGGATGAGGCTCACCCCCTGGTCGGGCTCGCCGTGGAATCGAATCTCCAGATGGCGATTGCGCTGAATCTGGCGGTAAACTTTATCGATCGGCCCGTGCAGCAAAAGTTGGCCTCGCTCGATGATGCCGATGCTCGTGCAGCAGTCGGCCAACTCCGTGAGAATGTGGCTCGAAATCAAGATCGTCTTGCCCATCTTGCGAAGCTCTTTGAGCAGCGCTTTCACTTCCAACCGGGCTCGCGGGTCGAGGCCGCTTGCCGGTTCGTCGAGAATCAGCACGGGCGGGTCGTGAACCAGCGTTTTGGCCAGGCACAACCGTTGCTTCATGCCGCGGGATAGGCCATTTACGTAATCCTCACGCTTGTGGGTCAAGTCGAGCAACTCCAGCACGTCGCCGATCACCGCTTTGCGTCGGCTGCGCGGGATCTCATACGCCACGGCGAAGAAGTCGAGGAACTCCCAGACCTTCATGCCGTCGTACACGCCGAAGTTATCGGGCATGTAGCCAACACTGCGGCGGACGCCAATCGGGTCGCCCGTTACACTGTGGCCATTAACGACGCCCTCCCCGTGGCTAGCTTTGAGCAAAGTGGCTAGAAAGCGAATCGTGGTGCTTTTGCCGGCGCCGTTAGGGCCGATGAAACCGAATAATTCCCCCGCTTCGATCTTGAGACTGAGGTTCTCAACCGCGACGAAATCGCCATAGGCCTTGCTAAAGTTGACAAGCTCGATCATGCGGCATCGCAGCGTAAGGGTGGCACGCCCTGAGTCCGCGAAGGGCGTGGGGGGTACTGACGGCAGCCACGCCCTTCGCAGAGCCTCAGGGCGTGCCACCCAACTTCAAGGTTACTTCTGTGTTAACACGTCGAGCGGGGAATTGACATCGGGGGTTGGCGGCGGAAGTTGCCCGTATTGGAGGTGGGCGATCACCAGCGTCGCGCCCTGCGCCTGGGATGCCGCCGGCGTGACCGCCGATCCGGGCAAAATTTCGTCCACCCGCGCCACCAACCGCACCTCGCCAGGGTCGAGATGCCGCGGATCGCAGGCCACCTCGAACAATGGTTCGAGATTCAACAGTCTTCGCGGCAGGCCTTTCAATTCTTGCTTGCGCATCCGGCCGAGCGTGGCCTCGTCAGAATCGTAATACAAGATCGCCGATGCACCGGGCCGAAGCTCGCCGATCCAGCACACGTCAAGGTTCTTGCCGTTCGATGATGGCCGGATGATCGCCACACTATGAAGTCGCAAAGCCGAATGATTTTCAATCTGCGGTTCTTTCCGCGACGACTCGCCCAATACGATCAACCCCGCCGTGGCGGAAGTCATTTCCTCGCTGTGAACCATTCGCGTCGAAGCACTGGTCACTTCCAAATTCGAGAGCCGCACTTTGTCCTGCTGCGAGAAGGCCACGGCCACGATCGACTGCCCCGGCAACACTGCGCCCGCGGGAAACGGCGCCGCCAGCGTCGAGGGATCGTCATAAGCAAGCTCGTACGTTGTCGAGAGCGACGTGTAGAGAGCGGTGAAGCGGGTCAGGTGTCCCCGGGGATAGTTCGGTTGCAACTCCAGCACGGCGATCTCCGTCTGGGCGCGGACGAAGCCGATATCGAGCTGCGCCTGGCGCACCACCACCCAAGTGCCGGCGAGCGCAATGAGCGGCGCCGCGACCCACGCCCATTCCACCCGGCCAATGGAGTGGAAAATGGCCCAATTGAGCGGCACCAACACCAGCAGGTACGCCCCCAGGCGGATGAGTACGAACGTCGCGTCGGGCACGTTGACACCGGCCGCTTCGCGAAGTGCCGCCGCGGCCGCAAGCGCCGGGACGCTTTCGTCGTTCCAACCCGCAACCCCGCCCGCGAGCAGCGGTGGTAGCGTTTCCTCCCGCGTTGTGCTTTCGATGTTGCCTGGTGCAATCCCCAACATCGCGGGGTCGGTGGCCACAACGGTGCGATAATTCGTGACAGTTGGGTCGTCGTGCGTATCGCGACCAAAATAACGTAGCTGACTGTTAAACGCCGCGTCGAGTCGGTGATCGGGTTTGCCCGCCCAATTTACATGCAGCTCGTCATACGGCCCGCGAGAGAACTCCCGTGCTTCGCGGCGCAATAGTGCGGAATTTACGAGTTGGTCCAGCGGCGGTCCCCACGTGAGCAGGTCGCGTTCGGCGAACTGAAAGGCCGACACCAGAATTCGCCCCCGGCCCACCCGCCGTTCCGCGAGCAAGTCGCCCGTGCCGGGCACCCATTGCGCCTCGGACCGCGGCAGCAACTTAATTCCCGACCAAGCCGACGTGGGCACGATTGGTTTTGCCCTTCCCGCAAAAGTCCACGTTTGATTGAGGGGCTGTAGATCGGCCGCGCCGATCGTTCTCGCGCCCTTCGTGTCTGCGGGCAGGTACGCCGAGAGAAAGCTGCCGTTCAGCAGATCGAGTGAATCGGGCCCGCTCACCAATAGCTGTCCGCCCCAATGAAGCCAATCGACGAGCGCCGTCCGCTGCAACTCATTGAGCTGCTCGGGATCGACCTCATCCCAAACCAGGTAGGCGATGCTCGACCAGCACAGCGATCCCTCCGGAAGCGGCACCCGGCGGCTGATGTCGGGCAACAGCACGTGATAGTGGACCGTGTCGTCGGAATTGTCCTCCGTATCGACCGGTGCCTTAAACGAATTGAGCGTCTTGAGAAACGTGTATCTCGTCGGCTCCTTCGCCAGCACCACCACGTAGTACTGATACGGCGGCATAAGCGTCAGCGGCCGCTGGGAGGTGTCAGGAATTCGGCGACCCGAAGTGCGTTCTCGCAGCGTTGCCTGAAGCCGCACCTCATCTTCCGCCGGCGGAATATACAGCGTGCTGTCGATGCTCTTGACTCGGCCCTTCACCAGCGCGACCGGGCGCTCCGCCGACAGAGTGTACGGTGTTCGCGGAACGGGAAGCGGCTTCCGCTCCTTGTCGAATACTTGCAATGTTGTTTCGCCGATGAAGTCGCCGTAGTTGGCCTTCATTAATTGTGAGGCAGTAATCCAATGCCCCGGCTTCGCCAGCCGCGGCTGGCCGCTCTCGGCAGGTTGCGGAATAGCCGGACCGATTTCGTAGTCGGGCTTCTTCTTTTGCTTCGCTTCTTCGGCCTTCTTTTTCTTTTCCTTTTCTTCGGCCACTTTCTTGGCCTGCGCCTGCTGCTGCGGGCTTTGCTCTCGGCAACCGCCGCAGCCTCCGATGGAGCAGCACAGCACCGCTAGCAAGGCCGCGGCCAATCGGATCGAAGCCAACCGGCCAGTCGATCTGGTAGAGAATTGCGTCGTTCCCGACGCGGGCGACCAGATGGAACCGATAAGAGCCATGGCTTCAGTTTGCCGTAAGGGCCAGCAATTCGTCAAACGATAGGTGCGGCAATCCGCGGCCGAAGTTGTGTGAGAAGCGGCCACGGAAGCGGGGTTTACTCCACCAACCTGATGGTTCCGCGGCCGGGCGGGATCTACTGAATCAAGTTACTACAGTCGCTTGGAACTAGTTCCGCTGCGTTAAACATGCTGAAAAGGGGTCTTAAAGGCTTGGGCATATGACTTGCATGCATTTTTTCTAATCTATTGCTGCTACAGAATCGTTTAGCATCTTGGCCTGGTTGCGGGGCCACCGGCTTTAGGACTTATACGAAATGGATTCCCGAGTCCAAACTGCCCAGTCCTCCACGGTCTGGGGCATGAGAGGGTTGTACGCTCGGGTTGAAGAAGTTCTCGGCAATGGGGTTGGGCAAACGGATTGGTCTTTTGGCGGTCGCGCGAATGTCGCTCGCCAACCCACATCGGACTCACGCCTTATCCGTCAGAACTCGAAGGCGCTCCGCATTCTGCTCGTGGACGACACGTTCTTCGTCCGTCGGCTGGTCGAGCTTATTCTAAAGCACCAAGGCCACCATGTCGTGTCCGTCGCCGATGGAGGCCAAGCGGTCGAACTTGCGCTCGATCCTACTTTTGACGTGATTCTGATGGACCTGCAGATGCCCGTTATGAATGGTTGGCAGGCGACCGCCGCCATTCGCCGGCAGGAGCAGACCCTGGGACGCTCGCGGCCGGTGCCGATCATTGCACTTACGGCTTATACCGTTCCGGGCAACCGGGAACGGAGTTTGGAGGCCGGCATGAACGATTTTCTCCCAAAACCTATCGATGCGGAGAGATTGATTGAGACCGTCGAATTACACGGGCGTCGTGAGAACGAGGCGCACTGAAATGACAACTAGTGGGGGGGAACTGATGGAAATGAATCAATCTTTAACCGGGTCTGCACCGGCGCCGCGAGTCCTCGATCTCGGCAGTGCCCTCCGGCGACTGCGCGGCGATCGACAGTTGCTTCTCGACCTAATTTCATTTTTCTTAGAAGACTATCCCCAAGTGAGCGCTGAAATCCATCGCTCTGCGGAACAGCAAAATGGGGACGAGCTTTGTCTCGCCGCGCACAGCCTAAAAGGCCTGGCGGCGAACTTCGACGCGCATGAAGTGGTCGAAGCCGCGGGCGCGATCGAGCAGCATGCCAAGGCCGGCGATCTCACCAGCGCCGCTCAACTAGTCCCAGGCCTCGATGTCGCCCTCAACCGGCTCACCGCGGATTTGTGCAATTATCGCGAGGCGCAGCACAAATAGGCTCTTGGCTGTCGGCTGTCGGCTCTCGGCCAGAAGCTGGCCGGCGTTTCATTCTGGCCGATAGCCGATAGCCGACGGCCGTCACTCGTCCTTCCCCTCGACGCTCACCACCTGCCCGATTGCGATATGGTAGGTCCGAATCTTGTTGCGCAAGCTCCCGCGAGTAATGCCCAAGATGCGGGCCGCCTCCGACTGATTTCCGCCCGCGTGCTGCAGTATTTGCGTCAATAAGTCGGTCTCCATCCGCTCTAAGACCTCGGCGTACAGATTGCACGACTTCTCGCGGATTCGCTGTGAAATATATGCACTGAACTCATCTTCCTGAACCTTCGCATGGCGAACGGCGCCGTTGGACACATGCGCCACGGGCGGCCGTACTTCGCGTGGCAGCGCCGTCGCCATCAGCACCGACCCAGTCGAATGCAGCAGCGACTGCCGCAATACGCTCTCCAATTCCCGCACGTTTCCTGGCCATTCGTATTCGAGCAACAACTGCAGCGCGTCGGGCGCGATGCCTTGCACGTCGCGGCCCAGTTCGCCGTTGAGCCGAGCGAGAAAATGCTCCAACAGGAGCACGCGATCGTCCTGCCGCACGCGGAGCGGCGGCAGCGTGATCGTGTAGCCGTTCAGCCGATAGTACAGATCGTTGCGAAACTCCCCTTCCTCGCACATCTTCTCCAAATCGCGATTGGTGGCCGAGATGATTCGCACATCGGTCTCGATCGTTTCGTTGCCGCCGACACGCTCGAATTTCTGCTCCTGCAGCAGTCGCAAAATCTTGCTTTGCAGCGACGGCGACATATCGCCGACCTCATCGAGAAAGATGGTTCCGCCGGAGGACTGCTCGAACTTGCCGATTCGCCGCGAGTTGGCGCCGGTAAACGCGCCCTTTTCGTGACCGAACAATTCGCTTTCGAGCAATGTCTCGGAGAGCGCGGCGCAGTTCACCGCCAGAAACGGCCCTTTGCTGCGATGGCTGTGTTGGTAGATCGCCCGCGCGACCAGTTCCTTGCCGGTGCCACTTTCGCCCCGGATGAGCACGGTCACGTCCTGAGGCGCGACCCGGCCAATCGCCTTGAATACCTCTTGCATCTGCTCGCATCGTCCGACGAAGGCGTCGCCTTTATCGTCAGGACCGAGCATGTTTCGCAGGCCCACCGGCACGCTCATCAATCGGCGCGATTGCATCGCCTGATCGACCATCTCACTAAGCTTGTCGAGATCGATCGGCTTTTGTAGATAATCAAACGCCCCCAGCTTCATGGCTTCGATCGCCGTGTCGCTGGCGCCACTCGCGGTCAAGAAAATTACCGGGAGCCGGCCGTCTAACTGGCGAATCGACGCGTAGGCCTCGAGTCCCGACTTATCGGGCAGCATGATATCGAGCAAGACGACATCGGGCTTCAGCTCGGCGATCTTGCTAATTCCCTCTTCGGCTGTGCCCGCGGTGTGAACCTCGACACCATTCCCCTCACAGGCGGTCCGCACCAAGTGAAAGACAGACCGATCGTCGTCAATGGACAGCAGCTTGCTCATGGCTCAATGCCCTTTGACAAGGAATAATGAGAATAGACACGCCGCACCGCCGGCGCGATCCTCGCAGCGCAACAGTTACACACTAGCACAACCCACCGCCTTGCGGAAAGTAGTACCGCAGGGGAAAGCCACGCGGCGCGGCTGAACGGCGGCGCGGGGCTGGATTCTCGGGAACGGGCGTCCCTACCAAGGCTTCAGCTTCCAGCCGATAACGAACCCAAGGCCAAAACACCACAGTGCGGCGACTTCCGGCCGCTCGCGAGCGTAGTCCTTGAGATAATCCACGATATCCTGCGTGGGTTCCATGCTTGTAGTTCCCATCGCTTGGGTTGCCTTCTTAGTAGCGTTCTTGACCGATGTACGATTACTTTCCGGCATGATTATGTCTCCAGTTTCCAGTTATATTCCGAATCGGGAACAATAGAGGACGGGCGCCGATCGGCTAACATTAGGGCGATCGCGAAATCACATCTTTGACCATCTCTAGGTTCTGGCGAAACTCACTCGCCGAGCGGTTGAACTTTGCAATCCCCGCACGGACCACGGTGACCGCCACCGCCAGCAGGATTCCGCCCGTCACCGCCGCGATGGCGGCAGCCAGCGCAAGCCCGGCGGCCTCGGGCCAATCGAACGCCTCGGCGAAATACAGTCCGAGCGCATGGAGTGCCACGGGCACGGCACCCAGGAGCACCACGCCGCCGATGATCGCCAGAATCGCAAACCACATTAGGCGTCGGGAGGCAGCCTTGGTGTCGGCCACGAGCAGCCGAGCTTGTAATTCCCCCAACTCCATAACATGGGCGCCCAGGCGGCGAGCGCCTTGCCATGCGGCATGCGGCTCCGTTCGGTCAGGTTGTTCGGGGAACATGCCTTGCAAGCGGTTTATCTGCGTTTGATTAGCCATCCCACGGTTACTCCTAACGTAATTGCGACCAACAACGTCGCGAGGGGGTGCGAAGCCATCGAGCGGGCACAGTCTTGTTGATAGTGCTCCGTGGCCGATTGCAACTTGTCTAGCGGCGACGAGGCAGGACCGCCGTCGGCCCGAGTTCCAGCCAGGCCTCCACCGTACATGTCTCCGGCAATCATGGTGACTCTCTCCCGTTATTTTGGCGTTCGGATGCGACCCGCTGATAGTTCCTGCGCCTGGGAATTCACGTCGGTGAATCGATGGGAAAAATAATTCATCGCTGCCCGCGCTGCAGCCGCGGCGATTAGTCCGCCAACCGACCCCAGCATGGTCTTCTTGGCGGTCTCTTGCTTTTGAGGTATTACCACTACTCGCTTTTCCGCCACCATCTTTTCCAGGGCGGCCTCGTCGATCATCGGCCGCGGGCGTTTCCGCGGCACGAGCAAGAACCCAACCGCGGCCACTGCCGCAGCGGACACCCAAGGAAACTGCCGAACGTAATAGCGCCAGTCCGTGAACTCCTTGGCCGCGGCAGACGTGTGGATAACGTCTGCCCGGACTTCGCCCCGCAATTGCGCCATCCGCTTTTGCAGATCATCCACGGACATCGAGTGGTCGTCCGACATCGCAGCGTCCTCCCAAATCGGAATGAAACGGTAGCCTGGACGGATTAACGCGATCGCGACAAACAACCAATGACCACTCCCACGACCAGACCGGTCCCCAGGGCCGCCAGCAGCGACTCCGTCGGACGGCGTCGAACCAAGTCTTCCGCTTGCGAAAGCTGCTCCTGCATAGTCTCGCTCAGCCGTTCCTTAAAATCCTGAATGGCCGCGGTCGCTTGGGCGGTGTAAGCAGCCGCCTCGTCCGTAATTTGGTCGGTGCTTGAATGGTTCACTAAGCGATCGATGAACCCTTCAATTTGCGTTCGGGCTTCACCCGTCTTCCGCTGAATGAGTCCGACCAACTGATCGACGTTTCCCGAGGCTTCCCGCCACTCGTTGTCGGTGATCTGACCCCACCGCTCTTTGAGCTTGCCCTTGATTCCGTTCCAAGAACCTTGCAGTTCCTCCTTGGTGATCATAAGAATTTCTCCTCGTGCAAGAGATAGAGATGTTGGAGCAAGAATGTGTTGCAAACGACCAAGCTGTACGCAAGCGGCGTGCCGCGACTGCATCACGTTAATCTAGGCTGTCTGATCCGCGACTGGCCCGTAATTATGCCTCCTAATCAAGGCGAGCGTCTGTCAAATCGAGAGGCGAACTGAAAATTTGGCTAAAACTTGGCCGCAATGCGGTCGGATTGGTCGCGCATCGCGCAAAACCCTCCTTCGCGTGCCCGCAGTTTTTACAATCCGAGTGCCATTACGTGATGCAATTGATCTTGCGTCCGATTGGCATACGCCTTGCTCTGCTGATATTGCCGTCGGACCGCTCAGGAGCGACGGTGACGTGAGGAAATCTGGGGCGTCTTTCGCCCGTTCAAAAATCAATGGAACTAGAAAGAGCAGGTGTGCCATGCTGGGTTGGGCCGTAACGTTTTTTGTGATCGCGATCATTGCCGCTCTCGTCGGGTTCGGCGGCATTGCGGCAGACGCTGCGTGGATCGCACAGATTTTGTTCGTCGTGTTCCTCGTGCTGTTCTTGGTTAGCCTTGTAGCGCCTCGGTTCCGCCGGAATCTTTAGCAATTTCGGTGTATCGACGCGCGTCGCCGTGGCTCGGTCAGGTTTCTGGAGCACCCCCCTCGCCCCAAGGCGATTGACCGAGCCGCGGCAGTTTTTTTGCTCTTAGCCTGAGGTTCCCATGCGCGGGTTGCTGATTATCATAGCGCTGATACTGATCCTGCTACTTGTAGGTTGGATTACTGTATCGTTCACGGGCGACCGAGCGAGCATCACGCTTGAAAAAGAAAAGATAAAGCAGGACACGCAAGAAATTTCTGACTCGGCGCGCGATTTCACCAATAAGGCCGACAAGCGAATTGAAGGCGTCGTGGAAGATGACGCCGAGCCGCAGCCTTCTAATATGCTGCTCAAGTGAGCATAGTCGAACAGGGCTTGCGGCCTCGACAGGGCTTTGCATCGGTGAGATAAGGATCGATACCGCCAACGCCCTGGAGCAGATCAAGGAAAGATCGAATCGCGCTTCAGTGCCTCACGTTTCCCCCCGACGCGCTGCGCCCGGATTTCACTGCGGAGGGCGGCGACTTCAGTCTGAAGCGCCTTCACGGACTTGGTGCCCGCCAGTTCACCCACGTCATTTTTCGCGTCGCGGCCGATGAAGAACGAAGCCAGGGTCGCCGTCACATACCCGAAGACGGCGAAGGCGTACAGCGCCAGAAAGACGCACAGCACGCGCCCCTCCGACCGTTTGCGGCGACCAGCAGCACGGCGATCACTGGTACCAATACTATAAAGCGCGAGTGCCCGACGGCCTGGCCAAGCGCGGCCAACCGATCCGGAGCCAAACGATTCGGAGACTGGGGCCGACCATCGCTGGCGTTGTCTGGCTCGGTCATCCGTAGCTCTTGCCCCGAAACTCGATGTGACGGCTCGACTCCGCACGAACCATTAACGGGAAAACAGAACTATGCATCAGTTTGGACAAATTCGATGCCGCATGCCGACTCACCTGAGTCTCTTTTCCGCGCGCAAAAAAGAGCCGTGCCACAAGCGCTGCTTGCTGGTTCCCGGAAGAACCACCTACATGCGATTGCGGCACGGTCTCGTAACGACTCAAAGCTTCTCAGGCCTACCGATCTATCACTGGGTCGTCCGGTTGCGTACGGGCACCCGTTCGATAGGGTCGGTCGTTCAACTCTTGCCAACGACGATCGGCCATGTTCGGCCATTTGTCGTTGTCGAAGCCCTGAGCGTTTTCCAACGTTTCCTTGTTGATGTTCACCACGGCGATCCGCTCGGTGGTGTCCACCAGAACTCCGTCTTCGCGATGGGTGCGAAATGTAATCGACTCGAACGGCACGGCAAACAACTTGTCGCCAATGCCGAGAAATCCACCCATAGAGATCGCGGCGTATCGTATCTTGCCAGTCTTAAGGTCTACCACCACATCCTCGATCTTTCCAAGAACTTCGTCCGCTTCGTTGCGAACTTCCAGACCGGTCATTTCACTAAGCCGCATCGCGTGCGCACCCTTGTGAAGTACTTTTGGCGACGTGTCGTCAGCGTTGCGGTTGACATCGACCGCGACGCCATCGCGGCCAGCTTTAACTTTCACGTCGTCGGCAATCACGACACTGCCCACGAGCGCAGCCAAACACAATGGAATCACATACTTCATCGCAGCACCTCTTCACAAAATTCAGGTTTCCTATGGAAACAAACCAAGGCTCTTAAATGAATCGCAACTCTCCAGCCTCGACCACCAACGCTCACTCGTCGTCGGTTTTTTCTTTGATGTACTCTTTCGCATCGCCATACTTTTCTTGCGCCGTACCAGCGACTTTCTGGGCTTTACCTTTCCACTCTTCCGACTTGTCGTCGAATGCCTTGCCCATAGCTTCTTTTGCTGCTCCTTCAACCTGCTTTGCCTTACCGGCCAATTGATCTTTATTTGTCATCGTATTGACTCCCTAAAAAAGTTTGCGCTGGCGAAAGCATGGATATTCATTCCGACGCTGATCCAGCGCGTTCGGCAACTCGTTAGTCGTTCAAAGCGAACAGTGTGCCAAAGTAGGGTCCGGCGAGGCGCCACCGGAAAACCTGCCCCGATTTTGCGGCATTGGGCAGAAATACGGGCGACTCGTCGCGGCTTCCGTCATTAAAGCCACTCGCGATTGATCGCGCGACGCTCATAGCTGCTCGCCCCTTTGGTGCAAGAAGCACCGGGTGAAACATCACGAAACGACCCCAATAAACATAATTTGGATTGCCTGGGTTTCAGGCTTGTTTGTGAAACCTTTCACAATCCGAAGCATCTGTGTTGCTACTCGACGCCCCGGCCGGTAAGCTACGGTTAGGCGCGTGTGCGGCAGCGCCGTAGGAAACGGACTCTTCACGGACGACACGACTGGCGAATACCGCACGGCAGCAGCAGACACGGCCCGGCAGAGAACGAGGCGCAGGGCGCGTCGGCTTGTCCGATCTTGTAGACGGCGTAGCAGCCGGCGCGAGCGATGATTGGCGTCCCCCAAATGCGAAGGGGTTGGCCATGGGTATCCGCGTCGAGTGCCCGAACGGGCACACTTTCAAAGTCAAAGACAAGTACGCCGGCAAGAAGGGCCTCTGCCCCCATTGCACCGGGCAGGTCGTGGTGCAGGTGCCCGATGCCCTCACCACCAAAGAAATGAATCAGGCCTATCACCAGGCCTTCCGCGAAGAGCGCGATACTCACCACGGCTCCGTACCAGTTCCCGCGGCGCCCGGCTCCTCCTCGAGCGTTCTCGACGACGTGCTGGAGCACAACTCTGGCACCAGCGGCAGCCTCCTCGGTTCGTCCGTCATCCGCCACAACGTGAAGTGCGTCTGCGGCGCTTCCGTGCCAATGTGGTTCGCCCGCTGCCCGCAATGCGGGCATTATATGGAAGAGCGCTGAATAGCAACATGAATGTTGGGTGTCGCTGGTTCTGCCAGTAGAAAAAAGCACTGACAAAGATAGTGGCACACAGGCGCATTTTCATTACCCCGGCGGGATAGCAGCTATTAGCCGGTGGTCGCGAAGCGCACCACCGGTCAGCGTCGCGGATCAAGTAAGCACCCCGGCAGGGGTGCCAGCGACGAGTTACCGTGCATCCCTGCTGCCACCCCTGCCGAGGTGCTTCATTCAATCCGCTCAGTCTACCGGTGGTGGCGCATTCGCTTACCACCGGCTAATGGCTGCCAAGCCTCCGGCTTGAAGAGCGGTAGAGCCATACCACCCTACGACCGCTAGCACTGCTTAAATGGTTCCCGCAATCCGCTGTAGCGGCCATCTCGCGAGTTTGCTACCGTTCCGCCCCAAGCTGGTTCCATGCGCTCCGCTGCGCACCGGCCCCGACCTCGCGCCATGACGTGGCACGCCATGCAGCATCTTTCGCGAAGCTCTTTCCTTATTGCGTCTCTTGCATTGGCCGTAACCGGCTGCACGGTGACGCCCAATATGTGGCCGTTTCGCGACAACGAACGAACCAGCTACCCGACTCCCGCGATGCGCACCGACGCAATTCGCGAGTTCGCCGCCCGCTCTAACGGCCTAGACACCCCCGAGCAGCAGGAGATTGCATCGCAGTTGGCTCGGCAAATTCAAGTGGAGCCCGATCCGCTCGTGCGGGGCACGATCGTGGAAACACTCGCAAGATTCAACACGCCGCTCGCCTCCCAGGTGATGGTCGCCGGCCTGCATGACGCCGATCCGATCGTCCGCCGCAAATGTTGCCATGGTCTTGGCGAGCGCGGCGATCCCTCGGCGATCGAACCGCTGAGCCGGGCGTTGCGCGAAGACGACCAGATGGACGTCCGCGTCGCCGCTACCGAAGCGCTGGGCCGCATACCCTCGCCCGAAGCACTCAAGGCACTTACCGCGGCACTCGAAGATCGCGATCCAGCGCTGCAGTTTGCCGCAGTCCAATCGGTGAAGCAGATTTCAGGACAAGACTTTGGCGGTGACGTGCGGGCCTACCTTCAATATGCCCAATGCGAGAACCCCAGCATCGCAAAGCCGCCAACTTCCGTCGCCGAGCGATTGCGAGGAATGACACCATTTTAGGGTGCAGGGGCCAGGGGCCAGGGGCCAGGGGAATTGCAACTGCGGCTTCGCCGGCCGTTTTTTCCCTGACCCCTGACATTTGCATTGTGCTGGATTTACGAGAAGCAGGTTCCCGATACCAATTCACGGTTGACGCGCTCTTCGAACGACTGGGCGCTGCGTGCGCGCACCGCATTCGTGCTAGCGTTGCTAGTTCCAACAATCTGTTTCGCTGCGTTGAAGTTGCAACTGTGGCCATGACCTTTCTCCTTCATTCTGTTCGTCGCGTCAGGGTCGTCTCGAACTTGCTCGCCTTCGCTGCGTGTGCAGGTTTGACGTTCGCCGACGATGCCCCCGCGGTGCCCCAGCCGCTCACGGGTCGAACCCAACTATCGCTGGAGAGCACGTCAGTCGAGCTTTCCAAGCCCCTGCCGATTCCAACCACCAAGTGGCTCGACCTCGACGATCTAACCCTGCCCGATGTTCCCCGCGTCGCCCTGCTTGCGCCGCCAGCAACCAAGCCATCGAGGGCCAAAGCACCGCCGCGAACCGCGCAGCGATCAATCCCAGGATCCAAACCGGCGCCATCCAGCGATCCTCCCGATAGAAGTGCCGACCAGTCCGATCTGTTCGGAGCGTTCGCCGTGCCCGGCGAGGAGACCGCCCCCGCCGTTCCGGACGATGAGGTTACACCCATTGAAGACGACGCCCAGCAGCCCGCGCCGACGGAGCAAGATGGCCCGGCGCTTGCCGAGCCGGATCAGCCCCCGCCACACGACGAAAATGCCTCCGAACTCGGCGATTCCGAGGGCTGGGAATCGGGCGACGCCGAAGGGGGCGAACCAGTCGCCGCACCACCGCTTTTGCCCCCCAAGCCCCTGCTGCCCCTGTCTCGCAACCAAATCGCGCTCCGCACCAAGCTCCGCAAAGTGCTGGCCTATTACTACACCAAGCCGCTCAACACCCAGGAGCACGACTGCTGGGAAGTGATGCACGGCATGCTCGCCTACGAGCTACATAGCAAGGTCCGCGACGGCGGCTTGCGCGCCGAGCCAATCACTTCGATCGGCCATCTCTGCTACAACCGCGCCTGCAAACGCAAGCAGATGTTGCAACTCAAGAAGGACGGAGAAATCGACGTCCGGGTCGGCGTCGGAGTTCAGGGCCATCAAGGGCAGTTCCTCGCGATGCTCGCCCAATGCAACGTCACGCCCGACTACCCAATGCTCGTCGATGGCAAAGAGCTTACCATCCGCGATCTCATTAAAACGGAACAGCGAAGCTGCCAGGCGAAGACGGAGCTAACCTTCAAGCTCATCGGACTCATGCATTATCTGCCCTCCGATGCCAGGTGGGTGGACAACCGCGGTGAATCATGGGACATCCCACGTCTCATCCGCGAAGAATTGGCGCAGCCGATCCGCGGCGCTGCCTGCGGCGGCACCCACCGGCTGTCGGGGCTGACTCTCGCCGCCCGCAAACGGGTCGCCCGGGGCGAACCGCTCGACGGTGATTGGCTCAAAGCCGATCAGTTTGTCGAGAAGTATCAGAACTATGCTTTCCGCCTTCAGAATCGCGATGGCAGTCTGAGCACCGAATGGTTCAAGGGGCCTGGCAGCGAAAATGACATCGACCGCCGTGTAAAAACGACCGGTCACATCCTCGAATGGCTTTTACATGCGAATTCCGATGAGCAGCTCCAATCACCGCAAACGCTCCGCTCGGTAAATTATCTCACCAACCTGCTCTACAGCAATTCGACGCACAAGTGGGAAGTCGGCCCTCTGTGCCATTCGCTCCACGCCCTGGTGATCTACGACAAACGCGTCTTCCAGCCGCACGACAACCAGCCCGAAGCAACGACGGTCGAAGCCACGCCGCAGGCCCCACAGCCGCGCACCACCTCGGCTCCCCGCCGCAATAGTCGGCAGCGGGCAGCGGGCAGCGGGCAGTAGGCAGTAGGCAGTAGGCAGTAGGCAGTGGGAAGTGGGAAGTGGGAAGTGGGAAGTGGGAAGTGGGAAGTGGGCAGTGGGCAGTGGGCAGTGGGCAGTGGGCAGTAAGATCGCTGCCTTCGCAGGTGCGCTTGGGTACTGGCACCTTTGCACCAGGACAAATTGGCCCCCGCGTCTATTCTTTCTGCTTTCTGCCTTCTGCCTACTGCCTACTTTTCAACCTACAATTGCATTGAATTCTTCCCCGCCGTCCACTACATTGCACCCGACTTGTGGTCTCGCTTGCCCGCCCGTAATGGGGTCTCATGCCCTTGCAACGCAAATTCACCGAGCAGCTCCAGGTGATGTCGGGCGTGGCTGCGCAGATGGCCTCGGCGCTCGACGCCGACGCGCTGCTGTTTTTGGTCGAGAGGCCGCTTGACTGGAGCCGCATTCACGAAATCGTCGGCGCTCACACGATTTTGCTGGCTGGCGACACTGCCGAAGTTCTTGCCGGCGCCGCCGACGACTTCGACACAATCATCCTCGAGATGCCCGAGGCGAGCGTCTACGAGCGGCTCACCCAGGCCTTGCTCGAAGCGGTTGCCGACGAATTGCTCACGCCGGGCGCGATCGTCATTGCCGCCTATAGCGGGTTCGAAGAAGGGATCATCGACTCCGTGAGCATGATCCGCCTCGACGAGCACCTCGGCCGGCTCACCGCCAGCGACCTCCGCCAGATCGAAACAAAAGTGCCGTTCAACACGCTGAAGCAAGTAGTCGACTTGGCGGTCGATATTGGCCGAGAGGGCCGCGAGGGCAAACCGGTCGGCACTCTATTCGTCGTTGGAGATCACCGCAAGGTGCTGGAGTACTCCAAGCCGATGGGCTTCGACCCCGTTCGCGGTTACCAGCGCTCGGAGCGGAACCTCAAAGATGCCAAGGTCCGCGAAGGGGTGAAGGAAATCGCCCAAATGGACGGGGCGTTCGTCGTTGCATCCGATGCCACCGTGATGGCGGCCTCTCAACATCTCTCCGCGCCGCCAGCCGCCGAATTGAACCTGTCGAAGGGTCTTGGTGCCCGCCACTGGGCCGCCGCCCACATCACCCGTGCCACCGGCGCGGTGGCCGTTTGCGTCAGCGCCACCAGTGGCACCGTTCGTCTGTTCAACAACGGCGAAATCGTCCTGCGAATCGAGCCTTTAAGCCGCGCCATGAAGTGGAAAGGTTTCGACTTCGAAGTCACCACCCCCGCCGAGCGCGAATCCCCGATGGGTTAACGAGGCTCAGTTTAGCCGCGACGCGGAGCCGAGTCTTCGAGGCGCAGCGGAGCGTGTAACGCGCCAACAACTCTTTGTTCGGCGAGTTCAATTGCCTAACGGATGAAGAAAAATGAGAACACAGAAAACAATACGATCCCAATCGCGTGCCACACGAGCGTTGCCCTATATTGCCAAGTCCCTTTCGGGTAGGACGCTCGCCCCATCGAGTCCAAAGCTACACCTGACCCCATTTCGCACGATAGCAATAATGCGAACGATGTCGGAAGCGTTAAAACGCCCCAAGATGGAGTGTCAGTCAGCTC
Source organism: Pirellulales bacterium (assembly GCA_040901765.1). GTDB lineage: Bacteria > Planctomycetota > Planctomycetia > Pirellulales > Lacipirellulaceae > JBBDYG01. Next base: position 72,049 of record JBBDYG010000109.1, read on the forward strand.
GCTGCTCAGCCAGAATCCGCCGAAAAACACCCCGATATAAACCGGGAACAACCAGAGATACGATTTTCCGTGTTGCAATACGAACATTGCGCTTCAATACCCAATTTCCAAAGTTCAACTCTCCATCCACCGCTCAAACGCCGCCGCAAACCGTTCCGGCGATTCACCATCCATCCGCAGATAGAGCGACGGCTCCACCAGCTCCAGTTCCATCAACACAAACCGGCCCTGGTGGCGGACGAAATCGACCCGCGCGTACAGCGGCGTTGGCTCGACGCACTCCATCGCCGCGACTGCGGCCGCGATGAGTGCCGGCTCGGTTTCGACTAAGCGAATTGTCGAGCCATACTCCTCTTGCACACGAAAGTCGTGCGGCTTGGGTGTTTTAAGAATCGTATGACTCAGCTCGCCGTTGAACAGAATGAGCGAGAATTCTCCTTCCTCAACGACCGCCGGCAGGAACGGCTGGACCATGCACTCTCGATCGGCGAACATACGTTGAAGCTCACCGCCCCGGTCACGCGCCTGCGGCAGCGTGAGTCGAAACGCGTCGACCGCTCCTGCGCCGACCACCGGCTTGATGACGATTTCCTCCGCGCGAAGCTGCTGAAACATCGCGGGCAAATCGCTCGCCGCAAGGCCGTGGAGCCACAACGTAGGCGGAATTGGCACGCCGCGGGTTCCAAGGTCTCGCAAATAGCGCTTGTTGAGATTCCACCGCATGGTCGCCAATTCGTTCGCCAGCCGCGCCCGTGACCGATCGATTGCCACGAGGGTCCGCTCAAACTCGCCGGCATTCGATTGATAGTCCCATGTGCTTCTCACCACGACGGCGTCGAATCGGTTCCAATCAACCGTCGGATCGCTCCATGGAACAAACTCGACCTGCCAACCCTGCTGCGCAAACGGCTCGACCGCCAGCTCGTCGTCGGTGACGTAATCGCCTAGATCGCCCATCGTAAGAAACGCGCAGATGCCATTCATAAGAGACCGCTAACGGAGTGGCGGGCGACGGTCTAGGCCGGACGCGACAAGGGGGCTGTCATCGGCTTCTGCGTAAACTTAGCCTTTCGAAAACAATTGCTGCGCTCTAACCGTTGCTAGTTGGACGTGGCCTTGTCGAACAACTCCTTCAAAACAAGCGTAGTTCGAGTCGGATTGGATCC
>JBBDYG010000110.1:0-13520 GCA_040901765.1 Pirellulales bacterium
CGCATCAAGCTCAGGCGGCTTTATCCATCAATCCAAGAGTGATCAAGCACTAGTGCCTCGCGCACCAACTCCGCCGCCGTCGTGGGTTGGCACTGCCCAGCGGTAAACTCCCGGCGGGCTTGGGCCACGGTATCCGCCACACGTTCCCGCCCGCGCTCGGCCAGGCGGCGGCTCAATACGGCGACCAGTTCAGCCTGCGTGGCCGCGTCGAGTTGTTCGACGACGTCGAGTGCATCGGAAAATGCGACCGTCTGGCTCATGGGATCTCCTGTGCGTGGGGTAACTCTTTCAGAATACTTAGCACCGATCCCCCAGGCAAGTAGTTTTCGCGCTCGGCCGCATGAAGGCTAGCGATGCTGTCAAACAAAAGTCCGTCGCGCAGCACTCGCGTTGACCCAATGCGCGTGACTCGCTAGCGTATGCGGCCCATTGGCGGCTCTCTTCACACGAACTCTCATCACGCTGTTCCGCGTATGCGCTACTCCTATCACGGTTCGTTCCGTTTTGCGCGTCAGATTGCCGGCGCGATGTTGCTGATTGCAACCGGCGGCTGTCAGATGTTCGACGGCGATATGGAACTCATGCCGTCGGGACAATCGCCCCTTCAAGCGGCCAAGCCATCGCCCGACGCGGTGACGCTTGAAATCTTTTGGGCGCGGTTCCCCGCCGGGTCGCCGGCGCTCAACGACGAGGTATGGCGCGAGATTCAGGAAGACCGCTTGCTGCCGGAGTTGCGGGCGCGATTGGCTGCACAGGGGCTTCGCGCGGGCGTGGTTGGCGGCACCCCGCCGGCGGCGATTATGGCGCTGCTCAATCCGGCGGGACGCAAATTCGATGAGCTTGCCGCCGACGAGCAAGTCGATCCCGCGCTGCTGGCCGAGGCTCCCAAGGTTACGCGCCGTCTCAAGCAATTGCGTTTCGGCACGCGGATGGAGTTGCAGGCTTCAGACGTGATTGAAACTGCATCGTTGTTGGTGCCGGCCGAGGGTGAGCTGGGCGGTGGGACATACGACCTTGCTCAAGCAATTTACCAGCTTGAGGTTCGGGAACAGTCCAGCGGCCAAGTCGAATTGCAGATGACGCCCGAGCTACAACACGGCCCGCAGCAAGGCCGCTGGTCGCAGGACGACACGGGAATTCTGCGGCTGGCCCCGGCTCGCGATGCGGAGGTGTTTCGCGATCTGCGGATGGCGATTTCCCTTGCGCCGGGAGAGATGCTTCTCGTGCTGGGGCTGCCCGATGCGGTCGGCCGGCTGGGACACTATTTCCACACCGTAGAAACCGCTACCGGTCGCGAGCAGAAGGCCGTTATCATTCGCATCGCCGACGTGCCGCGCGGCGACGAATTTCACAGCGCTAGCGCGAATACATGGGGCTGGTTTCGCTGATTGTCGTTGCCTTCTGCACACCCTCCCAATCGGCCCCTTCCGCCGGTACACTCTCAGTTGAAGCAAAGCCTGCGCCACTCGCTCAAGGAGTTTACAAAATGCCTCTCGTTCCCATGCGACTATTGTTGGATCACGCCGCCGAGAATAATTACGGCTTGGCCGCTTTCAATGTGAACAACATGGAGCAGATCCAGTCGATCATGGAGGCGGCGCAGGAGACCGAGTCGCCTGTAATCGTGCAGGCTTCTCGCGGCGCGCGGAAGTATTCGCAGGACGATTATCTGCGGCACTTGATGCTCGCTGCCGCCGAGCTTTATCCGCACATTCCGATCGCGATGCATCAGGACCACGGCAACAGCCCCGCCACCTGCAAGAGCGCGATTGAGAACGGCTTCACCTCGGTGATGATGGACGGATCGCTGATGGAGGACGGCAAGACGCCGGCGAGCTTTGACTACAATGTGAAAGTGACGCGCGACGTGGCGCAGTCCGCCCACAAAAAGGGTGTGTCGGTCGAAGGAGAGTTGGGTTGCCTTGGTTCGCTGGAAGACGGCACCGGTGAACAAGAAGATGGCCACGGCGCCACCGGCGCGCTGAGCCACGACCAACTGCTGACCGATCCCGACGAAGCAGAGCGATTTGTAGCCCAGACGGGCGTCGACGCGCTGGCCGTAGCCATTGGCACAAGTCATGGAGCTTACAAATTTAAGAAGAAGCCAACGGGCGAAGTGCTGGCGATGGACCGCATCGAAGAGATTCACCGCCGGCTGCCGAATTGTCACCTGGTGATGCACGGCTCCAGCAGCGTGCCGCAAGAATTGCAAGACGTCATCAACAAATACGGCGGGAGGCTGAAGCAGACCTGGGGCGTGCCGGTGGAGGAAATCCAGCGCGGCATCAAGCACGGCGTGCGGAAGATTAATGTCGATACCGACAACCGCCTTGCGATCACCGGCGCGATCCGCAAAGTGCTGGCCGAGTCGCCCGAGAAATTCGACCCCCGCGACTATCTCACCCCGGCTCGCGCAGCCATGAAGGATGTGTGCGTAGCTCGCATGGTGTCCTTCGGCCAAGCGGGGAATGCACCGAAGATCAAGCCCGTTTCGGTCGAACAGTTTGCGAGTTATTACAAGGCAAACTAACCGTTTGTGGTATAATTGTGGCATGAGCACTACGGCCACCACAACTGCGCTCTTAACTGCCGATGAGTTCTTCGACTTCTCCGCCGCGGAAGGACGATTCGAACTTATCGATGGAGAGGTCCGCACGATGACACCCGGAGGCGGCGAACATGGTGCGGTTGGTTTTGATGTGGGTTTACTGGTCGGAACGTTTGTGAAGAAGCATCAACTCGGCCGGATGTTCACTGCGGAAACCGGTTTTTTGATCGGGCGCGATCCCGACACAGTACAGGCGCCTGATTTGGCCTTCGTTCGAAAGGAACGGATTGCGGTCTTGGGAGTTCCCGTGAAATACTTTCCCGAGGCCCCCGCGCTTGTCGTGGAAGTGGTATCTCCCAGCGATACTGTCGATAAGGTTGATGCGAAAATGCTTCGCTGGCTCCATGCCGGTGTTGAATTGGGGTGGGTGTGCCGCCCGCGCGCACGATCAGTCACCGTTTACCGGGTGCTCGATGATATCCGCGTGCTAACCGAGAACGACGTTTTGGATGGCGCGCCGGTATTACCCGGTTACACTTGTCGCGTGGGCGATTTCTTCTCTGCATGATTCGTCGCAACTTGCCGCTGGGTTTCGAACCGCGGGAGTGGCTGCTGATTTCGCAGATCGAGCATGCCCGCATCAGCCGACTTCTGGCCGAGCATTGGGGCAGCGACGAAGTGCAGCCGGTGGTTTGCCGGCCCGATGAAAACGATGCCGCGAAGCTCCAGATTCGGCGCGAGGTGCTGGCGGGAATCGCGCGGCACGACGATGGCTGGGCGAGTTGGGAAGCGGCGCCGCAGCTTGACCTCGCATTGGGGCGTCCGTTGGACTTTATGGAAATGCCGCAGGCCGATTCCCTCAGAATCTGGGAAGAGTCCATTCGCGCCGCGCGCAACGAAGGACTGCTGGCCGGTGCGATGACGGCGGGGCATTTCTTGGCATTGCTCACTAGCTCCCACCATCAGCTTACTCCGGCGGCAATCGAGTGGCGCACCGAGATAGAGCGCAGGCGCGACCAGTGGCTGCGCGAGTGGCGCGAGCTGAATCCCGCTGTACATTCGGGCGAGCTGACCGATCAGGCACTTCGATGGTTGCAAGCGTTCGACTGGCTGAGCTTGTGGCTGTGCTGCAAATGCCCCGCGTCGCCGGTTGATTTGCCAGGTTTGGAACCGCCACTAGAACTTCGCGCCCACAGCCCTGCGAGCGATCCGATTGTTTTCCTGTTTGTTGCTTCAGGCCAGGAGCTTTTCGTCACGGCCAAGCCTTGGCCTTTCGACACTCGCGAGTTGAACATGGTGGTCTCGTGCGAGGCGGTCCCAGCCGCAGTTTACCGTTCGACGCACGAGTTTATGGCGTGCCGTCGGACCGCCCAATTGGAATGGCGGTTGGTTGAAATCGCAGGCAAATGACGGTGGAATCCGCTGAGCGTCGGAACCTCGCCCGCTTGGCGGGGTTTCGACTTTAGAGCGGCACGCGGCGGCGATTCCAGCTAGCGGAGGAGCTTGCCCCGCCGGGTTACTTTGCAGCAAACCTAATTGGAGCAAGAAACCATGCATCTGTTGAAATCAGCAATTGCAATTGCAGTGCTGGGATTGGTCGCCAGCCCGGTGTGGGCCGACGAAGATAAACCCAAAGACCGTCCGCCGCGCGATGGGGAGCAGAAGCAGCGCGTCTTGGAGAAATTCGACAAAGACGGCGACGGCAAGCTCAATGAAGAAGAGCGGGAGGCGGCGCGTGATGCCAGGCGCGATAAAGAGGGGCCGCGCGGCGAGCGCCGCCGCGGCGAAGGACGCCGTGGTCCCGATGGTCCGGACGGGCCTCCACGCGGCGAAGGGCGTCGCGGCCCCGGCGGTCCAGATGGTCCTCCAGGCGGCCCTCGGCCACCGATGGATCCAGAAAAAATGTTCGAGCGTCTCGATGAAAACGGCGATGGCCATTTGAGCCTCGACGAGTTCCGCGACGGGATGAAGAAGTTGCGTCCGCCACGCCCCCCACGCGGCTTCGGCGAGGGTGACCGCCGCCGCGGTCCGGGCGGGCCGGATGGTCCCCGCTTCCGTGGGGACGGTCCCGACGGCGGCCCGCGCGACGGTGAAGACGGGCCTCGCGAAGGGCGTCGGCCAGGACGGCCGCCCCGCCCCGATGCCGATTCGGATCAACCCGAGCCGGAATCGGACGACGAGCCGCCCGCCGCGTAATTCTTGCCCGGTGTCGATTTACCGATGGCTTAAAGCCTGCAACGATAGGTCCGGTCCCCCAGGGGCCGGGCCTTTTTCCATAGCCCGGCCGGTGATTGATTCGGATTGGGGCGGTCGTAGCAGAGCAGTTTGCCTGCGGGCGCGTGGCGAAATATACTGATAGCTCGGGCGTAATCTGTTGCGCCGCCTCTTTCTGTGAACTATCACTCCAGCGGGCGAAGCACCTATGCAGTCGGTCTTTCAGAAAAATCGGCGCGCGGCGCTGCGCGCGGTAGTCATTCTCTGCGTTGCTTCGTCTCGCATCTTCGCGCAAGATACGCCACCACGATTGCGCGCGTTTGCGCCCGGCGTGATGACCGTCATCGAGCCGGCGCTCGAACCGAGCGAGACGCTGCACGTCCATGACCTGGTCGAGATTCGCGCGGACAAGTCGCTTGATTGGCAGCCGGAGTTTCTGCCGGCATCGCGAACCTTGTTCAACATGGCCAAAGACGTTCAGTTCAAGCGCGAGGTCTGGGGGCTGGAATTTGCGTTCAAGCCACTGCGGATGATCGAAGTGGATGTGCCGCAAGCGAATGGCCGGATGGTGCGCAAGAATATTTGGTATTTGGTGTATCGAGTGCGCAACACGGGTGCCGCATTGAAACCCGTTGAAGAAGGACCGGGCGAGTTTACCGCGCAGCCCGGGACGCCGGCGCCGCGACGGTTCGTGCCGGAGTTCGTCATCGAAGCTCACGACTTGGACGCTGAGGGAAAAAAGAACTATCGCGCCTATCTCGATCGAGTGGTTCCCGCTGCCGTCGACCCAATCCGCCAGCGGGAAGCGGGCGGCCGCCTGTTGCATAACAGCGTGACCATCAGCGACGAGCCGATTCCCGTGGCTGCAGGATCGGAAGATGATGGCACGTGGGGCGTGGCAATGTGGGAAGACGTGGACCCGAATATCGACTTTTTCTCGATCTACGTGGGCGGTCTCACCAACGCCTATGACTGGAGCGACCCGCCCGGGGCGTATGCTGCCGGCGATCGCCCGGGGAAAGGCCGCCGGTTTACTCAGAAGATGCTGCAACTCAATTTCTGGCGTCCGGGCGATGAATATCAAGAGCACGAGCGGGAAGTCCGTTTTGGCGTCGCCCCCGACCGAGCCGAGCTTTACGGCGTTCCGGAAGGGGTTGCCTACCGCTGGATTCATCAGTAAAATCTAGGGCTGCGGCGGACACGCGTTGCCGTCGGTAAAAAAGGCAAATGTGAGATGTGAAAAGTCAGAAGTAAGAATTTGCTTCCGAACTTCTGACTTCTCACATCTTACATTTCTGGTTCAATCATGGCACATAAAAAAGGACAAGGCTCCAGCCGCAATGGTCGCGATTCGAACGGCCAGCGACGCGGAGTCAAGAAATACGGCGGCGAACAAGTCATTGCCGGCAACATTCTCGTGCGGCAGCTTGGCAATAAATTCCATCCCGGCAAAGGGGTCGGCCAAGGTAGGGATTACACCCTGTTCGCACTTGTTGACGGCCAGGTGCTGTTCGACCGCGAAGGCCGCCGCGTGAATGTGACCCCCAGCGCGAACTGACATTCCGCTCCGGCGTTCACCAATTTGATACACTTTAAGGATGCCCCGGCGAGGGGCATCCTTTTTTTGTTGGACTTTTAGCCGCGCTCGCTTGCGACGCGCTCTTCCGCCCCACCCTAGCCCTCCCCCTCAGGAGGAGGGGAATTAGAACATGTTCGTTGATCGCGTCACTATCGAAGTCCAGGCCGGCCGCGGTGGCGATGGCTGCGCTAGTTTTCGGCGGGAGAAGTTCATCCCGCGAGGCGGGCCGGACGGCGGTGATGGCGGGCACGGTGGAAGCGTGATTGTCGTTGCGGAGCCTGGGGTCGATAGTCTCTCCGAACTGGGGCATCGGGTGCAGTGGCGGGCGGAGAGCGGCAAGAACGGCAGCGGCGCCAACCGTCATGGGGCCAGCGCGAGCGACCTGACGATCCGCGTGCCGCCGGGAACCATTGTGATGGACGCGAAGCATGGGCTCGTGCTGCGCGACTTGGCTCAGCCGGGCGATGAAGTGATCGCCGCGCATGGCGGAAAAGGGGGCAAAGGGAACACCCGTTTCAAGTCGTCAACGAATCAAGCGCCACGGGAATTTACTCGCGGCACCGACGGCGAACATCGCCGGTTGACGTTCGAACTCAAGGTGATCGCCGACGTGGGCCTCTTGGGAAAACCAAACGCCGGCAAGAGCACGCTGTTGAGCCGCGTCTCCCGCGCTCGGCCGGAGATTGCCGACTATCCCTTCACGACCAAGACGCCCCACTTAGGCATCGTGAAGATCGACATGGACCGCACGTTCGTGATGGCGGACATTCCGGGCCTGATTGAAGGCGCGCATGCGGGGGCCGGTCTGGGGCACGAATTCCTGCGGCACGTCGAACGGACCCGGGTGCTAATTCATCTCGTCGAGCCACTGCCGATGGACGGCTCCGACCCAATCGAGAACTACCGCGCGATCCGCCGCGAAGTCGAGCAGTACGATCCGCAACTCGCCAGCCGGCCAGAAATCATCGCGGTCAGCAAGGCGGAGCTGCCCAATGCGGAAGAAGTCCGCGAGCGCCTCGCAGCGGAAACGGGGAAGCCGGTGTTGGCGTTTTCATCGGTGACGGGGCAGGGGTTGGATGGGCTACTGGGGGAGACGTATAAAAGGCTGGTGGCGGCGAGGGACGAGGAATAGGTCATACTCACTCTTGGCCTCTGAATAGAGCTTAAGTGATGTTGTTTAAGCGAATCCCAAATTGCGCAGTGTCCCGACAGCAGCATACAGATGGAGTTGGTCATCCAAGAGCGACAGGAAACCATACTTTTCGTAAAACTGTCGCGCATTTTCGCTGGCTGCCACAACTTCGACCGCTTGAATGCCGATTTCGTTGGTGAGTCTCGCGACTCTGGCAAGAGCGTCGAGCAGCAAGAATTCGCCTAGACCTTGACCTTGCGTGGATTTATCAACTGCGAGTCTTCCCAGGTGCGCGACCGGCACCGGGTACTTGGGAAGTCGCATTCGCTGCTCGTCCGGCAGGTAACCCCAATGAACGCTGCCAGCCGAGAGAGAATAGTAGCCCAAGATGGAATTGGAATCTGCTGGCACAGCCACATAGTGCCGGCTTACTGATACGCGTTCATTCTGGCCGGCAAACTTTTTGAGATAGTCATTAAGCAGTGCATCTCCGCAATTGAAGCTTTTGCGGTCGTGACGCTTGTCAAGTCGCTCGATCTTCCAAATTGGAGATTCAGCCACAGCGCTCACGATAACGCTCGGCGGCTCGACGCAACGCGTCGTTCGGCTCGGGCGGCGAATCGAGCATATTTAGAAAAAGATCGCGGTCCCGGGCGGAAAGGTGAGTCCGCTCGGCGTCGGCTACAGTCTCTGCGGCAAGAGGGAGAAGTTTGGAAATTGCAAATTCTGACACCGATTGGCCACTGATCGAAGCCGCGCGCTCGAGCAGTCGTTTGTGCTCCGAACTCAATTGAAAATTGAGTCGGACTTTTCCAGTAGTGGAATCGGTAGCCATTGCGAACGAAAGAATCGATGTGAATCGAACCAGAACTTTTCAAATAATTGTAGCTGTCCGACGGGGATAGACCAACACGCAATGAACCGGTATTAGCTGCTCACTCCTTAATCATATCCTTCACCGTATGCCCACCCGGAATCATCGGCAGCACGTGTTCTTGATAGGGAGTGGCGACATCCAGGACGTAGGGGCCGTCGTAGTTGATCATTTCTTCAATGGCCGCCGGCAGATCGTCCTTCAACTCGACGTAGGCGGAGCCGCAGCCGAAGCCTTTGGCGATGGTCACAAAGTCGGGGTAGCGATTCTCCGGGCCGATGCCGGTGCCTTGGCCGCTCCACTCGGGATTGTCGATCGGGCCAAGATAAGTGTGGGCGCGGTTGCCCTGCATGAAGCGGTCTTCCCACTGCACGACCATGCCTAAGTGCTGGTTGTTCAGCAGCAGCACCTTCACCGGCAGTTTCTCGCAGACGCAGGTCGCAAGCTCCTGGACATTCATCAGGAAGCTGCCATCGCCGTCGATGTCGATGACCAGCCGGCCGGGATACTGGCTCTGCACGCCCATCGCCGAGGGAAGGCCGAAGCCCATCGTTCCCAGGCCGGAGCTGGATAGCCAGCGCCGCGGCTTGTCGAACTTGTAAAACTGAGCGGCCCACATTTGGTGCTGCCCCACGCCCACCGTGATCACCGGGTCGCGGTCATGCACCATCCGCCACATCTCGCGGATCGCATGTTGTTGCAAAATACCGGCATAGGCGGTGTTGTACTTGAATGGCTCGTCCTCCTTCCACTGCATACACCGATCGACCCAATCGGAAATATCGTCGGGCACTTCAACAATCTTGTTCAATTCCGCAAGCGCGAATTTCACGTCGCTGCAGACTGGAATGTGGGCTGCTTTATTCTTGTTGAGTTCCGAAGCGTCGATATCGACGTGGATAATCTTGCCATGCTTGCAGAATTCTTCCACCTTTCCGGTCACGCGATCGTCGAACCGCACGCCCAGGGCGATGAGCAGGTCGGCTTCGTCCACCGCGTAATTCGAGTAAACCGAGCCGTGCATGCCGAGCATGTCGAGCGCCAGTCGATCGGTGCTGGGGTAAGCGCCCAGGCCCATGACCGTCGTGGTGATGGGAATGCCGGTCTTCTTCACCAGGGCGCGCAATTCATCGCTGGCGTCGGATTGAATGATGCCGCCGCCGGCATAAATCACGGGCCGCTTGGCGAGTTTGATCGCTGCCGCCATTTGGCGAATTTGCTCGGGCTTTGCCGTGGGCGGTTCCCAGCGATAGCCCGGCAAGTTGACCGGCTCGTCGTAGTTCGGCACGCACTTGTCGAGTTGCACGTCCTTGGGCATGTCAACGAGCACCGGTCCCGGCCGACCGGTGGCGGCGATCAAGAAGGCCTCCTTCATAACCCGGGCCACATCATTCACGTCGGTTACGAGATAATGATGCTTGGTGATGCCGCGGCAGACTTCGACGATGGGCGTTTCTTGAAAGGCGTCGGTGCCGATGACCTTCGTTGGAACCTGCCCCGTGATGATCACCATCGGCACGCTGTCCAGCTTCGCGTCGGCGATGGCCGTCACAAGGTTCGTGGCCCCCGGTCCGCTGGTTGCCATGCAGACGCCGACCTTGCCAGTGCTGCGGGCAATGCCCTGCGCCGCGAAGGCCCCGCCTTGCTCGTGCCGCGGCAAGATCGTCCGCAATTGATCGGAGAAACGCGTAAGCGCCTGGTGCAGCGGCATACTTGCTCCGCCGGGATACGCGAAGATCGTATCGACGCCGTGATTTACAAGCGATTGGACCAGTATGTCGGCGCCACTGGTGAGTTCGGTTTTCGTTTTCGGTTTGTTGGGTTTGGTAGCCGTTGCCACAGTTGAAGACCTCAATTGCGAAGGAGACTAGCGCGCGTGCCCCGCGACCATTTCCAAGATTACCGCGCGACGGGCGGGGATGTGGATCGAATGCGGAGTAAATGTCGTAAACCGTTCCATGATAGGCGTTTAGGAGCTGTTTAGCAACTGGTTGGAAATTACCGAGTGTGGGGCCGGATTGGGCAAAGGACGCGCCAGCGGGCGGGAAAGTTCGCTTGGGGGGAGTAATTGGTGAGTAGGTGAGTGGTGAGTAGGTGAGTGGTGAGTCGGTAAGTAGGCAGAGGGCAACAGGTAGCCGGGTAGAAGAGAAATGTGGGAGCGGGGAATTTTGCGGCGTGCAAATTTTGAGTGCAAGAACCCGATCGGTTTTGGCGAGTGGGTGGCTAGTGGCGCCCTGTGTTTCCTCATGTTTGCTGAGGGTACCCCGGTCACCACTCGGAGCGTTTACGTAGGTTAATGACATTTCGGATTTATGTCCGCGGTGCGCGGAAGGCGTGAGTACCGTGGCGCGCTGTCGGCGCGCAGTTTAAGCGATGGGCTTACGAAACGCAGGCCATACGTCGTAGATACAAATGTTCACATAATACCACAGTGGGCGGCTCTTTTCTACAAGAAACTGGGAAACAAATCGCCGGGAAACTGGGTCAGAACAATTTAATAAAAGGTCTGCCCTTTTCTTCCCATTTGGAATATTGCCTCGCCGACCCCACGGTTCGCCGCAGCTCGCTCGGCGAGCCGCACGTCTGGCTTGTGAACAAACAATTAGTTTCCTGCGATAAGCGGGAATTAACGGTTGACCCTCCGGCCTCCTCCGGTAGGTTAGGTGCTTCTCAATCCTTGGCATGGAGGTAGTAGCATGGCATCGACGTTTTTTGAAACGGGTCGCACTTGGCAGAAATCCTGGCTACATGCGCTGCGAGTCGGTGCCATGTCAGGTCTGGTCGCGCTAGCGCTGATAACTTCGTCGGAAGGAGCACTCGTAGTGATCGATCAAGACACAACGATCGACGCCGCAAGCCCAATTTTCGGCTCTGGGATCGAAGTGATTGACGGTGGGGATGGACCGACTCAAGTGCAGATACTCACGGGCGGGACAGTTCGCGGGTTTACCGGACTGGAGAACAGCGAAATCGTTATCGATGGTGGTGCTGTGACGTTCTTAAGCTCGCTTCAGGACAGCGCGCGACTCGTGCTGAAGAACGGCGCGATTGGATGTACGGAGCAGGTATGTCAAGTGATTGATTACGATGCGCTTTTTCATGTAACAGACTCAAGCACGCTCCACGTTTTCGGTGGTTCGATTGGCGGGAATATCGCACTAAGTGGGACTGGTACTGCTCATGTTTACGGGAAGAATCTGGCGCTCCAAAGCCAAGGAGCCGGCAGTTTTGTAATTGTCAGCGGCCAGTTTTTGAATGACCAACCGGCAATGTTGTTCTTCGATTATTTAGTGGGCTACGAATCGAGGATCATGATTCACAATGTGCCCGAGCCACGTACGATCAGCCTATCTCTTTTGTTGATTGGTGTGATCCATGGGATTCGCAGATCTCGCCCTCAATGAGTCGTTAGCTGCCGAAATGCATTTCCAGCTTTTAAAGTTGACGTAACGTTATGTGAGGTATGAGCAGATGAATTTGTGCCGTTTCATTGGGAACAAGAAGCGTAGTGGAGAACGGGGATCGAAGCGCGCGCCGGAGAGGCATTCGTGTAAGATTCTCCGATTTGAATCATTAGAACATCGTACTCTCTTGACGACGACATTGTTCCTGGATTTTGGCTTTGGCATCGGGATGGGCAATCAGCTCAGCACTACCGCTGGAGAGTTTCGCAACATAAAGGGTGATGGAATTCACGATGATGGTACAGGTCCCGATCTAACGACGAATTTGGACAACAACCTGCTATCGACGTCGTCGCTTGATTTTCGTTCTCTAGCCTATGACTTTACCCTGGACGGTTCAATTAACATGCAGATATCACGGCACTGTCAAACGCAGTTCTGCCGCTCGTTCAACGGGCTCTTCAACCGTTCGACATAAACGTGGTCGTCGCAACGGCCAACAGCATCAGTTCGATTGTGGCCTCTTTGGACGCGAATAGTGCGACAGCGGAGGATAACGACGCGTATGTGCTGATTGCGGATACTCGCTCTAACTTCTTTGGCGGCGGATCGGTCGGCGACGGCGCGGGGATGCTGGAGGAAACGCCTGGCGGCGACGGTGTGATCGGTGGCAGCGGAGTGTTATTCGGAATTGCTGCGGCCGATGATATTTTTGCGCAATTCGGAAACAACCAAGACGAAGTAGCGTTGACCTTTTCCGATACAATTTTGACCAGTGCTCGGAATTCCACTGGAGTCCTCACGGGAGCGTCTGAAAGCTTAAATAATAGTCTCGCAAATCGAATCGCCTATACAGCAACGCACGAGGGATTCCACACCTTCGGCCTAGTCCATACCGTAGGGCCAACGAACTCGGTTCCGACCTCACCGCAGTATCTGCTAACTAACGGCGACGTCATTCGCAGATCGCCTGAGGTCCAGGCACGCGAGAATCCATTCATTGTGACGCGGTTTGATCTTCAGCATGATTTGGTCGACGGCGATCCAGTCGATGAGCCCAACAATTATGATTATCTGGAGAATCAATCTGAGTCGACGATTGGTCTGCGAAATTCGGATGGCTTGGGGGCACCCGATCTTGCCTACGTCACCGGAACTGGCGCGTTCGATAAAATCACGCTCGACCGCGATGCCAGCAATCCGAATCTTGTGCATGTGACGGTCGCCGCCCACAACAATGCGACGTTTACGTCGCTCATCCAACAGTTGACTTACGACATTGATCTTACGACCGACACGGAAGGCGAGATTCTGATTGATAGCAGCTTATCGAACGACCTGATCGAGATCGACGCGGACATCGCGTCATCGGTGAAGATTCGCGGAATGCTGGGCGACGATCAGGTGAAGCTCATGGGCAGAGACGTTACTTCCGCGCTGGAGGGTTTAGTATTCGAAGGTGAGGCGGGCAACGACACGTTCACGATTGATTATCAGAGCGGCGATCCGCTGCCGCGGGCCGGGCATGACTTTAATTTCATCGGCGGCGCTGGTACCGATAACACCACGGTCATCGAGGTGGGCGGCGGGCAGCGAGTCGGCTTTTTCGTGAACACGTTTTCCGATGCGGCGGATGCGTCGGTTGGCGATGGCCGCGCCGATAGCAATAGCACTTTGGCGGATGACCAAACTACGCTTCGGGCCGCCATTCAGGAAGGTGATGTCAAACTTCAAATGCAACAGTTTTGATAACTGGTATTGGTGAAAGG
>JBBDYG010000111.1:0-250183 GCA_040901765.1 Pirellulales bacterium
GCCCCCCAGCCCCCAACCCCCAAATCCAATGCCCCGACCGCGCATCATGAACGAAATCACCCGAGCTATCACTTGCGACCTCCTCGCCCACGGTGCCACGCTCAATTTCGTCGCCCACTTTCTCGGCTGTTCCAAACGCACCATCCAGGCGGAAGCACGGCGCGACCCCGAATTCCGCGCAGACCTCGAGCGGGCCGACACGGAAGGCGCCATCACGGTCCTCCGTCAATTTCACGAGGCTTCCCGCAAGAATTGGCGCGCCTCGAAGTGGTTTCTCCAAGAACGCTTCCCCGAACGCTTCGCCCGCCGGAGGTAGGTCAGGCTCCGCCTGACGAATTGGTTTCGGCCAACCCGCCAATCGTCAGGCACAGCCTGACCTACGCCTCCGTAGTGAATCCCTTCCAGCAATCCGAAATCACCATGCACAAAATCCGACCTTCACCCTAACCAACAAACGCTCCGCGCGCCGCGTACGCACAATTTCGACTTGTTCCGCAAGATCACGTCCCACCCACGGTGCGCGCGGAGCCGCAAGTTGTGTCGCCCGTGCGAAATAGAACCCAGGTCGAAAACCGACGCAAACAACCGCTCCGCTACACCACCCCATTGCCGCAACCCTCTATCCCGCATCGACCTACCGCGATTCAGCCACAACAAATCCCATGAGTTTACGCATCGAAAAACTGGTCCACGCGCAGGCGACCCATTGCGAAACAACCCTATCGACAAGGAAGCCCGCCGCGCAAGCAAGGGCTGCCATTCTGGCACCCCCAGCCCGTCGCTTCCCCGCAATTCGCCCGTTCCTGTCAGCCGCTCCCAAAATCACCCCATGCCCCAAGGCCTTACCCCCCAACAACTTCCGCCGTTCGCGCGCTTCGGCGCGCCGCTTGCTTACAGTCGCCCCGACGGGTTCGCCGTACGCGATCCACACGCGGCGCTATCGGCCGGCGGCTCGGCCGGGTAGCTTTCTGTTGGGGCTGTTGGCTCTCGGCTTTCGGCTATCAGCCAGAGGAGAATTCCCTCCGATCTGGCTCGACAGCCGATAGCCAACAGCCGATAGCCCCCATTCACCACCAATATCCGGAGGAGTCTCAACACATGCCAGCCGTTGCCACCAAGAAACCCAAGACCAAAGTCAAGCTGCAACCGATCGGCGACAAAGTGGTCGTCGAGCGCGACGTAATGGAAGAGAAGACCAGCGGCGGAATCTTTCTGCCCGACGCCGCCAAGGACAAGCCCGCCCGCGGCACGATCATCGCCATCGGCACCGGCAAGCTGCTCGACGACGGCAAGCGCGGCAAGATGCAAGTCAAGCCCGGCGACCGAGTACTCTTCACCACGTATGCTCCCGAAGCCATCGAGCTGGGCGACGACGAGTTCTTGCTCATGAGCGAAAGCGACATACTCGCGGTGATTGACTAGGGATTGGGGACTGGGGGCTAGGGACTAGGGAGAAAGGTGCAGGCGACGCCTTCTCCCCAACCCCAAGCCCCCGGCGGCACCGAAGCGAACAACTTAAATCACCAATCCGTTCCCCAACGGCACACAACACGTCGAGTAGGGACTGGGGGCTAGTGACTAGGGATTCGGGCATTTTTCCTGCCCTAGTCCCCAGCCCCCAGTCCCCAGCCCCGTGGCGAAAGTAAACCAATCAACTCTTACACACGCGCCGCTCTCCAGCAGCGCAGACCTCAAACTACCAAACAAGGAGCCACTCCCCATGCCCAAGATGATTGCTTTCGATCAAGAAGCCCGCGACGCGATGCGTCGGGGTGTGCAAAAGCTGGCCCGGGCCGTGAAGATCACGCTCGGTCCCAAAGGCCGCAACGTCATTCTGCAGAAGAGCTTCGGCTCGCCCACGGTCACCAAGGACGGCGTCACCGTCGCCAAGGAGATCGAACTGGAGGATCCCTATGAAAACATGGGTGCCCAGATGGTGAAGGAAGTCGCCAGCAAGACCAGTGACGTCGCGGGCGACGGCACCACCACCGCCACCGTGCTCGCCGAAGCCATCTTCAACGAAGGCATCAAGGCGGTCGTCGCGGGCGTCAATCCCGTCCAGATGAAGCAGGGCATGGAACGCGCTGTTGCCGACATCACCGAACAGCTCAAGAAGATGTCGATCAAGATCAAGAACAAGGAAGAGATGGCCCAGGTCGGCACCGTCGCCTCCAATGGCGACCGCGAGATCGGCAACATGCTCGCCGAGGCGATGGAGAAGGTCGGCAAGGATGGCGTCATCACCGTCGACGAAGGCAAGAGCCTGTCAACGGAAGTCGAATGGGTCGAGGGTATGCAGTTCGACCGCGGCTACCTGTCGCCCTATTTCGTCACCGACCCGCAAGCGATGACGTGCGTCCTCGAGGACTGCTACATCCTGATCCACGAAAAGAAGATTTCGAGCGTCAAGGATCTCGTGCCGGTGCTCGAAGCGGTCGTCAACAGCGGCAAGCCCCTGTTGATTGTGGCCGAGGATCTCGAAGGCGAAGCCCTCGCCACGCTCGTGATCAACAAGCTCCGCGGCACGTTCCACGTCTGCGCGGTGAAGGCCCCCGGCTTCGGCGATCGTCGCAAGGCGATGATGGAAGACATCGGCATCCTCACCGGCGGCCAGGCCATCTTTGAAGACCTCGGCATCAAGCTCGAAAGCATCGGGCTGAAAGAACTGGGCCGGGCGAAGAAGGTGATCGTCGATAAAGACAACACGACGATCATCGAAGGCGCCGGCAAAAGCCCCGACATCAAGGGCCGCATCGACCAGATTCGCCGCGAGATCGAAAACACCACCAGCGACTACGACCGCGAAAAACTCGAAGAGCGCTTGGCGAAGCTCTCCGGCGGCGTGGCGAAGGTGAACGTTGGCGCGGCAACCGAGAGCGAGATGAAGGAGAAGAAGGC
Organism: Pirellulales bacterium; assembly: GCA_040901765.1. Classification (GTDB taxonomy): domain Bacteria; phylum Planctomycetota; class Planctomycetia; order Pirellulales; family Lacipirellulaceae; genus JBBDYG01. The sequence goes on from JBBDYG010000111.1 coordinate 2,899, forward strand.
CCGCGTCGAAGACGCCCTTCATGCAACTCGCGCCGCGGTTGAAGAAGGCATCCTGCCCGGCGGTGGCGTCGCCATCCTGCGGGCGAGCACCAAGGTCAAGCCGACCGATCTGACGCACGATCAAGAGATCGGCTTCAACATCGTCGTCAGGGCCTGCCGCTCGCCGCTGACCGCGATTGCCGCGAACGCCGGCAAGGACGGCGGCATCGTGTGTGAAAAGGTCATCGCCGCCAGCGGCAACACCGGCTACAACGCCGCGACCGATGTCTACGAAGACCTGGTGAAGGCCGGCGTCATCGACCCGGTAAAAGTAACCCGCACCGCGCTGCAAAACGCATCGAGCGTCGCGACGCTGCTCTTAACCAGCGACGCCCTCATCGCCGACGCCCCGAAGAAAGACAAGAAGGGCGGCGGCGGAGCGGGTCATGGCGGGATGGATGACATGTATTAACGGACAGCCCATTTAGCCCCCGGCCACTGGCCGGGGGCTAAGTGCAACAACCCGAACCGCACGCCGCGCGAGTGGCGGCGATTTACATAGAGGCCCCGGCGGGAGTTTTGTGCTCCTGCCGGGGTTCTGTCCACAGGAGGATTCGAATGGGCAGTTCCACTATTGTCGCACCAAGGTCGTTGGAAGAACGCGGTTATGATGCCTTTTTACAGCGACGAACTGTCCGGCTCATAGACGAGTCAGACGACGCAGGCGGTGGTTCCGGAGTAACAATTGAAATTGATAATCGCCAATTCATTGCAACAGCAGCACACGTTCTCAAAAATGGTCACGACATTCGCCTTCTAACGCGCGAATCGGGTTCGCGACTTTACGGTAACTTTCGAGCGGTCCACAAGGATTCGGAAAACGATATTGCGATCATCGAATTGGATGTCGATGAATCTCCGCACGAATGGCATGAATACCTAAAGTTGGACGACTGCTCACCCGACTTCGATCCTACGGTTTCAATTCCTGTCCGAGTCTGTGGATATCCGGGCGATTGCGGACGCCGCATTCAGCGCGAAGACGACAATGGTGATACTTTAATCATAAACGCGTACGCGACTCTGCATTACGTCACCGATACGATCCCTTTCTTAAATTGGCCGGCTGTGGGACTCAATCGCGAACCGGATAAAGATACGGACATCTTTTGCGGATTCTCCCCGACCGATCACAGCGAATTGCGCAATCTTAGAAGTCTTGAGTCTATGGCGACATGGATTGCGATTGACGACTTAAGGCTTAATGGCGCAAGTGGAGGCGGAATCTGGCGAATCGACGCAGTGAACTGCAGCGGCTCGATCTGGGAACCAAAAGCGAGTCTAGTGGGCATCCAAACAAGTTACTCTCCACAAGGTGAATGGTTACGAGGTACACGCATTTCGGCTTTGCTGCAGTTGTTCGTCCAGCACTATCCGGATCTTCGCAAAGATCTATCGTCGTGAAGCACGCCGTAACCACGCCAACGACCGACTCTGCGAGTGCGAAGTAAGTTTCTCAAATCGGCGAGAATGATTTGGAGACGGTGCAACCGATAGCCCCAGCACCCGCACTACTCGCAATTCCGCGGAAGATTCGCGCAATTATGGTTTCGGAATGTGAAGCATGAGGACAAACAAACAAAACCCATCCGCCCGCCAACACGTCGCCAAACTCCTCTCCGACTACAGTTGCAAGAAGCTCTCCGGCGATCAGTTCGTTAACGAAGTCGTGAATGTCAGCTACAATAAAGACGAGAATCTGGACCTCGTTGTGGACTGGGTCTTCGAGACTTTCGAGCCGGAGTTCGGCAAACCATCAGAAGGGGTGGCTGGGGTCGCAGCGAAGCGAAGCCCCCAGCGGAAGTGGTGTCCCGGCCGCAGTCTCAAAATCAATACGCGAAGCGTATCTCTTGACGCATTGCTTTGCAGTTTTCATCTTCACAGGGTTCGCTGGGGGCTTCGGCTAACGCCTGCGACCCCAGCCACCCGTTCCATTGCTCGATCATTGCAATTTAATAGCATGGACATTGACTCCCCATCAGAACAAGAACGACCTCAACCCAGCGAATTGACTAGCGACCTGTGGAAACTGCGTCAGCAGAAAGTGGCCAGCGGAGTACCGTTGCTTACTGAGGAGGAGTTGGACAAAGAGCGAGTCGAGCGGCAAGCCATCAGGAGGGGGTGGCTGGGGTCGTAGGCGCTAGCCGAAGCCCCCAGCGGAAGTGGAGTCACGCCCGCAAGCTCAGGATTGATACGCGAAGCGTATCTCTTGACGCATTGCCTTTCTGATTTCATCTTTACAGGGTTCGCTGGGGGCTTCGCTGCGCTGCGACCCCAGCCACCCTTACCGATCCTCAATCTGTTTTTGCTGCTGTGTCATGGCCAAGCGTCGCCATCGGGTGAACATCAACACGCCGGGCGACGCGCACGAGCTTACGTTTTCTTGTTACCATCGCTACCCTTTTCTCCAATCCGAACGGACCTGCCAGTGGTTGGCCGACGCCATCGACCAAGCTCGACGTGAATTTGACTTTGCGTTGTGGGCATATGTCTTTATGCCCGATCATGCTCATTTGATCGTGTGGCCGCGCCGCCCCGTGTACGACATTGCCGAGATTCGCAAAGCGATTAAAGCACCTGTCGGCGAAAAGGCGATCACGTACCTATGCCAGCACGCGCCGGAATGGCTGCCCAAAATCACCCGCCAGCGCGGCGATAAAGAAGAGCGTCTCTTCTGGCAGTCTGGTGGAGGATATGATCGCAATATCGATAAGCCGAGAACATTAATGTCGATGATCGACTACGCACATGCGAACCCACTTCGCAAAGGACTCGTCACTCGATCTACGCAGTGGAAGTGGTCAAGCGCTGCTTGGTATGCAGACCAGTCAACGATTCCCCTGAACGTCGACCCAATCCCAATAGATTGGCTCGAATAACATAGTCAACGATGCCAACAAGAAGGGGTGGCTGGGGTCGCAGGCGCTAGCCGAAGCCCCCAGCGGAAGCTGTTCCCGGTTGCAAGTTTGGGTTAGAAACGCGAAGCGTGCCTGCTTCACTTCTATTATCATCATCAACTCAGGGTTCGCTGGGGGCCGCTGCGCTGCGACCCCAGCCACCCGTCGTCCGTGCGCTTGCGAGTCTTCACTGGACCACGCCCGTCAATCCGCGCTACAATTACAACATGAGCATCCAAATCGAAGCCACCTACCGCGACGGGGTGATTCACCCCAACCAGCCGCTCGACTTGCCGGACAATACGCCGGTGAGCGTCGTGGTGCCTGCGCCGGAAGAAGTGTCGGTCTCGTTCGATCGAATCTACAGCCCGCAGCTCGCTCACCCCGAACAGGCCAGCGACTTCGTAATGGAGGTTCGGGAGGCGTCGGATTCCCGTGGCCTTCCCACACTTCCACTGTTATTCTTGTAGATAGAAACCGCGGCCCCAGAGACGGTCACCATGCCAGTCACTCTCACCGAACTCGAAAGCTTCCATCAATTCGCCCAACAGAAACTCCGCAACGGCGGCGCGGAGTCGGTTGAGGAACTGATTCACACGTGGCGACTGGCTCAGGAGCGAGAGGAAGTGCATGCAGCTCTTCGCGAAGCGACTGAGGATCTCCACGCCGGGCGTTTCCGTCCGGCGGAGGATGTCACTCGCGATGTTCGGCGCAAGTACAATCTTCCCAGCTCATGACCTTTGCAGTCCATACGTTGTGGCGAGCGGAGCGCGATTTCGATCGCATCGTGGCTTGGCTCTGCGAGCGTTCGCCGCAAGGAGCCGACGCGTGGCTGCGCGCGTGGGAGAAGACGAAAGAAACATTGCATGATTCTGCCGACAAGTTCGGCCTCGCGCCAGAAAATGAGGGCCAGGAGCTGGAGGTCCGTGAGATCACTTTTCGCACACGGAAGGGGAAGGATTACCGAGTGCTCTATACGATCCGCGACCGTAATGTGTACATCATGCATCTTCGCGGACCGGGACAAGACCTTTTGTCACCCGATGAAGTGCAATTTCATTAAAGCACGTTTGCCATGAACTTCACCCTCCTCTTCTGGCTCCTAATCGCCTTCCTTGCGTTCGTCATCGTCCCGATCGCGATGCTACTTTCGATGCGCGATCACCTGCGTGGCAAAGGGAGCGACCGCCGCGGCGGCAGCGCGACGGCCGGCATCGGCGCGGGGATGCAAGAGCTTGACCGGCTGATCGCGCGGCCGTCGGTCGAGTTCCTGCAAGAAGCGGAGACGCCCGTGCTTAAACGCGAGGACGACGCGGGTGGGAAGTAAATCGCGGCGTTATTCGCTCGCTTGCGGTCACAAGGGCCTTCGTCGATATTGGAGCGCGGCCAATCGCGGTCGCTATCCAAACCAACATCAACCCTTAACGGAAAATCGATCAACGATGATTACCGTCGGCATGAATTACCACGTGATCGCGGGCAAGCAAGCCGATTTTGAAGCGAAGTTTGCGGGAGTGATCGATGCGTTAAAGGCAGCGAAGGGGCATACCAGCTCCACGCTGTGGAAGGACGTCGGCGACGATGCCTCGTACCTGATCACCAGCGAATGGTCGGAAGAACAAGCCTTTTTAGACTTCATTCACAGCCAGGCATTCAAAGATGTGACGACCTGGGGCAAGGAGCAAATCCTCTCTGGCCGTCCCCAACACAAGATTTACAAGCACTAGTGCTTTGTCACAGCTAGAGATTGGGGTTGAGCATATCAGCCGCCGGGCGCTAGCCCCCGGTTTTTACTGCTCCAACCGCGGGCTAGCGCCCTGCGGCTAATCCTAAAGCCAAGCTGTGACAAAGCCTGGCCCGCCGACTCACTGATTGACCCATTCGGCAGGCGGTTGGATTTCGGCGGCTGGCTCGTGTCCCGCGTCTTTGCGGCCACTGCCTTCCAAGCGGCTGATGGCGCGAACGGTCATGTCGTGATCGCACTCGATCTGACAACTGAGCCGGATGCCCGACAGACCGCGGGCAGCGAGCAGATCGCGCTCGGCGACCGTCATGCGATCGGGTTCACCGTCGACGAACTCGACGCGGCACGTCGTGCAACGGGCGTTCCCGCCGCAGGCGTGCAATTGATCAATTCCTGCATCCTGCACCAGGGCTAGCACGAGCCGTTTGCCCTCGGGCACTTCGTATTGGCCTACACCTTCGACGGTTAACATCGGCATGGGTTATTTCCTTTTGCGCTATACAGTAGAGATGGCCGCATTATTCCACGCCGGCGGTGGAACGGCAACCAGTGAAAAGAGGCCGCTAGGGTACGCCCAGAGTGGCACGAGTCTCCGACTCGTGAGTTCACGACTCGGAGAGTCGTGCTACAATGGGCAACATTCCAAGCTTGGATTCGATCCCGCGTTCAATCAAGCCATTTCGCGCAGGGCGATATTCGAATGCCAAATCCTTTCGCACGCCGGTCCGCTTGCTTCGCACTACTGGTGTTCGTCGCGCTCGCCGCAATTGCGGTCGCGAACGAACCAGATCGCGCGAACGCCCCTAAAATGCTCCGGGCTGGGGCGTTTGCAATCGACATCACGCCCACGCAGTTCCCGGTGATCGTCAATGGCTATTTCGAGGAGCGCGTAGCGGAGGGCGCCGTCGATCGGCTGTTCGCCCGCGCGCTGGTGCTCGACGATGGCGCCACGCAATTGGTCCTGGTGATCGTAGACAGCCTGATGCTTCCGCGCGACTTGCTCGACGAGGTAAAATCGCGAGCCTCGCAGCGCACGGGAGTGCCGACCGATCACATGCTGATTTCAGCGACGCACAGCCATTCGGCCCCCTCGGCAATGGGTTGCTTGGGAAGCCGCCCCGATCCGGACTATCCCGGGTTTTTGATACCGCGGATCGTCCGTGCGATTGAGTCGGCCCATCAACGGATGCAGCCTGCACAAATCGGCTGGACGAAAATTCGCGCGCCGGAGCACACCTTTTGCCGGCGCTACATTCGTCGTCCCGATCGCCTGTTAATCGACCCGTTCGGCCAGCCAACCGTCCGGGCGCACATGCATCCCGGTTTCGTAAGTTCCGACGCGGTGGGGCCTTCCGGTCCGGTGGACGATGAGCTGTCGTTGCTCGCGGTGCAGACGTTGGAAGGAAAACCGCTGGCGGTGCTGGCGAATTTTTCGATGCACTATGTCGGTTCGCTGGCCGTCTCTGCCGATTACTTCGGGCGATTTTCCGAACACCTGGCCAAGCGCATCGATGGCAGCGACGGCGCGACTAGCTGCATCGTTGCTATGTCGCAAGGCACGAGCGGCGACTTGATGGGCATGAACTACAGCGCGCCGGCGACCAAGTTGAATTACGATTCCTATGCCGACGAACTTGCGGAAATGGCTCACGTGGCCTATCGGCAGATCGAGTATCACCAAACCGTGCCACTGGCGATCCAGGAGGCAAAGCTCACCGTTGGCAGGCGCGTGCCGGATGTCGAAAGGCTCACGTGGGCAAAGTCCATCGCCGCAACTGTAGGCGATCGCCGGCCCAAGGGCTGGCCCGAAATTTATGCGCTCGAGCAACTGATGCTTGCCGAGGAGCCTCAGCGAGAACTGAAGCTGCAAGCGGCGCGGATCGGCGACGTCGGAATCACCGCCATCCCGAACGAAGTATTCGGCATCACCGGTCTCAAGCTCAAATTACAAAGCCCGCTGCCGTTTACATTCAATATCGAGCTGGCCAACGGAGCGGATGGTTACATCCCGCCGCCCGAGCAGCACGCGTTGGGCGGTTATACCACCTGGCCCGCGCGTACGGCTGGATTGGAAGTCGATGCCGAACCAAAGATTGTCGAGACGCTGTTGACGCTGTTGGAAGAAGTGGCGAGTGCGCCGCGTAAGCCTTTCGACGAAACGGGCTGCGCCTATTCCGAGGCTGTGCTGAAATCTCAGCCCCGCGCGTACTGGCGGTTGTCGGAAATTGCCGGCGACGTGGCAGCAGACGCGAGTGACCGCCAATTGGACGCCCGCTACGAAGCGGGGATCGCGCGCTATTTGCTGGGGCCAGCGAGCGACGGACTTTTAGCGCCGGGGCAAGTAAATCGAGCGGCCCACTTTGCCGGCGGCCGGCTGCGGGCAAGTGTGCCTGACATTGGCGAGACATATAGCGTCGAGCTTTGGTTTTGGAATGGGCTGCCAGCCGATGCCCGACCCGTCGCTGGATACTTGTTCTCACGCGGACCAAACGGCAACGACGAAGCGGCGGGCGACCACCTCGCCATCGGCGGGTTGGACATCGCGACGGGGAGGTTGCTTTTCTTTAATGGCAATCGACTGAATCAAGTGCTGGAAGGTCGAACGCCGATCGAGCCTCAAACGTGGAACCACGTTGTTGTAGTCCGTGACGGTGAAGTGGTGCGCGCCTATCTGAATGGCCGCTCCGAGCCGGAGATCGATGGCCGGGCAACTGTTGATCCGCAGTCGTTGAGCGACGAGTGGTTCTTTGGCGGCCGCAGCGACAACTTCGCCAATCTCGAAGGAAAGCTCGACGAGGCTGCGGTCTACGACCATGCCCTGTCGCCCCAGGACGCGGCCCAACATTACCAGGCTGCGGGCACGCCACCCAGCGGTGTGTTGGGCGCCGTTTCAAAACCGTGAGCCTCATCGAACAGGTGCATAATGCTCAACCGAGTGCGCGTGGCGGCGGCCGCCGTCGATACCAAACCGGGCGAACTGGCCGACAACCTCGAGAAACTCATCGATTGGACCGGCCGAGCCGCCAAGGACGGGGCGCAGTTGGTGTTATTTCCCGAGCTTTCGCTGACAGGCTTCGTACCGAATCACCCTGTGGGAGATCATGAATCGTGGTTGCGGCGAGCGCTGGGCGAGGCGCGACGCTTGGCGCTTCCGCTCGATGGGGAACCGATCCGCTCGCTCCAAGAAGCGGCCCGGCGCCACGAGATTATGATCTCGGTTGGGCTGCTCGAAGACGCCGGCAACATGCTTTTCAATTCCCAAGTGCTCGTCGGACCGCAGGGAGTCATCGGCCACTGGCGAAAGCTGCACGTGCCGATGTTTGAGATGCCGTTCTACAACGGTGGCTGTCTAGCCCCGGTCGTCTCGACGCCATTGGGGCGGATCGGAGTCAACATTTGCTTCGATGCCTTGATCCCTGAATCGACCCGGTTGTTGGCGGTGCAGAACGTGGAGATTGTACTGATGCCGTTTGCGGCCGACCCGCCGCCCTGCACGCCAGCCGGTTGGTCACAGTGGGCGTCGGGAGCTATTCGCGCCCGCGCCGTGGAGAACGGCGTGTTTGTCGTCGCCTGCAACTACGTGGGAACCGTTGAATGCGCGGGGGTGAGCCAGCATTTTCCCGGTGGGGGCCTCATTGTTTCTCCGCGTGGCGAACCAATTGCCGAATGGACGGCATCATCCGGCGAATGCGGGCTGATCGTGGCGGACTTGGACGCCAGCGTACTAGCCGCTGCGCGTGCCGAACCGGAATATCTTTTTCGGTTTCGCCGGCCAGAGCTTTATGGCCCACTGGCGACTTAACGTGTAGCTCAACTTGCAAGAGTTCAGAAGCTTTTCAGTGGGCTGAACTCTTGCAAATTCGGCTACTGCTGGTCGCGTTTCAATTCAGCCCATTCTCGGCCCGGGCGGTCCACGCGGAATTGCACCAAGCGACCATGTTGTGCTTCGGTAACGTACGCCGTACAGCCGTCGACGCCGCCAAAGCAGATGTTCGTCGGGTGCTGGCCAAGTACGTCGATCTCCCGCAGCACTTCGCCCGTTGGGGATATTTTAACAACGGTGCCCTTCCCGTGCCGCGTGATGTAGAGGTTGCCGTCCACGTCACAGCGCATGCCATCCATGGCAAAACCGTCGAACTTATGCACCAGTCGCTTGTTCGTAATCCGGCCATCGGCGAGGTCGAAGGCCCACACGTTGCGCTGCACGCTTTCGTTCACGTACAACGTCCGCCCGTCGGGGCTGACTTCGATGCCATTGGTTGTGCCCATGTCCGATGCCATACGATCGGCCTTTCCCTGTTCGTCAATGCGCCATAGCTGCCCGGTGCCGGCCGGCCAATTTGGGTCGCTGGCGTAAAGAGCCCCGTCGGGAGCGATGGCCAGATCGTTTGGCTGATTCATTTCAGGGTGGTGCGCGAATACCTCGATGGCACGAGTCGTTGGATCGACGCGCAGGATATTGTGCCCGACGTAATCGGCCACATACATTTGGCGCTGTTGTCCGAAACGAATGCCATTGCCCGTGCTCTTGCCAGGCAAGGTGACAAACAAGCTGGCGCGGCCCTGTGGCGTGACGCGGCCGATGGTCTGCTCGCGCGCGAAATTGACGGCGAAGATGGTTCCCTCGGCATCGCAGGCAGGCCCTTCAGCGCCTTGCGTAAAGCTGCCCGGCGCGGTCAGCGGCGTCGCGACGAAAAGTTCTTTCAATCCGCGTTCTGTCGCCTCGATCGTTTCAATCGAGCCAAGTTGGGCCAAGACTTCAAACGGCGGCTCCCAGGCCTCGGCGTCGTATTCGCGCGTCGTGAAGAAGTTAAACAGGTAGATGCAATCGGCCTTTTCGTTCCAAAGCCGCGCCGCCGCACGGCGGTATTTGGCGGCGTTCAGATAGTGAGCCGGCGTCGGGCCGTCCGTGCATTCGATGCCGCCATAGACAGGCACCTGCGGAAGTGCCTCCTTCCACTCCGCTAGCGGAAGGTTGTATTGTTCGTGCAGGAATTCGCTGACCGTCACGAAGTCGACCCATCCGCGCTCCGCCCAGCCGACGACATCGCAGCCGAGCTCTCGGGAAGTCTGCGGTGTTGGCAGCGCCCGGCCGAAATTCGAAGGCACGCGCACCGCGAGAATCAGCCGCCGATTGCGCTTTCGGCCCTGTTCGTTGACCATTTCGCGAATTCGCTCGACGAGTGAATTCATCTTGGCGATCCGCTCGTCGGTCGTGCCATCCTGGAAAAACCGAGGAAAGCGGTTGAAATCAAGTTCCAATCCATCGCAGTCATATCGCTCGACGGCCTCTTCAATCAGACGAAACACGTACTCGCGCACGGCGTCCTTTCCGAAGTCGAGCGCGCCTGCGCCGAGATGGCAGTCGGGGTGGTCCACGCGAAACTGCGTACGAAGGAAGTCGTTGCCGTGATCGTCGTTCATCCGGAACGAGAGCAGCGCTTCATGCCCGCGGCGTCGCATCTCGCTAAGAATAATGGCATACGGATCGATACCAGCGTCGAAGAATCGTTGCATGGTGTCGGACCGCATGCGTTCGCGGGGGGACCATTGCGAGCGCTCTTCCAGCGAACTCAGAGCACCGCGTAGCGTGCCTACCTTAGTTGGGTAGTACATTACTTGCGCGTTGATACACAGAAGCAGCGTGTCCACTTGGCTGCCCTCGTACGCAACCTCCGCGACAAGCCGCTTCAAATCCGCCTCGGTGACGGCGACTGGCTCGGTGCTTCCGGCGCGGGATGTCAGGCACGAATCGCCGTCCAGGTTATAGAGCACTCGCCGCGACGTGCGCACTTCCGCGGCAAACAATGGTTGGCAGATCACACAGCCCAGCAAGAGCGTATTAGAAATGAATCGCATCGGTTGTCTCGGCTAGTAGGAGCGCTTCAAGATCGGACTTAAGGGCTGTCCGGAGAACTACTTGCGGCGTTATAGCTTACTTTTCTCGTGGTGTTTTACGCCGAAGGCGTTACGTCTTCCAGCCCAGGGTTGGTCGCCCTGGCGACCTACCCTGGGTGGTCGCGCAAATGGTTTCCTGTACCCCAACGGGGTTCCGTCCCATGCATGCCGGCGCAACCCCGTTGGGGTAGATAATCTGGTCGTGGGCGCGGACCCAGGGTAGATCGCCAAGGCGATCAACCCTGGGCTGGAGGACGGAACCGCTTTGCGGTACGAAAAATGCGGCAGCGAGCGGAAGCAGCAAAGCACAACCATATCCTTCAACCTCTCCCGAAAATCGGATAGTTGTTTTCTCGGTCGCCTTGAACTCAACTTGTTTCGTAGTTTAACACTCCGCGCGTCGGAAGAACTGCAACTAGGAATCCCGCCGCAGGATGCGCTTTAGGTCCGAAAGGAACCAAATAAAGATCGCTACGGCCCCGGGGCCGAGCACGATCACGCTGAGCCAAGTCGCTATTCTCATATTGGATCTTGCCTGCCAAATTGATTACCAAGCACGAAGCCGATCAGCGAGACCGGCAGCGCGCAGAGCGCCGCGTAATCTTGCCAGACCTGAACGCCGGCGATGATCCACACGTGCTTTTCGTGTTCGGGATCGCGCGTGCCCTGGGTGAAGACCAGCAGGTAAAACACTACCAGTCCCACCAGGCCGGCGACAGATCCCCACAATCCAGCGGCCGGTCGCGGCCGGAAAAACAGCGCACCCATCACGGGCACAAAGACCACGGACGTCATCACACTGGTCATGAATTGCCAGGTATCCCGCATGCGATCGAAGAACAGGCTGATCAATGCGGCGATGAGCATCACTGCAAACACGCCGACGCGCGTCAGGCGAATCAGCCGCTTGTCCGAAGCGTGGGGATCGAAAATCGGCCGATAAATATCGTAGACCACATTTCCGCTGGCGAGCAGCGAATAACTATCGACGGTGGACATTGCCGCCGCAAGCACGCCGCCCAGGAATAGACCTCGCAAACCGAGCGGCAGCGTTTGGACGCAAACCGAGAGTAACGCTTCACGGCCCTGCAGGTTTTCTGGAAGCATGCCCGATTGAACCGCGGCGCGGGCGACGAGTCCGATAACAGTCACACCCCAATCGTAAGACGCCCACAGGAGGATGCCGACAAGCAGCGCCCGCTGCACGGATTGCTTATTCTGGGCCGCAAACACTCGCTGGTAGAAAGCCGGCTCCACGAGCACCGTCAGGCCCGTGAGCGACCAGGCAACGAGCATCCAGTAGCTGAGTCCGCCATGGTGTGCCAAGTGCATCGCTTTGCCGCCTGCGTCCTTGGGTAATGCATTGACGAACTCCCAACCGCCGATCCAGTCCACTGCCAGGGGAATGGCGATTGCCAGCGATACGCACATCAGCACGAATTGAACCGTGTCGCTGATCGCGTCGGCCCATAGGCCGCCCATCACCGTGTAGACGGCACACACGCCGATCGTGGCGGCCATGCCCCAACCGACAGGCAGGCCGAGAAACGCCATCATTGTCATCATTCCGGCCATCGCCACGATCGGCGCGGAATAAACGAACGAGGCCAACGCGCCAACCACTCGCGTTGGCGTACCATAGTGCGTCTCCAGTATGTCGGAGAGGGTCATCGCATCGCCATATCGCCGCAGCCGCGGTGCGATCACCAGCGCCGCCAGCGCGATGAAGACATAGTACGGCAGGCTGTACCAGAACCACGCTACGATGCCGTAGTAGAAGCTCGTCTCGCTGGTGCCGAACGTCACGTCAAGTCCGTAGTAGGAGCTTACGAGCGTGCAGACGAGCAACGGCGTGGTTAGAGCGCCGCCGGCAAGGAAATAGTCCTTAAACGCCTTGATCCGCGTGGAAACGAGCGCCCCCAGCCCTAACATGCCGAGCAAGTAGACGGCGACAATGGCGTAGTCCACCGCGGAGATTTCAGCAAGCGGCATGGGCAGAGGGGGGTGAGTAATTAAGTGAACGATGTCGTTGGAACGTGCAGGATTAACGCAGATTTGACCGGAATGTCGCACCGCGGAAATTTATTATCGCATCGTCATTAGTAGTTGATAATCAACCGCGGGATCGGAATCAAGTTCTTGTGGAATTCTATCGGCGAAATTAGGCTAGTGGAGGAATGGGCGCGTGCCGCCTCAACGCCGAGCCGCCCGTGAAGCCTGACTACCATTGCAGCGAGGTACAGAATGTCGGGACCGCAGATTGGTCTGTATTTAGCGTTAGTCGCCGCCAGTGCGGGTAGTTCCATCGGCGCGGAGCAGATGCCCGATTTCTCCCACGTACCTGGAGCGGTGATCGCCCATTACCCCAAGAGCGACCAGAAATATGTCGGCTCGCCGGGGATTGCGATTGTCGGCGGCGGAATCTACCTCGCCAAGCATGATGAGTTCGGCGAAGGCTCGACCGAATACCAATCGGCCATCTCACAGATTTACCGGTCGGACGATCACGGCAAGACTTGGCGTCGGATTCACACGTTCGATGGTCTGTTTTGGGCGTCGATCTTCACGCACGGCGATGCCGTCTATCTGTTGGGCACTGACAAACATCATGGCAACGCGGTGATCTTTCGGTCGAGCGACCAGGGCCAGACATGGACCGCGCCGACCGACGCCGCAAACGGGTTGTTGTTGGAAGGTGAATATCACACCGCGCCGGTGCCAGTAATCGTACACAACGGCCGCATTTGGCGAGCGATTGAGGACGCAGGCGGCGGCGACAAGTGGGGACACCGTTACCGCGCTATGATGATGAGCGCGCCGGTTGACGCCGACCTGCTGAACGCGGCGAGTTGGACGTGCAGCAACTACCTCGCACGCAATCCCGAGTGGCTCGACGGCAGGTTCAACGCCTGGTTGGAAGGAAATGCCGTGGTTACCCCAGACGGCAAGATCGTGAACATCCTGCGCGTCGACTTCAATCCCGAAGGAAACGTAGCGGCGATCATCCGGTGCAGCGACGATGGCCGCGAGGTCACGTTCGATCCGAAGAGTGATTTCATCGAGTTTCCCGGTGGTGCAACGAAGTTCACGATCCGGCACGATCCAAAGACCAATCTCTATTGGACGTTGAGTAATTTTATTCCAGCGTTCCATCGCAGCACGCGTGCGGCATCGACGCGCAATACCTTGGCGCTCGCCAGCTCTGTGGACCTGCGCAATTGGACCGTGAGTAGCGTGGTGCTATACCATCCCGATGTAGAAAAGCATGCCTTTCAGTATGTCGATTGGCTGTTCGAAGGAGATGACTTGATCGTCGCATCGCGAACGGCGCATGACGATGGTTTGGGCGGGGCTCACCGGGCTCACGACGCAAATTTCCTAACATTTCACCGGGTGCAGGATTTCCGCGACCTTGAAATGGCCGATTCCACTTCGGCTTATCTAGAGCGACTGAGCAAGCCGAATTAGGTTAAGACCAAAATAACTAGCAATTCATTGCACCACGGCGGCACTGAGAACACAGAGTATGAATGAGTTAGCGGAGCAGGAATGGCTGGATTGGCCTATCTACTATCAAATTCCTTCTCCGTGGGTCTCCGTGCCACCGTGGTGAATAGATTTCCATTGAGTAGGTCGATGCACGTTATGCTGGTTGGAACTGTCGCTGCGATGACCGTCGTTGCACTGGCCACCGCCCAGGCCCCGATTTCCTTCTCCGCTGAGCCTTGTGACATGCAGCCTTCCAGTTACCCGCGTGAATTGAAGCTCACCAGCAAGCTGTGTGGCCATATTCTCACCAATGTCAATGTCTGGTCGCCGGACAGCAAGTGGATTGTATATGACACCCGCTCGGATCCCGCCGGGAAAGCCTTTGATGGCCGCACCATCGAGGCCGTACACGTCGACACGGGCGAAGTGCGAATCGCGTACGAGTCGCATCACGGCGCGTTTTGTGGCGTAGCGACGTTTCATCCGGTGGACGACAAGATCGTCTTCATTCACGGGCCGGAACATCCTGCCGCCGGCTGGCAATATTCGCCGTTCCATCGCCGAGGGGTGATCGTCGATTTAGCGCGACCTGGCGTGGCACGATCGCTCGATGCCCGCGACATCGTTCCACCCTTCACTCCCGGCGCGCTGCGCGGAGGTTCCCACGTGCATGTCTTCAGCGACGATGGCCAATTGGTAAGCTTTACCTACGAGGATCACGTGCTTTCATCGCTCGAATCTGCTGACGGCGAGCCGAATCAGCGCAACATCGGCGTCAGCGTCGCGGGCCGCGGCGTTACCGTGCCAAACACGCATCCGCGGAATCACGACGGCGACTACTATACGGTCCTAGTAACTCGCACGGCGAAGCAGCCCCAAAATGGAACCGACGAGATTTCCCGCGCATGCGAGGAGGGCTGGATCGGCGACAACGGATACCAGCGCGTCGATGGAACCTGGCAGCGACGGGCGCTGGCGTTTCAAGGAGAAGTAGCGACCGACACGGCCCAAAAGATTAGCGAAGTGTTTGTCGTCGATCTTCCTGAGGATTTCGCGCAGGCAAGTGACGGCCCCTTACAGGGAACAGCAAGCATTCGGCCGCGTCCACCCCGAGGGACGCGGCAACGCCGGCTAACGTACACCAGCGACCGCAAGTTTCCAGGCATCCAAGGCCCGCGGCACTGGCTTCGTTCGTCGCCCGACGGTGCGCGGATTGCGTTCCTTATGCGCGATGATGCGGGCGTGGTTCAGATATGGGCCGTTTCTCCCAACGGTGGCCAGCCGGTGCAAGTGACGCGCGATCCGTGGGACATCGGCTCGGCGTTCACCTGGAGAGCCGACGGCCGCTCGATTGCCTATATTGCCGATGGCAGCGTGCTCGTGGTCGATCCAAACTCTGGCATGAGTCGTCGCCTCACTGAGAAACGAAGCGCCGCAACGGTCCCTCGGCCAGAGGCATGCGTCTTCTCCCCCGATAGTGAACGGATTGCCTATGTGCGTCCCGTCGAGTCGGACGGCCAGACATTTAATCAAGTGTTCGTCGTTGCCGTCGAGGAATAGCCCATGCCGGTTAGACCTAAGTGTTCGCTTGGCCTGGATTTTGGTACCGAATCGGTTCGCGCGCTGCTGGTCGATCTGACGGGTATGGAAGTAGCTTCGGCGGTGGTCAAGTACCCGCACGGACAGATTATTGCGACGTTGCCAGGCTCTACGAAGCGGTTGCCGGTCGACTACGCCCTGCAACACCCCAGCGATTGGATGGGCAGCGCCTCGCAGGCCGTTCGCAAAGCTCTCAAGCAGGCTGGAACTGGTGCTGAGAGTGTCGTCGGAATTGGCGTTGACTTCACGAGTTGCACGATGCTGCCGGCACGAAGCGACGGTACGCCGCTGTGCCTTGTCGGAAAGTTCGCGAATCAGCCGCTTGCCTGGCCCAAGCTCTGGAAACACCACGGCGCCAAATTGCAGACCGATCGAATCAATCAAGTCGCTCGCCAGCGTAACGAATCGTTTCTCGATCGCTACGGCGGCACGATCGGTTTGGAATGGTTCTTCCCGAAGGTTTTAGAGACGCTGGAAATGGCGCCGGCCGTTTACGAGGCCACGGAGGTGTGGCTTGAGGCCGGCGACTGGTTCGTGTGGCAATTGGTCGGAGGGCCAGCGGACGAACTTCCTCGATCGACGTGCCAGGCCGGCTACAAAGCGATGTGGAGCGCCGAGGAAGGCTATCCCAGCGCCGATTTCTTCGCCGCCGTGCATCCCGGGCTAAAACAAGTGGTGCGGGACAAAGTTCCCGGTCGCCACATTTCGCCGGGCGAAACGGCCGGCGGCCTTACGCCCGAAGCCGCCAAGCAGCTTGGTTTGCGGTCTGGAACACCAGTCAGCGCCGCGATCATCGACGCTCACGCAGGGGTTCCGGGGGCTGGCGCAGCCGATCCCGGAACGCTCGTCATGGTGATGGGGACCAGTAGTTGTCACATGCTCAACTCGACGGAGAACCATTTGGTGCCCGGAGTGGCTGGCATCGTGGCGGGAGGAATCCTGCCCGGCTATTACGGTTACGAGACGGGCCAAGCCGCCGTCGGCGACGCCTTCGATTGGCTGCGACGGCTGGTGGGTCTTAAGAACTTCGACCAACTCACCGCCGACGCGACAAAATTGCCGCCGGGCGCCGATGGCGTGCGGTGTGTCGATTGGCTCAATGGCTGCCGCACGCCATTGATGAATGGCCACTTGCGGGGCGCCTTCTCGGGACTCGCGCTCCACCATACGCCGGCCCATCTATACCGCGCGCTTCTCGAAGCGTCGGCATATGGCGTCAAATGGATCGTGGAACTTTTACGCGTTGGCGGTGTGCCTGTCGAGAAGCTGATTGCCACGGGCGGCCTGCCGCACCACAATCAGTTGCTCGTTCAGATTTATGCCGATGTCATGGAACTGCCGATTACCATTCACCCATGCAAACACGGTCCCGCGCTGGGCGCCGCCATTTTGGGCGCACTCGCGGCAGGCCCGGAAGCAACGAAGTTCTCCAGCCCGACCGCGGCAATTCGGGCAATGGCTGCGCCGAAGCCGAACCAATCCGCGCGCAAAGCCCAGATCATCCGTCCACAAGCCCGTAGCCGCGACGCCTATCGCAAAGCCTATCAAGATTACCGCCAACTGGCCGAACACTTCGCCAGAAGCACTTAGAGGTGGCTCAAGGACTTGTATTTTAAGAATCACCACGGTGGCACTGAGGACACGGAGGACGAATTGGAGGAAGAATGGGTTTAAGGATAGAATCGCGGTTGGGAACCGGAACAGGCCTGCTAATTTGGGGCAATGAGATTAGCGGAGATGATTCTGCCCAGCTTCAAGTTCATGCCTGTTGTGAAGAGTTTGTCTCCGTGTCCTCCGTGACGCCGTGGTGATTTGGAGAATCCGATGCAATTGAAACTTGGTACACAATTCGTCGAACCGGAAGGCCGGTATCTTACTCTCGACCTGCTCGATAGCAGCGACGCGGTCAATGAACCCGCCGTGCTTCGCCGTCGATTGGAAGAAGACGGCTACTTATTGATTCGAGGCTTTCACGATCCCGATGCGGTGCTCGCCGCGCGGCGAGATATTCTTGAGACCCTTGCGGAACAAGGCAAGCTCGATCCCCAAGCGCCGCTGATGGACGGCGTCGTCAATCCCAACACTACGCCCGACACGATTTCCGTTCGCGGCCGGGAAGCGCTGAAGACCCAATCGCTCAAAAGCGTTGTCCGCGCGCCGCGAACCATGCAATTCTTCGACCGATTTTTCGGCGAAGCATCCGTCTCGTTCAACTTTCAGTGGTTGCGCACGGCCGGACCCGGCGCGGCGTCGCCGGTGCATTGCGACATGGTTTACATGGGCCGCGGCACGAAGGAGCTTTGCACGTTGTGGACTCCCTTTGGCCGCGTGACGCCCGATATGGGTTCACTTGCCATCTGTCTCGGTTCTCATCGTTGGCAAGAGATCATCGATACTTACGGTCAGGACGACGTGGACCACAATGTGACGCCGGGCATCTTCACCCACGACCCGGCCGAGTTGGTCGACCGCTTCGGTGGCCGTTGGGCAACGACCACGTTTGAACCGGGCGACGCGATTATCGTGAGCATGCATCTGCTGCACGCGTCGCTCGGGAACCTTACGAATCGTTATCGCATCAGTTGCGACACTCGCTATCAGCGCGCCAGCCAACCACAGGACGAGCGGTGGAGCGGCGAAGCTCCTCAAGGGCACCCCGTGATGTGGTCTCCCGGAGTGCAGTTGGAAACGGTTGAAGTTTCCCGGAAAAGATGGGGCATCTAGCCGTTTTGGGCTCGGCTACTTGCGGCCAATCTCGATATTCGGCTAGCGCCCAAAAGCGCAATTCGGCCGCTCGTTGTGTCTACCGTACCCGATTGCTATACTGGGAAGAGTGACGCGGAATGCCAGTAGAATACTAGCCACTCAAATTGGTTAAACATTACCTAGCAACCCGCCACCTTGGTGCGAGCCGATCCCGAAATTGGCAAGCCATCAAGCCTTCCGAAATCCCGCCTTGGCATTCCAGCAGCCGTCATCAGTGAGTATCCGATGAGCCAGACGAACAATAGCAATGGCGTTCGATTCGCAAACCAGGCGGCGGGCAGTGTAGTCTGGTCGAAGGGCCGGCCGCTTCGCGGCATCATTGTGCCGCTTGTCACGCCGCTGTCGGGCCGCGACGAGCTTGATGTGCCGGGCCTGGAGCGAGTCGTGGAGCACACGCTAAGCGGCGGCGTGCATGGCCTGTTTCTGTTGGGAACGACGGGAGAGGCGTCGGCGATTTGCTCGCGCATTCGGTGTGAGGTCGTGACCCGCGTCTGCCGCCGCGTTCGCGGTCGAGTGCCCGTGATGGTGGGTATTTCCGATACGTCGATCGTTGAGTCGTTGCGACTCGGCGACGACGCGGCGCGGGCCGGCGCCGATGCCGTCGTCGTGACCACTCCCTATTACTTGCCGCTGGAACCGCGAGAGCTTACCGCGTATGTGCGAGCGATTAGCCGTGAATCGTCACTTCCGGTGTTTTTGTACAATATGCCGGAACTAACGAAGGCCTGGATGACCACGGACGTTCTGACTCAGTTGCTCGATTTGGACAACGTGGTGGGCCTGAAGGACAGCTCGGGCGACGTAGCCTATTTCCATGCAGCGAAAACGCTGATGGCGCATCGTCCGGACTGGTCGTTGTTGCTTGGATCGGAGGTCATGATGGCCGACGCGGTGCGTCAGGGTGCCCACGGCTGCGTCGCCGGCGGCGCGAATGTCTGGCCGCAACTGCTGGTAGCGTTGTATGAAGCTGCGCTTCTGGACGATCACCGAATGCCCGCACTGCAACAGCAGCTTGTCGAAATGGGACAGGTGTACCGCTTCGGCGCCTACGCGGCAGGCACGATCCGCGGAATTAAGTGCGCTCTGTCGCTGATGTCCATTTGCAGCGAGCGGATGGCCGATCCCTTCCTCCCAGCCACCGACGCCCAGCGAGAGGCCATAGCTGGAGTGCTGCGCCGGCTGGGATTGCTTGGCGAAGAGGCCGCCAACGGCACGCTTACTTCGCGCCTCGAGGGAAGCCTGCAATCGAACCGTCTTTACGGCTCTCCTGCCTCTCCCGCAGCAGCCCTAGCATCGTCGCCGCAGTGAATGTCGCGTGGATTTGCTGTGCTTGGCGCGTGCCGAATTTGCTACGGCAATCAATGGCGGTTCGTTGCGGTTCAAAGGCCGAGTGTTTAGACTAGTCTGCAAGGCGCCTGCCCCGCCGCCGGGCAGCAGCGTAAGGCTCCCTGTACGTCGTAGGCGCGGATTACACGAACTGTTCCGCCGGCGTTCATCGGCCCTCGGGAGCCGCAGTTTAACGGAGAAGCATTTCGGATGACGCAAAGCACGCTCACGCAACGAGCCTATCGCCACCTGCAGGAAGGCATTCTTTCGGGCAAGTTGTCGCCGGGGAGCGTGGTCTCTGAAAGCCGACTCGCCAAGGAATTGGGCATTAGTCGCACGCCCGTAGGTGAGGCCATCCGCCAACTCGCGCAGGAAGGGCTTGTACGCCAGGTGCCACGTTACGGGACGATTGTTCGCGCAATCGAGCCGCGCGACATCGAAGAGTTGTACGAGATGCGCGAAGCGCTGGAAAGTTACGCAGCCGCTAAAGCGGCACGAAGAATCAAGCCGCTGCAACTCGCGCAGCTTGACGTGCTCTGTACGAACATCGAAAGTATTGCCGACGACTTGAACAAGGAACATCAGGATACGCTCGACTTAGCGACACTTCGCCGTTTTCTGGCGGCGGACCTGACGTTTCACTTGATGGTGGTCAAGGCCGCGGGCAACCAGCGAATATTCAACACGATTCAAGAGACTCGCACCATTTCGCAAATTTTCCGGATGCGCCGCCACGAGCCTGACCAGGCGATCGTCCATCGCGCGAGTCAGATGCATCGCAAGATTTTCGAAGCGCTGGCCAGCGGCGACTCCTTGGAGGCCAGCGAACGGATGGCCGAGCACATTCGCGCCTCGCGCGAAGATACCCTGTCTTATTTGGCCAAAGAGCAACAGCAGAGCCATTCCGATGTCACAGCAATCTTCGAGCTGCCCGACGAAGTGCGCCGCGAATTAACGCGCATTGAAGAGGAAGACCTTGAAACCATCGAGTAGTTCCCTGCACTCGCGACAATGATTGGCTCCGCAAGCCGGCCCCCGCCGCCCGCTCGATTGCTGCCGCTCCGACAGTTGCCGCCGTATTCCTACGTGTCGGGAAGGTTTCCGCATCCGAACCGCGATCCCCGCGGACACAGCTATGCAGAGCCTGCGCCACAGGTGGGGAAAGTTCGGCCAGAGGAGTGGCGCCAGTGCGAGACCTACTTGTGGGGCATCGACTTGTTCAACTACGGTTACTACTGGGAATCGCACGAAGCTTGGGAGGCGGTTTGGCACGCCTCCGGCCGACGCGGGACGGTGGCCGATTTCTGCAAACTGCTCATCAAATTCGCCGCCGCGGGCGTGAAGGCCCGGGAAGGCCGGCCCGAGGGCGTAAAACGCCACGCGCTGCGCGCCAAGCAGTTGCTCGATTCGATCGCGGCGCAAGTCGGCAGCGGACAGCAGCAGTTTATGGGGTTGTCGCTGCCAGATTTGGCAAAGTACGCGGAACGGCTGATTGCCAATCCGGCCGGCATTATCAATACGAGCAACGAGCGGGTGGTGATTGTGATGCCGTTTGCGTTGGAAGTCAGTCGAGTTTAAGAGCGGCCGAGAAACAACTCGCTGCGTTCCAATAGGATGGATTGACCAACGCCAGCCGCGGAGCGTAAGCCCGCGGAAGGGTTCGATGGTAACTCTTAAGCCGCGGAGCGGCGACATTGATGCGATGTCGCCGCTCCGCGGCTTTTAAAACGTATTGCGCCTCGTGTCCGCGGGCTGACGCCCCGCGGCTAAGCGCTGTCGCCACTGCCGTGGCTGGGAAAATCAGGGCGTTTTTTGTCAGCCGTCGTGGCTCGGTGTCTCACCGATCCGTGCAGCGCCCCTGACGTAAGTCTTCAAGAGCTTGCTCGGAATGCCTATCAAGCCTTCCGGCGGCAACGCCCTCTTCGAACTGCCGATCCCACTCTGCTGCGTCAAGCTCAGCAAACCATTTGCGCAAGGCGGCAAGGTCCGTTGGTGAGAGTTGAGTGATAGCTGCTTCGATTTCTTGGAGACTGCTCATGCTATTACTATACGCCACCAACCGTCGCTCACAAAATGGACCGCCGCAATTTTACTTATTCGTCGATCAGTTTGCTCAGTCGCGACCTAATCTGGGGATCAATATAATCGACTAGTCCCAAGTTCGGATGATATTGAAAACCCGAGTGGTTTTCTGCAGCACATTTGAGCGCAGCCTGAGCATGCGCCTTTGCCAAGTCACGCTCACCGCAGGCCGCTGCTAGAAATGCCTGAACCACAGAGTACTGATATCGACTAATCGGAAACGCGAGTTTGCTATCGGTCCTGAATTCCTTGTGAACAGTCGTTGCCTCGTCGTAATAGTCGCTCATTTCGTGCGCAACAAGAAACCAAGGAAATTCAAGCCAGCAGTTTGTCTGCACGTTCTTAAATGCGCGCTCCGCGTCCAGCGATGCTCTAAACTCGGTTAGTGCGGCGTCGTACTCGTTTAGCTTTACGTGACACTGTGCCTTCTGCAAATGAGCCTGGGCACGTTGCAATGGGTCGGGATAGTCCCTCAATAGCTCCTCGAGGAGTCCTAAAGCCGGGCGGTAATGTCTCGCTTCGTACAAGTGATAGGCTTGAATACGAAGGTATTGAGCGCGGCTCGTTGACCGACTGCGCTGTAGTCGCTGTCGATACTCCACCTGATCCGTTGGGGTCCAAGTCGTTCTCCGGAACCACTCCTCACGTGCCACGCAAACCTCCTAGGGCCCAAACACCCCGTCAAAATCCTCCACCCGCAGCGCCCGCACCCGCTCGGTCGCACTCTCCGGCAGGGAGTAGTTTTCAATGGTGCTGGCGACGATGTTCTTTGCCAGTCGAGGCCACGCCAGCAGTTGCGTCGATACCCATACCAGAGGCAAGCGGCTTAGCCGGTCGTCGTAAGGGCGGGTGAGTTCGTCTTGGGCGTTGGCGTACAAGCCTTCCCCGCGGCGGAAGAATTTGATTTCGCGCAACAACTCGCTGCGGCCGGCGCCGTCGTAGGCGGCGGTGATGAGGATCATCAAGAAGCTCTGCGTGCGGACGCCGGAGCGAGTGGTCGGCGCGGTTGGCACTTCCTCGCCGAGCGATACGCGCGCCAATAGGTCGGGCAGATTGACGCCGCTGAGCCAGGCGTTCACCGTTTCGCCGACGCGGGGGTTACACTCTATGTACTCCGGTCGGCCGGTCGAATAGTCGTAGAAGTAATCGATGAACATCGCCCCGTGCCAGGCGAGGTGCGCGCCGAGCTTGGCAACGTGCTCGCGGACGATCGGGTGGTCGGCGCTAGTGCGGGCCGACGACATGCCGCCGACGCCGAGTTTGCGGGCGTCGAACGAGTGGGTGCCCACCAGCCGACCATGATCGAACACGGCCTGTACGGTGGCTTGGTTACCCCGGGCCGGTTGCTGCACGACGGCTTCCGCAACGCTGTTCAGCAGACCACCGGCTTCGAGTTCCGCGGCCTTCGCTTTAAGTTCCTGTTCGTTCTCCAGACGGAACACGCCCATTCCAGCGGTGCTGTGGGCTAGTTTGAGATAGAGCGGGAACGTCCATGCACGGTCAAGATCGGCGCGGGTGCGAACGTAATGGGTCTCCGGTTGTGGCAAATCGAGCTGCGTCAGTAGTTGCGCGAAGTGCGCCTTGTTCTGCATCGTCTCCATCGCCGCGAAGTCGGGCAGTGCGATTCCCGATAGCCGGCCGACTTGATCGCGGAACTTGCTCAGCAGATAGACCTGTTCGTGCGTTGGCATCACGACGTCGTATTTCTCGCGTTTGAGTATGTCAGCAAGGAACCGCAGGAAGCCCTCAGGGTCTTTGGCGTAGTGAGGCGACCGCGTGAAACGTCGCCTCAGCGACGAGAACCGGCACTGGCACAACGGGTTGGGGTCAAGAATGTCGATCGTGTGAAAGCCGCCGAGCGTGTAAAGCGAGTGCCGCGCGGAAAGGCTGGTGCCTTCGGTGAACAGGATTTTCAGCGGCCGACCTTGCGGGGGGGTCGGGATATGGGGGGCGGGTGGAAAATCGGGCGGTTGGGCGATCATAGCGGAGTGAGTTCCCCCTCCCCTAACCCCTCCCCCCGCGGACGGGAGAGGGCGATAAAGGAAAGATTTGCTAGCGGCGAGCGAATGACTGCAGGGGCCGCTGAGATTATGCCGACGCGCCCTGCTGGGAGCGACCCCAGTGGACTTTTTCGCCACGGATTCACACGGATGAAACACGGATCGTTGCTATCAAAATCCGTGTTTCATCCGTGTGAATCCGTGGCTAAAGTGTCGGAAATTCCCTTTCGGGGCCGAGTTCCGTATACTGGAAGGTTCAACCCCGCCTCAACTGGTGCCCCGCAGACCCGCCGCACCTTGCCCGTCCCTCCCAGGTTCTTTAGCCTAAATGGCTTGGGGAGCGGAGTTTTTAGGAGAGTTCATAATGGCCGCCGGAACCGGAGAGCTTAGCCGCCGCGAGATGTACGCGGAAATCCGCCAGCTTTGCGCTCCCAATAATTCCACGAACTGGCTGATTCTGGCCCGTGAATACGTCGTTTTCGCCGTTTTCGTCGCGCTGTTTATCGGGGCGTACAACTACGTCACCGCCAATGGCTACTCGCTGTGGTGGATGGTGCCGGTCTACATTCCCACGATGCTGGCGATCGGCCTTTGGTCCCAAAGTCGGTTAAGCACGCTGGTTCATGAATCGAGCCACTACTTGCTCTTCAAGAACCGCGTGCTCAACGACATCATGGCCAACTTGTTTGTCGTATTTCCGTTCTTCGGCAAGGTGAGCAACTATCGCATCGGCCACTGGGTTCATCATCGCTATGTGAACGACCCGGAACACGACGCCGACCTGCTGCGCCTGGTGAAGCATCACGACCGGGAATTCCCGCTCACTCGATTGCGGTTCTTCTGGGAGTACGTGATCTTGCAATTCTCGCCTCACAAGGCGTTTAGCTACCTGAAGGGTCGGGCCGAGTACGTCGCGTTTCAGATGAAGCACGACCCCATCAAGAACCAAGAACCCTTGCCGCGGTGGGCACTCGTTACGCTGCGGATCGGTTACTACAGCACGATTGTGGTGGCGCTAACATTGCTCGGATGGTGGCCGCAGTTCTTTCTACTGTGGGTCATTCCGCTGGTGACGGTTTATCCCGCTTCGCTCTTCTTGCGTGAGATCGCTCATCACGGCAACTACCCCGATAACGGCGACTACACCAACAGCCGCGTCTACGAAGGGAAGTGGCTGGAGCGGGAAATCTTCTTTCCGTTCGGCGAGTGGAACCACGTGCTGCATCACATGTTCCCCACGATCCCGTGGCACAAGATGCGGCAGGCGCACAATACGATGATGCGGTTCGCACCGTACCGCGAGAATGTGGTGATTTGCGACGGCTTCATGTTCAAAGGCAACCTGCCGCCGGAGTACCCTACGGTGCTCGACGTGCTTTCAAAGCCGGCGAATGCGTACCTCCGAAACAAAGAGCACGTGGGCGAAGTGATCGGCGAAATCCGCAGCTCCAACTCCAGCGAAATCGGCGACGTGGCGATAAAGACCGGGCAGTTATTGCCGGGGGAAAGCTGAGGGTAGAGCTATTAGCCGTTAGCTATTAGCTCTTAGCCAGAGAGAGTCATTCGCGAGTTTCTGTCACTTCTCTGGCTAATGGCTGACAGCTAATAGCTAACAGCTTCCCATGAAAATCTCCTTTCTCGGCGCCGGCGCGATTGGATCGATGTTCGGCGGCTTGCTTCAGCGCGACGCGCCGGAGCTTGACGTGTTATTGGTGACGCGCGGGGAGCATGGCCGAGCGGTTCGCGAGCGCAGGGCGGTGGAGCTTGTTGGCCCCTGGGGAACGCATCAGCAAAAGATCGCCGGATCGCAGGAGGTGGCCGACATTGCCGGATCAGACATCGTCGTGCTCACGGTGAAGTCGCAAGATACCCGCGAGGCAATCGAGTCGGCGTTGCCGCATCTTGGTAACGCGGTGGTGGCGTCAATACAGAACGGCATCAACGACCACACGCTGCTGGAACTGGTACCGGCCGAGCGGCTCGTGATGGGCATGACGGCTACGAACATGAACGTGCTTGCGCCCGGGCGCGCGAACATGCAGCTCGATGGGCCGACGATCTTTGGTCCCCCGGCCAGCAAGGCCCTTGGTCTTGCAGTCGAGCAAGTAGTGAAACTCTTTCAGCGAATTGCTTGCCCGGGACTGACGTTTCTGCCGCATGCGAATGTGCTGGGCATTCGGTACAACAAGCTGACGATCAACGTGCTGGGGTCGGCGGCGAGCCTGTCGAAGTCGAATTTCATCACCGAAGCGTTGTGCGACGGACTGTGGCGTGAGGCAGTGGGCTGGCCGCTGATCCGCGAGTGCCGCCGCGTGTACGAGGCCGCGGGGGTGCGGCTGGAGCCGATTCCCGGGCGGTCGAACATCATGCGGATCGAGAAGCTGCTCCGGCAGCTCGATACGCCGGTGCTGGGATCGATCGTACGGTTTGGCGCGCGGCGATTTTACGGGAATCGGCCGGTTCTCTTTTCGCTGCTCAAAGATATCGAACGCGGGAAGCCAACCGAGGTCGAATACATTAATGGTGAGATCGTACGACTGGCCGGTACCTGCGGAACGGGCGCCCCGGTCAACGAGCTAGTCGTGCGGATGGTCCACGAACTGGAAAGCCGCGGCGACGGCACGTTTTTCACGCGGGAAGCGGTGGTTAAGCGGTTCGCAAAGCTACCGCAGAACTAGCCGCAGGCGATGCGGCTGACCGAAAGAGGTGGTATCATAATCGCCGTTAAAGTCCCCTCATTTTACCTGCGCTAATGTTGTCCATGCCACTCGACGGCCCCATTCGTTTAGCGTTTCTCGCGTTTAAGAACGCCCGGCTGCGGCGGTTCTTGAATGATGCCCCGCGCGCTCGCGACGTGCAACGCGAGGTGCTGCTGAGCAAACTCGAACGCTGTGCGGAAAGCGAATTTGGTCGAGCGCATGAGTTCAGCAAGATTCGATCGGTCGAGGACTTCCGCCAGCGGTTGCCCATTTCGACGTATGAAGACTTTCGGCCCTACATCGATCGCGTGATGCGTGGCGAAGTGTCGGCGATGTTCGCGCCTGGGACGCAGATCCTGATGTATGCGATGACCAGCGGCACCACGGCGCAACCGAAGCATTTGCCGGTGACCAAGGAGTTCTATCGGCAGTATCGGGAAAGCTGGAATTTTTGGGGAACCGGCGTTTATAACGACCATCGCGACCTGCTCACAAAGAAAACACTGCAACTGTCGAGCGACTGGCGACAACAACTCGCGCCCAGTGGCGTGCCGTGCGGCAACATCAGCGGCCTGGCTGCCGAAACTCGGCCCATCTACACCCGCTCGATGTTCATGCTGCCGGCGTCGATTATCCGTGTGACTGATCCCGCGGCAAAGCACTACACGGCGCTGCGCGTGGCCATGACAGCCAATGACGTGGGCATGATCATTACGGCCAACCCCAGCACGCTAGTGGAGTTCGCGAAGCGAGCCGACGCGCAACGCGACGTGCTGCTCCGCGATATTCACGATGGCACACTGAGCGAAGAGATGGACGTGCCAGGGCGCGTTCGCGACGCGCTTCGCTGGCGGCTGCGGCCCAAGAAGCGACGAGCGCGCGAACTCGAAGCGATTGTCCGTCGCACCGGCAAGCTGTATCCACGCGACTTCTGGCCGCAAATGTCGGTGCTCGCCGTGTGGACGGGCGGCTCGGTTGGCGTCTATATTTCGCAGCTCGAAGAGTTCTATGGCCGCACGGCCATTCGCGATCACGGCATTTCGGCCAGCGAAGCGCGGATGTCGATTCCGCTTTCCGACAACACCCCCGCGGGTATTCTCGATTTCCGCCACCAGTTCTTCGAATTCATCCCGGAAGCCGAAATCGACAGCCCCAGCCCGACCGTGCTCGAGGCGCACGAGCTGGAAAGGGATCAGAACTATTTTATTCTACTGACGACTTCGGCGGGCATCTATCGGTACAACATTTACGACGTGGTGCGATGCGTTGGTTACGAAGGTCAAGCGCCGCTACTGGTGTTTCTAAATAAGGGCAAATATTTTTCGAGCATTACGGGAGAGAAACTGAGCGAGCATCACGTGGTAGCCGCGGTGCAGCAGAGCTTTACGGACCTCAAGATTCCATCGGCGACGTTCACGCTCGCGCCGGTAATGGACGAGCGGCCCTATTACGAATTGCTGTTGGAGCCGGGCGTCCATAATGGACGCGAGGTGGAATTGGCCTCCGTGGTGCAGCGGCGGCTCACCGAGCAGAATTGGGAATACGGCGAGAAGTGCGCGAGCGGCCGCATCATGCCCGTCCGCGTCCGGGAGATTCCACCGGGTACCTGGGCCGCCCTCCGCCGCGACCGCAGCGCCGCCCGTGGCAACTTTGAAGAATTCAAGCATCCCTGCCTGGTCAGTGATTTCGACTTCCGCGCGAAACTGCCCATTGAAAACTTGCCGGTGGTTGCTGGAAACTGTTAACACACAACGAGTATAAACCACGGATTGCGCGGATTTACACGGATACGTTTTCAGCAGGCGGGTGCGATTATCTCTCTTCGTTCTATCTGTGGTATCCGAGAAATCCGTGGTTGAAAAAATGCCTGAAAAGACGATTGCGATTACTGGCGCGAATGGACTTGTCGGAAGCCGCGTGGCGTGCCAAGCGGTGGAGGCTGGGTACAAGGTGCGGGCGCTGGTGCGGCCGCGCGGGGACCGGTCGCTACTGGAGGGACTGGATATTGAGTATGCCGAGGGTGAGCTTTCGCAGCCCGAGTCGCTCGTGCCGGCGCTAACGGACGCGGACGTTGTCGTTCACACCGCGGCGCACATCGGCGATTGGGGGCCGGCCGACAAGTACCGGACGATCAACGTGATCGCGCTGGAACACCTACTGAACGCCGTCGAGCGATCCGGACGGCTCGACCGCTGGATCCAAATCAGCACGCTTGGCGTTTATCCCGCGCGCGATCACTATGGCACCGACGAAACCGTGCCGCCCAACGTCGATGGCCTCGATGGCTATACCCGTACCAAAGCCGAAGCGGAAGTTCTGATCCAGCATCACATTCGCGAACGGGGCTTGCGGGCCACGATTCTGCGGCCCGGATTTATCTATGGAGCAGGTGAGCGACATTCGATCCCCCGCGTACTCGAGAAATTTGCCGACGGCAAAATGAAGTTCATCGGTAAAGGCGACAAGGTGCTCAACAATATCTACGTTGGCAACCTGGCCGACGCGACGCTGCTAGCGATCGAGAAGGACGAGGCGCTGGGCGAGACGTTTAACATCCGGGACGAGCGGCTCGTGACCCGCGAGGAATACATCAACACGATTGCCGACTACCTGGGAAAACCACACCCGAGCCACGTGCCCGAGTGGGTCGCCCAGCTCGCGGTTGGTCCCATTGAATGGCTCGCCAAGGCCCGCGGCGCCACCGAAGCCCCACTGCTCACCGGCGCACGGATCAAGTTCATGACGCTCAATCTCGATTTTTCGATTGCCAAAGCGAAGCGCTTACTCGGCTACCAGCCGCGTGTCGATTTCCGCGAAGGGATTGTTGAGGCACTGGAATATGCGACGAAAAAGGAGCGCGGAACGCAAGCGGCGTGAGGCAAGGCTGTTGGCTCTCGGCCATCGGCCACACAAAAGGGTGTACCGGATAATCTATGCGTGGCCAGCAATTCTGAAGCGTTTTCCGCTCTGGCCGACAGCCGACAGCCAATAGCCGAAAGCCCCTCGCCATGCGCCTCCGCCGCCTTACCGCCTACACAATCCGCGTGCCGCTGAAGCGGGCGTTTCGGCATGCGTCGGCCGAGCGAATCGAAAGTGAGAATGTGGTCGCCCGTTGCGAACTAGCCGACGGCACCATCGGCTGGGGCGAAGGAGTTCCGCGCAGCTACGTCACCGGCGAAACGCCGGAAGGCTGCCTCATCCAGCTTGCTTCTTCGCGGCTGAGCGACCAACTGACGAACGACTGCACAAGTTGGGCGGAAGTCATCGCCCTCTGCGAACGCTTCGAGCTAGCGGAAGTGGCGGACAATCCGCGCGGCTGCTATGGCAACGCCCTTCGCTGCGCAGTGGAGCTAAGCGTTCTTGATGCCTTTGGCCGCCTGTTCGGCGAACCGATTAGCCGCATCGTCGAGCATCTGCCACAGGCACAGGCGATTCGCAAGCATAGCGACCAGGTGCGTTACAGCACCACAATTGACGCCGAGTCGAACGATCGGCTTTGGCGGTCGGCGCTCAAGATGCGAGTGTACGGTTTTCGCCAGTGCAAGGTGAAAGTCGGCGTTGCGGGACAGAGCGATGTGGAGCGACTGCGAATCATCCGCCGTTGGCTGGGATCGCGGGTCGATATTCGCGTCGACGCGAATGAGGCGTGGCCAGTCGAGCGGCTTACCGAGCGAAGCGAAGCGATACGCCCGTTTAACGTGAGTTGCATCGAACAGCCGTGCCCGCATGAGCAACTCGCTGAACTGGCACAATTGCGTCCAAAACTCGGCATGCCGATTATGCTCGACGAGTCGCTTACGAGCCGCGCCGATGCCGAGCGGGCGATCGCCCTCCGCGCGTGCGATTTGTTCAACATTCGTTTATCGAAGTGCGGCGGCTACCTGCGGAGCCTGGAGCTTGCCGCGATTGCGCACGAGAACGGCCTGGGCTACCAACTCGGCTGTCATCCCGGCGAAACGGGGATCCTATCCGCCGCCGGACGCCACTGGGCGACCTCCGTCCGCGGGATTCGCTACTGGGAAGGCTCGTACGACCGGCACGTGCTGCGTGAGAATGTGACGCGGGAGGACGTTACCTTCGGCTACGGCGGCATTGCGCGAGCACTGAACGGCCTGGGCTTGGGCGTGACCGTGGATCCGCAAGCGATCCAACGGCTGGCAACGCGCTCGGAAAGCTTCGATTTTTGAAACCGACTTGCGGAGCAGATTTAACCTACACTGTGAACATGCCCGAAGCGCCTCCGCAGATTGAAACCTACCGTGCGACCGACGGCCGCCCGCTACCGGTGCGGCGGTTCGAACCCGCTGACGCCCCACGAGCCCAGGTGGTGTTTCTGCATGGCATCATCAGCCACGGCGGCTGGTACACTCGCGGCTGCAATCATCTGGCGAATGCGGGGTTCGCAGTTCACTTTCTCGACCGCCGTGGATCGGGGCTCGATTTTACATCGCGTGGCGACGTGGACGGCTGGGAGACGTGGCTCAGCGACGTGGAAATCTATCTCGATCAACTTCGCGGCAAGGGACCAATTGTGGTGTGCGGTATCAGTTGGGGCGGCAAACTCGCGCCGGCCATAGCGCGCCACCGGCCCGATTTGGTCGCCGGGATCGGGCTGATCTGCCCCGGTATATATGCCCGCCAGCAGCCGGGGCCAATCAAGAGGTTCGCATTAGTCTTGACCGGGGCTCTCGGCATCGACGAAAAGCGGATCACCATTCCACTGCAAGAGGCAGAGCTTTTTACCGACACACCGCAATGGCAGGAGTACGTCCGCCGCGACCCGCTTACGCTGCGCGAAATCACGTTGCGATTTGCACGGGCCGACCGGCTGCTTACGCGACACGTCCGCAAGTCGGGACCGTGGATTCACACGCCAACGCTGCTCATGCTCGCCGGGCGCGAGGGGATCGTCGATAACCGCCGTACCCGCGCGTTCTTCGACACACTCGCGGCTCGCGAGAAGACGCTCATCGACTATCCCAACGCCGCCCATACTCTGGAGTTCGAACCAGACCCCGTGCCGTATTTTGACGACTTAGCCAATTGGATCGACAAGGTAGCAAAGTTGTAGGCCGGAGGATTCTATCCCGGCACAACCTGGCGCTGCAGGAGGTGTGTGGTTCTCAGCGATGTGGCGAGCGCTGCGGAATAACCGACCGGCGCATCCACCGGCTGGGCCCAACAGCGCTGACCTGCCTGCGGTAGCGCAACCCAGGCTTGGTCGCCGCAGGCCGTCGGCACGTCGACTTCAGAAAGCGGCACTTGCAGGCCGGTACCGAGCCACTTCAGAACGGCTTCCTTGCGGGTCCAAATGCGAAAGAACAATTCGCGTTGTTCTTCGACTCCTACGGACCGCAACGTTGCAAGCTCACGGCAGGAATAGTGTCGCTCGGCAATGGCCTGCCAATGCGAGACTTGCCGATGGTGCTCGATATCGACGCCAATCTCGCCTCCGCTCGTGATGCCCAGCAGCACGCCGTCGCCTGAGTGCGCCAAATTGAAGTATAGCGCGTGGTGATCGCGCTTCACGGCGAGACGCGGTTTTCCGCTTGGTTCAATTGCAATAGCGACTTCCGCAGGTGCTATCGAGAGATAAGCACCGAGCAAACGTCGGAGCACGCCGCGGCCAACGAGGAATCGATCTCTGGCTCCAGCGGACGCGAATTGCCCCGCTTGGTCCTGCTCGATGGGCGACAGTAGCATCCGGAAGCGGTCTGACGCAAAGTCGCCCAAGCTGCAGAACCAGACGTGGGCTTGATGCTCTTGAGGTGGCACAACCGACCGCAACTGTGCAAGTCCGACTCGTTCGGCGGTCATGGCGCCTCCTGTAGCGATTGGAGGCGGCTAACGATTGTCCCGAGCGCAGCCAAATTCGGTGCCCCGGCACCAGGAGTTTGCTCATGATCTCGAAACAAGAAAAAATGACCGCCCGGGAAGAGCCACGACGAGAATCGCCCCGTCGTGTACTCTCGCCAAGCCTGCAAATCGCTGAGAGGAACCCCGGCGTCTTGAGCGCCGCCGAGCGCGAGAATTTCCACGTCCAGCGGAGCCTCGTCCGCCGGCCGGTAGTTTTCCCACATGCGAACGTCGGCCCGAAGCGTGGGGAGCAGGAGATCGAGCAGTCGGGCGTCGGCCCGGACTGCTGGCGGAATACCCTCGTACCGCCTAGCGATCTCATTAATGAACTCTCGGTCGCCAAGATGCCCGAGCGGTGGGCCCTTCTTGGCTAAATGGGGGGCCGCACTGGCCGCTGTCACGACCAGCACGAGGGGCGGTTGGAGTCGTCGGCGCAGCTCACGGGCGATTTCCAGCGCCACATAGGCCCCCAGGCTGTATCCCAGAAGGGCAACTGGTCGATTATTGATCTCAGTGACCGCATCGGCACCATGCTTGGCGAGCGTCAACAAATCGGGGTAGGCCGTCTCGGAGAATCGGTCCTCGCGGCCGGGTAACCGTATGGGCACGAGTTCGACGGAGGTCGGTAGAAATGGCCGCCAACGGTGGAAGGCCGCAGTCCCACCGCCAGCATATGGCAGGCAAACCAACCGGACTGCTGCTTTTTGATCGATTTTGCTCGGCAAAAGCGGATGGCGAGTCGTCGTCATTTCATAACTCATTATGACAACTAATCTTATGGCGCAAAAGGGCGGTGCATTCCAGCTCTGCCGTAACGGATGCATCTGATCGCCGTACAAGAATCGCTTGCGGTATCGCGGCTCGGAAAACCTTTCGCGGATTTCCTGTCTTACCGACTTCGGGGATTACAACCGCCCGAAAGAGAACCTAGAATATGTATCTTGCCGCCGACCCAGAATGGTTAAGCGATTAGCGGCCGAGCGGACCACGACGGCCTTTGCCGAAAAATGACGCAACTCGCTGCGATTCAACTCACGCTGGAAACCGATAAGAAACGAGAGGGCGTACTTCTCGCAAACCGCAAGCACGTGAGTGCCTGGCGGCGTAACTCCTCCCTCCGCACCAGTTCCCCACCTCCCGCTACCAGCAAGTATTGGCTCCGATGGCACCCGAGATGGTAGCTCACGATCTGCGACCGGCAACG
This sequence comes from Pirellulales bacterium, assembly GCA_040901765.1. GTDB lineage: Bacteria > Planctomycetota > Planctomycetia > Pirellulales > Lacipirellulaceae > JBBDYG01. The sequence goes on from JBBDYG010000111.1 coordinate 36,498, forward strand.
ATGCTCGACTTGCTGCGGTATCGTGCCGAGCAACACCGAGAGCGGACGGCGTACATCTTTCTGTCGGACGATGGCGCCGCTACTACGCAACTCACCTTCGGCCAGCTCGATGCGCGAGCCCGTGCTATTGCCGGCTTTCTGGAAGGCCAAGTGGCACCGGGCGATCGGGCACTGTTGGTCTATCCGGCCGGCCTCGATTTTATTACTGCCTTTTTCGGCTGCCTCTATGCCGGAGTCGTGGCGGTGCCAGCGACTTATCCCAAGCCGCGCAGGCCGCTGCCGCGGATGAGTCGCATTGCCGAGGACAGTGGGGCAAAGATCGCTCTCACGACGGCACAGACCCTCGAAACACTCGATCTCGATCAGCAAGACGCTATCGCCCGCACGCTCACTTGGGTGGCGAGCGATGAAATCGCCGACCGGGTCGGCCGCAACTGGCGAGTACCGGCGATCACGACCGACGACCTGGCATTTTTACAATACACTTCTGGCTCGACGAGCGACCCCAAGGGGGTCATGGTTTCCCACGGCAACCTGCTCAGCAACCTGGAGGCGATTCGGCAAGCGTTCGGCATCGAAGCGATCGTCGATCCGGCAACCAACCCGACTGGCGTCTTTTGGTTGCCCGCCTATCACGACATGGGCCTCGTCGGGGGCATCCTGACGCCTTTGTACGTGGGTGGCCGCAGCGTCTTGATGTCTCCCTCGTCCTTTTTACAACGACCATTAAGGTGGCTGAAAGCGATCGACGATTACGGGGCATCGATCAGCGGAGCGCCGAATTTTGCATATGACTATTGCCTGCGCCGCGTTCCGGCGGCCGAGCGCGCCAAGTTCGATCTCCATCGCTGGCGGCTGGCGTTTTGCGGCGCCGAGCCGATCCGCGCCGAAACCATGCGCAGTTTCTGTGACGCATTTGCGCCGGCTGGCTTCTTGCCCGAGGCGTTTTTTCCCTGCTATGGATTGGCCGAATCGACTCTCCTGGTGACCGGGGCCGACTTTCGATACCAACCCACGGTGATCACTGTGAATCGGGCCGAGCTGGCCAAGCACCGCGTGGTCGTCGCCGACAAACACGACAAACCACATGTGCAAGAGCTTGTGGGCTGCGGCACCTCACCGAGCGGCCATGCGATTGCGATTGTCGATCCGGTGACCAGCGTTCCATGCCCCCCCGCGATGGTGGGCGAGATTCTGGTCCAAGGGCCTTCGGTTACACGTGGCTACTGGCAGCGTCCCGAGGAGTCGGCAGCGGAATTCGTTTCCGATGTACCCGGCGTTTCGGGCCGAATGCTGCGCACGGGCGATTTGGGATTCATTCACGATGGCCAGCTCTACGTCACAGGCCGTGTGAAGGACGTGATCATCATCCGGGGACGCAATCACTATCCGCAGGACATTGAACAAACCTGCGAACAAGTTCATCCGGCCGTTATGCCCGGCGCGGCGTTCTCCGTGAGCATCGACGATGAGGAACGACTCGTGGTCGTCCATCAAGTCGATCGAAGTTGTCCCAAGGAAGAATACGGCAACGTGGTGCAGGCAATTCGCCGTGCGATAGCCGAGAACCACGAGCTTGAGCCGGCGGCGATACAATTGATCCGCCAAACCTCGCTGCCGATCACCTCGAGCGGCAAAGTCCAGCGCCAATTGTGCCGCGAGCAGTACCTACAGGGGGAACTTAAGATTCTCCACGAATGGAAGTTGCCGATTCGCATTGCGCCGACCAATGGACATGCCGCGTCCTACACGAATGGCAACGGCAACGGCAATGGGAATGGCAATGGTCGCCTCCACGGTTCACATTCCGCCAACGGCCACAAGAATGGCCACAGCGCGAACGGTTCTTCAAAAAAGCCGCGATTCACGGTAAGAGCGGACGCCATTGAACTTGATCGAGTGGTCGAGCGGATCGAGAGTTGGCTGCAAGAATGGCTCGTAAGTCGCGTCGGCCTTGACCCGGCCGACATCCACCGCGATAAGCCGTTCGCCGAGTTCGGAGTCGATTCGCTGACCGCGGTCGAATTAAGCCACGAACTTGAAAAAGAATTTGGCGTTCCACTGCCGCCTATTGTGGCGTGGAACTACCCCACTCCGGCGGCGCTGGCTCGATACCTGGCCGAGCAATCGACCGGTGCCGTTAGCGCGCCGGTTGTAGTCTCGGTCACCCCGAATGGTGTCACTACGGATCCCGTCGATCTGGAATCATTACTGGCCGAGATCGAGCATCTCTCCGACGACGAAGCCGCCAGGTTACTGGCCGAAAGCGGACGGTAAGATCGCTTAGCGACGCCGGCTTCGCGTTCCGTGATGCCTTTCTTGCCCCTGAGAGTTATAATAAAGGGGGGAACTGTTGGAGCGACGCGCATGTTGAAATCTGTCAAAGGCATTTGCCGAAATGGGAAAATAGAATTGCTTGAGCCACCTCCAGCGGACGCCGAGCAAGAGGTTCTCGTCACATTCATTTCACCCGAATCGGTGCAGCTTTCGAACCGCGGGATCGACGAGAATCAGGCGGCGGACTTACGGCGCCGTTTGGCGTCCTTCTCGGAAGATTGGCAACGCCCAGACATGGATGTGTACGATGCCATTTGACCGTGGTGAAGTGGTTCTCGTTCTCTTTCCGAATTCTAATCTTCGCACAAGCGCCGGCTAAAACAGGCGATTCCGCCTATTTTTCTGAACCAATGGCCACGGATGCTCACTGACGTACCGCGATCGAGTCGGCTATAATGATGGAGTGGAAGGAGATTCGCCATGGCAACTACCGATCAGCCCGCGCCCCTCGTGCCCAGGAAATTCGCCGGTCAATGGATCGCGTGGAACCGCGATCGGAACGTTATTGTAGCGAGCGGACGAACCTTGGGTGATGCCCGCCGCGCCGCACAGGCCGCGGGCGAATCAGCGCCGATCCTGGCGAAGGCGCCACGCGCCAACGTGCGGTTTCTGGGCGGCGTCCGATGAGGTTCCGTTATACATCATACGAGGTCGATCCCTCCGCCACCGTGCCCAGCGGTGTGCTCTATCGTCCTGAGGTAACGGTGGATGTCATCGGTCCGCGAGGAACGGAAACGATTCAAGCACTCGTGGATACCGGCTCAGACGAAACCGTGTTTCCAGCTTCGCTTGCTTTCGCGATTGGGGTGCATCTCGATCGCAAGACGATAGGCCAGGCGTCGGCGGTCGGTGGGCATGTAGTGCAACTTGTCCCAGGCAACGTGACGCTTCAAGTCGCCCAGGGTGGGCGAAAGTGTCGTTGGGAATCGACCGTTGCATTCCTGGAAGTGGAGCAGCCAGAAGACGAGGTTGCTCTGCTGGGATATGCCGGATTTCTGGAGTACTTCCGAGCCACGTTCGATAGCCAAAGCCACGAACTGGAATTGACTCCCAACGACCGGTTTCCGCCCGCGAACTAGTGATCCGTTGACCGAGCTTCACAAGCCCCAAACCGGTCCGTCGTACAGCGTTGGTAGTGCAGGCGATCAAACTGCATAAGGGCGACATAAATCTGCGGCTGAGTTCTTGCCGCGAAAATAATTCCGGCATCGCATTTGCTTCGTCTAACCGCATCTACTCATCGCCCGGATCAATCGATTCGGTGCGAGTGCCAATTTTCACACGTTGCCGGTTTTCTTCTACGAAAGGCGGGTGTTAGCCGTGATCTCGTTACCGACGATTCTTCTGATCGTTCTGATTCTGCTGCTGCTGGGTGCCATCCCGACGTGGCCGCATAGCCGCGGGTGGGGGTACGGACCGAGCGGCATCGTGGGCGTATTGGTGATAATTTTGATCGTGCTACTGCTAACCGGCCGCATCTAGTTATTCTAATCACCGCCAATTCCGGCGACTTCGTGACGTAACAGCGCCAGCGCCAACTTCGCGCTCCGCTGCGAAGACGAAGTTTACCCGCCGTGGCGGGCGACGCGGCTAACTCGGCGCGCTAAACTTCCTTTTCTTCGATCCAACTCATCATGCGGCGTAGCTCGCGGCCGACTTTCTCAACCGGGTGTTCGCGCTCCCGGCGACGGGTTGCTTTAAAGGCGGGCGCGCCCACGCGATTCTCCAGCAGCCACTCGCGGGCGAACTGGCCCGACTGCACTTCCTCGAGGATCCGCTTCATCTCGCGCTTCGTTTCCTCGGTCACAATTCGCGGGCCGCGGGTATAATCGCCGTACTCGGCCGTGTTGCTCACGCTATAGCGCATGTAGTTCAGGCCGCCCTGATAGAACAGGTCGACAATCAGTTTTAACTCGTGCATGCATTCGAAGTAGGCCATTTCGGGTTGATAGCCGGCCTCAACGAGTGTTTCAAAGCCAGCTTTCACGAGTGCACTAACGCCACCGCACAAAACGGCTTGCTCGCCGAAGAGGTCCGTTTCGGTCTCTTCGGCAAAGCTCGTGCGAATCACGCCGGCTCGCGTGCCGCCGATGCCCTTGGCATAAGCAAGACCCATCTTGAACGTCTGATCGCTGGCATCGTCGTTCGTGGCGATCAGGCACGGCACCCCGCCCCCGGCGACAAACTCACTGCGAACCAGGTGCCCAGGGCCCTTAGGAGCGACTAAGAGCAGGTCGACTCCCTTAGGTGGCTCTACTTGGCCGAAGTGAACGTTAAAGCCGTGCGAGCACATCAGGACATTGCCCGGCTTCAGATGAGGCTTTACGTGTTGACGATACACATCGCCCTGCAGTTCGTCCGGCAGAAGAATGTTGATTAGGTCCGCCTTCTGAGCCAACTCCTCGGCACTTACCGGCTTAAAGCCGTGGCTGACGGCCAGATCATGGTTCTTGCCTCCGGGCCGCTGTCCGACAATTACATTAATGCCACTGTCGCGCAGATTCTGGGCGTGCGCATGCCCTTGCGATCCGTAGCCCAGAATACCGACCGTCTTCCCTTTAAGATTTGCAAGGTCCGCGTCCTGGTCGTAATAAATCTTCGCTGGCATGTAACCGGCTTTCTCAAGAAATGAAGTTGAAATAAACGCAGATCGCGTCGGCACTCAGGCCGTCCTGAGCGACTTAATGCCGCCGGTCCCTTGGGCCCGGCTCACCGAGCGGACCATTGCAATGCGCCCCGTCCGGACCAGCTCGACAATCCCCAGCGGCCGCATCAGGTCGATGAATGCTTCGATTTTGCGTTCTTGCCCCGAGATCTCGACGATTACTTCATCAGGCGCCACATCGACGATCCGCCCGCGAAAGATGCCCGTCAGCTCGCGAATTTCGCTGCGTTTTCCTTCAGGAGCTTTAACCTTGATCAGCATCAGGTCACGCTCGACGTGATCGCGACTGCTCACGTCATCGACCCGCACGACGGTGACGATCTTTTCGAGTTGCTTGCGGACTTGCTCGAGTACGCTGTCGTCGCCGACCACGACGAACGTCATCCGCGAGAGTTGCGGATCCTCGGTTTCGCCAACGGCCAGGCTGTCGATGTTGTAGCCTCGCGAGGCGAGCATTCCGGCCACGTGGGCCAGCACGCCGGGGACGTTCTGAACGAGTGCAGAAAGCACGTGCCGCATGTGTGAGGGCTCCAAAGTGAATTCGAGGAAAACAAATCTTAGCCCGCGCCAGAAGCTCCCGCAACCGGCGGGAAATGACGCCGGTCGGTTCCCTCGGCGCCCCGCGATCCTGACGAACCGCTTTACGAACCCCCGCGGCGAGGACGAATCCCAGGACACCCGCCGGACCGGAGACGTTCGCAAATTGCGGCCGTTACGGGGCCTTCTTTTCGTCTTTGCGAATCTGCGCCAAGAGGCGGGTCATGGTGTTGGGATGGACGCCCAGCAGCTTCGCTGCCCGGCTCTTGTGACCCTGCGTGGAACGAAGGGCCTGCCGGACCGCCGCGCGCCTTAGGCGATCGAGGTCCATAAAGGGGAGCGGTGAATCACCCGTCATGCGACGGGCCTTCTGAGGCAGGCTCGGCTCGCAATCGAGCACGTACGCTTGCTCAATCACGTGCCCCAATTGCCGAATATTGCCCGGCCATTGGTATTCGCAGAATTCGCGCAATAGTTCGGGCGTCGGTCGCCAGACCGGACGCGCGTACTTGGCAGCGAACCGGCGTGAGAAATAGTCGATGAATCGCGGAATGTCCTCGACGCGCTCGCGCAACGGCGGAACCGCCAATTCGACCATGTTCAGCCGGTAGTACAGATCCTCACGAAACCGACCGGCGGCAACTTCGGCCTCAAGGTCGCGATTCGTCGCCGCGATTACTTGCACGTTCACCTTGACCGGGTGCGCCGCGCCGACCGGTGTTACTTCAGCCTCTTGCAACACCCGCAGCAACTTCGGCTGCAATTCGAGCGGCATTTCGCCAACTTCATCGAGAAACACGACGCCCGCCTCGGCAGCACGAAACACGCCCAAGCTGCGTCCCGCTGCTCCAGTAAAGGCGCCTCGCTCGTGTCCGAAGAGCTGGCTCTCGGCGAGCGTGACCGTTAGTGCCGCGCAGTTGACCGGTACAAATGGCTTTTCGCGCCGCGAGCTAAGGCGGTGAAGCGTGCGCGCCCAGATTTCTTTGCCGGTGCCGGTTTCGCCGGTCAGAAGGACCGTACACTCGACCTCGGCCGCGCGTTCGGCGTGCCGTGCAACGCGCGTAATTTTCGGATCTTCCCCTAGAACCCACGATTCGGGGTCTTCCGGAGGAAGCTTCACGAGTGATTCAATCGAAGGAGATACTGCCGAAAGCGCCATTACTTCTCTGCTCCACGCCGTCACCCTGGCCGCGTGCAATCGCGGTCCAGAAGCCGACCGGCGTTCAGACGCCAAACGGCCAAGCCCACCCCGGGCTGGCAGTCTAGCTATTTGTCCGATTCACTAGCGTCCCAACCTAGTTCTAAATGCAAAACCCGAAACGATTTGTACCGTCTCGAAAGCCCTTGCCCGACCTACTCGCATTGTAATTGCCCTTAGCGAATAACTCAACAATCCGGACCGGCGGACTAGGGAAAGCTGCCGAAGAAGTGCCACATTTCCTGAAAATACCGGTGAACCCGGGCACTGGACGGCCGAAGCCCGGAATTGCATTTCTCGGACCCACCGCATCCTGAACCTCTGACCCCGCGGGAGTTTTGTCCCGCGTTCCGGCCAACTTGGCAGCGCGCACAACGTGGCCGAATGGTAAAATCCTCGATAATTACGCCAATTGGTCGCCGCGCGACCAAGTGGTTTTCCGGTCAAAATTCAGCCCTGGCCGCCGATCCGGAGCCCCCTAACCCACCACGGTGGGGTTTCCCAAACTTGAGAATCAGGCGATTTGCGTTACGATGACGGCTCGAAACCTGTGACCTTTCCGGCGTAAAATCATGCCCCTTCCTTCTCCCGGCGAACGACTTTGGTCGGCCCTGGCTTCCGAAAACCCGCTGCAGGTCGTCGGGACGGTCAATGCCGCCGCGGCCATGCTCGCGGAGCGTGCTGGTTTTCGTGCAATCTACCTGTCGGGGGCGGGGGTGGCCAACGCGTCATTCGGCCTGCCCGATCTGGGGATCACCCATTTGGGCGACGTCTGCGAAGACATCCGCCGCGTTTCGGGCGCAACAAACCTGCCGCTGTTGGTCGATGCCGACACTGGCTTTGGCGGTGCTCTGGCGATTACCCGCACGGTGAAGGAAATGGCCCGTGCCGGTGCGTCCGGAATGCATCTGGAAGATCAGGTGTTTCAAAAACGCTGCGGCCATCGTCCCGGAAAGACACTTGTGGAGGCCGACGAGATGGTCGATCGCATCAAAGCTGCTGTGGACGCGCGGGCCGATTCCCGTTTTGTGATCATGGCACGCAGTGATGCGCATGCGGTCGAAGGGCATCAAGCCGCGATCGAACGCTGCGCGCGCTACGTGGAGGCAGGCGCCGACATGATCTTCGCCGAAGCGCTAACAACGCTCGATGAATATCGCGAGTTCACCAGCGCGATTCGGGTGCCGGTGCTTGCCAACGTGACCGAGTTCGGCAAAACTCCCCTGTTCACGCTCGCGCAACTTCAAGAGGCGGGGGTGCGGCTGGCGCTCTACCCCCTGTCGGCGTTTCGCGCCATGAACCGGGCCGCGGAGCGGGTCTATAGCGCCATTCGGCGCGATGGGACGCAACAGGGCGTGGTCGATTCGATGCAAACCCGCGACGAGCTGTACGACGTTCTCGACTATCACCGTTTCGAGCAGATGCTCGAGCGGTTTCAAACGGCAAATTCACCGGAAGCAAAGGGAAAGAGGTAGTAATGGCAGCGGAGACCAAGACGACGGGGTTACGGGGAACAGTCGCCGGAACGACTTCGATTTGCACCGTCGGCGCCGGCGGCGACGGATTGCACTATCGCGGTTACAGCGTCGAAGATCTGGCCGAGCAGTCCGTTTTCGAGGAAGTAGCCCACCTATTGCTGTATGGCAAACTGCCCAATGCCGCCGAGCTTGCCCAGTACCAGCAGCGCTTGCAGCGGATGCGCACCCTTCCGCCGGCGCTTTGCGAAGTACTCGAGCGCATCCCGGCCGCGGCCCACCCGATGGACGTGCTTCGCACCGGCTGCTCGATGCTCGGCACGATCGAGCCGGAGGAAAGCTTTGCGCGGCAAGACGAGGTCGCCGACCGATTGTTGGCCACGCTTCCATCGATGTTGGGCTATTGGTATCGATTCACTACGAGCGGCGAGCGCATCGACACGGCCACGCCCGACCCGACCATCGCCGGCCAAATTTTGCGAATGATTACCGGCGTCGCGCCGAGCGAGGAGCACCGGCGCTACATGGAAGCTTCGCTCGTGCTGTACGCCGAGCACGAATTCAACGCCTCGACGTTCACGGCACGAGTCATCTCCGCTACGCTGTCGGACCTCTATTCCGCGGTAACGGGCGCGATCGGCGCATTGCGGGGACCGCTCCACGGCGGCGCTAACGAAGCCGCCATGGAACTGGTTGAGCGATTTCGCACGCCGCAAGAAGCCATTGACGGCGTGAAGCAGATGCTGCAGCGAAAAGAAAAAGTGATGGGCTTCGGCCATGCCGTTTACAAAGAGCGCGACCCGCGCAATGCGATCAACAAGCGATGGTCGCAGCAGCTCGCGAAGGGAGCCAGCGACGGCCATTTGTACGAAGTATCGGAAGCAATTGAAAAGCTGTTGTGGGACGAGAAGCGGCTGTTCGCCAATGCCGACTTTTTTAGCGCTTCGGCCTATCACTTCGTCGGCATCCCGACGCCGCTGTTCACGCCGCTGTTCGCCTGCGCCCGCGTCAGCGGCTGGTGCGCCCACGTAAAGGAGCAGCGCGCCGACAATAAACTCATCCGCCCCGCCGCCGACTACATCGGCCCCACCCCGCGACCATTTGTTGCACTCGACAACCGAGAATAATCTTAGCCACGGATCAGCACGGATGAAACACGGACAATTGAGCTATTAGCTGTCAGCCGTAAGCTATCAGCCAGAATACGAACTGCTCTGGCTAAAAGCTGACAGCTAATGGCTAACAGCTCATCCGTGTTTCATCCGTGCTGATCCGTGGCTAATTTGTAACTATGCACGAGTTCGATCCACGATCGGCGCAGCGTCCTGAGCCGGATCAGGTGTTGGTCGAGATCGCAGACTACGTTTGTAGTCAGCCGTCATTCACTCCCTTAGCCTACGAGACGGCGCGGTACTGCCTGATGGACTCACTCGCCTGCGCGATGCAGGCGCTCGATTATCCGGCCTGCACCAAGCTACTTGGGCCGGCGGTGCCAGGCGCGACGCTCGCCGGGGGGGCGCGGGTGCCGGGGACCGGTTGGGAACTAGACCCTGCGACCGCGGCCTTCAATATCGGCGCGATGATTCGTTGGCTCGATTTCAACGACACCTGGCTGGCAGCCGAGTGGGGCCATCCGTCGGATAATCTCGGCGCCATTCTCGCGGTGGCCGATTACCTTGGCCGGCAAGGCGAGCATCCGCTCGTCATGCGCGACGTGCTGACGGCGATGATCAAGGCGTATGAAATCCAGGGCGTGCTCGCGCTCGAAAACGGTTTCAACCGCGTCGGAATCGATCATGTTCTGCTCGTGCGAATCGCATCAACCGCCGTGGCGACCCAACTGCTCGGCGGCGACCGCGAGCTGGTAATGAACGCGGTGTCGAACGCCTGGATCGATGGCGGGGCGCTTCGCACCTATCGTCACGCGCCCAACACCGGCTCACGCAAAAGTTGGGCGGCGGGCGATGCCTGCGCACGCGCCGTGCGACTGGCGTTCATGACGCTGCGCAGCGAAATGGGTTATCCATCCGCGCTGACTGCCCCGAAGTGGGGTTTCTGCGACGTGCTATTCGGCGGCCGACCGATCGCACTTCCGCAGGCCTTCGGCAGTTATGTCATAGAGAACATTTTGCTCAAGATTTCTTATCCGGCGGAATTCCACGCCCAGACTGCCGTCGAGGCGGCGATCGAGTTGCACCCACAGATAATCGGCCGCGTCGATCAGATCGAGCGCGTCGTTATCGAGACGCAAGAGCCTGGCGTGCGAATCATCGATAAGACGGGACCGCTCGATAATCCCGCCGATCGCGATCATTGCATTCAGTACATGGTGGCAATTCCGCTACTGTTCGGTCGGCTCACCGCCGCCGACTATGAACAGGGCGTCGCCGTCGATCCGCGCATCGATGAACTGCGAGTGAAAATGGAAGTCCGCGAAAACGTTTCGTTCACGCAGGATTATTACGAAGCCGACAAACGCTTTATCCCCAATGCCGTGCAGGTGTTCTTCGAGGACGGTTCGTACACCCCGCGCGTGCAAATCGACGCGCCCCTGGGCCATCGCTTGCGGCGGGCGGAGGCGATCCCGCTACTGTGGGACAAGTTCAATACCAGCCTCGAGCCAAAACTATCGACGAAGCAGTTTCACGAGTTGCGAAAGGCTTTCGAGGACCGCCAGCGGCTGAGCGAGATGCCCGTTAGCGATTTTATGGCGATGCTATGGCGGCCCGGCGTGACCGAAAGCATTGCGCCATAAGTAGTAACGCCGGCGCCGGCGATGACCGCCGACAGGTTCGCTTTGAATTTCCAATCAAAGTCTGCCCAAGAGAAAATCGCCGAATGGCCCCTCGTCTCAGAAAAACTACTTTTTCCTCAAAAAGTGCGAACAAACTGTTGCATTCGGTTTGGCGCAGTGCTACGATCCTCAGAGTCAGAGTTCTTCAGTTCCCTCCGTGCCGAAAGGCACGCCAACACGGGCGATCGCCCGGCCCCACTTTTCTCCTTCCTTTTCGTCGCGTCGGTGAAAGCCGAGCTCGTCTGAATCGCTTTTGATGTGCCTTACCGCGCGCTATTTGCGCCGCGAGGCGATCGCTAGCAAGCTTTGATTACTTATCCCACCGAATCGAACGCCACACGAACGGTCGCAGCCGAGCCATCGCATTGCGCGTTCCTACTCTTCCTCGTCGGCTGAATGGTGCTAATGGAGGCACAAAACCCATGTTGCGCAAATTTCGCGTCGCGTTTCCTTGTGTCGCTTCAGCGTGTATTGGCGTGCTGCTCGTGGCCAGCGGCGCCCACGGCGTAACCACAAGCTGGTTGACGATCACTGGCAATGGACCCAACGACGACCCACTCATCAGTTCGCATCTGCTGACGCTTCCCGGCTACGGCGGCACGGCCACCGTGACAAAGCTCGGCTCGACAGGTTCAGGCGGGCTTCACCTGAGAAAAATCGCCCATTACGCCCCCGGCACGTTTGCAGCGTACCCGAGCCAGGGCCTCGACCCCACCGGAGCCGACAATTACGCCATCGTCGGAACGACTTCGGATTCAGGCAATACAGTGACCGCCCGGTTCGATTTCTCGAACCTCACCAATGGCTATCTTCCAGCGGGCGCCATTTTCATGGCCATCGACATCGACACGTTCGAATCGATTAACCGCCTGAGTGCGTTCAATGGAGGTCAAATCGTCACCCCTTGGCTTGCGCTACAAAGCCAGTTTGACACGGACGCCATCACCGACGCATTCACCTTCGCGCCGTTTTCATTCACCGGAGGCGCCTACGACTTCGGGCCGAACACGATCAACAGCGATGTCCCAGGCCAATACTTCTTAACGACGCAGAATATTACACACATTGAGTTTATCGGTACGGCGGACTTTGGACCGCGCGGGCCTGCCATCGCATTCGGAATTCACGTACCTGAGCCGACCAGCATCGCGCTACTGGGGCTGTGCTGCGGCGCAATAGCCGTTGGCATTCGCCGGCGCAAGTAAAGCGAAACCTCCGAAGTCAAATTGCGATTTGGAATTCTAAGCAACCCCCGGCCCATCGAGGGCTGGGGGTCGGTTCCGAACCGTTGATGCGTAAAGCATCAACGCTCCCAGCGCGGTGAGGAAAGAAGCGACAACGGCCGTTGGTTCCGGAACCAAAATCGGGTTATTCAACACGCCGTTCATCGCGTAGGAGCTTGCCCCGAAGTTTGCCGTCCAGATTGCATAGTCGCCTTCGTCGACCGCTCGACTGCGATCTCCGTCAGCGGCAAGTTGGGTCGACGAACCGAGCGTATCTCGCCAGACCGTGTAATCGGCGATGTCCACAACCCAATCGCGATTGTAGTCGCCCGCTGGGAGCAACGCCCGCAGCGCTTCCGCTGCGAGCAGCGCGTGACCGGTCGCGGTGGGGTGTAGATCGTCCCAGAAGAGATAGGAATTCGGCGCAGAAACAATTTGCTCCTCATCGTAATTGCCATCGCCCGGTTCGAGGCCCGGTGCGGCTGGGTCGGTCACGTTCGCGAATCCAAAGTATGCCGCGTCCGCCACAATTTCATTGAATCGCGCTTCGATATCGAATTGGTAAATCTGAATTTCCGTTCGAGTTGACGGCAGGCCGTGGAGCATCTCGGCCAGTAATTCATTGAACAACTCGGAGCGAGCATTTATTATGGCTGCTTGCTCCGCATCGCCGTTGTACTGAGGAGTCAACCCAAGCCGCGGAAGATTCGGCACGAAGAATTGCCGCGCGCCGTCATCGTATAATCGACCAATGTCCGTCGCCAACTGGTTTACGGGCGCGTTCAAGTCCGTTTGCCCGCCCACGAGGTCATTCGCACCGGCAAAAACCATGTAGAGTGCGTTGGGATCGGCGGTTCGATTATTCAAAAAATCGGTCACCTGCTCGTTCACATCTTGAACGAAGAAGGTGCCGGAAGTGCGGGCCCCGCCGAACGCGAAGTTACTTCCTCCCGATCGGCTGGCGGTGCTGGTTCCCAAGCCGAGAGCAATCGACAGATGCTCGACAAAAACCGGCCCATTGGAAACGCGGCCGTTAAAGTACGTCGGCCCGGGAAATAGTCCGAAGGTCGCGTCGGTCAAATTGCCAACGTCCGAAAGGCTGTCGCCAAAGACGTACAGTCCTGAGAACGGTCCCGCCAGGGAAGAGGCGGTCAGCCAGCCGTGGACCCCGAGCGCGATTAACCACATCGGCAATCGGCCAGCGGCTCCTACACGTCGATTGGTGAGTTCCATTAGACTTATTTGCATATGATCGTGCGAGCTATTCGGCTATAAAAAATGATGGTCCATTGTCGGCTGAATGGTACGCGACGGCAAGTTACTGCCAACGAGGCGACTGGTTGGCCCCGGTGCCGTTATCTGCCCGCAGGGGGCACGCACCATCGTGTACAATGCTTTCTGCGTTGTAATACATTGATCACGTTGGAGCACACGCTATGAACCGCTTCTTGGGAATACTTCGCATCGAACTGGCGGCACTGTTGTTTGCGAATCTGAGCGTGGTTGCGAGTGCCGAGCCGACGAGGCCCAACATTGTGCTCATTGTTGGCGACGACATGGGCTACGCCGACATCGGCGTCCACGGCTGCACCGACATTCCGACTCCGCATCTCGACGCCCTTGCCGCCGCGGGAGTGCGTTGCTCGGATGGTTACGTTTCAGGGCCGTATTGCTCGCCCACGCGGGCCGGCCTACTTACGGGGCGTTACCAAACGCGGTTCGGTCACGAATTCAACCCGGGGCAAGGCGGTGCGCGAGGGCGTCAGCGCGGACAAGCAAACCAGCGAGATGAACAGCAAGGCGGAGTGCGTCCTGGGCTACCCCTGGCCCAGACGACAATCGCCGATCGCCTCAAGGCAGCCGGCTACGCCACGGGCCTCGTCGGAAAATGGCATCTGGGAATCGGGCCTCGGTTCCAACCGCAAAAGCGCGGCTTCGACGAATTCTTTGGCTTTCTCGGCGGTGCGCATACTTACTTTCCTAGCGATGAAGCGCAGATCATGCGCGGCACGGACCGCGTGGAGGAGCCGGCCTATCTCACCGATGCGTTAGCTCGCGAAGCAACGGCGTTTATCGACCGCCATCACGAGCAACCATTCTTTCTTTACTTGGCATTCAACGCCGTTCACACGCCGATGCATGCCGACGAGGCGCGGCTCGCGAAATTTGGCACGATTGGCGATCAGAAACGCCGCACCTACGCCGCCATGATGTCGGCCATGGACGACGCGATCGGGGCGACGCTCGCCAAGCTGCGTGAAAAAGGTCTCGAAGAAAACACGCTGGTGTTCTTCATCAGCGACAACGGCGGACCGATCATGCAGGCCACATCGGTTAACGGTTCGAATAACCAACCGCTGCGGGGCTCGAAGCGTACGACGCTCGAAGGCGGCATCCGCGTGCCTTTCATAGTGAAATGGCCGGGCCATGTTCTGGCCGGTAAAGTGTACGATCAGCCGGTGATCCAGCTTGACATTCTTCCGACCGCGCTCGCCGCGGCCGATGTCGATGTACCCGGGGATGCGAACATTGAAGGCGTGAATCTGCTGCCGTATTTCGACGGTCAACAAGCCGCGCCACACGAAGAACTCTATTGGCGATTCGGCGAGCAGATGGCCATCCGCCAAGGTGATTGGAAACTCGTTCGCTACGACGGCCGCGTGGACGGCGCGCCTAACACAGTGACTGAGGCGAAACTTTATAACTTGAATGACGACATCGGCGAATCGCGCGATCTTGCCGACGAGAAACCCGCGAAGGCGACGGAATTGCAAACTGCCTGGGACGCATGGAACGAGGCGAACGTCGCGCCCCTGTGGGGCAACGGTCGGCGCGCCCGGAATCGCGGGCCATCGGCGGCACCGGCTGCGAATTAGCTGCAATCAGGCGTCCGCGATATCGTCTGGCATCACGACTTCGATTTGTGCAATGAGCACGGGCAAATGAACCGATACCACTGCCCACAGTCGATCGTGCTCGATCCGGCCGTAGTCATGTGCAATAACATTGCGTTGCCCGCGAATTTTTTCCCAAGGAATTCCGGAATGCACGTTTTGGAAGGCCGGTGAGATGTGGCGTGCAGCCTCGCCGATTATTTCCAGCTTGCGTTCGACAGCGGCCTGCAAAATTTCGTCGCTCAAATAGCGCGGTAAATCGTACCCGGCCGTGAAACGAACCACGGCGCGGGCCGCAGAGAGCATGTCCACAAGAAAGTGGCATCCTGCTCAGTCGGTTCCATAAATCACTCGCTGCGAACGCAGAATTGCTCGTCGGCGAAATGGATTCTCCAAGCTCCGCTCTTCGACGAGATCGATCTCACGTCCGAAAAGCAAGCCTAACTCCACGCGAAGGTCGAGCAGATCCCAGGCGTTCCAATCGGCGGTTGGCTCAAACGCAACGAGAACATCAATATCGCTGTTGGAGCGGAAATCGGATCTAAGCACAGAACCGAATAGCGCTAATTTGCGAATCTGCCAACGCTGGCAGACCTCTGCAATGGTTTGATCCAGGATGTTACTTGGTAGATTGATCATCCCAATTCGCTTTTCTGTTCGCACTTCACCGCCAGCTCTTCCATCCCAATCCGGTGGCAAAAATCCCCGAAAGCTTCGCCCGGCTGGCGCGCGTCGCGAAAATGCCCGAAGACCCTCGCGAGGGTGGGAATTACCTCGTCGTGTGGCACCAGGTCTTTGTAGAGCGTGTTGAGCCGATCGCCTTGCCGACGGCCGCCGAGAAAGATTGTGTATTTGCCCACGGTCTTGCCCACGAGGCCGATGTCCGAATTGTAGGGCCGGGCGCAGCCGTTGGGGCAACCAGTCATGCGGAAGGTGAAGACTTCGTTCTCAAGGCCGAGCGCTTTTAGCTCCGCTTCGAGCTGATCGAGCAGCCCCGGCAAAACGCGTTCGCTCTCGGTGATTGCTAGTCCGCAGGTGGGCAGTGCCGGGCAGGCCATCGCCCAGCGGCGGACCGCCGTGTAATCCTCCGTCAGGGGCACGTTGTATTTGCGGAGGATGGATTCGATTAGCGCAAGGTCTGTTTCTTTAAGGTCGCAGAAGATGATGCTCTGGTGCGGCGTCAGCCTCAATGGCGGGCGAAGCGTCGTGCAAATTTCGCGCAGCGCGGTTTTCAGTTGCATTGTCGGCGTGTCGTGGATTCGGCCATTTTCGATGTTCAGGCCGTAAAACCAAAGGTCGTCGCCCTGCTCATGCCAGCCCATGCCGTCATTGATCTCGCGGACCTCCATAGGCGCGGGATCGGGCAATTCACCCCCGTAGTATTCCTCCACTTTGGCTTTAAATCTCGGCAGACCCCAGTTGTGGATCAGGTATTTCATGCGCGCGACCTTTCGGTCGGAGCGGTTGCCGAAGTCTCGTTGTACTTTCACAATCGCGGTGCAAACGTCGATCACCTGATCGGCCGTTGCGTAGCACATGGGCAGCGCGATTGCCGGAAAGGTCTTTGCGGCGCTGGGTGTGACGCCAAAGCTGCCGCCCACGAGCACGTTGTATCCCACGACGTTCCAGTTCTCGCATACCGCAAGCAAGCCGATGTCGTTGGCATACACGTCGACGCTGTTGTCGCCGGGCAAACCGACCGCAAACTTGAATTTTCGTGGCAAATAGGTCTTGCCGTAAATCGGCTCGACCGGGTCGTAGGCGTCGGGCGCTATCTGGCCGTTCGTCTGGCCGTTGCGCGCACCGCCGACAAACTGGCTTTCGCCCGTTTCGCCATCGGTGAGCCAGATCTCATGATAGGCCGGCGTGTGCGGCTTGAACTCCTCGGCCAACTGCTCAGCCAACTGAAAGATTTGATCGTAAACGGGGTCGCCCTTATAAGGGTATGGGGACGACATGACATTGCGCTTCACGTCGCCGCAGGCCGCAATCGTCGTAAGCTGCACTTCATTGATGCGGGCGATTACCTGTTTGAGGTTCTGCTTCAGCACTCCATGCAACTGTAAGCCCTGGCGGGTGGTGATACGAAGCGTCGTGTTGCCCACTTCATCGCACAGATCAAGCTCCGCCAAAAGTTGCTCACTGGCAATTCGGCCCCCAGGAATCGCCGTACGGACCATGAAGCTGTAGAACTTCCCCTCGGGCACGGCAGCGGCCCGGGCCTCGTCGCGGCGGTCACGATCGTCTTGCTGATACGTCCCGTGGAACTTCAGAAGATTCGTGTTGTCTTTGCTGACGCTGGCTGTGCCATCGGCGAGATCATCCACAAGATTGCCGCGGAGGTAATTGCTATTGGCCTTAATGGTCTCCACCGCGCTCGGCTTGGCGGTCTTTTCAACCCCCTCCTCAGCCGGAGGTCGGCGCTTGGCAGTCTCAATTGGCATTTCCAGGCTCATTACGGTTTATCCAAATTATCGCATTGAAACTGAATTCTAGCTTGCGGAGCGATTTGCGGCCATATCGGGTCGGTTTTTAGCCGCGCTCCTTGCGACGCGCGGAATCGCGTTGCAAGCGAGCGCGGCGAACGGGAAAATGCCCTACGTTGCGGCCTCAACGCCATGTGCGTAGCATGACCGCGATGGACGACCTCCCTCGACCTAGCGATTTGGCAATTTCCCGCGGGTCGTTGCGCAGCCCAGCGGTTTGGCTTGCAACCGGGTTGGGAATTGGGCTTATTGGCCCGGCACCAGGCACGCTGGGTGCCCTGTGGGGGCTGCTCTTGGCTTGGGGAATTTCGCATTTGCCGCCCCTTACCGCGGCGATCGTTGTCATTGGATTTCTCGCCGCCGGCGTTCTCTTGTGTACGCGGGCCGCTCGCAGTTTGGGCGGCAAGGATCCGCAGGCTATCGTGTGGGACGAACTGGCCACGGTACCGATTGTCTTTTCGTTCGTGCCGTTGACGAGTTGGAAGGTTGCGTTCGGCGGCTACGCTCTACACCGATTGTTCGACATCACCAAACCCTGGCCCTGCCAACAACTGGAGCGACTGCCCGAGGGCCTTGGCATCATGGCCGACGACGTGGCGGCCGCCGTCTATGCCGCGGGTGCGCTGTGGGCCGTGATGTGGCTAGTGCGATAGCGCGGCGCTAACCGCCCTCGGCCCTCTGCCATCCGCCCTCTGCCCTCGATACAATGCCTCGCATGAGCGCACAAATTATCGACGGCACGGGCATCGCGCAGCAGATGAGAGCCGAAATTGCCGAAGATGTAGTGGACTTCATTCAAAATAACAGTGTCGTTCCGTGCCTTGCGGCGGTCTTGGTCGGCGATGATCCGGCCAGCAACGTGTACGTTCGCAATAAGCGCCGCGCGTGCGAGGAAGTTGGCATGGAGAGCCAGTTGCATCGTCTTGGCTCCGCGACGACGCAAGACGAATTGCTGAACCTGATTGGCCAGCTTAACCGTGATTCCCAGGTTCACGGCATCCTCGTGCAACTTCCGCTTCCATCGCAAATCGACGTGCAGCGGATATTGCAGGCAGTCAGCCCGGCTAAAGATGTAGACGCCTTTCATCCAGAAAACGTCGGACTCCTGGTGCAAGGCCAGCCGCGATTTCTTCCCTGCACTCCCCACGGTATTCAACACTTGCTCGTGCGCAGCGGGATTCCAATCGCCGGGCAGCACGTGGTAATCCTCGGGCGGAGCAACATCGTTGGCAAGCCGCTGGCGTTGATGCTCAGTCAGCGTGGACCGCATGCCGATGCCACGGTAACGCTGTGCCACAGTCGTACTCGCGATCTGCCGGCGCTAACACGTCTGGCCGACATTCTGGTGGTAGCAATCGGCAGTCCAAAATTTGTGACGGCCGAGATGGTTCGTCCTGGAGCGACGGTAATCGACGTCGGCACCAATCGCACGGAGGCGGGCATGGTGGGCGATGTCGACTTTGAAGCGGTAAGTCAGATCGCAGGGCATATCACGCCGGTGCCGCGCGGCGTAGGCCCGATGACGATTACAATGCTGTTGCGAAACACGCTTCAAGCGGCACGGGCGATAGAAACGTAAAACGTAATAGCTGTGCTTGTTGCGCGTAACGCGCTCCGTTATGACTCGAAGACTCGCCTCCGCGTCATGGCTAAGCCGCGGAGCTTCTTAAACGCTCCCCAATTCGGTGAACACTCACCCTTTTTGGGGAATCGCGCACAATCCGCGGAAAAACAAGCCGTTTCCCCCCGTCCGCAAACTAAAGCCTCCCTCTTCTGAGGAGACATTCGGCCGGCTTCGGAGGATCGTTCATAGGCTCGCTTGCGGCGTAACCATCTACCCGCAGCCATCTTCCGGTGCGACTTCTGCTCGCGCATCCCGAATGGCACGCCGATGGCTTAGGTAAGTACTCCGTTCGGGCTGCGGACTTGCGATGGGCGAGCCAATTCCCGAATAGGCGTCGGCTGTGTTGGCCGCCGTCTTAGTTGTTTCCCACTCATCGCCGAGGAGTACGGAAATGAGCAATGAGCAACTGTACGATTCTTCTCGCGCGCAGTATGGCGAGGGAACATTCCTCTCCAGCGAACGGGAGAAATTTCCCAAGCGACAGCGGCCGACGTTGGGCCGCAAGCGCGGGAAAGTGCCGCAGTCGATCAACGGCATCCATCGCCGTCGCCGCCGCAAGCTGGCTTGGTGAGCTTGATCGAAGCGCCCCGACATTCGTTGCTTGACAGTTCGCAAGAGAAAATGCCAGCGATTTTCGCCGCTTGGGGGTGGCGAGGGTCCGGCGTGGATGAGGGTCTGTTGCGTACTTGAAGCGCCGAATGGCGAGTGCTAAGCGTGCGTCGTGAAGTTATGGTCGATTTTTCGAGGGGCAGGGAGTGTGGAGTTCGCGGTGCGCGCTGCGTCGATTAAAAGACGCCGTGTCGATTTCCGCGGGCTAGGTCCGCCCATTTTCATTTCAACAGGTTATTCGCCATGAGTTCCATGTCGGCGAGTCTCGCCCGCACCGCGATGGCGGTCCAGGATCACGCGACCCTGGTCCGTAGTACGCGTGCGGATCTGATGCTGTGCATGGTCGTATCAAGCGACCATTATCGCACGCGATTGTTTGACCGAGCCGCGGAAGAACAAGGCTGGGACACCATCCTGATCGTCGATCCCGAGGAGGCGGTTCAGATCGCCACCCGGGAACGACTGCGACTCGCAATCGTCGATCTCCAGTCGGCCACCCCGTCGACGGGCGCGGCCTATCGCCGGTTCGTCGAGTGGCTGTCCAAAAAGCGACAGTCGCTGGTGATCGTGTGCGGCAACGAAGATGACCCGACTGGAGAGATTTGGTCGCGGCAGTTGGGTGTTTGGATGTATCTGCCGGGAGTCGACGACCAGACCGATATCGCTTTGGTCTGCGGCGAGGCCCGTAATGTGTCCGAAAAGTTATTAGGACCGGTTGCTCGTACGTCAGGCATTTCCGCCTGACGAAGGATAGAAAGGGGTTAGTATCATGAGAAATTCCAGTGACGAAGTGGTGGAAGACGCGGGTTCGGAAGAATCTGGCGATGGATTCTACGGAGTGAGGGCTCGGCCGCAGCGGTCGCGCGTCGCGAAGAAGACTGAAAAGCTTCCGCGGTCGAAGCGGATCAAGCGGTCCGCTCCCATCGGTGGGCTGCATCAGCGGCGCAATAAGCGGATCAATTGGTAGGCAAATCAATTGGTAGCCGCCGCCGGCTCGCCGATAACTTCGACGTTTGCGGAAGCGGAGGCCCACTGCGACTCTTCGGTGAGCAGCGCTCGCAGCACGTAGCGCCCCGTCGAAAGATCCGGAACCAGAAGGTCGGCCTCAAACGCTCCGGCCGAAACATCGATCGCGATCTCGCCGAGAACGGTGTTGTTGGCCGAGTGATACTGGTCATCCTGCTCTCTTTCCGCGGCGGGATCGAGGGCGCGTTGCCTCCGCATCGTTCCGCTGGCCAGGCGTCGTTCGTTGGGTAGCGTCCATTCAATGCGGAGCTTCCCCGCATGGGGTGCCGTTCCTGTCACGTGAATTGCCTCACTCGCCTTGGCACCGGCCGGCACGCTGAGCTGCAACGCCGCGGGATGATTGATCCGCAGCAGCGGGTCGCCCAACAGATTGTACATTTGGGCGTGCTCCCACCGTTCCTCATCTCGATCGGCTTGGTTCGGAGTAAACATCGCTGCCAGGTTTTCGATCATCTGGCGATGAAGGTCGCTCGACTTGCGAGTTATCAAGCGCGACTTGGCCTGCCGCACCACTTCGCCCAGCGTCGTGGCTCGATCGGCAAAAACCGCGCGCATCAACTCGGCCCCCAACAC
Source organism: Pirellulales bacterium (assembly GCA_040901765.1). Taxonomy (GTDB): domain Bacteria; phylum Planctomycetota; class Planctomycetia; order Pirellulales; family Lacipirellulaceae; genus JBBDYG01. Next base: position 57,939 of record JBBDYG010000111.1, read on the forward strand.
GGTATTGCCGTACGGCATCGATACCCGCGATGCAGCCAAAACTGCCACGGGGCCGCCCGGCTCAAGCAGAAAACGTTCGGCCACCGAAGGCTGCTTACCGTCGAATGCGCCCGTATAACAGGCCAGCAGGACCGCGATCGGCCGACCCGTTTCGCACTCGAGCCGACCGAGATCAGAGTTCGCTAAAATCGGGTAACGCGCGTTTTCAACGTGAACCTCGTCGAGCTGTTCAGGCTGTCCGTGCCCGGCGTAAATCCACAAATGACACCCTTCGTTAAGTCGAGCCAGCGTATGCTTGGAGAATTGACGAGGGGAGGGACAGAACGGGCTTCGCCAACTGCCGTAGGTAAAGTTGACCTCTCGATCGGCTGGCACCATATCTGAAATAAGGCGTCCCGCGGTTGTCTCGATCAATCGGTCGACGACCACGGAAAACCGACCGGTTCCCGCGACCAAATTCACCCTTCGGCGCCAGGCGGCACCACGGCAATCGGATTCGTAAGCGATAATCTTGTCGATTACTTGTGCCAACTCCTGGCGAGTTTGCACGGGTAGCCTTCCCACACAAAGCTCCGGTTGCCGATCGCCGTCCAAATCCGCCAGGCCGTAATCGGTGGCTAAGTCCGGTTCCGAACCGTAGCGGACGTTGATCTTCGCTCGGGAGAGTTCGACGGGAACCACGTGAGCAGCGGCTTCACCGGTCGCGGTTCCATCGCCCACGAGGAGCACGTTTTTCAAGGTTCCACGCCGGTTGGCAGCCCGGACGTCGGCTCGCTGCGCATCGAAATCCGCCGCTGGCTCAATCACTTCAATCACGTGTCCCTGACTCTGCCGGTAGGTAAGCCAGGGCGCTAGCTCCCCTTGCAAATCGCGACTGCAAACGACAAGCGTGTCAGGCGGAGCAGCTACGGCCAGGAGCAAGCTCGCCAAAAGTCCAACAAAAATCATTCGGCTGCCGATCGTTATCGCGAGGATTTCGGCTCTCGGAGAAAAGCACTGAAACTAGATCGTACTCCTTGGGTACCCTCGCGGGCAACAGGAATCAACCGACAGAACCGCTTGAATCGGCCTGCCTTTCGGCTAGACTGAGGCGTGAACACGCGGGCGTAACTCAGTGGTAGAGTGCTAGCTTCCCAAGCTGGAAGTCGAGGGTTCGAATCCCTTCGCCCGCTTTAATGCAGATGGTTGCCCGACCCTGAAATGGGTTTTACCAACCGAGGTCGGATGCCAGGCGTTTTCTTGAGGCACAGTACACGCTATCTGAACGGGCTTTGGCGGCGTTTCGCAAACGCTCCAATTAAGAGACTTATTCCTAGAAGCACCGCCGTCGATGGTTCGGGCACGATGCCGGTGGTGTAAGTTAGATCGTCGAAATAAACGGTCTGTCCGCTTCCATCGATGTGCGTTGTGATGATGCCGAAGCGATTGAAATTGGCGCCAATTAGCTTGTGACCTGGATCCAGTTTGAGCATTACGGCCTGTCCATCCAGCGTCACGGTGATACTGCCGGCACCGCCGTTGGCGAGCGGATCGTAGTCGAGTGTCCAGAGGTGCGAATCGCCATTCGGATAAATGGGTGGCGGAGTGGGTGTTCCTCGTCCGCCGTCGGCCCTCACGCCTTCCTCGTCCAAGCCGTAGGTTGGGTAAAAATAAAACCCGTCAGCGCTCGGTCCTTCGATGGCTACGCCAACAAAATTCTCCGGCGTGGCCGAATTCTGAGCAGCGTTGCTCCGCACGCTCCCTTCGGAGTGAAAGAAGCCAATGAGGGTCGTGCTGTCGCTGACGCCGCGGTGAAACGCCACCTTACCCTCAGCATGTAGGGGCTGATCGAGCGATAACGTGTCGTTGAGCGGATCGCCATAATAGGCCATGCGGCTGCCATTGAATTCGGGGCGCGAGTCGCCGCGAAACGTATGGCCGCCGATCTCACCTCCGCCTTGTCCCCCCGCGTGATTTGTGTCTGGGCTATAGCCGAAATCGAACCGCGGACGAACGTTGGTGCTGACGTACGTATTGCGATTGTTCAGTTGGTCCCAGCCCGGATCCGCGCTGAACGGATCGAGGTCTCCGTTGATCGTAAGATTGTCCAGCCACAGTTGTCCGGGGTCATCGGCACTCTTCATCACGTTGAGGATCCCGAAGCGGTTGAAGGTCGCGCCGTCGGCTTTGTGCCCCGCTTCCAGGGGGATGACAACCGTGTGACTGCCCACCGTAGCGGTGACGGCACCGTTGCCGCTGGCGGCGTTTGGATCGTAGTTGAGCGAGAAGGGATAGTCGGTTGCGCCTGTTGGGATGAGCGCCTCTCCGCCGAGCGCCCCGCCGCCTGCTCGCCAAAGCCCCGTGCCATATTCGCCATAGGCGAGAAAATAGCTGCCTCGGCCGTAAATGCGCAGCGCGATCGTGTTCGGCGTGCGCCACTCGTTGACGGTGTCGGCGTTGAAAAAGCCGATGAGGGTGTGCCCGCCGCCCTCAGGTACATTCAAGATGCCAGAAGCGGAAAGCGGGTCGTTGAGGGAAAGAGATGAAATGGCCTGACCGTAATACGCCGGCTCGCCGGCCGGCGTGATGTATCCGCCGATTTCCCCGGCCGGACCTCCAGCATTGCTGCTCGAAGCGTCGAACCCAAAGTTCTGAACGATCTGTCTCGGGTCCGGATCGGTTGCCCGGTTATTGCGCCCCTCCCAACCCGGATCGCCGTCGAAGGACTCAGCTTTTAGCAACGGTTGCTCGCCACGAGTTGTCTCGGCGAAGATTCCGAGCAGTGACAACAGCGCAACGACAGAAGTGAGGAACGGTAGGAAGCGAATCGTGTTATGTTGCATCAGAGGTCAACCGGAGTTTTTGGAAGCGGTACTGAAGCAGGCCATACTTGAGAGCGTCGCACAATTCAACGGAATCTGTGCCTAGTCAGCCGGAATAGCCGTTGCCCGTTATTATCCCTGTCGGATGCCGGATTGCAACCAATTGGGCGCGGCTTGCGCTGGCGGTGCCGCGTTTAAGGCAGTCGCACAGTCGCTCAAACTCGGATATCGGTACGGTTCAATTCGCCTTGCCTTCACCTAGCAATCGCCACCCATGACCGCAACAATAAGATTTCTGGCGACGACAACATCACGCCCTCGAAGGAGGTTCTTCCATGTCTATTGTCCAAAGTGAAATTCGCGGCACGCGTCATGGAGTGCGGTCTGAATCTCCGGCGCAGATGGCGCTGCCGCTCCCGCCCACGCACGTCACGCCCACTAAGCTGGTGCAACTCTGTTACACGCTTGTCCATGCCGCCGAGGCGGTCGGCATTCGGGATCTGGCCGACGGCGAGTTCTTGCGAACCGATACAACCCTCGAGCAGGGAATCGAGCGGCAGCTCAATTATCTTCTCGATCAGGTCGGCTGCAATCGCCCAGGCTTTCGTTTGCTGGAGATTGGCTGTGGCTACGGGCATCTATTGCGATTGGCGAAACAGCGGGGTGCCCGCGCGGTGGGGGTCAATGTATCGCCGGAGCAAGTGAACTATTGCAACCAAAATGGCCTGCAGGCGTATTGCTGTTCTTACCGAGACCTGCTCGAAGCACCCCAGTGGCAGGGGCGATTTGACGGTGTGATCGCCAACGGTTCGCTCGAGCATTGGGTGCAGCCCGAAGACGTGCAGGCCGGTCGGATGAACGCGATCTACCAAGAGTCGTTTGCCATCGCCCACAATTCGCTCGATCCCAGCGTGGCGGAGGCTCGCTACGTGACAACGGCGATCCACGTCAAACGCGAGGTCAAGCCGGAGTATCTGCTTACGCCGTGGTATCGCCAACCTCGCGGCTCGGATCGCCGACACTTCAGCCTGCTGCATAACTGGATGGGCGGCTACTATCCCCAGGGCCGGCAGTTGGAAGCATGTGCCAATCCGTATTTCTCGCTTGAGAAGGAAGTGGATGGGACGTTGGGCTACAAGATCGCCAACGACTATCGGATGGCCAGGATGATGCGCGGCTTGTACACCAGCCCCAGGTTGGTTTGGCGCATCGCCAGCGCCCTGGCTCGTCACCCTCGAGTCACCAGCACCATGATCGAGTGCTATTTTATTGAGAAGTCGTGGGACTGGCAGTTTTGGGGCGACGATCCACCGATGAACCTCTTGCGGCATACCTGGAAGCGGAACTCGATGGTTGATACGGTATAATGCCAAACCGCACGCAGTAAGAGGAATCGACTCCTTTAGGAGTGCTACCATGCCCCCATGCGTTCTAGCGATCACCTCTCGAAACTGGTCGTCTCGGCTGTCGCGTTTTGTCCTCGCATCAGTCCTGCTGGCAGGAAGAGCTAGTGCGGCCACCCTTCAGTTCGATACCGACGCCGGCCTGCTGTCGGTTGACGTGGACGGCCCGAGCGTCAAGGTGTCGCTGGACGGGCGAGAGTTAAAGATCACGGGGGCCGGTCTCGAAGAGGTCCGGCTCACAATCGGCCCGCATCTGTTTCGTGCCGACGGCAGCGGCGAATTGCTGACGATCACAAGGGCCGGGCGTGTTGTGGTCCGAGTGCGGACGCGAGCGGGGCAGGCCGGCCGCAAGTCCGACCGATCGCGAGAAGAACTATTGCGGGACATTCGCGAGATCGCCGGGCAATTGGTCAGCCTGCGCAGCGAGATGGATGGTATTGTTTGGAAAGACGTCAGTTCGCAATGGACGACCACCGAGGCAGCCAAACTGCTAATCGGCTTCTTTCGCGGCGAGGGAACCCTGCCCGGATTTAATGGCACGCCAGCCGAAGCCCAATGGCTGAAGGAACAACTAGCCCTGCTGCGTAGCGAGCGAGTCCTCGCTTTCGATCTGTTGTCGGAAGTTGCGCGGATCGATGCGGAGCAACCGGCGTCTCCGCTGTGCGGCACATGGCAAGTAACCGAAGTGCGCGGCGCGGGCGGGATCGCGGCCGATGCGTTGGAACTTTACAACCCAGACCCCGTCGGTCGAACATTCGTCACAGCAAATGATGCAGCAGCCCTGCTGTCGGGCGCGGGACTGTGGTTATTCGACGCCAGTTACGGCGAACCGGGCAGCATCGATCTGAGCGCGGTAGTGCGCGGCAACACCGTTTACCGAGGTCGGTATCAAGTCGATGGGGATGGGGCGACGCTGGCTGTAAGCCCCATGAACGCCCCTCGGCCCACCTCGCCGGATGGCGACCCGACCGACGGCGGGTTCGTATTGCGATTGCGGCGAATCCAGACGCATCCGTAACGATGCTTCGTGGCCAGCCCAAACACGTTCCGCCGGCCGATTAAGCAGCCGGAGCATTTCGCGTCATTTGCGGATATCATCAGGGTCTGGCGATCCGCACGAAACTCCAAGCGTGGTCCGACCATTTCGAGTGGCGCGGCGTCCACATTGTCGGTAAGACGGCCATCGGTCGTGCCACGGTGCAAGTGTTGAATATGAATTCCGACGATCAGCTTACGCTGAGGTCGTCGTGAAAGGGAACAATTATGGCAGGAAAAATATACCTGCTGAACGACAGCTCGAATCTAATGGCGATGGAGGAATCTCCCTACGATTCCGAGTTGCTGTTGCAGAAGCTACTTGCCAAGCATCCCGACCTCTTGGCGGGAGAGCAAGTTGACGTCGATGAGCCGAGACGATGGCTGTTGGTGACCCGTGAAATGTCGGTCCCCGGGGAGGAAGATGGTGTTGGCAAGTGGTCGCTCGACCACTTGTTCCTCGATCAGGATGCAATTCCAACGCTCGTTGAAGTAAAGCGTAGCAGCGACGCCGGCATTCGACGGAAAGTCGTCGGCCAAATGCTCGACTACGCGGCAAACGCCGTTGCTTACTGGCCTGTTGAGGAAATTAAAGCCAAGTTCGAAAGTCGCTGCCAATCGCACGGCGAAGACCCGGACGAGCTTTTGATGGAGCATCTCGGAAATGAAGAATCTACCGGCGATTTTTGGCAACAGGTGAAGACGAATTTACAAGCGGGTCGCATCCGAATGGTGTTTGTTTCCGACACGATTCCTGCCGAGTTGCGCCGGATCGTCGAGTTCCTTAATGAGCAAATGGACCCCGCGGAAGTTATCGCCATAGAGATACGCCAGTTTGTGGGCGAGGGAGTGACAACGCTTGTTCCTCGCGTCATGGGACAGACGGAATCGGCAAGGAAAAAGAAGGCAGCCGGTTCAGCTAGCGGCCGGTATTGGGATGAAGCCGCGTTCATGAAAGCGCTAAGCGAGAAAAAGGGCGCTGTCGCCTCGAAAACGGCCAAAGAGATCCTCGATTGGGTTACACCGATGGCTAGTTACCTGTGTTGGGGACGCGGAAAACGTTCGGGCGGAGTCGTGCCGACCGTGATGGCCGGAAAAACTAAGTTTCAGCTATTTCGTCTAAGAATCGATGGCTGGTTTGTCTTTCGCTTCGATTGGATTTACAAGAAGGCGCCCTTTACCGACGAAGCGCTGCGGCGGGAGTTGCTCAACCGGTTCAACGAAATTCCATCAGTCCATTTTAGCGACGATGTTCTTACGAAGAGGGCACTGATTCCATTGGAGTCGCTTGCGACTCCGCCGGCACTCGAGAAGCTTAAAGTCGCTATCGAATGGATGATCGAGAAGATTCGGACTTCACAATAACGCGGAGAATCAGCACGATATCGCCGCGAGAGTATTCAGTGCTTTCGATTCGGTCGTAATCGTTGCACACGTCCATCATCGGACCATCCTAACCTGCGCGCCGGGGCGAGCCGTAGCAAGCAGATTGGTTGAGCGAATCACAAGCGGCGACGCCGATCGCAAATGCCACTTACCGACTGGATTGAATGAGCAACTAGCCGGCGCATCCAGTTTTTGGAAAAACTCGCCTACATGAACCACTACCACACAAAGTCCACGCCCGCCAGCGCACCGTGGTAGAACAAGTCGCTGTCGGTGTCGATGACGTCGATGTCGCCCTGAGCGAGGGTTTCAGCGGCCTGATTGGTGGCCAGTGCGACGCCGTCGATCCACAATAGTTGGTAGCCGCCCCGCAGTGCAATGTGCTGCGTTAGTTGATAGGACGCGTTGACGGTGATCTCGCCGACGAATGCGGTTTGGTTGCCGCCGGCGCCGCCACTAATAATCGGAATGTCGACGATGCTGAAGGTGAAGTCGTTGTCGGCGTTGTTGGCATAAACGCCCGCTTTCATTACGCTATTCACGCGCAAGGGGCCGGTGAGCCGCCATAGCTGGAAGTCACCGCCAAGTTGGGCCCCGTACATGCGGTTATCGACGTTCCAATTGAAGTCGACCAAGCTCGGAATAATGAAATTGACGTCGAAGTTGAGATCTTCCTGCAATTCAATCCAACGGAAACCGACTAGCCACGTGAAGCGATCAGAATACTGATGGCGGAAGTTGATTTCGGTGCTGTCCAGGCTCGAACTGTAGCGTGCATCGAGCGAATCGACGCCAATTACGGGTGAGGCGCCGAGTCCAATATCTCCAAACAAGTCGTAGCTGACCTGCGAATCCCAGTCGAGCGCGCCGAGGTAACGAACTTCGATGCTGTTGCAAGAGTTTCCGAGGCGGCGTTCGAGGGAGATATCGGCGCCGGCCGTATAATCGAAGTCAAAATGCGATCCGGTAGAGATCTGGAACAGCCCGCCTAAAGGCTCGGCGATCGTGATGTCGTCGGGCGTCGAACGATGGAGAATGGCGGTCCCGCCCCTTACCACCCACAGGGGTTGGCACGGCATGCACCGAACGCAGCTCGTGTAGCAGTCACCGCAGTTGTCGCTCCACGCATCCGAGGAATCGTCCACGTATTCCGGGGAGTCGAGCGTCGCTGTGGGCGCGAGCGTCGGCTCATTTACATTCGATTCCAGCGATGCAGTTACGGATTCGTTATGCAGCGGCATCAACAAGAGGGGCTCGGAAGCCCAGGCAGCGTTCGTTGCAAACACGAGCGCCGTAGCGCCGACGACCCGTTGAACGACTTTCATGTATCCTATCTCCATGGCTGATTGCGGCATCCCCAATAACGCCTTGACGGGAACTATTAGTTCCATCGGCCGTCAAGCCAATCATTCGACGGCATCGCTTCGGATCGTCGCGCAACCGCGAGAGCAGTCAGAGGCACGCCAAGCCACAAAGATTTTGGGATCGGAAAAGTCGCTAGGGCTGAGAAAGGTCCGCCTAGAGCAACTTCTCCAGTTCCCTCGCCAGTTCTTCGGCGCCAAGGGTCATCATTGTGAAGTGATCGCCCGGCGTGTCGTAACGAATAAGCTTTTGGCCGATCTGGCTGTTCCAGCCAAGATCATCGGCGAGGGTCTGGCCCGACATTTCTTCGAGCGTGCCGAGAGTCTCGGGACGGAAGAGGTGAACCGGCATATCGAGCGGCAGGGGTGTGTAGCTTTGGATCGCTTTGATCTGCCCCTCGCCCACCATCACGAGGCGGCGGACATAGTCTTCCGATACCTCTTCGGGGAACATGCCGTTTCGTTTGGCTTCGGCCAGTGCCGAGGGGAACCGCTCCGCAGGTTCGAGCTTCACCATGTCGTCGTAACTCACCCGCATCTCGATGCCGGCGAAGCGGTTGGCGAAGTTGATGATGTCGCACAAGAATCGAACATCGTCGTCGAGATTAAAGCCCGAGTAGATCGACGGCAGCGGAGTGTCGATCAGCGCGACCAGAGCCACCTCATCACCGGCTTGGCGCAAACGGTCGGCCATTGCAAAAGCCGCCACGCCGCCGGCCGACCAACCGGCAAGATAATACGGTCCCTGCGGCTGACGCGCTTTGAGCGCCGCGAGATAGTCGGTCACGAGTTGAACCATTGCCACGTGAGGCTGGCCATTGTCATCGATGCCGCGCGGGCGGAACGCGACGATCGGCCGGTCGCCGGTGTAGCTCATCACCAGCAGCGCGTAACAGCGAACATCGCCGCCCAAGGCGGGAAATAGGATCAGCGGCGCGCCGGTACCTGGTTTTAATTCGATGAGCGGTTGCCACTCGGCAGCACCCCCTGCGCCAAGTCCATTAGCGCCGGCGTCCTCCGCGAGGATCTCGCCCGTATCGGCTGCGAGCGAGCGAATGCTCGGGCCTTCGAGCAGCTTGGCCATCGGCAACGTGAACGCGAGCCGGCCTTCGAGGTTGTTCTTAAGCTCCAAAGCCATCAGTGAATCGAGACCAAACGCGGCAAGCGGTTGCTGCGTGTCGAGCTGATCGGCCTCGACCCCCATGATGCGAGCCAGCTCCCCGCGGACGAACTCGACCAGCAACGACTCGCGAGTGGCGGAATCGGATTCTAGCAATTGCTTGCGGAATGCGTGATCGACGCGGCCGGTCGATTCTCCATCGGCACCGGAATTCGACGCGATGTCCGCTAGCAGCGACGGGCGCCGATTACCCAATAGCCGTAAGAGCGCGTCCCAATGGACATCCATCGCGATCGACTGTGTGACGCCCGTGCGAAGCAGTTTGCCAAGAAGCTCAAGACTTTGCTCGGCCGGCAGCAGGTCCATTCCGCGAGTCTTGATTCCTTCGCCGCGGCCTTGTGCGGCGGCCATGCCGGAGTCAGCCCACGGCCCCCAATTGATCGTCGTGGCCGGCAAACCCGCGCGGCGGCGAGAATGGGCCAGCGCGTCGAGCATCGCGTTCCCCGCGGCGTAATTGCCTTGGCCGGGTGAACCGAGGATCGCGGCGACCGACGAAAACAGCACGAAAAAGTCGAGCGGCAACTCGCGGGTCGCCATGTGCAGGTTCCACGCGCCTTGCACTTTCGGGCGCATCGCCCGGTCCAGTTGCTCAAGCGACATGTCGGCGAGCACGCCATCCGCTAACACACCCGCGGCGTGAATCACTCCGCGCAACGGCGGGAAGTCGCGGGGCAAGCTCCTGAGCGCCGCTTGCAACGAAGCGGCGTCGGTAACATCGGCGGCGAGCGTTGCGACCCGCATGCCGCGCGCTTCAACCTCGGCGATTGCAGCGCGCGCTTCGGCAGTTGGCTCGCGGCGGCCCATCAGCGCGACGCCGCCCGCGCCTTGGTCGGCCAGCCAGCGGGCGACTTGGAGGCCGAGCGCGCCGAGGCCACCGGTGATCAGGTAGCTGGCGTCATGGCGAACCAAGGTTTTGGTTTCGGCGGGTTCGGAGGCCAAGCCGCAAGCAGCGGGAGTTAGCGACACCACGACCTTGCCCGTGTTTTTGCGCTGCGACATGTAGCGGAAAGCGGCGATGGTTTGGTCGACGGCGAACTGCGTGAAGACGAGCGGCTGGTACGCGCCCGACTCGAAATGCTCCATCACTTCGGCGAACAGTTCGCGGATGTACTCGGGCCGCTGCCGCAACATTCGGTCGAGGTCAATCGCGAAGTACGAGAGATTGTCTTGGAACGGCAACAAACCAAGCATCCGGTTCTGATAAATGTCGATCTTGCCGATCTCAAGAAACCGGCCGTACGCGCGAAGAATCGACAGGCTCTTGGTGATCGCCTCGCCAGGAAGTGAATTGAGAACGACATCGACCCCTTCGCGGCCCGTGTCGGCGAGAATCTGCTCGGCGAAGTCGAGTGACCGGGAACTATAAACGTGCTTCACGCCGAGCGAGCGAAGAAACTCGCGCTTGTCGTCGCTGCCGGCGGTGGCGAAGATCTCAGCGCCAATCTGTTGAGCAATCTGAATTGCAGCGAGGCCGACGCCGCCTGCAGCGGCGTGGATCAGCACGCGTTCGCCGGGCTGCAAATCGGCGAGCCGCACGAGGCCGTAATAGGCGGTGAGGAACGTGATCGGTATCGTGCAGGCCTCTTCATAGTCGATCGAGCGGGGCTTTTTAACGAGCGCGTAGTCGGCCGTCACGGCATGCGACGCGAAGGCGTAAGGAAGAACACCCATCACTTCGTCGCCGAGTTGAAAGCGGTCGATGCCGTCGCCCACTGCGGTGACAACGCCCGACGCCTCGATTCCCAGCGGGACGATGGCGTCCTTGATTCCGGGATAGAGCCCGAGCGCCTTGAGCACGTCGCTGAAGTTAAGCCCAGCGGCGCGGACTTCGATCTCGACTTGGCCTTTGCCGGGCGACTTGCGCTCGACAGGCAGATAGCGCAGCGCGTCGAACGAGCCGGGCTTGGGGATGCGAAGCTGGAAAGCGCCGCTCGCAGGGACCGTGACACCGGACCCACTGTCGGCCAAGTCCTCAGCGGTTTGCTCATCGCGCTGGAGCCGCGCGACGTGGCGCCGGCCATCACGGTAAGCGATTTGATGTTCGACGATTTCGGTTTCTGTGAGCAACTCGTCGCAAAGCTGCGCGTCGGTGAGAGCGCTCGGGTCGAGATCGATGAGACATGGTCTGAGATCGGGGTGTTCCACGGTGGCGACGCGCACTAAGCCGACGAGTGGCGATTGCGCTACGGCCATTGGCGCTGTGTCGTCAACGGCTTGGGCGCCGGCAGTGACGAACCAAAGCGATGGTGACCGCTTGAACGTGCGTCGGGCGAGTTGTTTTAGCAACAAGAGCGCGCTGCTAGTGCCGAGCTCTCGCGATTTGTCCCAAGCGTCCGAATTGGCGACATCGGGAATATCGAGCGACCAGAAGTGAACGATCCCCGCACACGATTGATCGCCGCAGGCGTTGGCCAGCAGCCGGCTGTAATGCTCCTCATTCAGCGGATCAATCGTGGCGCTGCCGTTGCCAAAGAAATAACTCTTGCTAGGACGTACCATCACTGATGGCAGTTGTTTCGCGAGTGATTTAGCAACGTGTTTCTCATCCGCAAACAGCAGCCACGTTCCAATCACAGACTTTTTCGGCGATTCAGCGAGCGCCGCTTCGCGCCATGCAACGCGATAGAGCCAATCGGTGCCGCTGGTGGTATCCTTGTCGCCGCCGCGGCCGATGCGCTGCACCCGCGCGCCCTCGATGGCGACTAAAATCCTGCCGTCCTCGCGCACCAGATAAATGTCGCTTTCGACGAGTTCGGGGCTGGGGCTGCCGTCCTCGGAGCGCCGCACGGCGTAGCAATAGATCGGCTCTTCGAGATCTTTGATTGGCTCCAGCACGACCACCCGCCGAACGGCGACCGGCATGTACGTGAACGGGCTGTACTTGCCGTCGCTCTGGAGCGGCACGGTGGCGGCGAGCGTCTGCATGCAGGCGTCGCCCAAAGCCGGGTGAAGCTGGTACTTCGCCAATTCGCGTGCGACCGATTCGTGAAGCGCAAGCTTCGCGAACGCGTCGTTGTGGCTGCGGTCGATGCCATCGAGCACGCGAAACGCGGGACCGTATTTGAGGCCGCGCTCGGCGAGGATTTGATAGTACTCGTCGCGCGACTTGCGGTCGATCGTTCGCCGGCGGCAATCGGCCAGGTCAATCCGCGGTAGATTAAGCTCTCCCGCGCGATGCTGATGCTTAAGCGTGCCGGCGGCGTGGAGCGTCCACGGTGGCTGATCGACGTCGCCAAGCGGCACGCTGTGCGACTCGAATGCCGCTTCGCCGTTCGATTCGGGCGCGATGCTCGTCTGTACGCGGCGCGGGGTGCCTTCGGGCAGAAACATTGCCTGTTGAATGGCGAGGTTTTCGATGGCGTGCTGGCCCGGGCCGAATTTTTTCTCCGCAGCAGCGAGAGCTTGCTCGATGAACGCAGCCGCAGGCACGACCGTGCTGCCTTGCACCTGGTGATCGACCAAGTACGCAGGCCGGCGGGCTTCGAGCACGGTCTCATAGACGGCATTAACCCAGACTGATGGAACGCGCACGCCGAGCAGCGGATGTCCGCCCACCGTCGCGGAGGTAAGCGAGCGCCGTCGCGAGTCGGTCGGTTCGAGCCAATGCCGTGAACGCTCGAATGGATAGTTCGGGAGCAACAATCGTTGTCGCGGGCGGCCGTGGTCCCAGGCTCGCCAATCGAGCCGGCCACCGGCGACGAAGTATTCGCCGACGCTGGCCGCAAGCACCGACCAATCGTCTTGACCTTTTCGGAGCGATGGAATCCACGCCGCGCTGTACTCCGGCAAGCACCGTCGGCCCATTCCGAGCAGACTCGCGGTCGGACCCATTTCAACGAGGATCGTCGCCTGTGCTTCAGCAACACGGTCCATCCCCGCGGAGAAGCGAACCGCGTTGCGCAAGTGCTCACGCCAGTAGCGCGGCGTGGGTGCCTGACGCATCGCCTGCCCCGTCAAGTTCGACACATAAGAAAGTTGCGGTTCATGAAACTCGACCTCGCTCGCCAGCCGCTCGAAGCTATCGAGAATCTCGTCCATCAGCGGCGAATGGAACGCATGCGACACGGTGAGCGGCTGCACGCTGAGGCCGGCCGCTTCGAACTCGCGGGCCAGTTGGTCCACTTCGTGGGCAGCGCCCGAGATGACCGTATTCTCGGGTCCGTTGATGGTTGCAATTGCGACCGATTTCTCTCGACCGGCGAGTGCTGCCGCTACGCGCGATTCGGACGCAAATACCACGGCCATCTTGCCGGACTGGGTAACTTGCTGCATCAATCGCGCGCGATGGGCCACCAGAGCCAGGCCATCGTCGAGCGACATTACGCCGGCGATCGTCGCCGCCACGTATTCACCCACGCTGTGGCCAAGCATGATGTCGGGTGTCGCGCCCCACGATTGCCAAAGTTGGGCAAGCGCGTATTCAATTGCAAACAGCGCGGGTTGAGTGTAGACCGTTTCGTTGACGAGCGATTCGTTTCCGCCCGGCTTGGGATGAATGATCTCCAAGAGCGATTCGTTGAAGAGTTCCTGGAAAATGTCGTCGCAGCGGTCAAGCTCGGCGCGAAAAGTCGGTTCGGTTTCGTAAAGCTGCCGGCCCATGCCGGGGTACTGGGAGCCTTGGCCTGTGAACAGGAACGCGACCTTCGGGCGGGTGAGACCCTTGAGTTGGCCGCGCTTGATGTGGGGGTCGGCTTTGCCGGCGGCGAGTGCGCTAAGCCGGCAAGCGGCGTCGTCGCGGGTGGCGAAGGTCAACGAGGATCGGTGGTTGAAGTCGGCACGGCCGGTGTTGGCCGAGTAACAAACGTCGGCAAGGTTTGCTTCGGGATGCTCTAGCAGATACTCGGCGAGTTGCTCTGCTTGCCGGCGAATTGCAAAATCGGTCTTCGCCGAAAGCTTGAGCAAATGGATCGGCCGTTCGACCGCTGGAGCCGCGATCACTCCACCATTACGCTCGGCCGAATCAACGACTGCACCGGGGCCTTCGATCACGATGTGCGTGTTCGTTCCGCCGAAGCCGAACGAGCTAATGCCCGCGATGCGCGGGCGTCCGCTTGCGGCCCATTCTAGCGCGGCGGTGGGAATCGTAATTCGCGAGCCTTCGAGGTTGATGTGGGGATTCACTTCCCGCATGTGCAACTGCGGCACGATCTGGCCGTGGTTCATCAACAGGGCAACCTTGATCAACCCCGCGACGCCGGAGACCGTTTCCGTGTGGCCGATGTTTGCCTTCACGCTGGTAACATGCACCGGTGTATCGCTTTCGCCGTAGCGGCGGAAGACTTCGACCAGCGCCTGCATTTCAATCGGATCGCCCAGCGGCGTGCCGGTGCCGTGGGCTTCGATGTAACTCACGTCGCCGGGCGTTAATCCCGCTTGGGCCAGCGCCGCGTGAATGCAGGCCTGCTGCGATTGGCCATTGGGGGCGCTGATGCCGCTGGTTCGCCCGTCGGAGTTGACGGCGGTCCCACGAATCACCGCCAGCACCTGATCGCCGTCGCGCTCGGCGTCGGCCAGTCGCTTGAGCAGCACCAGCCCGCAGCCTTCGCCGCGGACGTAACCATTGGCGCCTGCGTCGAACGGTCGGCACTTGCCGTCGGGCGACAACATGCGGGCCTTTGAGAAGGCGATCGTCGTTTCGGGCGTAATGATCGCATTCACGCCGCCAGCGAGCGCTGCGTCGGACTCGCGTCGCCGCAAACTCTCGACTGCCAAATGGATCGCCAGCGATGACGACGAGCAAGCCGTATCGACCGAGGCGCTCGGCCCGTGTAAGTCGAAGATATACGACACGCGGTTCGAGGCGATGCTCAGCGCGTTGCCCGTGCCGACGTGGGCGTCGATGTGGTGGAAGTAATCGTCGAATTGCGCGGGAACCTTGGAATAGTCGGTCCCGCCGATGCCGACAAAGACCGCCGTCTTTGAGCCGGCCATCTGGTCGGCAGGTCGACCGGCGTTTTCCATCGCTTCCCAGGCCACCTCCAGCAGCAGCCGTTGCTGGGGGTCCATGCGGGCGGCTTCTCGCGGCGTGATGCCGAAAAACACGGGGTCGAACTGGTCGATGTCGGCCAGGAACCCGCCCCAACGGGTCGACATTTTCCCCGTCTCAGTGCCGGTGGGGTCGTAAAGCGCTTCGACGTCCCACCGCGACGCAGGGATATCGCTGGTGGCGTCGATCCCCTCGGAAATCACCTGCCAATATTCCTGCAACGACCGCGCCCCGGGAAATCGGCACGCCATGCCGATGATCGCGATCGGCTCGGCGGCCGCGGGCTTGGCGAGGCGCGTTTCGAGTAGTTGTCGCTGGGCCGGCGAGAGGCTGGCCAGTCGTTGGGCAAGGTCGGACATAGCGCCACTGGGAGGGAACGCGACCATCATCCCCCGGCTCTACCGAGGGGTTCAGGCGACGTAAAGCCAAACACCCCAAGATATTCCAGCCGCTGGCAGCCAGCAAGCGGAGACGCCGCCGGGATGCAGGAACGGGATTTTTTGATTATCGCGCGGTCGCTAGCAGGGAGGGTGTTTCGGCGTTTGTGCCACTGTGCCACGCTGTGCGCGCAATAAGTTGGCACAAAGAGATTTTATCTCGCATTTGCGCACTGCGAAGTCCGCGTTTTGCACACTTTAGGGTAGATCACGCTGCTCGGGCAGCGGGTTCGCGCGTTTCCGCTGACTCGCGGTCTGCGGTCTGCTGCGTCATTTCCCACAGACAGGCTTGCTTGAGATATGCCCCGTAGCCATTCAGGATGCTGCACTGCAAGCCAGCGATGCCATCCAGAAAGCCGAGCCTCACCACGTAGCTGCGGAAGAATCGCAATGGGCCGCGCGTGAGCAGGTGCAGATAGCTCGACCGCCTGCCCGCCGCGTGCCAAAGCTCTGCTTGGACGTTCGCATAGCGATACGACTTCGCAAGGCACTGGGAATACGACACAAACGAATGATGGATCAGCCGCTTGTGCAATCGACCAATACGGCCGCTCGGGACGTGTACATCAGCATGGTCCGTATGGCCGACGTACCTGCCCATGTCGCGGCGGAACAGCCGCAAGAGCTGGTCGCGCCCCCAATCGCCGTGGCGGATCGGTCGGCCCAGGAAGTAGTTGATGCGCCGCAGCCGGTAGCCGTCGCAGGTCGGACCCTCGGCAAGCAGCTCGCGAATCTCGTCAGCTAGTTCCGGCGTTACGCGTTCGTCGGCATCGACCACCAGCACCCATTCGTGGGCGGCCTGCGGAATGGCCCAGTTCTTGAAGTCGCCGCTCGTGCGATATTCCCGTTCGATCACCCGGCAGCCTAGCGATCGGGCGATCTCGATCGTTCCATCGGTCGAACCGGAGTCGGCGACGAGAATTTCATCGGCGATCGACTGCACCGACTCGATGCAAGGGTCCATATGACTTCGTTCGTTCTTGCAGGGAATGAGTACGGTGAGCATGGCGCGGACGATAGCAAAACCGCGATTCGCGCCGCAAGGCCACCCAATCCGCCAGCTTTGCTGGCGGACGCCGGACCGCGTGGCGGCCCGGCTATTGAGCTTCGTTAGTCGAACCACTCGTCCGCCGGGTCAAACGCTGGGATCGGCACGTTCAGCACCCGCAGCTTGCCGATCGCCCGATGGCGGCAGCCGGGCTTAATGAGTATCGCGTCGCCCGCCTGCACGGGGTGCCGCTGGCCGTCCAGCTCCATCTCGCCCGTACCTTCGAGAATGTAATAAATCTCGGTCATCCGTTTGTGATAGTGCGTACGGGCGTCCTCATGTACGTCGAGCAAATGGACCGACGCGATCTGGTCGGCGTCGTCGGTGAACGCGCGTCGCGTCTCGCCGCAAGGGCAGGCGATGGGCGGGAGCGCGGCGAGATGGGTGATGCGGTATCGGGGTTCGTAGTTCACGGTGTCACATTAATTGCAATAGCCGGCGAGCTACGCCTCGCCGGAGACCAAAAGTCCGACTAGATTCCTTTCTCGAGAGCCTGCCGTGCCATACCTCTAACGTCTGCATCCGGATCGTCATCTCTGAGGCGTTTTAGGGCGTCGGAAGCTCGTTTGTTACTCTTTGCGAGCTCGTCAAATCCAAACACCGCCCTCTGACGGATTCTGACGTTCTTATCGATCGCCGCTTCGCAGAGTGCATCCACAGTTGCAGAGTCTGCGCTCCCCTTTCGCGCGAATGTCGCAATTAAGTGAGCTGCGGTTTCACGATCCTGCGGCTTACCATTGTGAAACCGATCGACCCAAAACGCCACATCGTCCGGCGACAACCTTGCTCGCTGCGACTCTCGACTCAACCAAGCGGTGAAGCAGGTCAGAATCGCCGCCGCGGTCGTCACGAAGAACAAGTCCCACAGCGAGAAGCGAAATGGGGGTCGAGGCTGTCGAGATACGATCATATTTTCAGTTCGCATTCCGCTTCGGAGTATCGGGTGGCACGCCCTGAGTCCTCGAAGGGCGTGGTGAAGCGCGAATCAACGTGACATTACTTCTCAATCAACATTGGCCACGTTCTATCCAATTCCAAATGCACGGGACGCATTCCATGATACCAGCGCGCACTCGACCATTCCCAATCTTCAGGGCGTTCCACAAGACCGCGCCGCACTGGGTTCATATGAAAATACCCGATGACACTCTCCAACGTATCGAACTGGTCGATATTTCGATCGTAACCACCGCCGGGCTGCCAGAATCTGCACCTCGTACGATGTCCTTCTTGCACAGTGATTTTAGGGATCCACTCGGGAGCATATGCTTCCAGCCATCGAATCGCCTTTCGAGCGACACGTTCTTTGACCTTTCCCTCAAACTTGCCAACGGCAACATCGGGATGATGTGGTGCAACAAGCAAATGCACGTGCTCCGGCATAAGTACCCAGGCCCATATATCGAGGGGCCAGCTTTGCCGCTCGGCGCTCAGTGCTTCGACGAACCATTGTCGAGTACGGTCAGAGTTGAGGAACTTGTAACGGTTGAAGCAGGAAAAGGTAAGTTCCCGTGGCGTGCGCTCGGAGTCGAACCGGCGACGAAGTTTGCGGAAAACCTCGCGGTTGAATTTGGGATCCTGAATCTTCATCTTAAGTTTGCCGCGCAATTCGTATGGGGTGGCACGCCCTGAGTCCGCGAAAAGCGTGGTGATGCTGGTACTCGCTTCACCACGCCCATCGAAGACTCTGGGCGTGCCACCCCCCAAGTTACCTCGTCCCTCAATACTCCACCTCCACCCACTTCTTCTCGCGACTACTCTTCAGCACCGCGTCGCAAATCGCGATCTCGTTGTGCCCGTCTTGGAAGGTCGCAAAATCGTTTCCCGGACGCGTGCCGGCGAGGTAGCCGTAGATGTTGCGGAACAGGTTCTTCGGTCCGTCGGGGTAGGCCTCGTTGTGGCCGCCGGGGTAGTGGGCGTATTGCCGGGCCTCCTCGTACAACAGGCTCGGGTCTTTGAGCATCACCTGGTTCGGTCCGTCGCGGCGGCCGATCCATAATTCGTTGGGCGTTTCTTGGTCCCACGCCAAAGAACATTTGCTGCCGTCGATTTCGTAGTAGAGCCGGTTCTTGCGGCCGGCGGCGCATTGGTTGATCGTCACCACGCCGTGCGCACCGGTGCTGAACTCGAGCATGATCGCCGCGTAGTCCTCGGTGTTGATCGGCACGTCTTCGAGATCCTCCGGCTGGAGCACCTTGCCGGCGTAGGTCTCGACCTCGACCCGCGGCCGCTTCCGCACGGGGTGGATCGTCACCAGGTCGGCCATCACCCGCACGATCTTCATGCCGGTGATGAATTGCACGAGATCGCACCAGTGGGAACCGACGTCGGCCACCGCCCGCGATTCGCCCGACAGCTCCGGCACGAGCCGCCAGTTCCAATCGGTCTCCTGGTAAAGCCAGTCTTGCAAGTAGGAACCATGCACGGCAAACACCCGGCCGACGTCGCCGTACTGGCACATCAGCCGCGCCTGTTGCACGAGCGGCATGTAGCGGTAGTTGAAGTCGATGGCATTCACCACGCCCGCTTCGTTGGCCAGCCGCACCAGCTCCCGCGACTCGCTGCTCGTCATCGCCAGCGGCTTTTCGCTCACCACGTGCTTCTTCGCCGCCAGGATGTCGCGCGTCACCTCGAAGTGGAGATGATTGGGCGTGCAATTGTGCACGACCTCGATCGTCGGATCGGCCAGCAGATCGTGGTAGTTGCCATAGGCCTTGGGAATCGACAAATCCTCGGCCTTGCGATTGGCCAAAGCCTGATCGCGCTCCGCCACCGCCGCGACCTCGACAAAGCCGAGCCGCCTGAGCGCCTCGACATGCGCGGGGCCAATAAAACCAGTGCCGATGATGCCTGCTCGGATTGTTTTCATGGTTGGTTGTTGGTTGGGGAGAAGATTCACCACGGAGGCGCGGAGGACGCGGAGAAGACATTGGGACGGCTATCCGTTTGGAAAATCACAAACACCGAGCTCATCGACAGCGGCAAGGGAAGCCAATGTCTGTTGATCTTTGCCTCCATAGCGAATACATCGCAACTCGCCATATCGAATAGCATTTATCATGTGTGCCTGTTCCTGTTCGTTCGCTGGCTGTTTTTTCACGAAACAATGCGTGTAGCCGCGTTCGTCCTCCACGCTGTCGAATAATTCTGGTGCTTCCTCAAATGGAACGCCGCACATTGTGCAACATGCATCAACCACATAAAAGTCGCCAGCTACATTGACCGCATGAGGCGATGGATCGTCCGTCCAAGGATAGAGTTGCTCTCGTGAAAGTGTTCGCTCGTAGAATCGTTTCAACCACTCGGTTGGTTTGATTGACTTCCACATATTGCTTCTTCTCCGTGTCCTCCGCGCCTCCGTGGTGCAACCTATTCCACCGTTTCCACTCTCTCCCACTTCCCGCTCTTGATCGACTTATCAACTGCCTCCAGCACGGCGACGCAGCGAGCGCCGGCGAGGAAGCAGGGGCTGGCGGGTTTGTCGTTCGCGATTGATTGCAGCAGGTCGTAGACGGCGTGGACGAAGCCGTGCTCGTAGCCGAGGATGTGGCCCGGCGGCCACCAGTTGCCGACGTAGGGATGCACGCCCTCGGTGGCGATTATTTTGCGGAAGCCTTGTTGGCCCGCGGGGTCATTCACCGAGTAGTATTCCAGCACGTTCATGTCTTCGAACACCCACGCAAGGCTGCCGAGGCTGCCGTTGATCTCGAACCGATTATAGTTCTTCCGGCCGGGGGCAAGCCGGGTGGCCTCGAACGTGCCTAGCGGGCCGTTCGCGAATTTTGCTAAGAACGTCGTGCAGTCGTCGACGTCGACCTTTTCGGTCCCCTCGGCCGCCGTGGCCACGAGGCCCGACGAAGTTCCCTCGGCTGGGCGCTCTGTCATGAACGTCTTTTGCATGCCCACGACTTCGATAATCTCGCCGACCAGGAATCGGCCAAGGTCCACGAGGTGCGCGTTGAGATCGCCATGCGCGCCGGAGCCGGCCGTCGCCTTGCGTAGCCGCCAGTTCATGGGGAACTTGGGGTCGTTGATCCAGTCCTGCAGGTAGGTGGCGCGGAAGTGGCGGATTTCGCCGATCGCGCCGTCCTTGATCATCTGCTTGGCGAGCGCCACCGCCGGGCACTTGCGATAATTAAAATTGACCATGTGCTTGACGCCCGCCTTGCGGACCGCGGCGAGCATCTCGCGGGCATCCTTGAGCGTGAACGCCAGCGGCTTTTCACAGAACACGTGCTTGCCATTCTCCGCCGCGGCCACGGCAATGTCGCGATGCACGATGCCCGGCGCGCCGATATCGATTAGGTCGATGTCCTTCCGCGCCACGAGTTTCTCCCACGAGGTCTCGTAGCTCTCCCAGCCAAACTTCTGGGCAAACGCGGCCAAGCCTTCCTTCTCGCGCCCGCAGATCGCCTTCATCACCGGCTTGGCGTCGAGGTCGAAGAACTTATCGACCTTGAGATAGGCATTGGAATGGGCCTTGCCCATGAACTTGTACCCAACCAGCCCCACATTGATCGTCTTCGCCGCCATATTCGCGTCCTCGACTTACGGTTAAAGGCACAGGAAAGCACGAAAAGCACCCTCAGATGTAGCAACCGCTGATCGACGCTAATAAAACGCTAATCTTGAATTCAAATCCCATCAGCGTCCCATTAGCGTCCATTAGCGGTTCTCTTCCTCTGACATTTGACATTTCGTGCCTTTTCGCGGCTAATCTTACCTTGTTCCACGCTGCGGTCGCAAGTCTTTGACGGGGCCGATATATTGGCATCATGGAATTTGCCTCGACCAAGAGCGACGGGCGTCTGGTGTCGCTGGATGTGTTCCGCGGGATCACGATTCTGGCGATGATCCTGGTCAACAATCCCGGCGATGGGGACCACGTTTGGTGGCCGCTGGGCCATGCCGAGTGGAATGGCTGGACGCCGACCGATCTCGTTTTCCCGTCGTTCCTGTTCATCGTCGGCACGGCGATGGCCTATTCGCTACGGAAGTACCGCGCCGGAACGATCGTTGACGCGGCGGTGTATTGGCGAATCTTCCGCCGGACGGCGGTGCTATTTCTGCTGGGGCTCGTGCTCAACGGCAGTGGGATGTTGTTCAGCGGCCAACTCGACTTCAGCACGCTGCGCATTCTGGGCGTGTTGCAGCGGATTGCACTCGTGTACTGCGCCGCTTCGCTGCTCGTGCTGCACACGAGCGTGCGAACGCAGTTGATCGTAGCCGCCGCGCTGCTGCTGGGTTATTGGGGCTTGCTCGCGCAGCTTCCGCGTGATGTTTCTCCAAAGGGTCGAATGAGCAATACCCAAAACATCGTCCGCGAAGTGGATGTTGCAGTTCTTGGCAAGGACCACATGTATACGCAAGCGACCACTCAGCCGACCGAACCGGAAGGGCTGCTGAGTACGTTGCCGGCGATTGTGACCGCGCTGTTGGGTTACTGGTCCGGCCTGTTGATCCAGCGTCACGCGGGAGTCGGCAAGCCGGTGGTGCAACTGCTGCTTGGCGGGGCGGTGCTGGTGGCGATTGCGCTTCTGTGGAACGAGTCATTCCCGATCAATAAGAAACTTTGGACCAGCAGCTTCGTACTACTAACCGGCGGCTGCTCGATGATCGCCTTCGCGGCTTGCCTCTTCGCGTTCGACGGCCTGGGCCTCAAACGCCTCGCGCGGCCGTTCGAAATCGTCGGCATCAACGCCATCTTCGTCTACGTCGGCGCGGTCCTGCTGAGCCGCCTGATCGCCGTTACTTCGATCGGCGATCTTACGACGAAAGATTGGATTTACAAAGAATTGTTCACGTCGTGGATTGACAGCCCCGTTGTCGCATCGCACACGTTCGCGGCGGCAATGGTCGCATTCTGGTGGATCATCCTATGGCTCATGTCCCGCAAGGGTTGGTCGATCCGAGTGTGAGATATCCACGAAACGGCACAAGTATCCGGAGAAGAGAACCGCTAATTGACGCTAATGGAACGCTGATGAGATTTGACTCCAACTTATTAGCGTTTCATTAGCGTCGATCAGCGGTTGCAACATTAATTGTATTTGACTTTTCATGCGTCTTTATGACTGACCGATTTGCGATAGTCATGTCGAAGCTTATTCCGCTATCGCTGTCGATCGAGCCAGGGCCGTTGCCGGCGGCGGTGGAAGCGCTGCTGCGAGATGCGGATCGGCGGATTGAGTTGTTTCAGCAGGCCCGAAAGGACACGCCTGTGGTCGGTTTCGTGCCGAGCGATTTTCCGACGGTTTACCATCATCTAGCTTTACTGTTTGAGTTAAACCTGGCCGCAGGCCATCGGTTTCTGGAATGGGGCAGCGGCGCCGGAGTTGTGGCCTGCCTGGCGGCGATGCTCGACTTCGACGCGGTCGGCATCGAAATCGAACCCGACCTGGTGACGATCGCAAACGGTCTGGCCGAAGATCACGAGATCGAAGCCCAGTTCATTTGCGGCAGCTTCGTGCCCGAAGGAGCCGAAGATTTGCTCGACCGACAGGAAGACATCACCTGGCTGCGCTCCGACGGGGCGAATGCCTACGAGGAGTTGGGCCTGGAACCGGACGACTTCGATGTGATCTTCGCGTATCCTTGGCCGGGTGAAGAGCAGATTGTGTTCGACCTGTTCGCCAAAACCGCCGCGGTGGGGGCGTTGCTCGTGACGTATCATGGGCAGGAAGGCGTCCGCGTGGCCCGCAAAGGCCGCGATCGGCGAACGCGACGCGAGAGATGAATGGGTCGCGGACGAACGCGGATTCGCGCGGATCAATGGATGGAGAAAGACGTATGTACGATCCATTTCGTCAGACTTGTTTAGATCCGGTGAATATCCGCTCAATCCGTGTCATCCGCGACTAATTCGATTTATTTCCGCATGTCTTACCGCAGCCTCCGACAATGCATTGACGACCTAGATCGCCACGGGCATCTGCTGCGCATTGACGAGGAAATCGATGCGCACCTGGAAGCGGCGGCCATCCATCGCCGGGTATTCGCGGCCGGCGGACCGGCGCTCTTGTTTACGCGCGTGAAGGGCTGCCGGTTCCCGATGGCCAGCAACCTGTTCGGCACGATTGACCGGGCGCGGTTCATGTTCCGCCACACGTTGGACCGCGTGCGACGATTGATCGAACTGAAGATCGATCCCACCGCCGCGCTTCGGCATCCGTGGAAGTATGCCGGCGCTCCACTTTCAGCGCTACGGACCTTGCCAAAATCGGTGCGTAGCGGTCCGGTGCTGGCTAACGAAACCACCGTCAGCCAGTTGCCGCAACTGGTATGCTGGCCCGGCGACGGCGGCCCGTTCATTACATTGCCGCAGGTTTACACGGAGGACGTGCGCCAGCCGGGACTAATGCACTCGAACCTCGGCATGTACCGCATCCAGCTTGCGGGCAATGAGTACGCGCCCGATTGCGAGATTGGCTTGCACTACCAGATTCACCGCTCGATCGGCGTCCATCAGCGAATGGCGATGGAGGCGGGCCAGCCGTTTCGCGTGAACATCTTCGTCGGCGGTCCGCCGGCGATGAGCCTGGCCGCGGTGATGCCGCTCCCGGAGGGAATGAGCGAGTTGACGTTTGCCGGCGTGCTCGGCGGCCGCCGCGTGCGGATGGTCCGCCGCGCCGATGGTTTGCCGGTTCATGCCGATACCGACTTCGCGATCTGCGGCACGGTGATCGACGGCAAGATGCTGCCTGAAGGACCGTTCGGCGACCACCTGGGTTACTACAGCTTGCAGCACGATTTTCCCGTGCTGCGAGTGGACCACGTGTACCACCGCGACGACCCGATCTGGCCTTTCACGGTCGTTGGCCGCCCGCCGCAGGAAGACACGATCTTTGGCCAGTTGATTCACGAATTGACAGGGCCGATTATTCCCACGGTGCTCCCCGGCGTGCATGGCGTCGACGCGGTCGACGCGGCGGGCGTTCATCCGTTGCTGCTGGCGATTGGCAGCGAGCGCTACATGCCGTTCATGAAGACCGAGCGCCCGCAGGAATTGTTGACGCAGGCCAGCGCGATCCTCGGCCAAGGGCAACTTTCGCTTGCAAAATTCCTGCTGATCGTCGCGCGGAACGATGACTCGCAGCTTGACCTGCACAACATCCCGGCGTTTTTCGCCCACTTGTTACGTCGGGCCGATTGGAATCGTGATCTGCACTTCCACACGCAGACCACGATCGACACGCTCGACTATTCGGGCGACGGGCTTAACGCCGGCTCGAAAGTGGTGATCGCCGCTGTCGGTCCGCCGCGGTTTGCGCTAGCGACGGAACTGCCGAGTGGGTTGCGGCTGCCGGAAGGATTTCGGAACCCGCGGTTGGTGTTGCCGGGGGTGTTGGCGGTAGAAGGGGCGAGGGGGTTGGAACCCTTGCTTGCGCTGCGGGCTTCGGATTCCATCAACGTCTTCCGCTGGGTTGTCGTCGTCGATGATTCCCAATTCGTCGCCGAATCGCTGCGAAATTTTCTGTGGGTTACGTTCACGCGGACCAACCCCGCGGCCGACATTTATGGCGTCCAGCAGTTCACCGAACAAAAACATTGGGGCTGCCGCGGGGCGCTCGCCCTAGACGCCCGCAGCAAGCCGCACCATGCCCCGGTGCTGGAGGAAGACCCCGAGGTAACGCGACGAGTGGAGCAACTCGCCGCCCCCGGCGGCCCGCTGCATGGAGTATACTGAAGGCGGAAGTCGGATTGCGGAATGCGGAATGGAAAATGGAATCGCCAAACGTTGTGATTGTCGCGGGGCCGAATGGAGCGGGCAAGTCGACAGCCGCGCCAAGACTATTGCGCGATTACCTCGGCATTTCGGAATTCGTGAATGCCGATGTGATTGCGCAGGGAATATCGGGTTTTCATCCCGAAGGTGTCGCGATTCAGGCGGGACGGGTAATGCTGGCTCGATTACATGAGTTGGCACAACAACGAATCAGTTTTTCACTCGAAACCACGTTGGCGGCGAAGAGCTACGCGAATTGGTTACGCGAGCTGCGGAGCAATGGTTATCAGTCTCATCTTTTGTTCTTGTGGCTTCCGTCCCCCGAGGCAGCGATAGCTCGCGTCGCGGACCGCGTCTCGCGCGGGGGCCACAGTGTACCGGAGGATACAATTCGGCGCAGATATCTACTAGGATTGCGCAACCTCTGTCGAATCTACATGCCACTGGTCGATACATGGACTGTTTTCGACAACTCCGAGCCGCACGGGTACGAAATGGTAGCAACGCAGTCGCGCGGACTACCGCCAACAATAGTTGCTCCGGAAATTTGGAACTCCATACAGGAACACACTTCATGAACGGTCGCTCCCCTGCGGACCACAAGCGGATTGCGGAAAAACTTCGCAATTTATCCGGTGTCCAAGCAGCGCTCAAGCGTGCTGCCCGCCAAGCTATTCGGGAGCACGCGATCACCGGCGACCCCATCGCCGTCTGGCGCGACAACAAAGTCGTGTGGATCACGCCCAAGCTCGAAGACTATCCTCCCCTCGACGACGCCCCCTGATGCCGCTTGCTCAACTCATCGACTCCGCGCTGCCGCCCGCCCAGTGGTGGGTCGCGATCGTGGGCCTCGCGTTTCTCGGCGGGTGCTTTGGCAGCTTTCTTAACGTCGTGCTCTACCGCCTGCCGCGGGGGGAAAGCATCGTCTGGCCCGGGTCGCATTGCCCGCGCTGCGACCATCCAATCCGCTGGTACCACAATCTGCCGGTGCTTGGCTGGCTGATGCTCGGTGGTAAATGCTACGACTGCGGCGGCAAGATTTCCCCGCGCTACCCGCTCATCGAGGCCGCCGTCGCCGCGCTGTTCGTCCTCGCGGGCCTTGCCACGCCGTGGCTATAGTCAGGTACGTCCCTCGCTCACTACACTAGAGCCGTGACGCGCGTCGCAAGCGACGCGGCTAACTTGTTTTCCCAAATCCCAAATCCCAAATCCCAAATCTGCAATCTCCCCATGCCCTCCCTCACGTTTTATGGCGCGGCCCGCACCGTCACCGGCTCGAAGTACCTGCTCGAAGCGGGCAACGGGCGCGTGCTGGTGGACTGCGGGTTGTTCCAGGGCCTCAGGCAGTTGCGGATGCTCAACTGGGAGCCGACGCCGTTCGACATCAAGCAGCTCGACGCGGTAGTGCTAACGCACGCCCACCTCGATCATGTTGGCTATCTGCCGCGAATCGTGAAGGAGGGCTATCGCGGGCCGGTCTACTGTACCGCCGCGACCAAACGGCTCACGGAGATCATCCTGCTCGATTCGGCCAAGGTCCAGGAGCAGGACGCCGAGTATGCGAACCGCAAGGGTTTTTCCAAGCACAAGCCGGCACTGCCGCTTTACGACGGCCGCGATGTGCTGGAAACGATGAAGCTTTTCAAAGAAGTCGATCGCGACGAATGGTTCACGCCCGCCGAGTCGATTCACATGCGGATGCACGACGCAGGGCATTTGCTGGGGTCGAACTTAATTGAAGTCGAAGCTCGCGAAACGTCGCGAACCACGAAGATCGTTTTCTCCGGCGACGTAGGCCGGCACGATGGACCGCTCTATTTCGACCCCGTTCCGCCGCCGCCCTGCGATTACCTAATTTGCGAGAGCACCTACGGCAATCGCGACCATCCCGACGAAAATCTGCTCGATGCGCTGGCCGGTGTGATTCAGCGCGGCGTCGAGCGCGGCGGTGCGATTCTAATCGCCTCCTTTGCCGTGGGCCGGGCGCAGCAGTTTACTTATCTTTTGCAGTTGCTGCGCGAGCAGGGGAGAATCCCGGAACTGCCGATCTTTGTCGATTCGCCGATGGCCTGCGATGCCACGGCCGTGTACCGCCGATTCAGCGAAGACCTCGACCTCAGCGAGGGCGAGATCGAAGCCGGCAGCGCGATGTGGGGACCGCCGGGCGTTCACCTCTGCCGCTCGGCCGAAGAATCGAAGGCGCTGAACCACCTGCGCGGGCCAGCCGTTATTATCGCGTCGAGCGGCATGATGACCGGTGGGCGAATTCTGCATCACCTCAAGCAACGCCTGCCCAGCAGCAAGACGACCGTCATCATCGGCGGCTACCAGGCCGTCGGCACCCGTGGGCGGTTGCTACAAGATGGCGTGCCCTACCTGCGAATGCACGGGCAAGAAATTCCGGTCCGCGCCGCCATCGAGCAGGTGCCCGGCCTCAGCGGCCACGCCGACCGCTCGGGTTTGCTGCGCTGGACGGCCAATCTGAAAAACCCGCCGAAGCAGACCTTTCTCACCCACGGCGAACCCGACAGTGCCCTGGCACTTGCGGATACCTTGCGGACCGAACGAGGCTGGAATGTTCATCTGCCGGAACTGGGCGAACGCGTGGAATTGACGTAGCACGCCGTTACATATTGTGGCTCTGACTTATTGACCGCTGCCCGAGGCTGCGGTTTCTCCTTTCGCAAGATGCTTGTCAAACCACTCGACCAACTCTTTGGAAGCCCGCTGGCCCATTTCGCCGGGGAAGCCGTGCCCGGCCCCTTCGATAACGACAAGCTCGCAGGGGACTTTCTCTTCCTGAAACTTGGCCAGAATCCGCTCGCTGTTGTCGAGCTTCACCAGTTCATCTTTATCGCCGTGGATGAGAAGCGTCGGAGCGTCGTCGGGGGTGACGCAGAGCACGGGCGAGACCGACTCCGCCAACTTCGGGTCGAATTCCAGCGCGGGGAATTTCTCGCTCGGTCCGACCCATTCGCGCAAGTCAACCGGCGGGAAGTAGGCGACGACTGCGGCGACCCGGTTGGGTGCGCGATCGATGTCGTCCTTGCCGTCCTTGGCGCCATCGTCGCCGGTCGTGCCGAGCATCAGCGAAAGGTGTCCGCCCGCGCTGCCGCCGCAGACGCCGATCCGATCGGGGTCGATCCCGTACTTTTCGGCGTTGAGATGGATGAAGCGTACCGCGCGACGGACGTCGACCACGGCTTCAGGCACTTTGAACTGGGGCGCGCTGCCGTGCCGGACAATGACGAGCGTGTAGCCTTTGTCGACTAACTCGCGGAAGTGCATGCCGAGCGGTGCATCGGGATTAACAAAGTTTTCGGGCGGCATCCAGCCTGAGAACCAACCGCCGCTCATCATGAACAGCACGGCCGCGCCATTCGGTTCCTTCGGGCGAATGACATCGCACGTCATCGCCAGCCCCGCTTTGTGGCCATAGACCACGTCGGGAATGATCTTGAATGACTCCTCAGCGCTCGCCGGAACGATCATGCACAACAACAAGGTAGTCGCGAGCACTCGCTTCATGGATGACGCCTCTTGAATGCGGAATTCGGATTGCGGAATGCGGAATCGAAAACCATATTCCGCATTCCGCACTCCGCATTCCGAATTCGGTCTACGCCTCTTCGATGACTTCCTTCACCGGTTGGATGAAGTGTGGCGATTTGCCGCTGGCGGAAAGCTCTTCGGCCTTCGTCTGAGCTTCTTTCTTCTGGCTGTAGTCGTAGAGCGCGATTCGCTTGAGGCTCTGGTTGAAGACGCCCCAAAAGGCCTTGAGCCGAACTTCCTTGGCGGCCTTGGCCCGCGACTTCCGCTTCACCGGGGCTTTCTTCTTGACGCCCTTATCGGCATCCATTTTCTCGGCGGCCTCAACCTCGGCACGCTTCTCTTTGCGACTGACGACTTTACGGGCCATGTGGGTATACGCAACTGAAGGATCGGGACTCACCAACGGAAGGCCGCATGATACCGGAAATGGGACCGGATGACCACCGGGCCACGTAGGCGAGTCCGCCGCGGCGGACTCGCAACAGGCAAGGCCCAGTTACGCTAGAACTTGATGCCAAGCCGCCTGGCTCGCAGGACCAGGGCGGGTCGGAAGTAAACCATCGGGCGCAGGCTCACCGCGCCGCCTCGAAAGGCGGCCTTCTGGCGCGCCCATAGAAACGTGCTGTCGACGAGTTTCCGCGGCAGCACGCCGACATGGACCAGCGCCACGACACGAGCGACAAATTCCTTGTCTTGCTTGGTCGCCACCTGGAGTCCGAAAGTAAGCTGCTCGCTGAGCGTGAGTTGCCGGCCGCCGGTTGATGTCGTGACAGCATCGGCCGGAACCACGCACATCACCAGAGCGGCGGCGGTGATCCACAGAAACTGCCGACGAGAGACCGCTTGGAAAGGCATCGCTGGTTGCTCCCGATGACGCGGGTTCGAGAAAAGAGGAGCGGGAGGATAGATGGAATCGGCCGGAAAAGCAATGACGATTAGCGGCCTATTTCGTCGCGAAATAACACCTCATGGCACGGGGTTTGCTTTCCTCGATTCCCCATAGCCGCTCGCCTTTCGCAAGCTAGAATAATGCTGTAAGGTTTGCTGGCCGCCGAACGCCGAATTGGCTTTAGGTTCGGCAGCAAGGCAGACGATAAGCAAGCTTGAACCCGTTCACGTCTCGAGAGCTTGAGACGATTTAAGTCAAACTTTCCGGTCGCAATTCCGTCGGGAGGACCATAATTTCGATTGGCCCGGGTCGATCAAAGGGCTGTGCGCAGCATAGTCCGATCCGCGCTATTCTTCGAGCGACTCCACTCCGTCGCAATCGACCGGAAGTTTGTTTTACTACAAGGGCCGTGAGCCGCGCGACAGTGCGGCCACGGCCTTTGTTTTTTGGATTGTAGTCCTCACGCTCCGACGCAAGCGAATGTGGACACTCAAGCCGGAGGCTTGACAGCCATTAGCCGGTGGTAAGCGTAAGCGCCACCACCGGGAAGAAGCGGACAGAATTGAGCACCCCGGCAGGGCGTGCCAGCAATTGCTACGTCTACATCTGCTGCGATCCCTGCCAGGGTCGTTCAGGCATTGCCTTTGCTATCCGGTGGTGCGCTGCGCAACCACCGGCTAATGGCTATAATCCCGCTGGGATACAATTCAGCACGATGTCAAACGATCATGTTAGAACTGGCTAACGGCGTAGTGTGTTATACGTTAGTTCTAACCGAAGTTCGATGACGCTAGGAGAATTGCTGTGTCGAGCGGTGAGCGAATACACGCTGACGTGTTGCGGCTGGTGCGAACAAAACCGTTTCAGCCGTTCACAATGACGATGGAAAACGGCGACGTGATTGTTGTCGAGCAGTCGGAAAACATCGCTTTCGATCCTGTGTCTCCCGCGGGTGCGTTTTACCTCTTTTGGGAAGCACGCCGGATAGCGGGCACGTTCCGCGCAGTAACAAACGTGGCGGTGGTGGATTGCGGCGAGCAATCGAACTGAACCGAACTTTGGGTGCCACTGGCTTTGCCAGTGCTAACGGTGATCCGGTGAAAACACTGGCAGAGCCAGTGGCACCCAATTTACTTACGTCGATAGGCCACCACCGTGAGATCGTCCGGCTTCGACGGCAAGCCTTCGCGTGGTTCGATCATCCGTCGGCGGGCTTCGGTGACGATTCCGCTGAGTGCCTCGTGCAACGGCCCAGTGCGGATGCCATCAACAATCTCTTGTTGCAGAAGATTGTCGAACAAGCCGTCAGAGGCAATGAGCACAGTGTCGCGCGCAGCGAGGGTGACGGCAGGCCCAAGTTCGATCCGCATCGTCGCGGAGCCGATGACGTTCGAGATCACATGCCGCTCTTCGTGGTGAATGGCGTCATCGGCGGCAATCAGGCCGGCTTCCACGGCGTAGCCAATCGGCGAGTGGCAGATCGTCTGAAGCTTCACGCGGCCGCGCTGGCCAGTGATCAGGATTTCGGAATCGCCAACGTGGTAAGGCCGAACCGTTGGACCTTGCACTTCGACGACGGCAAGCGTCGTGGCGGCGCCGGTGCCGAGTTCAAGGACGGCCCGGTTTGCTTCTTCAATACCCGCGAGAATCGCCCACCGGAGTGCATCGGCGTTGGTATCCTGGGGATCGATTTCCAGCGGCAAAAGCGCTTGCCGCAGGCTCTGGATCGCGAGTCGCGAGGCGTGCTCGCCGCTCGCATGGCCACCCAGCCCGTCGGCCACCACCAGCACGGCGTGCTGCGGCGTCAGTTCGACGACCATCGCGGCATCTTCGTTGGGCGTCTCTTTTCCCGGGCTAGGACACGAAAACACGGCCGCGGTCCCCCCGGCTACGGCCAGCGCGTGGGGGGCACTGCAATTCGCCTCGAGCAGCGACATCGCCCGCGCGGTAGTCCGCGGAACTGGCATGCCGCGCCCCAAGCTGACCACCGGTTCGAGCGCGACGACCGCGCCGGCGCTGGGAGTAATTATCTCCATTCCATCGTTTCCAGGTACTGCCGCAGTTGCCCCGCCGTGCGGTATTGGCGCAAGATCAACGAACGCTTCAGTCCTTTGCAAATCTCTTTGACTTGGGGCGGATGCTTGGCATACAGCGCTTTCCCGCCGATAGCATCATAGAAGATCCGGATCAAATCGCATACATCATCGTGAATGTCGGTCGCCTTGGCCGGACCGTAGTGATACATGTCCAGCACCTTGAGATCGAATGAAATTCCGAACCGCCGAATGATGATGTTCCCGGTATGGAGATCGCCGTGGTACTCCCTTGCATTATGAATGCCCTCCATTCCTTTTGCCAATGCATGCAACAGGTGCAAACCTTGAAACGCGCCGATCCGTTTGGCAGGTTGTCGGGCCAGGAATTTGTAGAGCGGTTCCCCCTCCACGTACTCCGATAGCAAGAACGTAACTCGTTGCCCCTCAAAGAGAAACGAATCGCTGGTGTGGTACTGAATGAGGATCGGAAAGTGCCGCAGCTTGTGAAGTTTCTTGGCGTACCAACGCGCTGCTTTGTTACGTCTATTTCGATGCGGAAAAAAGAATTTCCCCGCCCGCTCGATCCCCGTACCGACCTCGCGCAGCCGATAGACCTCACCTTCCCAACCGTTGCCAAGAAAGTCGACCACTTCGAAGTTCGCGCCGATCGGCGTCCCCGGCGCGAGTCGAAAGCTCGTGATGACTCGCGTTCGGGTGGACTTCTTCATGAGGTGGACACGTAGCGGCGGCTAATCGTGGTGTGCAGATTTGATCTCTCTATCATAGCACGCCGAAAGGCGCGAGAAATAAGCCCCCAGCAGCCCCGAAATCTCCGCCACTTATCGACGCCACTCCCACGAGATAGATCACAAATGCACAGTAATATGATTCCCCTCCCCCGTCCGCAGGGGAGGGGGCAGCTCTGCATTCGCCCCTCATAGTAGCCGCGTTTTCCCAAAACGCGAACTCCCCGCCGCATGAGCGGTGCCATGGCTTCCCAGCCGCGGCAGCGGCGATTGTGCTGGCGCAACTCGCTTGGCATCTCGAACTCAGGCTCCCCGTTGCGTGCCAGCGCGCTACGCAATTCGCAGGGCTATCTTGCGGCCGGTGACGCTCAGCGGCAGGTTTGCAAGTTCCGCGGGGCGGATCCAACGTACGGGGTGGTCGGGCGTTGAGCGGACACGACCGGAGACGTACTCTGCGCGGTAACATTCCAGTGTGATGCGAAACCGCGTGACGCCGTGCTTGAGCGTGTGGAATGCCGGCCCAAGATCACATGCAATTCCGGTCTGCTGGAGAACCTTGTGGGCAATCTCCCCGCGAGCGAAAAGCGGTCCTTGGGCGACGAGTCCGAAACGTGGAAAATCCCACAGGCCCGTCCAGCGCTCTTCCGCCCCGCATTGCCGGACGAGGATTCGGTTTGCTTTGGAGACCACGATCGCCGCTTCGCGAACTTCCGTGTATTGAATCTTCCGCGTGACGTGCGGAAGCTTCTCGGCCAGTCCCAAACGCCGCGCTCCACAGAGCGCTTCGACGGGGCACGCTGCGCACTGCGGTTGCTGCGGCGTGCAGACAAGCGAGCCCAGTTCCATCAGCGCCTGATTGAACCGTGCGACGTGCTTGTTCGGCAGAATCTCCTCGGCGACTTGCCACAGCAGCCGCTGGCCAGCGGATTTTGTCGGGTCGCCGCGATAGGCAATCAGCCGCGTGAGGAGGCGGAACGTGTTGGCCTCGAGAATCGGCGCCCGCCGATCGAACGCAATCGACGCAATCGCCCCGGCCGTATAGCGGCCGATGCCGGGGAGTTGCATCAGGGTCGCCACGTCGCGTGGCAGAACGCCGCTGTGTTCCGTGACTAGCACTTTAGCTGCCGCGTGCAGACCGCGGGCGCGGCGGTAATAGCCCAACCCTTCCCACAATCGCAACACCTGCTGCTCGTCCGCGGCGGCAAGGGCTTCGACCGTCGGAAACGCGGCAATGAACCGTTCGAAGTAGGGTCCAACCGTGGCAACCTGCGTCTGTTGCAACATCACCTCGCTGACCCATACGCGATAGGGATCGCGCGACCGTCGCCAAGGCAAGTCGCGGGCATGCTTCTCAAACCACGCCAGCAGCCGGCGGCGGAAAGATCGTTTCCACGACGCGCTCAGTTGCTGCGCTTGATTGGTCTCGTTAGCAATCAGCGTTTCACCACGGGTGCGTCCTGCGCGAACCATCAAACTTTGTAATCCTTCGGCTGTTTAGAGCAGAGATGCCTTCGTCTTTTAGGGCCGTTCACGGTCCTTTCCGCGCGAGCGGTATTAGGCCCGCCATTTATGGCGGGTCACCGGGAATCGTTGATCAATTCTTCCAGTCCCATTCATGGGGCTTCTCGCTGCGTGCGCATGTGCCATGTCGCACGTGGTGCAAAGGCTTAAGCCACCGCAGCGAGAAGCCCTGTGAACAGGGCTTTTGCCGCTGTATCGGCGTCGCTTCGTTAACCTGCCGTTAACGGCAGGCCTATTACCACCTGCGGTGGAAAGGACCGTGAACGGCCCTGGAACGGCATTTATCAACTCCATTGCGCTAAGCTGTTACATCCGATCTTACTTGGTAAGCCACGCCACAATTTCATCGAGCGCCCCGTCGCTCAATGAACCTTCGTTGAGCAAAAGTCGGTCGGGCTTCACGAGGCTCGCTAGGCCACCGATGCCTTTGTATCGCGCCGACCCGGGAACGAACATCGGATCATCAAACCGGTTGACCGCCTCGAACTGAAATCCGTCCGTCGCCACCGCGGTTTTGGTAGGTAGAAACGCAGCCAACGCGCTGGCCGCAAGCGCAATCGGCCCTGCCTCGCGCCCCACGCCGACGACGCTAATCTCGCTAACCGACGGATGCTCCTGCCGCAACGCCGCCAGGGTGGTCAGCACGTCTTGCACCCGCTGGCAGAATAGGGGCCGGTTGTATCCGAAGGTGTACGCCGCCGCGAGTTGCCACGGTTCTGGCTTGTCGTTCGTGGGAAGATTCAATCTCGCCTGAGAAAGCGGCTTGCCGTCCGCCATGAATTCACCTTGATGCAGTAAATCAACACCAATGATCGCTTTGCCCGCCGCCAACAATTCGCGAATCGCGGGCTTGGGCTGGCCCTGTTCGTCGAACAGCCCCGCCTTGCCTTCATCGGTGAACCACAGCACAAACCCCGTTGGCTCCTGTGGCAAGAGAGCCACGGCCGGCAGTTCATAACCCGCGGCCGAGTTGCGAATCAAACCAGTTCTCCAGGCGTAATCGTTCTCTACTCCCTCGGCCTTGTGTTCGACGGAAACGGTCGAGGTCTCGGCAGGCACCCCTAGAATCGCCTGCCAGCCCTGCTCGATCACCTCGCCATGCTCGTCAGAAGCTTCGTCCAGCTTCGCGACCTGTTGCTCCGTGTCCTGCGTCCAATGGGCGAGCAACTTTCGCTCGTGGGCATCGCCCACGTCTTCGCCCGCGGGCCTCGGATGATCATCGGTCCAAACGGACAGTTCTTCCGTGGAAAGTGGTTCAAACTCCTCTTCCAGAATCGGTTTCTCCATGCCCAGCGCGAAAGCATCGTTCACGAAGCCATACAGGAAGACTCGATTTACCGAATTGTAGTTGTGCGGGAAATGGATGTGGAATCGCGCTTGAAACGCATCGGCGTTACCGAGCAATTCGTAGAGGCGCTTGAGGTCTGGGTAGCCTTTGGTCTCAAGTTCTCTGGTCCAATCGTCGGCCGCAGTTAAACCCAACGGCCGCGGAGCAGTGAGGGCGGCGATCTCGATGTTTCCCAGCCCCGCGCGCAAATAGCAGGCGTTTTCGCACGTGCAACCGCCCTGCATGGCGGTCGAGACCATCACCGCCGGCAGCGCCGCGGCGATGCGGTCGTCAATCGCCGCCAAGATCATCGTCTGCGTGCCGCCGCCGCTCGCGCCGGTGACGGCGATCCGCTTTGCGTCCACCTCGGGCAGACTGCTCAGAAAATCAAGCGCGCGTATCGAGTTCCACGTTTGCAGGCCCGCCATCGACTGCAACCGCAGTTCGGCCTGCGGGCTGAAGAATCCCCAGTTTTCCGGCGTATTCATCGCTTCCCGCACGCCGGGTCGATGTTCAAGCTGCACGGAGTCGGCATAGCCGAGCATGTCATAGAAAAACACGACGCAGCCCATCCGGGCGAGCTGCACGCACCGCGCTTGCAGCGGATGACGGCCGCCCTTCATGAACCGCTCTGCCCCGACTGCAATGTCGTTGCGAACTTCCTTCTCGCTCCATTCGTGGAATCGACCGTTGTTCCAGTGTCCATGTGGCGAAAGAACCGCGGGCAGCGGCCCCGTCTTTCCCTTGGGGCGATACAGACTGCCCGTAACGTAGTGCCCCGGCATCGACTCGAAATAAACTCGCCAGACGGTGTACTCAGGCCGCTCGACCGGTGAGTGAATGACCGAGTTGAGCGGCGTCTTGGTAGGCTCCGGCACCAGGCCCATCGCGGCGCGAATTTGATTTCTCAGTTGCGGCGCCTTCTCGTCCCACGCCTCGCGCGTCTCCACGGGCTGAAACGGGAAGTAGCCGTTTAAATCCTTCAGCGGGCCAAGCCGACTGTCGGCCGGAAGTTCGCCCTCGGGCAACACTCGCGGCGGCAGGTCGGCCTGCGCGATTTGATGTAAAGCGTTCGCCAACAGAATCGCTAAAAGAAATCGTGCCCCCATAGCCTTAACCTCAACGAGAAGGAAAACCGGATCGTCGGTCCCGTATATCGTAGCAGCCCGCTTGCGGCTTAGCGATAACCGGCTAAGTCTCTTTCATCGCCGCCACCAAATCCACGATCGCCTGTTTGCCGTCGCCGAACAGCATCAGGCAGTTGTCGGCGGCGAAGAGCGGATTGGGGATGCCGGCAAAACCTGGGCTGAGGCTGCGCTTGATGACGACCACCGTGCGGGCCTCGTCCACGTTCAGGATCGGCATGCCGGCGATCGGGCTGTTGGGGTCGGTCTTCGCCAGCGGGTTCACCACATCGTTCGCGCCGATCACAATCGCCACGTCGCACTGGCCAAACGTGGGGTTGATCTCGTCCATCTCCTTGAGTTGATCGTAGGGTACATCGGCCTCGGCCAACAGCACGTTCATATGCCCCGGCATCCGGCCGGCTACGGGGTGAATGGCGTATTCCACCGTCACGCCCTTTTTTTCGAGCAAGCTCGCCAGCTCGCGGACGACGTGCTGCGCTTGGGCCACGGCCAGCCCGTAGCCGGGGACAAACACCACTCGTTGTACTCCATCGAGCAGCATCGCCAGCTCGTCGGGCGAGGTGCTCTTCACCTTGCCGCCGTAAACTTCGTCGGCAGTAACGCCGCCGGCCGACGGCCCCATCTTGCCGAATAGCACGTTGGTGAGCGAGCGGTTCATCGCCTTGCACATGATGTTCGTCAGGATAATGCCCGAAGCGCCCACCAGCGATCCGGAGATGATCAGCAAACTGTTGCCGATGATGAATCCCGCAGCCGCCGCGGCCAGGCCGGAGTAACTGTTTAAGAGCGCAATCACCACAGGCATATCGGCCCCGCCGATCGGAAGCGTGAGCATTTTGCCAAGCGCGAACGCGAGCACGACAAGAACCCAGAACGGCCAGACCTGGCCTTCGAGCATTAGCCAGCCCATCGCAAGGCAGCCGACGAGCAAGGCGGCGTTGAGAAATTGTTGACCGGGAAAGTGCCACGGCCGGTTGAATATCTTCAGCTCTTGCAGTTTTCCGGCGGCAACCATCGAGCCGGTGAACGTCACCGCGCCAATCAAACCGGCTGCCGCACACGCAATGAGGGCCACTGTCACGTTGGTGGCCGTCGAAGCCGACGACGGCATTTCGGCTGCAAATTTTTGCACTTCAGCGCCGGCGACAAGCACCGAGGCCAAGCCGCCAAAGCCGTTGAACAGAGCGACCATCTGCGGCATCTGCGTCATCTGCACATAAATCGCAAACAACACTCCAATGACAGTGCCGATGGCCATCGCCGCAAGCGCCCAGCCAACGGAAAGCACTTCCACTTGCACGAGCGTGGCCGCGATGGCAATCAACATACCCAGTGCGCCGAGCAAATTCCCACGCACCGCCGTCCGCGGGTGAGTCATCCCCTTGATGCCCAGAATGAACAGCACCGAAGCTACTAAATAGCTGAGGCTGATCCACCAGGGCGTGGCGACTGTGACAGAAGTTATTTGAGCAAACAAAGTCATATCGTCAATTAAAAATGTCTTCCTTATTTTTCTTTTTGAACATGCCGAGCATGCGGTGCGTGACAACGAAGCCGCCAACGACGTTAATCATCGCGAGCACGATGGCCGCGAATCCGAGCCAAAAGCCGAAAAGATCGTGTCCCGCGCGGACTGCCAAAATCGCCCCGACGACGGTGATTCCGCTAATGGCGTTGGAGCCGCTCATAAGAGGCGTGTGGAGCGTGGGCGGAACCTTTGCGATGATTTCAACACCCACGAAGATCGCGAGCACGAACACGGTGATGGCAGTGAGAGGATCCATGGGGAAAGGATGATGTTAGATGTACGAAGGCAGAAGTAAGGATTGTGAGCCGCGGCGTCCTCGACCGCGGGGAACTACCTCTTGACCAAATGCTCCACCGGTGGACTTCCGGCCGGAGGCGCGGGTAGCGCCGGGAGGCCGAGCAACTCGCGGATCCGCGGATTAACGATTTCGCCGCGCGTGGCGACGAGCGTGTCGCGGACGACTTCATCTTCCAAGTTCAAATGAAACTTGCCATCGCGCGTGAGCAATGCAAGAAAGGTGGTCAGGTTCTTGGCGTACATCTGGCTCGCATGGAGCGGCACTTCGCTCGGCAAGTTCGTCGGACCGAGGATCGTGACGCCGTTCTCGACAACCATTTGATCGACCTTGGTCAATTCGCAGTTGCCGCCGCGCTCGGCGGCCAGATCCACGATTACCGATCCCGGGCGCATCCCCCGAACGGCGTCCGCCGTGATCAGCAGCGGCGACGGCCTGCCCGGTATCGCAGCGGTGGTAATGCAGACATCGCACTCGGCAACATAGTTTGCAAGCTGCTCGCGTTGACGGCGCTGTTGGTCTTCCGCCAGCGCTTTGGCGTAGCCGCCTTTGTCTTCAGCGTCAGCGGTGGCGAGATCCAGCTCGATGAACTTCGCACCGAGGCTTTCGATCTGTTCCTTTACTGCGGGCCGCACGTCGTAAGCACTGACCACTGCTCCGAGCCGTTTTGCGGAGGCGATCGCCTGCAATCCCGCTACCCCCGCGCCGATCACTAGTACCTTCGTCGGGGCCAGCGTGCCGGCGGCGGTCATCAGCATCGGGAATATCTTGGGCAGAGTGTTCGCCGCCAGCAGCACGGCCTTGTAACCGGCGATGGTCGCCATCGACGACAGCACGTCCATGCTTTGGGCGCGCGTGATGCGGGGGATCAACTCCATCGCGAACAGCGTTACGCCGCGATCGGCCAGCGTTTTCATCGCCGGGGGATTGCCCAGCGGGTCGCCCGTGCCGATCAGCACGGTCGGTTCTTTCAGCAGCGCAAGGTCGGATTTACCTGCTTCGGCGTTCGCTCCGAGCGTGCGGACTTGCAGCACAACGTCGGCAGACTTGAACAGCGCGGTCCGGTCGGTGACGATCTCCGCGCCGGCGGCTCGGTATTCATCATCGGTGCTTCCAGCGGCGACGCCCGCACCCGATTCGACTTGCACTGGGAGCTTCTTTTTCACCAACGGGCCGATTGCGGCGGGCACCAGCGCCACGCGACGCTCGCCGGGAAAGGTCTCCTTGGGAACGGCAATCAGCATCGTGACATGGTCCTGGGGTGCGGGTTTGAACCGCATGGTACGAAGCGATGGGGAGGCTGGCTAGTGGCAAGTCATTTGGGTGGCACGTCTTGGGTTCTCCAAGGGCGAAGGGCAACCTTGTCAACTTCGCCACGCCCTTCGCGAAGCCTTAGGGCGTGCCACCCACAGACGTTAGTCCAGCGGGAACATTAACCGCGACCACACCGCCCGCTCAGCGGTCCCGCTGTAACCAGTGATGCGCGTGGCCGGTTGCTCGAGGATGCTCCCCACAACGCCCACCGTTCCGTCCAGCGGGCTTGGCTCGGGCGTGAGCACCGTCACCGTCGCGCCATCGACAAGCTCCAGTTGCACTTCGTGCGCCGAGCCAGACTGCTGCGACGACAAGACTTTGCCTGCGAAAAACACGCCGCCGTGGGGGCGCTTCGGGTAGCCAATCCAGCGAACTGCAATCTGCGCAATTTCGTCTCGCGCCGTGGGGTCTTGCAGCAACTCGGCGAAGAACTGCCGTCCGCTAACTTGTGAGTCGGCGAGCGCTTGCGCGTCGCCGTCGGCGAGGAAGGTAAGCGTCTCGGCGATCTGGCAGAGCTGCACGTAGCTTTCGCCCTTCGTCCGTTTCGCCGCCGCGTCGTTGAGCGCGCCGGTCACTAGTCGTTCACGAGCAGTCGCTGCCAGAGCAATTGCGGCGTTTAATTGTTCCTGCGTGTAGCTCGGCGCATCCTGTACTGTCGCATTTACGACCAGCGGCTTTGCCCCTTCCGGCGTCAATGGTCGCGGCTCTGCCACGTCTAAGGACTCCGTCGGTGATGGAATACTGGATTCGAAAGTGGCCCGCTCGACATCGCTTTGCGGTTCAGGCGACGGCGCAGGTTCGTCAGACGCCAATTCGCCGTGATCGCCGGCTTCATCAAATGCAGCCGGCAAAATGGCGCGCGGAATTCGATCGGCAACGCCCAGCAGATCACCATCGGGGCCGCGCCACCACAGTAGAGCGAAATAGCCGAGCATAAGTCCCAGCGCACCTCCGCCGACAACGCCCACCAACTGGCGAACCAGCGAACCGCTGCCGCGCGAACGCCGCTTTTGCGCCTGGCTCACAGAAACCACGTCCGCAACGAAGGCCCGTCCCGCTGGATCGGGTGCGCTCGCCGCGATGACTGCATCCTTGTGCTCTAGTGCGTCGGGCTGATAGTCGATGTTCGCCTGCCGTTCGATCCCCAGTTCGCCGGTGTCGAAATCAAATGGATCGTGGGTCTCGTTACTAGTGCCGCTGACAACCGTATCGGCCAGTTCCTGTGTTTCGTCGGCATTGCCGCTGTCGTCATTGGTTTCTGACCGCGGGATGTCGCGGAACCGCTCGAACAACGTCGAGAGCGTTGGCATTTCGGTCAGGCCGGGTACGGTGGCTTGCGACGAGAACGGCACTTCGGCGGCGGAAGCCTCCGCCGGCGATTCGACCAGCGTGACACTGCGCAGCGCGCGGACAGCTTCATCATTCAGCGCGAACCTCGCGTCGCAATACGGGCAACTTGCTTGTGATCCAGCTGCCATCGTTTCGGGAACCGACAGTTGCGCGGCGCACTGCGGGCACGTGACAACACGTGTCATGAGACGAGACCCTCACAGAAAAGATTGCCGAGTCGGTTCGACCCGGAAGATGAGACTTCCTTGACAGTTTAGGTTTCGCACGGTGCGCACGCCTGAAACGAATGACGACGTTCTCGAACCACTTCCATTGTGGTCAATTGCAACCGGCTTGGGCAGTCCAGGCGGCACTGCCGGCAAAGTCAGTGCAACCGGCAAAGCCATGCCGAATAGGAGAGACGGCAACGTCGATCAAAGCTATGAAAGAAGATGAATTCGTTTGGCTGAAAGCTGATAGCTAAAGGCTCGTCCATTCGCGTCAATCAGCGGTTAAAATCCATACAGTTCGCCGAATTTTGTTTCGAGATGCGCCATCAGCGGTTCGTGCGATAGCGGCTTGCCGGTGATTTTTTGCACTAACTCCTCCGCCCGCCAGCACTGGCCGTGATTGTAGATGTGCTGGCGATGCCAGTCGTGCAGCGGCTTGAAATCGCCCCTGCGGAATTGCGCGGGCAGATCGCCCAAATCGTGCTGCGCTTGTTCGAAGAACTGCGCGGCGTACAGATTGCCAAGTGAATAGGTCGGGAAATATCCAAAAAGTCCCGCCGCCCAGTGGACATCTTGCATGCAGCCGTCGGCGTCATCCGGCGGCGCGATGCCGAGATAGTGGCGGTATTTTTCGGTCCACGCGGCCGGTAAGTCGGCGACCCGTAGGTCGCCGGCTATTAACGACTGCTCTAATTCAAAGCGAACTAAGATGTGCAGGTTGTACGTCGCTTCATCGGCCTCGATGCGAATCAGCGACGGTCGCGAATCGTTAATCGCAAAGTAAAAATCGGCGAGCGGCACATCCTTCAGCGCCTCGGGAAACGCCTGTTGTAGGGGCGCGTAAAAATGGCCCCAAA
Organism: Pirellulales bacterium; assembly: GCA_040901765.1. Taxonomy (GTDB): domain Bacteria; phylum Planctomycetota; class Planctomycetia; order Pirellulales; family Lacipirellulaceae; genus JBBDYG01. The sequence goes on from JBBDYG010000111.1 coordinate 100,073, forward strand.
ACGCCCGGCTTCGGCCGACCAGATTCTCGAACGATCGCGACTGCGATTCATGGATGCCGAGCGATATGGCTGAGCCGGTCGGCAGGCCGTAATGCTCTTTCGGCAGGCCTTGCTCATAAATGCCGTGGCCTGCTTCGTGCAGGATGCTGTAAAAACCACTGTTGAAGAAACGCTCGTCGTAATGGGTTGTGAGCCGCACGTCTAGCGGCCCTGTGCCACCGCAAAACGGATGTTGCGTGATATCGAGTCGGCCAGCATCGAAATTGAATCCTAGCGTCGCGGCGACGCGCTTGCCGAATTCTTCTTGCTTGGCGACAGGGTAGTTGCGATGCAAAATCTCAACCGGCGCCCGTTTGCCGCTCTCCGCGATCCGGGCCACCAGCGGCACCAGTCGCTCACGCAAGGCGGCCAACACGCGGGTGATATTGGCCGTCGTCTCGCCCGGCTCGTAGTCGTCGAGCAGCGCATCGTAGGGAGTATCTTCATACCCAATCGCCGCGGCCTCCTGCCGTTTGAGTTCGATCATCCGCTCGAGCAACGGCCGGAACGAAGCGAAGTCATTCTTCGGACGCGTTTCGACCCACGCTTGTTGGCCGAGAATCGAAGCCCGCGTAAGTTCCTCGACCAGCGACTGCGGCAACTTGGTCTTCTTGTCATAGGTCCGCCGCAGTTCGCGAATGACCGTCTCGGTCTCGCTGTGCGGCTCGGTCGCCAGCGGACTGTCGGCCAGCTCCGCAAGCCACTCGCCAAGTTCGGGCGCGGTCTGCCGCTGATGAATCAGCCCCGACAGAAAGGCCACTTGCTCGGCCCGATACGGCCCGGCGAGCACCGGCATCTTCGTCCGCTCGTCCCATTCCAGCAGGCCCTGCGCGCTGGCCAGCACAGCCGTTTCACGCACATGCGTGCAGAGTTTATCGTATGTTGAAGAAGTGGGCATTTCGCACCGTGTGGTCATTGGGTACGACCGCAGTTGTACGTGGCGCTAGCGTGATTGACAACCGATGGGTGAAAGAAATTACCACGGCGGCACAGATGGCACGGAGAGGAAATGCAACGGAGGTGTGAATCACTTTACCAGTTCAATCAACCATCCGAACTCCGTGCCCTCCGTGACTCAGTGGTTATTCCTCATCGACGAAGCTATCCTTGACGTATAGCTAACAACCGCCGACGCAATGATTCAATGTCCCACGCACACGCCGAGCACGGTACCCATTCGCACCGCACACAGGGCAACAAGCGTGCCTTAATGATCGCCTTGTTGCTGGCCGCTGCGTACATGGTCGCCGAGGTCATTGGCGGCCTCATTACCAATTCGCTCGCGCTGTTGGCTGATGCGGGACACATGCTGGCCGACGTGGCCGCCCTGGCGCTCAGCCTCGCCGCGATATGGATCGCCGAGCGGCCACCCTCGCCGCGACGAACCTACGGCTACTACCGCGCGGAGATTTTGGCGGTGCTCGTGAACGGCGCCACCTTAGTCGCGATTGCGATTTACATCTGCATCGAAGCCGTCGGCCGATTGCGCGAACCCCCGGCGGTCGCGGGCGGACTGATGCTCGCCATCGCCACGGGCGGCCTGGTCGTCAACCTGATCATGCTCGGAATCTTGCACGGCGGTCAATCGCACAGCCTGAACGTCCGCGGCGCGTGGCTCCACGTGCTGACCGACACGCTCGGAAGCATCGGCACCATCGTGGCCGCCGCGCTCATCTGGCTGCTCGGCTGGAATTGGAGCGATCCGGCGATCTCGATCCTCATCGCCCTGCTCGTTGTCTACTCTGCCTGGGCGTTGCTCAGGGAATCCGTGAACGTCCTCATGGAAAGCGCCCCCAGCGGCATCGACGTGGACCAAGTCCGCGACGCACTAATGGGCATCGCAAGCGTCACGGCCGTGCATGACCTCCACGTGTGGACCATCACTAGCGGCCTCGACGCGCTATCTGCCCACGTGGTCACGAACGCGTCACGCCCGGAAAGCGAATGCCTGACGGAAATTCGAAGCGTGGTTTACGAGCGATTCGGCATCGATCATGTGACGATTCAGGTGGAGCCGGAAGGGTTTGGGGAGTGTGCGGGCGGATGCAACGCTTAGACGGCAAGTCATCGCTTGCAACGTGCAAAGCGAACGATTCCCGTTATCCCAACAAAGGCCAAGCTCCAAAGAACAATCGTTGCTGGCTCGGGCGTCGCCACCAGGCGCACATCATCGATGCCCATATAAGTGCCGTTCCCGAACTCGGGATCACTTTGATAGCTCTTAAACGTGAGCCAGGGAGTGCTGGCAACGTTCGCCGGTGCGATAAATATGGCGGTTTGCAGTTCCCAACCATCCACAAAACCGGTGTTGGGCGGCAGGATGGCAACTTGAGTGGTATAGGTGTTGACGCTTGTGCCGAGCCAGATCTCAAAGCTTCCCTCCCTCCCATGAGACGAACGCACGAAAGCACTAAACGTATACTCTTGGCCCGGAGTCAGCGGTGATTGAAGTAGCTGTCCCATCTCCTCGAAGTCGAAACCACCCGCCCAACGCACTCCCTCGGGCGCTACGACTCCGGTATACAAAGCCGCCGTGTTGGGCGGTATTCCCGTGGTTCCCGTGTTCTCCCAAGTATCGTAGGAGATAAGGAAGTTCAACGGCGCCGAACTTGTCCAAGGCGACGGTAAATCGCCGTGCCCGGCCGGACTTCCACCCAGGGGGGCGCCAAGCTCGAATCCGCCGTTGATCACCAGATTCGCCCTCGCGGAATCTACGGTAACAACGCTTGAGATTAATCCGAACGAAACACACAACGGGAGCGCACGAAACCGGTTCATTAGACGACCCTCGCTTTTGGGAGTGGAGAGGTAGGAAGAGAAGCAGGCGGGACTAGAGCGACGAAGAGGAGCTAACCGCAGAGTTTAGCGGTTCGTACGCAAATTGCAAATGAAAAGTGGAAAAATGAGCGTAACGTCCTACTGCCTGCGAGGGAGCCAACACAGTTCGTGGAACTTCGTGGTCACCAACGACTACTACCCCGCGGGCGAATGACTGAGCGAGGCTCGTGACGCTGTCCATAAGCGATTCGGCATCGACCACGTGACGATTCAGGTGGAGCCGGAAAGGGTTTGGGGAGTGTAGTGGAAGCTGCGAGCCGGGCCAGGGCTGAACGCGCTTTGATCGGCGGAACGTACAAGTTACGCCGAATGGGTTTGGGAAAGGGAGACCATTTGCAGCCGAGATAGCTTCGTCGCTTCTTTCGAGATAGAATGAAATAGTGCATCGTTGTCCGATTGAAGATTCGAGGCCTGCACCATGCCCCAGCAATACGTTGAGAAGAAGAAAGGCGGCTACTGCCTCACTGGCAGGCGAGTTTCGCTCGACTCCATTGTGCATGCCTATCGGAACTGGCAGCCTGCCGAGAGCATTGCCCAGTCGTTTCCTAGCCTGAGCCTAGAGCAAGTTCACGGGGCGCTCGCCTTCTATCTGGCGAACCAATCCGAAGTTGAGTCTTATCTCGACTCCGGTCGAAGTGAATTCGATAGGGCGCGTCAGGCAGCGCGCGAGCAAGACCCCATGTTCTACCAAAAGCTGGCGGACGCCCGGCGATTCGCGCAGTCGGCGCGGCCATGACGCCGATCTCAACCAGACGATTGTGCTGGCTGCCCTCAGGCGCGAACCGAGCTTGGATTTCCAGACAGCAGGGGCGGGCGGTCTTATCGGACTTGATGACCCGGAAGTTCTCGCACGCTCAGCGCACGAGTGGAGAATTCTCGTCACGCACGATCACCGCACTATGCCGCGTCATTTTGCGAAGTTCGTTGCAACGCACACGAGCAGCGGCGTTCTGATCGTGTCCCAATCGTTGCCCATTGGCGAGGTAGTCGAAGACCTGCTCCTGATTCACGCCTCAACTGAGGCGGAGGAGTGGACCAATCGACTGGGGTTTCTGCCTGTATAGCTACGCTCTCGCGCCGGGGAAGTGTCATTTCATCCGTAACCGTGCAAATCGAGCCATAAGGGTTCGAGCAATCTGCCGGGGACGTCCCAATAGTCTGGGTCATTGATCACGACGCATAGCGTGCCGCGCGCATTGTCCACATCCGCCCCCACCAAAACATCCCCCAACTTTCTTGTTGAAAAAGTGCCGCCCATCTGCTAACGTGTACATGTGAACAAATCCCCTCCCTCGGGAGCATGTACCATGCGATTCCACAACCGGCCCCCGCCTCCATCGCCGCACCCCTAACTCCTCAACCGAGGGGTGGGGGAACATGCGCGCTCCATCTTCCGAATTCCACATTCGGAAACCGCTCGCGGTGCGCGCTGCCAACCACCGTGTGTCCCCGCGCAACGGTCAACGCGCGCAGAGGCGAGTAATGGAGACCAAATCAATGCGACTCATGTCGCACTCGCGACATAATCGGCGACACCGACCTTCGAAGAAAGCGATGCAATGAATCTCGCAACCCAAGGGCACTCAACACCTTACCGCCGCGCCTACCCCCCTGCGCCAATCCGAATCAAGTCGCAAACACAATTGAATGTTGGCGGCGCGCCGCGACACAACGGCAAGACTCGACCCCCAGCCCCCAGTCCCCAGCCCCGAATCCCTCTAAGCAATGGCACCTCCCCACTCCAAAACGATCGCGCCCCCCTCACACCTTCCCGGCGATCAGCGTAATATTCTGCCCGCCGAAGCCGAAGCTGTTGGACAAGACGGTGCGGCACTGGTGGTCGCGGGCGGCGTTGGGGATGTAGTCGAGGTCGCACTCGGGGTCGGGCGTGTCGTAGTTGATCGTCGGCGGCACTTTGCCGTCGCGCAGCGCCATCAAGCAGATAATCAATTCCGTGGCCCCCGCGGCGGCAATCAGGTGGCCCATCATGCTCTTGGTGCTGGAGACGGGCGTCTTGTAGGCCGCATCGCCCAGCGCGGCTTTGATGGCGAGCGTTTCGACTTTGTCGTTGACCGACGTGCTTGTGCCGTGGGCGTTGATGTAGTCGATTTCGTCGGGGTTCTTGCCGGCGTCGCGGAGGGCCATGTTCAGGCAAGTGATTGCGCCGCGGCCTTCGGGGTGGGTGTCGGTGATGCGGAAGGCGTCGGCGGTGGTGCCGTAGCCAATGATTTCGCCGTAGATGTTCGCGCCGCGCTTCCGGGCGCGTTCGTATTCTTCGAGCACGACCATCGCCGCTCCTTCGCCAAGGACGAAGCCGTCGCGGTGGAGATCGAATGGTCGCGAGGCGCGGTGCGGTTCGTCGTTGCGTTCGCTGAGCGCCGTGAGCAGGTTAAAACCAGTGACTCCAAAGGGGTGGATCATGCTGTGGGCGCCGCCCGAAAGCATGACGTCCGTATCGCCGCGGCGAATCATTTCGGTCGCTTCGCCAATCGCCTGGCTGCTCGCGGCGCAGGCTGTGAGGCAGTTCACGTTCGGGCCTTGGGCATCGAACATCGCGGCCAGATAGCCGGCCGGCATGTTCGGTTCTTGTTCCAGTTCCAACTGCGGGTCGAGCAGTTCCAGTCCCTGCCGGACGAACTCGGCCAGATCAAGCTCGCCACTGGCAAGCGCGGCGACCATCATCCGCGAAAAGGAATCGAAATCTTGCTGGCCTTCGCCCGCGCCGAGGTAGACGCCGAACTTGGTCGGCTCGACCGTGCCGAGAATGCCCGCGTCGCCGACGGCCTGCTTGGCCGCCCCGGCAGCGAAGCGCGTGTGCCGGCCTCGCTTCTCCCACTCTGCCGGGTCTTCACCCTCCGACGCAATCGACCAGTCCCGAACTTCCGCTGCGATTTTCGTGGGAAAGCTGCTGGCGTCGAACAGCGTGGTGTAACCCACGGCCGATTTCGCGGCGAGCAGATTCTCCCACAGCGCGGGGACGCTTGTCCCCAGCGGGGTTACGCAACCAACACCAGTGATGACAACGCGACGACGCATCGGAGGGGCGAGGAGTCAGGAATCGGGGGTCAGGGTAGAAGAAATCGTGGTCATGGCGTCATTGTAGCTCCGTATCCGTTCCCTGACCCCTGGCCCCTGAATCCTGACTCCTATAAATGCCAATTCCATTGACCATTACCAACTGCCCTCTTTCAGTTCCAGCGGCAGTCCATAATCGGCGGCTTTCATGCGGGTTCCATCCTGATGCACGCCAACATCAAACACACCAGCCATGTGGAGCCAATGGGACAAATCTTCGGGATCGAACAGCCGCGGGGGAATGATTGCATCCAGCGATTGGTTCTCGCCGGCGGTCTGCATGCGGGCGAAAAAGATCTCCGCCTCAGCTTGCAACCGCTCGCCGATCTGCCCGGTGACCGAGACCATCGCGCCCACGTCGCGGACGTGATCGATCTTGGCGCGATACACAAGCTGGTCGCCCCCGCGGGCTTCGCCGTGGAACGAAAGATTCGAGAACTTCGCCAGGACGACCAACTCCTTGAATTCGTAAAGTTCGCTCACCAGCAGGCCGCCCGTTTGGGCCATCCCCTCGGCGATCAGCGTGTTGGGCATCACCGGGTAGGCGTCCCAATGGTCGTGCATAAAGTTATCGCACAGCGTGATGCCCTTCAGCGCCGTGGCGTGCGACCGCGAAACGTACTCGGTGAATCGGTCGATCCAAAACCAACGCATAACGAATGATCTCAATGAAACCGCAGAAGCGCAGCAAACGCGGAGTGGAACAAAAGCTTGAAAACCGCTAATGGACGCTGATCGACGCTAATAAGAGACAATCTGAATGTAGTTGAATTATTAGCGTTCATCAGCGTCCATTAGCGGTGCCTCTTCCTCTGCGTCTCTGCGGTTGATTATTACGCCGACAACTTATGTTCCACGAAGTTGCACATGTCGCGGACCGTGAGTTGCTTGGCGAGGTTCTGCACCATCGGGTTTTCGGAGAACTTCGACAAATCGGCAAACGGCATCCGCTGCTTGAGTTGTGCAATTCCGTCGGAGTTTACGCGGCCGTCGCTAACATACTCGGTGTTGGTCAGGATGTCCTCGGGGAACAGTTCCCCCCGCTCGATCTTGATGTTGAAGCTTTTTTCGAGGCGAAACACGATGTCCAGAAAGTCGATGCTCTCGGCATCCAGGTCGCCCTGGAGGGTCGCCTCCGGCGTGACTTCGTCCTCTTCGACACCGAGGGCGTCGACGAGTGCTTCTTGGACCTTGGAAAAAATCTCTTCTTTCGAGGGCATGGCTACTAAATTCCTTCGCGTAAATTCAAAACCCGCCGATTCGGAGCGGGGCAACGGTTAGTCTGATTTCACTCGCCGGTGGCGGCCGCTTCGCACCGGACGGTGGTGCTCATGGCCTTTCGCAAGTAGTTGCGGACCCGTTCATCAAGTTCGGCGCGGGCCGGATCACTGTCGGCCAGGTTGTATCTTTCCAAAATAATTCGTCCGCTCACGGCGGTGGCGCCATCGACTTCGCCGTTGATTTTAAAGGTGGCGAGCCGATCGTCCTTCGCTATTTGATCGACTCGCATTCGTAACTGCTTGCCGGGCGTGACAAAGTTGGCATATTTGATGTTCTTGGCTTGGTGAAGCGTAATGATGCTGTGGGCCATTCCGTCGCTAAGCCGCAACAGCCACGCCGCCGCTTGGGTGGCGGCTTCTAACATGAACACCCCCGGCAAAACGGGAAACTCCGGAAAGTGGTCCTTTAGGTATTCTTCGGTCAGCGAAACATTCTTCACTGCCGTCAGCGTCTGGTTCGGTAGGTACGATTCCACCGCGTCGAGCAGCCAGAAACGCATATCAAAGGCTCCGCTCGTGCCGGTCGAGTTAACTTGGCGGACTAGGGAATCTGGATAAATGCAAGCTTCCGATTATAGCCAGGCCCGAAATGTCCCACAACGCCGGTCCGACCGCTCAAAAGAAGCGGGTATCCGCGCCCGTCGCGGGTCGAGACCTCGCACCGCTGACAGTCGCCCCCGCTTTTTATGCTCAACGAGCGATCAAGATTCCAACCCTAATCGGCCGATCTGGGCGATTGGGGCGCGATCTGCTACCGTCGCGCCCGGTTTCGTGACCGAATCCGCCTGGAGCTCCGTGCCATGGATGGCGCCCAAACTTTGCAGCTCTCCGAGCCGCTTCAGCAGTTGATCAACGATGTTTTAGTGTGGATTGGCTTTGGAACGGTCGTCGGCCTGGTGGCAAAAGCGATCATGCCGGGCCGCGATCCGGGCGGCACCATTGCCACGGTGATGATGGGCGTGGCCGGATCGGTAATCGGCTGCGGCTGCGTCAGCTACTTCTATGAGGGCCAGCGAGTCACGCCGATCAGCCCGATTGGGATGGTCGTCGCGGTAGCTGGGGCGTTCACGATTCTGTTCTTCTACCGGATGCTGGGCGGGTACTTCTTTACCGAAGGAGAGGTACCGTCGTTTTTGCCCCGTCGCCGGCCGCCGAGCCGCCGCCGCCGATATGGCGCCGCAGTGTACGAGGATTGACTGGCTGCGTAAGCAGAAGCTTCCTCGGGCTGGGTGGATTGTGCCGCTTCTGCGGTTGAACGCAATTCGTGCCACTGCGTTGCGCGCCTTGTGGTAGTTGCTCCATCGCCGTGCCATGCTTACGATAAAGTTAGCGGCCGACGGTATTACCTGTTGAAGCACCGTCAATACATGGCCGCAAAGGAGCCGAACATGTATCGATCGACACGGTCAATTTGCGGCGCTTTGTGCTTTATTGCCCTGCTGATTGATGTGGCGCCCGCCCAGATCTCCGACCTCTATCGCATGCCCGACCGCATCGAAGGGAACGCCGGAGTCGAGTTATCGAGTCAGCGCCGCCGAGACATTGGGACGGGGTACTCAGGTTCACAACTCAACCAGCAGAGTCTCAGCCGAGCAAGTGTTAGCACGCCGTTCGTCGGCGGCTATACGGGGAGGACGATTGTGGGCGGAATTAATAATGACAGTAGCGGTGGGATGGTTTCCCGGCCAGCCGCTTCGTTCGGCGGAGGCTCGAGCGCTCCTGCCTCTAAACCATTTTCTGGCGCGTCCACGCGGCCCACTGTCAGTCCTTATCTCAATCTGTTTCGCGAGGACTTAGAGGGTTTCTCGGACTTTAACTATCAGACCTTGGTTCGCCCGCAATTGCAGCAACAGGAGATCAATCAGAATCTTCAGCGTCAGCAGCAGGAAATCAACATAAAGGTACAGTCGTTATCGGCGCGGCAGGCTTTTACTCCGCAAGGTTCTCAATCGCAAATGCCAACAGGGCACCAGACCACCTTCAGAAATCTCTCGCACTACTATCCCTTGGCGGGCCAGCCTCGTCGCGGAAAGTGACAGTAAGTTTCTCTCGACGACTTTGGCGATAGTATTTCAGTCCCGGCAGGAAGAACGTTGCGGCCGACACCAGGCCGAATAGCGTAATTCCAAATTCAAAGCCGCGCGATTGCAGTGCCGCCATCACCAGCGACGTGGCAAACAGCGCCGCCGCTTGGAAGTAAAACGCGCCCGAGAGAATGCCAGCCTTCACGATAAAGACCATACCGCTGATCACTCCCAGTACGGGCGACAGCGTCAGTACCGGCATTTTCAGCAGCCACTCGACGAGGAACAGCCAAATGACCGACACGACGCTGCCCGCCCAAACGTGTGCTATCTGTCGCTCGACGGCAGTCACCGGCCCAGCGCGATGACGTAGCGTCCAAAAAATCGGTGCCCAGATCGCCAAACCTCCGCCCCAGAGTAGTAGGTACGGCACGGGCGTCGCCATTTGCGGCCAGTTTCCGCGCAGCGTGTGGAACCAATTGGTGATTAGGCAAATTATCAGCACCACCAGGGCGTGCCACATCCACAATAGGCCCCAGTTTTCTAGCAGCGTTGCATGGTGAGTTTCCCGAAACAATCGCGCCAGCACTTGAATGAATTGTCCACTGCGGGCCGACACCGGTTCGCCATTCAGATAAGCCTGTAAGTCGCCTGCTAAATCACCAGCGGACGCGTAGCGAAGCTCAAGCGGCTTTTGCAAACAACGCAGCACGACCATCTCCAGGTCGCGATTGACCCGCGGATTCAAGAGCTTCGGCGGCACGGGATCTTGTTCCAACACCATCAGCACGGTGTCTACCGGCGACGGACCTTGAAACGGCGGTCGGCCGGTCACTAGCGCGTATAGCAACGCTCCCAGGCTATAAACATCGGACGCCGGCCCCACTTCGCCGCGGCCACCAGCGGCTTGTTCGGGTGCCATGTACGACGGCGTGCCGAGGATCGCGCCCGTCGCTGTCAGATTTGCCGCACCGTCGTCGTAAACTCGCTTAGCCAACCCAAAGTCGGACACGTGGGTTCGGTTTTCACGATCGACCAGCACGTTGGCGGGCTTCAGGTCGCGATGCACCACCCCACGTTCATGAGCATATTGGATGGCCCGCGCCACATCGCGCACCAACCGAGACGCTTCGCGATTGGGCAGCGGCCCTTCGGCTATAAGATCGCTCAAGGTCCGCCCCTGCACCAGCGGCATCGTGAAGTACATGTGCCCATCCGCTTCGCCGACTTCAAAGATCGGCACGATCCCCGGGTGTTCCAGCCGGGCCGCCGCTTCCGCTTCCGAGCGAAACCGAGCGATATCAGCGCCGGATGCGAGCGCCCCGCGTAGAATCACCTTCATAGCCACTTCCCGTCCGAGGCTCCGCTGCTCCGCGCGGTACACGATCCCCATTCCGCCGCGACCGATTTCTTCGAGCAGCGTGTAATCGCCGAACTCCCGTGGAAGCATCAATTGAGTGCGCGCCGAAGGCCGCGGCTCGCTACTAGTCTGCGCCTGCGTCAGCGAGCTTTGCGCGGCGGCGTTGGCCACTATCACCGCGCCCCACAGATTGCGAATATCGTCGGCCAACGCGGGGTGCGTGGCCGAGAGCCGCTGCGCCGGATCGGTCTCGCCGCGCCCAGCAGCCTCGGTTAATTCCTCCAGCAGCACCGCCAACTGCACATCGCGTTCGGCTTCGGTCATGGGACAAGGAATTGAGCCAAGTTCAATAGGAAGCAGAGGGAGCCGCTTGTTCAACCCTTCGCGGCTTCGACCGATGATTGGTTTTCTTCGTCGTTTGGATCGAGAAATTTCCTCAATCGCCGCATCGCTCGTAGATGTCGCATGCTCGCGGCTTGCGCCGATAGACCAAGCGCTTGGGCAACTTCCGAATTGTCGAGTTTCTCGAAGTGCCGCATGATGACAATCTCTTGGTCTTGCGGATCGAGCTGTCCGCACGCTTGTTCGAAGCGTCGCTGTAGCTCTCGCCACGTTGCTGCTGCGGCCGGCGTCAATTGTCGGTCTTGCAATTGAGCGACCAAATCGAGGGTCGATTCTTCGCTCTTCACCGCCGTAGCGAGGGGTTGCTCGCGGTCCATGCTTCGCCGCGCGGCCACGCGATGGCGGCGGTGGGCGTCGATCAAGCGATCTTTCGCCATTTGCCGCAGCCACAGATGAAACGGCATGACCGGATCGGCCAGATAGTCGTTTAGACGCCGGTTGGCCTCGACCAGCACCTCTTGCACGACATCGCTCGCATCGACGCGACGTTCGAGCACCGGGTCCATTCGCAGATCGATCATCCGCCGCACTGCGTCGCGGTGCCGGCCGAGCAATCGATTCACCGCATCGGCATCGCCGCCGCGAACGCTATCAAGCAATTGTTGCGTGTCTTCGGTGGCAGGCCACATGGCGCGTCGTCTGAGGGCAGCGGAGGTGAGCCGTGGCGCGGGCACCACGAAGTGGTCAGCCCGCGGCGATTTTTTCAGTATCCGCTTCGCACGACGCATTAGCAACGGCTTAGCCGCGTTCGCTTGCGACGCGATAGGCCTAAAAGCGCGTCGCAAGCGAACGCGGCTAAGGGAAACTAACGCGTTGTCGGCCCACCATTCCACGGGTCACTTACCGTTCGCGTGCCCGTTTGAGTCTGGTTCTGTTGCATCGCCGACAATGCCGCGACAAACGCCGGCGAAGCATTCTGCAGCGTGATGACCTCGCTGCGGCCGCTCGGCTCGTGCGGGCGTACAATGCAAATGACCTCCGCATGCGTCGCGCGTTTAGAAATCTCTTCCAGGGTCGCCTGCTCTGCGGCAGTCAAACCATTTGGCGGCGCAGGAGCACTTGCCGCGATGTTTGTGGGAGACGTTGCAGGCAACGAGGCGGGGTCTTGTCCGCGGACCACCGGTTGCGGCAACGGCGAGACCGGAACCATCCGGCTCGGACCGACAGCGGTATTGCTTGCGTTTTGGAACGGCGAAGTTGCGGTGCCGGCGCGATAGATGTCGCTTAGCCCAAGTTTATCAAGCTCTGCGTGCAGCGAGCCTAACCCCGCGTAAAGCCCTTCGTCGTCCGGCTCGTCGGCCGCGTAGCAGACGCCGATTACTTCGCCCTGCGAACTAAACAGCGGGCCGCCGCTACGGCCCACGACCGGCGCGCCGGAGGTTTCGATATTGGGTGGACCGTGATAACGATCGAGCGCCGTCACCAGGCTCGACCGCACGGTTGGGTCTTGACCTTGGTTGCAGCCGACGTTCCACACCCGGGCATTCACGTCGATACCATGTTGCGAGGCTGCAACCCTCGCGACATGTACCCCTTGCTTGGGCCGCACGCTCACCAGACCGACGTCGCGATTCAGATCGAAGCTGATAATCTCGCCCGTAAGTTGCTCAATAACTTGCACTCCATCCGGCGTTGCATCAAATGTTTCGACTACGACCTGGGGGGTCTTTCCATCTGGAGTTCGAAACAGATGCCCACAAGTGAGCACCAGCGCCTCGCCCTGTCGGGTGTCGATGATCGTGCCCGTGCCATACGAATGGCCCTTGGAATCAATGACCTTGATTCGCACCGTGCTGCGCAGCATATGCATCTCTTCCGCCGATAACTCCGCTTGCGGCTTAGCGGCTACAGCGGCGGGGGCGGCGGTTTCGGTGATAACGCCGCACATGCCGCGCAAATCTTCATAGCTCATCGCGCCCGTGGCGCGCTTCGCTTCCCGGCCATCGATCAGCACGATGAACGTCGGCCAGCGAGTGACGCCGAACCTTTGCGCGGTCGCCGGGTCTTTAGAAACATCGATCTTACGAACGTCAACGCCCTCGGCGGCCAGTCGATCGACCACCGGCAGCATCTGCTGGCACGGTCCACAGTGGGGCGACGTAAAATCGAGCAGCACCGTTTCGCCGCGGACGGCAGCGGTGCAGAAAGCGATCGCGACGACGGCCAGAGCCGTCCAAACGCAACGAACCATCGGTTCCCTCCTTGGTCGTGGCCGCCGACTCAGGATGCCGCGCAAACGATCCCTGCGCGAACCGAACAGGAGAGAAACATCGAAATCCGCACATTGCGGATCGAGGCGTACTTCCCTGTCGCCTGTCGTGGTTAGAACAAGCCAGCGCGATCGTCAGCATCTTGCCGATCGATGGGTTGCACTGGCGTTGCAGTCTGCGGGTTGTGGGGTGGGATCGGTCACTCGGAAATCGCTTCCCGCCAACCGACCGCCGGAACTGTCTAGCGTTTTAGTAATTGTTACAAGAGCATCTTCCGAACCAACCGCCGCGTTGCGAGCCTCAAAGGCGACTTGCTCTCGGCAATAGCCATATTCCGCGGCAGTTTCCGCAATTTCGCGATTGACCGCAAAATGCTCATGCCATACAGAAGTGCCGAATGCACATCACATGCCACTCACCTCGCGACCCTGTTCGGATGCCGCTACAATGACGCCCAAAAGACTGCAATTGTGCATTCAGTGCTAGCTAAACACAGATGAAGAGAACCGCTGATTGACGCTAATGGAACGCTAATCAGGAAAGCTGTTAGCTGTTAGCCGTTAGCTAAAAGCCAGCAATTCGGAGATTTTGGCCATGGCTAACTCTGAAGTTCATTCTGATTAGCGTTCATTAGCGTCAATCAGCGGTTCTCTTTTCATTCCTGTTCAATCCGCGTTCATTCGTGGCAAAAATAGACAATGCGTCGCATTCTCGTTACCTCCGCTCTTCCCTACGCAAATGGCCCGATTCACATCGGCCACTTGGTGGAGTACATCCAGACCGACATCTGGGTGCGGTTTCAGAAGCTGCGCGGCAATCGCTGCATCTACGTCTGCGCGGATGACACGCACGGCACGGCGATTATGATCCGCGCCCGGCAGGAAGGCCGCAGCGAAGAGGATCTTATTGCAGCGGTTCATCGCGAGCACGTTCGAGACTTCGCCGATTTTGACATCGAGTTTGACAACTATAGCAGCACTCACAGTCCGGTGAACCGCGAGTTGTGCGGCCAGATTTGGCAATCGATTCGCGAAGCCGGGTTGGTGTCAGAACGTGAAATCGAGCGACTGTTCGATCCCGAGGCGAACACATTTCTGGCCGATCGCTACGTCAAAGGCGCCTGTCCGCGATGCAAATCGCCGGACCAGTACGGCGACACCTGCGACAAGTGCGGTGCCACCTACTCGCCGACCGAACTGATTGATCCCAAGAGCACGCTCAGCGGCGCGACGCCCGTGCTGCGCAAGGCACTGCACTTATTCATCGAGTTGGAGCAGCTTCATGAGTTCCTTGAGGAATGGACGCAGTCGGGCCAGGCCCTGCAGCCGGAGGTGGCGAATTACCTCAAAGGCCACTTCTTGGGCGAACCCTTGCGCGACTGGGATGTCTCCCGCCCCGCGCCCTACTTTGGGTTTGAGATTCCCGACAGCCCCGGCAACTACTGGTACGTCTGGTTCGATGCTCCGATCGGTTACACGGCCTCCACCAAAGAGTGGTGCGACCGGCACGGCGAGCGGCTCGACAATTGGTGGCGCTCGCCCGATTGCGAAATCCACCACTTCATTGGGAAGGACATCACCTACTTCCACACGCTGTTCTGGCCAGGCATGCTCAAAACGGCCGGCTACAGCCTGCCGACAAAGGTCCACATCCACGGCTTCCTCAACGTGGGTGGCGAGAAAATGTCGAAGAGCAAAGGAACGCAGGTCGCCGCGCGCACGTACCTTAATCACCTCGACCCCAACTATCTGCGTTACTTCTTCGCTACGAAACTCTCCAATGGAATCGACGATCTCGACCTTTCCGCGGACGAATTCGTGGCGAAGGTGAATACGGATCTCGTTAACAAAGTGGTCAACCTCGCCAGCCGAACGGCCAAGTTCGTCGAGCGGACGGGACTGTCGAAAGACTATCCTTATGAAATCGATACACAGGGGTACTTTGAAGATGGATTTGCGGTTACGGGAAAACTGATTGCAGAGGCCTATGAACACTGCGATTATTCGCACGCAATGCGATTGATCATGTCACTTGCTGATCGCGCCAATCAATTCGTAGATTCCGTAAAGCCGTGGGGTATTCATAAGATGGTTAAAGCGGGGAGCCATCCTCAATTGGAGAAACAATTGCAAGATGTCTGCACCATCGCCCTCAATCTATTCCGCCAAATTGCAATTTACCTCGCGCCGGTTTTGCCCAGGCTTGCGCTGCAGGCGGGCGAGTTGCTCAACGACCCCATTACAGGCTGGGAGCAGGCCTCAAAGCCGCTTGTCGGCACGCCCGTTTCCAAATTCCAACACATGCTCACTCGAGTCGATCCCAAACAGGTAGCTGCCATGATGGAAGAAAGCAAACCCCCAGAAACCCCTGCCGGAACTGCCGATGACCAATGGAACGACAGCGGCGACGCGCTCGCTTCGGAGCCACTGGCGGACGAATGTACGATCGACGACTTTGCGAAGGTGGATCTCCGAGTGGCTCGCGTGGTCGCCGCGGAAGAAGTGCCCGACGCCCGCAAGTTGCTGAAGCTTAAGCTCAGCTTGGGCGGCGGGAACTATCGCCAGGTTTTCGCCGGCATCAAACAGGCCTACGACCCGGCGAAGCTGGTCGGGCGGTTAGTGATCTGCGTCGCCAATCTCGCCCCGCGGCAAATGAAATTCGGCCTCAGCGAAGGAATGGTCGTCGCCAGCGGCCCCGGTGGGACGGAAGTGTTTGTGCTCTCGCCGGATGAAGGCGCTGTACCAGGCCAGCGCGTTCATTGACTTGCGGGATGAAGCAGGGGCATTCAATTGAACCGCACCGGGAGCGTAATTCGCTTCTCGACGAGCAGCACAAACAGCCCCGCCGCGATCAAATCGGCCGTCGTACCCGGGTTGCGGCGATGGCCGTCGGCACGGAGCCACGCATCGAACTCGGCCAACGCTGCAGAGTACTCTTGTTGACCTTCCGCGCGAAGTTCGAGGAGTGCCGCAGCTCGCCCCATCGACTCCGCCGCGATCTCCGCGCCGCACTTGCGGGCGATCAGACTATCGGCGTAGCGCGACATGAGAACCACATGCGCTCGCACGATCGCGGCGCTGAGCGATTCGCCATTCGAATAGAAATCGAAAGCCAAATCCGCAGCTTCCCACACTTGCGCGAAACTGTTGACGTATTGCAGCGCAATCGTGTCGCGCTCGGCCGCCATGCGCATCGCCTCGAGCAGCGAAACGCTTGGAGCGCTCTCCGAGATGTCTCCTTGATCGACCTTTCCCATGCCGCCCGGCGATGCCGTGCGGATTGCTTCGTACACCAATGCCGTATCGCGCGCCGTGGTCGATTCCACAATCTGAATTGCAGCGTTGCGCCAGTCGTTTCGCTCGCCGAACGCACACGCGAGCGGCGCGATCAGCAACAGCGTGCCAAGGTTCGTGTTGGTTCCGACCGCATCGCGAGTTGCACGTACGGCATGCAATACAGCTTCTCCTAAATCTAATTGAGTAGCTCGTTCGATCACAGGCCCAATCGCGTGCGCAGCCTGCACAAAGTCTTCATAGGTCACATCGTCAAAATCCGCGCCCCGGTAAACATTCCCCGGCTTGGGCGCGGTGACTTCCCACACACAGGCCGTTGTCGCACACCAACCGAGCGACCACCGCTCCAAACTGCACTTGTCTGTTCGAATGCTCATGTGCGTGCGAGAAAATCGGCGAGGAACTGCTGCGATTCTTCCGGCGCGTCCTCCACGACCCAGTGGCCCGTGTCGGGCAATCGGTGAACTTCTGCGAGCGGCCAAATGGCCTCAAATTTCTCCAAACATTCCGGCGTGAAACACCAATCCTGCATGCCCCACACCAGTAAAATCGGCAACTCGGCGGCCGAGGGCAAGCCGGCCTCGATTTCCGCGAGCGTTTGCCACGTGGGGTGCCGCGGCGACCGTGGAATGTCCGCCACAAAGTCATAGACGGCGCGTCGATGGCTCCACGAATCATACGGCGCGAGGTACCCCGCCGCGACCGCCGGGTCGAGCCGGCCGCGCGCGAGCGTCATCCGCAGCGCGGCGCGCGAGAACAAACTGCACCCCTGTACCGCCAGCCGGCCCAGCACCGGCGTTCGGCAGATCGTTATCCGCCACGGCACAAACCACGGGGGAAACGCCCCTGTGTTGAACAGCACGATCCGCCGAAATCGCTCGGGCCGCGCCAGCAGCGTCCCCAGCCCGATCGCCCCGCCCCAATCTTGGGCAACTAGCGTCATCCGATCAAGTTTCAGTTCATCCACGAGCCGCGCCAGGTGCTGGATTCGATCAGCCAGCCGAAAAGTGCGTAGCGGTTTATCGCTCAACCCACAGCCCAAATGATCCACCGCCACACAACGGTAGTCACCACGCAGCCTCTTCATCAGTTCGCGCCAATGAAACGACCACGTCGGGTTGCCGTGGACAAACAGCAGCGTATCGTCGGAACTGGCTTGCTCCGGCCCCACATCGACGTAGTGCATTCGCCCCTCCGGCAGAGCTAACCAGCGAGAGGGAAACGGGTAGAGGGCACGCCAATCGCTGCGACCGGTGATTGCTTGATTGGCCATGCGGGAAGGGTTTGCTTAGATTTGCTAGCACTCCGGCGTAGGAGTCGGGCGCTATTATGCATGCAGTGCGGCATCGCCGGAACTCCCACGACCCGCGAAGCTCTATGAGCTCGCTTCCGGCAAACCGCGCGCATTTCATGCCGCTCGTCCTTTGCATCCGGTCCCAGTGCTAGCATCAGCGCGTTTGGATTTACCCCAAACTCCGGAGGTTTCCGCATGTTCCGCAGAATAACAATAAACGCGTGACCGGGCAAAAGCCGAAGACACTGACAACGGTTCGCTTGCAGTCTTACGGTAAGGCTGCGCAGCGATGCTTTGTATACGGGGGGTTTCGCATGACTGCTCTATTGCGCTATCGGTGCGCGTCGCCGAAGCTGCTAGCAATCGTTTGTGCTTTATCTGCGACGAGCGCGAGCCCCGTTTGGGCTCAATCGTCCTTTGCACCGGAGGCCAACCCGGTTTATGTCGACGATAGCACTCCGTCGCAGTCCGGCACTTCCTACTACGACTTGAACGTGCAGTCCGTGTCCAACGGCTATGGCTGTGCCTCGGACGGCTGCGGTGATTGTTACTCCGAGGGCTGCGATCCGTGCGACGGAAATTGCTGCGAGTGTGCCCCATGCCAACCGCAGGGCGTGCCCCTTTTTGTATTCGGTGAATTCCTGTACATCCGCGCGAGCGACGCGGATGTGGCTCACGCCCAGCAGCAAAACGGCACGGGTGGCGCCGGGACGGTTCCCTTCGGCCGGATTGGCACCGTCGAAATGGATTATCACCCTGCATACCGCGTCGGTGGCGGCATCGGCCTCGATGGCTGCTCCACCCTGTCGATCTCGTACACCCACTTCGACGGCGACAGTTTCGATCGCCTCGACGCGCCCACGATTCCCGGTGGCGGCGGCGCGGTTGGCTCGCTCGTCCACCATCCGGGCACGGCCTTAACGGCGTCGGCTGGCCCTCTCGACGCCACCTACGACATCTCGTACCAGTTGGCCGACCTGATGTTCCGCGACGTGTGGCGAAGCGGTCCCTGCCACGTGCTCAATTACTCGCTCGGCGCGCTGTATGCCAACCTCGATCAGGAATTTGCCCAGATCGGAATCTTTGGCGGCAGCAGTGCCGGTGCCATAAATACCAATACCGACATCGAATTCGATGGCGGCGGCATCAAGGCCGGCCTTGACGGCGAACGCTGGCTCGGCGGACGCTTGAGCATCTATGGAAAAGCCAGCGCCGCGGCGCTGAGCGGCCAATTTAATTCCCGATTTGACCAGCAGAATGTCACCACCGATGCCCTGTTGGCCCAGGCCATCTGGAAAGACAATCGCGTGATCTCCCTGGTCGAATACGAAATCGGCTTGGCCGTCACTTCCTGCAACCAATGTTGGCGGTTGTCAACGGGCTACATGTTCCAGCACTGGGGAAATGTGGTGACAACCTCGAACTTCATCGACGGAGTCCAGGCCGACAACTATACCGACCTGTCGGACACGATCAGCTTCGACGGCTTGACCACCCGGCTGGAAGCCCGCTTTTAGTATTTGGCTATTGGCGGTCGGCTTTCGGCTGTCAGCCAGAAAAACGCCTGCCGTTGTTCGGCCTATAGCCGATAGCAACGGTCCTTCCGCGACACAATCAAACCCAAACCCCACGCAGAACGCCTGCGTTGGGTTTTTTCGTAGACATTTGCCACAAACTACTTGATTTTCCCAGACTGCCTGATCTATATTGCTGGCCGTGTGGTTCTACAGGCTGCGGCGAGGTCGATGGATCGGCTTTGCGGCAAGGTGCCTCGTCCTATGCAACCAGGGAGGGTTTCGTGCTATTCATCGAGTGAGGTTGCATCATGTTGGGCCATTTGCGTTCGTACTTCCGTGGTTCGGCGTCCGTCGATCGGATTATTGATTGCAAGTTAAGCTGCTCGCGGCGGCTGTGCCTGGAGGCGCTGGAAGACCGGCGGATGCTCGCTGCCGGCGGCAACGAGCAACTGACCAACCTCTTTGGATTCGAGACCGACACAGCGGTCGATCCCAACAATCCGCTCATTGTCGCGACTTCTCAATTCAATCAGGTCTTGATTTCACAAGACGGCGGACGCAACTTCGGCGCGCCCATCACCGTGAATGCGCCACTCGCCGGCTATCTCAACAACTTCGGCGGCGATCCAACCCTCTCGTTCGATAGTCAGGGAAACCTGTACTTCGGCTATTTGTCGAACAACGGCGCGCCAGTCAATGTAAATTTCACTCTTGCCGTTTTCGCGGCAGTGATCAATCCGGTGTCGGGCGCAATTCTTCAGAACGCGCTCATCGCGGCGGAAACAAATACGGTCCAGCACGACAAGGAATGGGTCGCGTCCGACCACTGGGCCGGCAGTCCCTTTCGCGACAATGCCTACATGGTCTGGTCGCAACTAGGCGTCAACCAAATACTCTTTTCAAGAACTGTCGACGGCGGGCAGAACTGGTCCGCGCCCATTCAACTCGATCCAGGTGGACAAGGTTTCGTTTGGCCGTCGGAAGTATCGGTGGCCCCCAACGGCGACGTCTGGGTCGCGTGGCATACCAACACCGCCAATACCGCGGGGAATTTGGGTGGTATCGTCATGCGCCGATCGAGCGATGGCGGCCAAACTTTCGGAGCGCTCATCACGCCGTTCCCCAACGGCACCGCCGACATTAACGACAATGCGCCTCCCAATCCGGTCATGGTGGGCAATCAATCGTGGATGCAAGGAGCCGTTCAGCCGCGAATCCTACTCGACCCCGTGCGGCCGAACAACATTTACATCATTTCTGTCGACGACCCAGACAACAATTATGCTGCCGGCGATCCGGCCGATATTGTGATGGCTCGTTCCACCGATGATGGCGCGACGTGGACGCGATCGATTATCAGCCATGGTCCGGCGAACACGATTCAGACGATGCCCAGCGCCGCAATTGACGAGGACGGCAATCTTTCCGTGATGTGGTACGACTCGCGAAATGGGGTCGCCAGCGTGGGACCCGATCAGATA
This sequence comes from Pirellulales bacterium, assembly GCA_040901765.1. Taxonomy (GTDB): domain Bacteria; phylum Planctomycetota; class Planctomycetia; order Pirellulales; family Lacipirellulaceae; genus JBBDYG01. The sequence goes on from JBBDYG010000111.1 coordinate 120,886, forward strand.
ACGGGAAACGCCGACGATAACTTGCTGTTGGATTTGTTCGCCACTGTCAGCCTCGATGGCGGGCTGACGTTCAGCAACGACTTCCAAATCAATGAAATCCCGTTCGATCCTGATTTCGGCCCTCCCAACGACCGCTTCCCACCGAATCAGGTGTTTCGCATTGGCGAGTACAACGGGCACGATGCAGATTCTGGATATGCTTGGGTTTCGTGGACAGCCAATAGCGGCGGCAATCAAGATATTTCATTCGACGTATTCAGCGCTCTATCTGCGTTTCCCGATCCGTTTGAAGAAAACGACACAATTGCTACAGCAACTTTCTTGGGCTCTCCCTCGTTCTACACGCTGGATGGAACGATCCATCCATCGGACTCCGCTGCCGACGTCGATTATTACCGCTATGTGGCACATTCGACCGGCAAACTCCTGCTGGAACTGGGATTCTTCCACGAAGCAGGCAATCTCGACCTGCAAGTGCAGGATCGGTTCGGCAATACGATCGCCAGTTCCACGAGCACTGACGACAACGAACAGATCGTGATACCGGTCGTTGCCGGACAAAGTTACTACATTCGAGTCAATGGAGTCGGCGGCAATACGAATCATTACACGCTGGAAATCGAAAATTTCGCCGCTCCGTTCCCAACGTTCATCGACCTCGCCGCCTCCAGCGACACGGGCATGATGAACAACGACGACATTACCAGCGACACCACGCCCACGTTCTTCATTCAAGCCGACTTGGCGGATTTCCAGAATATGGGGATCACGCTGCTCAATCAGGCAACCATCGATCCGAACAACGACGGCGTTGCCACTGATGCGACAGATGATGGGGCTGGGGTTTACCTCTCGCTGATTAACCTCGCCACCGGCGCACTGGCCCAGGGTTTTGCCAATCCCGTCGGCCCGACCGGCATTTTGTGGTCATTCACCGTGCCGGCGCTTGCAGCGCTCACGAACGGTGAATACTTCGTCTCCTCGGCCGTGCAGATTGTGGACGGGCAGGATACGAGCGCCGCCCCGGGAACTCAGCGTGCAACGGGCCGTGCCCAACTTTCTGATCCCTTCCTCCTCACGATCATTGAGCCGGGAGGGGATGTCGCAGACATGGTTTCCGCCGACCTGATCGATGCCAGCGATACCGGCATGTTCAATGACGACAACGTCACGAACAAAATGTCACCCGCGTTCAACGGCGTCGCCCCGGTCGGGTCGAAGGTGCGGCTCTATGCCAATGGCGAGCTGGTCGGTCAAACGATTGCCGGCTCCGACACGTCCGACGTAGGTATCGGCGGCGTTGGCGGCTTGGGCGGCGCACCGGACGACGGCTTGGGCCTGTGGGAGATCACCAGCGAGCCGCTTGCCGACAATGGATACGACATCACCCTGGAGATCGAAGATGCCGCGGGAAATGTCACCATCGTCGATCCGATCTTCAATCCCGACATGCCGGAGATCGACATTGTTATCGATACCGTCGAGCCGAACACGCCGTTTCTCGACTTGCTGGACGACACGGGCCGGCACGATAACGACAACATCACCAAGGACACGACGCCCGGCGTGTCGATGACGACAACCGATCCGAACGTGGCGCTCGCGCAGTTGTTATTTACGGATAACTTCAAGTTCCGCATCTTCGACCGCTTCGAGAACAGCGCCCAGGAAGTGTTGATCTACGATTCGGCTCAGGATCCGGCGGCCGATGCGTTTATGACGCCGGGGGACATGTTCACGGCTTTCACGCAGCTGACGCGGACGCTTCCGTTTTTGACGCCGGTTAGCGCGGCCATTGTCGGCGGGGCGCTGGCGAACGGTGTGCATAACCTCAAACTGGAGGTCGAAGACCGCGCGGGCAACATCAGCCACGATTTTCTGCTCCCGATTACGGTCGACACGATCGTGCCTCCCGTTTCGTTTGGTCTGCCAACGGTCGCGAGCGCGATCGACGGCCTCGCCGCGTCGAGTGACAGCGGCGTGACGACCATGCCCGCCACCTACGCCGATCGGGTGACCAACGACACGACCCCCACCCTGTGGGGTCGCGCGGAAGCCAATTCGATTCTCCGCCTTTACCTCGATCGCAATGCCGACGGCATTATCGACCTGGCCACCGATACATTCCTCGGACAGACCGTCGCCTTGCCATTCGATGGCAACGATGCCTACCCGGAAGGCTTCTGGGAAATTACTTCCGAACTTGATCTCAACGAAATCGTCGGCCTGCCGAAGGACGGTCTCCGCCGTTTGCTCGTCACCGCCGAGGACGTTGCTGGCAACCCAATGCCGATGAACGGCACGATCGCCGCGGGAGTCGACGCGCTGCAGATCTTCATCGACACGCAAGGCCCGCAAGTCACGGGCGTCACCGTTAACGACCTGACTGCTGGCGAATACGACTTGTTCGATCCCAAACCGTCGGAAACCGGCCCCACGCCGCTTGTGAACAGTATTCAGATCGCCATCCGCGATCTGCCCAACCGGCTCGATCAGGTGGGCGTAATCAACGATTTTCTGTACGAAGCGCTGAAGGAGGATATCGCCGCCAATCCGGGGAATTACATCCTTATCGGGGACCATGTTGGCATCATTTCGATCGAATCGATCATCGTCACCAACGATCCGCGAACCAACGGCAACCCCGCCACGGCGACGGTCGTCCTCAACTTCTTCGATCCGCTGCCCGACGATCGATACACCCTCGCGATCAGTCAGAACCTGGTTGATCCGGCGGGCAACAATCTCGACGGCGAATCGAATGCGGGCGAGCCGCAAGAGGATCCAACCTTCCCGAGCGGCGATGGCGTCCCTGGCGGCGACTTTGTCGCCCGTTTTACCGTTGATTCGCGGCCCGAAATCGGCGCCTCGATTCCGCAGGGAATCACCATCGACATTAATGGCAACTTCGTTTGGGATCCGGCCAACGCGCAAGTCGGCAACGATGCCACGAACGTCGATCTCGCTTTCGAGCTGGCGGCCTTCGAGGATGGCGAGCTAATCGCCGGCGGACTTAGCGTCCACGATCTGGTCGTGGTCGGTCGCTTTACGGCCCCCGGTGGAAATGCTCTGCCGCCACGACTGTTCGATCAACTCGCATCCTACGGCAACTACAATGGCATCTTTCGCTGGTTGATCGATTTCGACAGCGACGGCGTTGTCTATGGCAATGGTGATCCGGATGGCGTGAACGACCTGATCGTGAACCAAGGCACGCTGCCCGGGTTCAACAGCACCGCGCGGGCCGGAGCGATCCCCGTGGCCGGCGACTTCGATCGCAATGACGCAAATGGCGACGAAATCGGCCTCTACTACGCCGGCACATGGGCGCTCGACACCAATCACGACTTTATCCTCGACCGGGTGTTCACCGGCAACCTGCTCGGCGCGCCGATCGTCGGAAACTTCGACGGCGATGACGACGGCTTTGACGACTTGGCCGTGTTCAACAACAACCAGTTCTTTTTTGACCTGTCGTTCAACCCGCTGGTTCACACGACAGCTAACAGCGACACGACGATCATTTGGGGATTCCCCGGCGTGACCGACCGCCCCGTGGCCGCCGACATGGACCAGGATGGCATTGACGACATCGGCCTGTGGGTGCCGCGCAACGGCCCTCAGCCGCCGCAGATCATTGCCGAGTGGTACTTCTTGCTGTCGGGTGACTTCGAGCCAACGCCGGAGGACGCGATCGACAACCGGTTGCGAATCACCGGGCAAGTCAACACGCTTAACCACCCATTCAGCCCCGTGCCGTTCGGCACCGACCTGTTTGCGGAGTTTGGTGACGAGCTTGCGCTGCCGATCGTCGGCAACTTCGACCCGCCCGTCGCATCCGGCGCCACGGTGCCGCACGATGGGATGGAAGGCGATTACAACCACGACCTCACCGTCGACATGGCCGACCACAGTACGTGGAAGGCGACGTTCGGTTCCACGACGAACATGGCCGCCGACGGCAATAATGACGGCCGCATTAACATCGCCGATTACACCGTTTGGCGCGACCGAATGGGCCAATCCTCTGGTACATCGTCTGCGAGCGCCAGCGCCGAATCGACCTCGGCTGCATTGTCCGAAGAGTTCAACGACTCATTCGTGCCACTTACCGAGAGCACGTTTTCACCGGTGGCCTACTTTGTTCCGGACACGTCGCGCTCGCTTACCAAGAGTCCTGCGCCCTACAGCTTTGCCGCGCCGGTAACCCCTGACTCTGACAAACTCTTGTTGTTGGAAGCCGTGTGGTCGGAACCTGTCGAGGACGACACGAGTTCCGCAACGGACGGTTGGGCCGAAGAATCGGACGACGATTCCGACTACGGCATCCAGTCGCTCGACGACGCATTCGCGGCAATCCTATAGCAACCCGGCCATGAAAGCGGAGAGAGAGATGTGGGATGTGAGATGTAAGAAGGCAGAAGTTCGGAAAGACGAATTTGCATCTGCCTTACTTCTGCCTTCTCACATCTGCCTTTCTTCCCGCCCAGGCTGTCATGACCTATCATTAGGAAAGGAGCATCGAACCCTAGCCCACGCCCGAGCGTAGCACTGCCCGTGGCCAGCCTGACCATCGAAAACTACGTCAAAGCGATCTTTCAATTGTGCCAAGCGAGCGGCGGCAACTCGGCCGCAACCGGGCAAATTGCGGCCGCCTTGGGCGTCTTGCCGGGTACGGTCACCAGCATGCTCAAAACCTTAGCTGACGTGGCGCTCGCCAGTTACACGCCCTACGAAGGGGTCTCGCTGACGCCCGCTGGCCGGGCACTGGCGCTCCGCGTGCTGCGGCGGCATCGGCTGATCGAGCAGTTTCTCGTCACCACGCTCGACATGCCGTGGGACGAGGTCCACGAAGAAGCCGAGCACATGGAACACGCCGTCAGCGATCGGCTAATCGATCGCATCGACGCCTACTTGAACTATCCCGCCAGCGACCCACACGGCGACCCGATTCCGAAATCCGACGGCACGCTCGTTGTGACGGCCGACAAGCCGCTGGCGAGTTGCATCGTCGGCGAAAAATTTCGTGTCACGCGCGTCCGCGATCAGTCGCCCGAGTTTCTGCGCAGCCTCACCGACTTGGGTCTGGAGATCGGCGCCTGCGGCCAGGTCGTCGCCGCCGATGCGACCGGCCAGATAACGCTCCGATTGGGAGAAGCAACGGCCGAACTTGCCCGCACCGCGGCGGACCAGATTCTGGTTGAGTGACGAGGGGCGAGGAGCGAGAATCTCACATTCTTTCCCACCTTGCTCCTCGCTCCTCGTCCCTCGCTCCTGCCATCTCTGCTTCCAATCGTCAGGCAAAGTCTGACCTACTTGATGCTCCTCGAATGCTCCTAAAACTCCCAACTGGCCGACATATAGGGGCCATGGACCGTGAAGTTGCTTTGGATGTGTTGCTGCGTTCGCAAAAAGACCGCCAAGCTTTGCGTGTTCGAAGGTGTCGTCACCTCCGTGATCGAATAACTATTGACGGCGTCGATGTATACGGCGGCTTGATAACCGCCTTCAATTCTTAGCCGGCCGCGATTGGACGTGGGAAACGTGTATCCAGCGCCCAGCTTCGTATCGATGCTGGGAATCACCTGCGTTGCATCGGGGGACGTCAAAGATTGCAGGTTGGGCGGCGTGATGCCAAGCCCGGGCATGCTGGGGGTCGTCGCGTTGAAATCCATCCGACTCTCCATTCTGCCGACTAACAACGCCCCCGCGAACTCCCCGAGGAAGTCGAAGCTTCCACGCAGGCACTGGGCTTTTATCCCCACCCGCGGTCCAACACCCGTGAACAACGAGTCAGTGGCGTAGCCGTTGGAGGTCAAGCCATCGTAACTCTCGAAGAACCCCGATAGATTCTGACCGAGCCGCGCCACTTGCAGGCCGGCGAAGATTCGTACCTGGTTAAGCCCGCCGCCGGACAAATGATGGCCGGCGTCGATGTTGATGGAATCGTACTCGAACCGTACGTCGCCTCTTCCGATGTTGTAGAGGTTCGCGTCGGGGCCAATCTCGTAAGGCGATCCCGCAAATTGGTCGGGGCTGCCGACAAACGATGCAGTGTCGTCGGTTTCCAGATGCGTCCAAGTCATCTGAATATCGTTGCCACACTCGGGAACACGATAGCGCAAGCTGAGGTTGAAAGCGGGGCTTAATCCAGGTTCAACCGATTGATTGACCCAATGCGGCGTCAATGGCGGCAGCGGGCTAACCAGCGTCCCATATTCAAGATTGCCGCTGCCAGGCTGTAGGAATAGCAGCGAAGCGGTTGCCTCGAAGCGCGGAGCGTAAACGGGGCATCCCAGGTCGCAGACATCGCATTCGTCGGCGGGAGGGGGTCCGTAGTCTTGCGCATCGGCGCTAATGGCTACGGCCGCGCTGAGGAGCATTCCCAGTAACCGAAGCGATAGCTTTGTCATGATGATCCTGAAACGAAGAGCGACGGGTCGAAAATGGAAGATGCTAGCAGCGCGGTGGACGCAGCGTACGCGAATTCATCGACAAGGCTGCCACCTTAACTCCGGAATAAGCGACAAAGTTTGCCAAGTTGCGGGTAGCTTCGGCGCGGGGTAATTGCGGTATAGCCGTGCGGCGGCGGACCAGATTCTGGTGATGTGTGTGAGGATCGAGGGGTGAGGATCTCGCATTCTTTCCCATCGCGCTCCTCATCCCTCGACCCTCGGCCCTGCCACGATTGATTCCAATCGTAAGGCAGATCCTGACCAACGATTATTTCGACGTTGTTTTTCGGGGCGTCGGCAACATTCATTTGGTTTTTGCGACATCTATTCGCGTTGGGGTGTAGGGCGAAAACTGCGGTAACGTGTTAAGCTGCAAGCGTTTACATGATTGGTTGCTTAGCTGGCGAGGGGGAGTTTACGTCGATAAACGGAAGAGCCATCTGGCGGGCAAATCGGCCCCGACGCGCCTGCGGCGCGGACTGCGAGCGAAGACCGCTCGGCGGGGCGGCAAGGTCGCGGGAAGCGCGCACCGCTCACGGCCTCCGATTGCGGAGTTCGGAATCTGGTAAGGGATAGGAAGGGGGGAGGGCGGAGAATCACTAGGCTATTCTCGCTCCTCACCTCTCGCTTCTCAAAAGGCGGCGGACGGGTGTGGTATCGCATTGCGTACATGCTCCCGAGGTAGGGGGATTTGTTCAGATGTACATTAACCGATAGGTGGCACTTTTGCAAGCACGAAGTTGGAAGAACAGAGAAACGCCTGGGTGGCAGTATTGGCTTGTGGGTGGCTCTGCTGGCTCGTCCAGCATTGGTACCCTGGTACCCGTTACGCACTGCTGGGCAAGCCAGCAGTGGCACCCGGCGGACCGTTAAGCTCGCTCGAAGTCGTGTTTGTGGCGCCGATTGACCCGGACAGCCTCACGATTGACGCGCTGAGCATTATCCACAAAGGCGAACCAAATCTAGTCAACGGTTCGGTCTTTATCGAAGTAAGCATGAGCAACGCCACCCCCAACAACACCGCCGCACCGTTCGGTTCCGGAACGGCCGCCGTGCTGGCAACAGGGGCGGTCCCAAAGTTCGCCACCCACACTTCGTAATCGCCTTGATCGATGGTTTGACTTTGATCGCCGTCGGCGACGAAGTCGGTCGTCGAACCGAGCGTGTCGCGCCAGACGGTGTAGTCGGCGGCGTCAACGATCCCATTGCCGTTGTAGTCGCCGGCCAGCGCAATGGCCGTCGAGTCAACCTCCAATCGCAGCGTATTCGCGTCGTACACCATATGCCAAGCGAGGCCGTCGGCCAGCGTGGGTAGCATCGCGGCGTCGAATACGCCGCTGAGGCCCCCGTCGGCGGTTAATAATCCAAACGAGTCGCCGACCGTGGGTATGAAATCATCGAGCAGCGAAACCGCTAATGCGCCATCGAGAGTCACCTGACCAATGACCTGTAGCAAGTCGAAGTCAATGCCCGCTTGTGTTCCGCCCAATTCAAGCTCCAAAACGCTCGTATCGACGAGCGATAGATCGTCCGTCAAAGTAAGCGTTCCAGCGGACGCACCGGGAGCGATTGTTCCGGGCATGAGCAAGTCGCCGATCACCTGGCCGCTACCCGCTAGGCGCGCCTCGCTGGAGAACGCATTCGTGCCGGCGTGTTCGAGCGTGGCGCCGCCGTCCAACCGAAAAGTGCCGGCAAGCGTGCCCTCGCCCGTGAGCCGCAGGGTGCCGCCTTCGATCACGGTATCTCCTGTATAGCTTACGAGGCCCCCGAGTTCGGCCGTGCCGCTGCCACTTTTGGTTACACCCCCCGCGTCGAGTGCTAATCCCCCTTGGAGGCGCAGGTTCGCTCCGAGTTCGGACCGCATCACTAAATCGGTTTCGTCTGCAATGCCGTCGATGGGCGCGGTAAATGTTCCTGTCGCATCCGCGTCGGCGTGCAGCAGTACTGCGTCGCCAATCAACGTCAAGCCGCTCAGAAAGGTGGCGTTGTGATTTGCGGTCACTTGAATCGCTCCTGCGCCCGCGCCGTCGCCCGCCACCTCGATGCCGCCGCTGACGTGGGAACTTGAATTCAATACCAACTCGGCGCCTTCTTCCACCGTCGTTCGCGCCGAAAACGAGCCGAGTCCGCCATCATTCATTACCTTGGCTGCGGCTCCTGACTTCACTACGATTTCGCCATGAAAATCCGGATTCGCCGACAAGGTTGCCATCTCTTGCTCGATTACGATAGTACCGCCACCGGAAACCGCACGCAGCGATTCCTCGCTGAAGACGCGAATCGTGCCGTCGTTGACGATGGCCGACGGGTTATCGGGAAACACGTTGCCGGTGCTCTCCGGAGTGCCAATCTGCAACTCGGCATCGGGTTCGACGGTAAACGAACTGGTCATCGTCGCGGCGTCGGTGGCGTCCATCACCAGCTTCGCGCCGCCGTCCACGATGAACGAGCTTTGCATTGCACTGGCATCACCCGTAATCGCCAGCGTGCCGGCGGCGACCTGGGTGATACCGGTGTAGGAATTGCCCGCGTTGGCGAGTTCGACCGTGCCGCCGCCATCAATGGTCAAGCTGCCGCTCGCGATGCCGGCGGTTCCGGAAAAAACATACTCGCCAGCGGTAGTGACTTGGACCGCCCCTGCTGACACGGGACTGGCGATTTCGACGGTGCGAGTGGGCGACGTGTCATCGAACTGAACGTTATCGAGTTCCCAAAACACCGTCGGCACGCCGGCGTTTGAGAAATTGGCCGTGACGCCGGTATCCCACCCGTTGTTAATGTTTCCAACCCATACCATGTTGGCGGGCGTCGGCGCGGCGGCGGAGACTAGTAAGCCATAAAGTTGAATGTTGTCCTCCGCGCCAGTGACTCGCGCATAGTAGGTTCCTGGCATAAGTTGCCGTGTCAGCTCTTCGGCAGCGCCGGCTGGGCTCGAGTTAGAAGAGCCAAGCAGCGACGTGCCGTTTGTGTCGAACAGCGCCAGCGACAGGTCGCTCAATGCCAACGAATTGAAGGATGCTTGCGTGCCCGATTCGGTCGCCACTTGATAGGTCGTTCCGCGCGGCGTCAAGCTCGCCGTTACATCGAGCCGCGAATCGATGGTAAATGAAAAGAAGTCGGTGTCCGAATTGTCGTCGATGCTGAGGAAATCGGTCTGCGTTGATGAAATAACCGTGCTGCTGCCGAGAGTGCCAAGCTGCCTGGACTGGGTGGGCGTGACAATCCCGATCGGCGTGGGAGCGCTGAACGTGTCGTTGCCGCCGTTCTTTTCGTAGAAATCGCCGTACAGGCGCTGAATCGCCAGCAGGTCATCGAGTTGCGGTCCATCGAACGAGGTGCTGATTGTCGGTTCGATCAAGAACCCGTGGGTGCTCGATTTCACATGGCGGATCCCAAGTCCGTGCATTGCCTCGTGCATAATCACGTTGCGAAAGCCGCGGTTGTTGTTGCTGGTGCCGGTATAGAAACTCACCCGGTCGGTGTTGATCATCATTTCCCCATAACTGGGGTAGAAGTTGGACGCGAGCGTGTTGGTATTATCGTAGCTCTTGCCGCCAATGCGAATATCGCCGCGCACTCCCAGCGCACCGCGGGCCGAAGTGCTGTTGGCGAAGCTGCGGCTGTCGTCGTTCGGCTCGTAGACGTAGGTCACGCCCGAGAGCGCGGTGATGCGGTCGAACGATTGCTGAAACCGCGGGAACCATGGCCGCTGGGTAAAATCGGTCCCGCCTAGACCGGCACCGAGATTCGTATCGAGAAAGCTGATCAGGTTACTGCCGACGCCGTCTGGAATCGTCGTTCCATCGGCTGCAAAACTCCATGTGAGCGTAACAGGCGAACCTTGACTGCCAACATTCGTGCCATCGGTGGCGGTGCGGTTCCAGCGACTACCCACGTCAAAGGCATCGCACACATTGGCTGGCAACGCCCCGAGCGTTAAAGCCAACACCATTGCCATCGGAACGCACCGGCTCATGAGCACTCCATCTCCTGGTGATTCATCAGTTCTACACAGTATCACCAATGTCTGCCCGCCGTCCAAGACTATTTGTGGGCAATTTGTCGCGGAACCGGCTTCCGTTCGCGAATTGCAAGCGAGCGCGGCGACCGCCGAGACTTTGACTTCCCCGAGCTTACGCGCAACAATATCCGGCACCGGGCACCGCCCGATTTCCAGCTCTAAGGAGAAGATGATGCGAAGCGCTCTATCGTTTGCGTTGTTGATGCTGATATACAGTTCGGCGTCGGCGGTCGATTGGCCGCAGTGGATGGGCGTCAATCGCGATGGCCGCTGGACTGAAACGGGTGTCATCCGCGAGATGCCGGAAGAGTTACCCATCAAATGGCGAATTCCTGCTGGCGGCGGCTACGCTGGTCCAGCGGTGGCCGAGGGGCGCGTCTATTTGTTCGACTACGTGCTCGAATCGGGTGAACCCTCGGGTAGTAAAGAAAAGCTTACCGGAAAAGAGCGCGTGCGGTGTCTCGACGCGAACACCGGCGAAGTTCTGTGGACACACGAGTACGATCGGCCGTACGGGATGGCCTACGGCTACGGCCCGCGCTGCACGCCGACGGTGGACGGCGACCGCGTTTACACTCTCGGAGCGGAAGGCGACCTCAAGTGCCTGAAAGTCGCCGATGGTAGCGAGGTGTGGCACAAGAACTTCGCCGATCAGTTTGGCGCGAAGACGCCCGAATGGGGCCATGCGTCGCATCCCTTGGTCGACGAGGACACGGTGTATTGTCTCGCTGGTGGCGAAGGAAGCACCGTCGTCGCGTTTGACAAGATGACCGGCAAGGTAAAATGGAAGGCCCTTTCCGCCCCCGACGCAGGCTATGCGCCGACCTCAATGATCGAACAAGCCGGCACGAAACAGCTTATCGTCTGGACACCCATCGAAGTGGCGTCGCTCAACCCGGAGACCGGCGACGTGTATTGGCAGGAAACGTTGGAACCGGCCTTCGGCATGTCGATCATGGCTCCGCAAGAAGAGGGCAACCTGTTGTTCGCCAGTGGCGCGGGCACGACCGGCGGATTGTTTCGCCTCGACGACGACAAGCCCGGAGCCGAACTCGTTTGGCGGGGCAAGACGAAAGAATCGGTCTACGCCGTCAACGCGACGCCCCTGATCGAGGATGGCGTCATTTATGGTTGCGACGGCGAATCGAGCGCGTTGATCGCCGCCCGGCTTGAAGACGGCGAGCGGCTGTGGGAGACCAAGGAGCCAACCATCGGCGACCGCCGTGGCCGCATCGGCACCGCGTTCATCGTCAAAAACGGCGACCGACACTTTCTATTTAACGAAACGGGCGACCTGATCCTCGCCAAGCTCACGCCGGAGAAGTACGAGGAATTCGGCCGTGTGAATTTACTGGAGCCGACCAGCATGGCCTTCGGCCGCGAAGTCGTCTGGAGCCACCCCGCGTTTGCGCAAAAGTGCGTGTTCGCGCGGAACGATAAGGAGATTGCGTGTGCGAGCTTGGCGGAGTGAGATTGCATGAAAGCCCTGAGTCAGCGACTCAGGGCTTCATGCTGTCTGCGCCGTCAATAGCCGGACCGCCACGCGGCCCGGCGCGAGCGTAGCTCGCCGGCTATTGATTGCCACTCGCCTTTACATGTCGTAGTACAAGCAGAACTCATACGGATGGGGCCGCAGGTCGAGGGCTTCGACCTCATTCTTGATTTTGTATTCGATCCAGGTGTGGATCACGTCCTCGGTAAACACGTCGCCGCGGAGCAGGAACTCGTGGTCCTTGGCCAAGGCGGCGAGCGATTCGCGGAGTGAGCCGGGGGTCTTGGGCACCTCGGCCAGTTCCTCCGGGGCCATGTCGTAGATGTCCTTATCGAGCGGCTCGCCTGGATGAATCTTGTTCTGGATGCCGTCCAAGGCTGCCATCGTGATGGCTGAGAACGCCAGATAGGGATTGCAACTCGGATCGGGGCAGCGGAACTCGACCCGCTTCGCCTTGGGACTGGGGCTGTACATCGGAATTCGGCAGCTCGCCGAGCGATTCCGTTGCGAGTAGGCCAGGTTCACCGGCGCTTCGTAACCCGGCACCAATCGCTTGTAGCTGTTGGTAGTCGGGTTGCTAAACGCCAGGATCGCCGGCGCGTGCTTGAGCAAGCCGCCGATCGCGTAGAGGGCCATCTCGCTCAATCCCGCGTAGCCGTTGCCGGCGAATAGCGGCTTGCCACCTTTCCACAACGAGATGTGGGTGTGCATGCCGCTGCCGTTGTCGCTAAAAATTGGCTTTGGCATGAAGGTGACCGTCTTGCCGTACTTCTTGGCGACGTTCTTGATGATGTACTTGTACATGCAGATGCTATCGCCCATCTTCACCAAGTCGTTGAACTTTAGATCGATTTCCGACTGGCCGGCGGTCGCCACCTCGTGATGCTGGGCTTCGACGTCGAGTCCGCACTCGATCATGGTCATCATCATCTCGTTGCGGATGTCCATGAGCGAATCGGCGGGCGGGCAGGGGAAGTAACCTTCCTTGTACCGCAGCTTGTAGCCGAGGTTCGGGCCTTCGTCCTTGCCGCGGTTCCACTGGCCCTCGACGCTGTCGATGTAGAAGAAGCTATGCTGCGGCGCTTGATCGAAACGGATGTCGTCGAAGATGAAGAACTCCGCCTCGGGGCCAATGAACACCGTGTCGGCCACGCCGGTGCTCTTCACATAGTTCACCGTCTTGCGGGCCACATTGCGCGGGTCGCGGGTGTAGTCCTCGCGGGTGATCGGATCCTGCACGTTGCAAATAATTACCAGCGTCGGGATCGGCGTGAACGGATCGACAAATGCCGTGTCGGGCACCGGCATCAGCAGCATGTCGCTCTCGTTGATGGCCTGCCAGCCGCGAATGCTGGAGCCGTCGAAGCCGAGGCCGTCCTCGAAGGTTTCCTCTTCGAGCTTGGAAACGGGAATGGTGAAGTGCTGCCACAGGCCGGGGAAGTCCATAAAGCGGAGGTCCACCGCTTTAATGTTCCGCTCGCGGCAGAGTGTGAGGACTTCTTGGGGAGTCATCGTACAATATCCTTTCCAAAAGTGAAGAAACGATTGCCTTTAGTGTTTAGCCGCGGCGCCCACCACGGCGGGCAGGGTTCGTCCTCGGAGCGGAGCGCGTTGCAGACGTTCGGTACACGCAAAAAGCGGCCAACCCACCTTCGCGCAACGCGAACCGGGATGACCGCCTGAATTGGAGAATTTAGCCGATGGGCGGGTGAATGGGAACGGGGGGGGAGGGGGATTTTGAGGGCCGCGCGGCTGTGACAGGTTTTAGCGCTGATTAGGGCGGATCCGGCTGAGCTTAATCCCGAAGCAGATGCCCCATCCAAAAAAGAGGACCGCCTGGCCGTTAATCGGCCAGGCGGTCGTTCCCGTGGGGAAGCGGGAGAGAGAGTATTGTTACTCGGCCTGGGCGACTTGGCCGCCGGCGGGGGTCAGGTTCACTTGCGATTGCGATGCCAGCGTGCCGTCGGCCCGGAACACGTCGATTGAGGAGGGCGTGGCCGAGTCGAGTTCGACCGCGGGCAGTTCCACCTTTACACTCGTGGCAGTCCACTCCAGGACGGTGACCGGCAGTGACACCGGGCCGAACTTCAGCCGGACGCTGCCGGCGGCATCGCCGAACTCCACGCCGTCGAGGGCCAGGGAGCTGCCGACGCTGACACTCGGAAGTGCGGCATCGGCGGTGGCAAAGGCAACGTCCGTTGCAGGAGTTGCGGCGGGTGCGGGAGCCGCAGCTTGCGGCGCGGCGAAATTGGCGGTGGAGTTTGCAAGGCTTTCAGGTGCAGGCGCTCTCGACGCGCGGAGCGTGCCGTTGGCGGCGACCGATGGGAGCATCAAGCGTTGTCCCGGCACGAGGGCCGAGTTCGAGGCCAGCCGGTTGTAGCGGGCGATGTAATTCGCAGCGCCACTCGAGCCATATTCCTTCAGCGAAACCTCGTAGAAGGTGTCGCCGGGCTGCACGAAGTAGTAGCTGTGAAACGGCTCGTAGGCCTGGCCACTGGTGAGGTAGTTGCCGCCGGTCGGATAACCGTTGTTGGTCGGATAGCCGCCGCCACCGTGGTTGGAATTGCAGCCCTGCTTGCGGCGTATCTGACCGCCGTTGTTGTTACCGCCTTGGTTGCCACCGAAGTTGCCGAGATAGCTGGAAACACGATTTCCGCCACTTTTGTTTCCGCCGCCCTTATTTCCGCCGCCGGCAGAAACCAGGTTCGGGCTAGCCACCGCCAGCGTGAGGGCAAAGGTCGAAAGTAAAAGAGTCTTCATGGTCAGGTCCTTTCAAGAGAACTGGGTAAAACTGGCTTGGCGGGGAATTTCCCCGCCGCGCAGGATTGATTCACCCTCTCTTACGGTCGGCCTGGGACCTGTTACACAAGAAACTCAATATCAGGGCGTGCCAACCTTTTCACCCCAAAATCCGCTACAATGCGGGGCGAACGGGCCGCCCTCAAAGCTTCGGAGTTTCGCCGCCATGGACCCCGCCGACGATCGCCTGAGTCAGATCAATACCCTGTGGTCGGTGGTCCGCGATGCCCACGATCCGGCCGCTGGGGCGGTGCAGGCCGCCCAGCGGCAGCTTATCGAGCGATACGGCGGCGCGATCCGCCGCTACGCGTTGGCCTCGCTGCGAGACGAGGAAGCGGCCGACGAGGTGTTCCAAGAATTCGCGTTGCGATTCGTGCGCGGCGACCTGGGCCGGGCCGACCCCAGCCGCGGGCGATTCCGCGGGTTTCTGAAAACGACGATCTACCATTTGATCATCGACTACCAGCGCCGCCGCGGCCGCCAGGCCCGGCAAATTCCCATCGAAGGCGCCGCGGTCGATCCCGCTGCCCCGACCGACGACGCCGACGACGCGCTCTTCGCTTCAAGTTGGCGCGACGACCTGCTCGCGCGGGTGTGGGCGAAACTTGAGGAGATGCAGTCGCAATCGGGCAAACCGTATCACACGGCGCTCCGTTGCCGGGTGGAGTTCCCCGATCTGCGATCCGACGAGCTAGCCACGAAACTCAGCGAACGGCTCGGCAAACCGATGCAAGCGGGCGCTGCACGGGTTCTGCTCCACCGTTCTCGCGACATGTTTGCCGACATGTTGCTGGAAGAAGTCCGCCAGTCGCTTGCCAACGGTGATGTGGATGAAATTGAACAAGAACTCATCGACCTCGATCTACTTCAGTATTGCCGGCCAGCATTAGACAAACTCCGCGGGAAAGAAGCCGAAGACTAACCGCGGAGGAGAAGTAATGAGCCACGGATTAAACACGGATTGAACACGGATGAAAAGAGCTGTCAGCCCAATGAAGTAGGCAGAGGGCAGTGAAGACCGCAGTTTGATGCCTGCTGACAGCAAATTGCACCTTCATCCGTGTTCAATCCGTGTTTCATCCGTGGCTAAAAAGAATATTCACTCTTCATTTGCGGTCATCTGCGCGATCTGCGGACAACATGATTTATGACCCAGCCCGATCCATCGCGAAATGAAATTGCGTCGGAGCGGGGGCGCGAGCTTGAGACGCAGGATTACGTTGGTGATTTCTCCGAATCGGACGACGGTCCGACAGTTCAAGCGCCGAGCTTTCCGATGCCGGCGCCGCCGCTGGCAGCGCCGCTGCTTTCGGCCAAGCTGGCGGAGGAGCCGAACCACAAGCTGCCGCTGGGGACGCAGATCGACGACTTCGAGTTGCTGCGGGTACTGGGGGCCGGGGCGTTTGGCACCGTGTACCTTGCGCGGCAGTTGTCGCTCGAACGGCAAGTGGCCCTCAAGATTGCCGCCAACCGTGGCAGTGAAGGCCGCACGATGGCCCGGCTCGAACACGAGTACATTGTGCAGGTGTTCTCCGAGGCGGTCGATCAAAGCGGCTCGCTGCGGTTGTTATGCATGCAGCTCGTGCCCGGCGCGGCGCTCGACAACGTGATCGCCGATCTGCGGGGAATTCGGCAGATTTGCGGCCACTGGAACGGCAACGACTTTCTGGCAACGGTCGAAGGCCGCGCCCAACTGGCCGACACGCTCGATGCTAGCGCGTTGCGCGACCGGCAACAGCTTGAACAAATGGACGAAGTCGAAGCGACGGCATGGCTCGGCGCGCGGCTGGCCGAGGCGCTCGATTATGCCCATCAGCAGGACGTGCTTCACCGCGACATCAAGCCGGCCAACATCTTGGTGAACCGCTATGGCCGGCCTTTGCTGGCCGATTTCAATATCTCATTCCGCGGGGCGGACGCTGAGGCCTCGCGCGAAGAGGGCTTCGGCGGCACGCTGGCGTACATGGCCCCTGAGCACCTCGACGCCTTCAACCCCGATATCGAGCTTACGGCCGATGCCGTCGACGAGCGGTCCGACGTCTACTCGCTAGGCCTGGTGATCTATGAACTATTGATGGGCACGCGCCCCCACGTGGCCGTTCCGGCCGGCGGGCCG
Source organism: Pirellulales bacterium (assembly GCA_040901765.1). GTDB lineage: Bacteria > Planctomycetota > Planctomycetia > Pirellulales > Lacipirellulaceae > JBBDYG01. The sequence continues at coordinate 137,769 of JBBDYG010000111.1, forward strand.
AAGAGCGGGTTGTTGCGAACTCTGGCAGAGCACCGTCGCGCGGCGAAGCCGCCCATCCCGCCCGGGCCGCCCGATGCTCGCAAGACGCTGTTCCAAACCATTGCCCGCAGTCTCGCCGCTGATCCCGCGGACCGCTACAAGAGTGGCGCGGAATTGGGGGCGGCTCTCGACGGCAGCCGCGAACTGCGCCGCACGCAGCGCGAACTGCCCCGACTGCAAACGATCGGCCGCTGGGCGGAACTCCGGCCATTTCGGTGGCTGGCGATCTTCGCACTCGTTCCGCAATTCATCGGCAGCGCGGTCAATATCAGCTACAACACTTTGCAAGTGGTGACGCACCTCACGGCGGAACAACAGACGTTCTTTAACCAGATCGTGCTGGGTTACAATGCGATCGTTTACCCGTTCGCGGTGGTTGTCGGATTTGTCGTGCTGACGCCTCTTTATCGCACCTGGAAGCGGTTGCACGGCAGCGAGCTGATCGATCCCGCCGAAGTCGCACTCGCCCGCCGGGCGATGCTCCGCGTCCCACTGTGGCTGCTCGCCCTCGGGATTATCGGCTGGATTCCCGGCGGCATCTTGTTCCCGACGCTGATTCACCTCTACCGCGGGCCGCTTGACCCTAGCGTGTTCCTTCATTTCGCGACTTCGTTCACGCTCTCGGGCTTGATCGCCATCGCCTATTCACTGTGTGGGTTGCAGTTCCTCGCGCTGCGAATCATGTATCCACGCATGTGGGTTGATGCCACCAACTTCCGTCCCATAGCCCGCGAAGAACTTGCCAGCACACCCTGGCGACTGTGGTTAATCGACGTGCTTGCCGGCTCGATCCCGTCCCTGGCGGCGGTGGTGCTTCTGCTGACCGGTGGCGATAGTATGAACTTTCCCTTCCGGTTGATGATCATCTGCTTGCTGGTGGCGGGTACAATCGGCTTTTTTCAAGTGGTGATGCCTACCACGCGCCGCCTCGCCCGAGTAGCGGGTATGATCACCGGCGGCGAAGAAGCGCGGCTCAGAAAAAAACCAAGATAACCAGCAATTGCGCGAATACGTCGCAGAACCATCGCCCGCACCCAGCCAAGCCGCCCGCAATGGAAATCTTCATTTTCATCATCGTCGCGGTCCTCATTGCGTTTGGCATTTATTGGAGCTACCAACAGCAGCTACGCCGGCGCGAGGAACTAACCGCACTGGCCGGGCAACTCGAATGGTCCTTCGATCCCGATCACGACTCATCTCATGACGAGCAGTACGCCCAGTTCAGCGTGTTCCAGCAGGGCCACTCGCGGTATGCGTTTAACACGCTTCGGGGCACTCTCAACGTCGGCGACGCCGCATGGCCCGCTCAGATGGGCGATTACCACTACCAAATCACGAGCAGCAACGGGAAGACGACCTCGACGCATACCTACATCTTCAGCTACTTGATTCTCGACTTGCCGTATGGCAGCACGCCATCGCTCATAATTCGCCGCGAAGGAGTGTTTGACAAACTGGCCGGCGCGTTGGGGTTCGACGACATCGATTTTGAGTCGGACGAATTCAGTCGCCGGTTTCATGTGAAGGGCGGCGACAAACGCTTTGCTTACGACGTGATTCACCCGCGGATGATGGAGTTTCTGCTGGAGGATCCGCCGCCGTCAATTGAAATCGAGAACGGCGCTTGCTGCGTACACGATCGCGGTGAGAAATGGACACCGCAGGAGTTTCGGACGCGGCTCGACTGGGCTAGCGCGTTCTTCGCCCTCTGGCCGCGGCACATCACGGCGCAGCTTGACCGGGAGCGATCCACAACCTAATGGAAGCATTTCTCCCGCTGGCGATTCTGGGCGCGATCTTCTTGCTGCCGCTCGTATGGCTGATCGCCAGCTACAATCGCTTCGTCGGCGTGCGGCAGCATATCTCGGAAAGTTGGTCCGACATCGACGTCGAACTCAAACGGCGTTACGACCTTGTGCCGAACCTAGTGGAAACGGTCAAAGGCTTCGCCACGCACGAGCGAAGCGTGCTAGAAGAAGTCGTCCGGCTGAGAAACAGGGCGCTCGAGAATCACGGCTCCGCCGCGGAGCAGGCGGTCGATGAATCGGCACTGGCCATCGGACTAAAGCGGCTGTTCGTGGTCGCCGAAGCCTACCCGCAACTGCGATCCGACGCCCACTTCTTGGCGCTCCAGCAAGAGCTGGCCAATACCGAGGACCGTCTCGCTGCCGCCCGGCGGTTTTTCAACGCCAATGTCCGGGAGCTTAACCAGTTATGCGAGTCGTTTCCCACGAACTTGATCGCCAGCATGTTCGGCTTCGCGCGCAGCAGCTATTTCGAGTTGGCCAGCGGCGCGGAACGAGTGGTCCCGCGGGTTGAAGTGTAAGCTGCTCGACTCATTCCGTTGGCGTAACCAAGCGATTACAATGCGTGAGCCGCGGCGTCCCCGCCCGCGACGATCCCCCATGCCCTCAACCTCTCCACTCGTTGGCGTCATCATCGGCTCGCAGAGCGATTGGGAGACGCTGCGCGAATCGGCCGCCGTGCTCGATGAGTTTGGCGTTCCTTACGAGGCCCAAGTCGTCTCCGCGCATCGCACTCCGGATTGGATGGTCGAGTACGCAAAAGCGGCCGAGTCGCGGGGATTGGAAGTGATCATCGCCGGGGCGGGGGGCGCGGCCCACTTGCCGGGGATGGTCGCCGCGCTCACCATATTGCCGGTGCTCGGCGTGCCGGTGCAGTCGAAAGCGCTGAGCGGGATCGACTCGCTATTGTCGATCGTCCAAATGCCCGGCGGCGTTCCAGTCGGGACGCTTGCCATCGGCGCCCCGGGCGCCAAAAACGCCGGACTGCTTGCCGTGCGCATCCTGGCCGGTTCGCGCCCCGAGCTGCGCCAGAAGTTGCACGACTACCACGCCGAACAAGCCGCCACCGTCCGCGGGCAAACGCTCCCCAAACTATAGTCTCACCATTCGGACGACGGGTGGCTGGGGTCGAAGCCAGCAGGCGCGTCCTCCAGCGAGCCCCAAGTTAATCTCGAGTTATCGCGTTTTCATCGGTGACCGTGTATCCGCCGCCGCTGGGGGCTTCGGCTAGCGCCTACGACCCCAGCCACCCCTCAATTTCGCAATTGCCATCCCATGCCGCACGCTACGGACAGGCCCGCGAACCTCTTGCCCGGCGCGATGCTGGGCGTTTTCGGCAGCGGTCAACTCGGCAGAATGTTCGCGCTGGCTGCCCACGAGTTGGGCTTTCGCGTCCACGTTTTTTCGCCGGAAGCCGACAGCCCTGCCGGATTGATCGCCGAACAGGAAACAATCGCCGATTACGACGACCGGCGCGCGGTGGAGGAGTTTGCCCGTGCAGTCGACGTGGTAACACTCGAATTCGAGAATGTGCCGGTCGTCGCGTTAGAGACGGCCGCGGCGTTCGTGCCGGTTCGCCCCGGTCCGTACGCGCTCCAAATGGTGCAGGATCGCTTGCGCGAGAAAGAATTTTTGCGCGACATCAGCGTCGCCTGCGCTCCGTTTGCGGCAGTGGATTCGCTCGCCGAGTTTCGCGCGGCCATTGAGCAGGTCGGCCTGCCCGCAGTGCTCAAAACGCGCCGCATGGGCTACGACGGCAAAGGCCAGGCGGCGATTCACGATTCCGACGATGCGGAACCGGCTTGGCGGCAAGTCGACGCAGTGCCCTGCGTGCTGGAGCAGTTTGTCGACTTGCGTCGCGAGGTCTCCGTGCTGATCGCCCGCGGACTCGACGGCGCGAGGGCCTATTACGGGCCGATAGCCAACGAGCATTCGAACCACATTCTCGACGTGTCGGTTCTCCCCGCGCCATGTGGCGAAGCGACGGCACGCCAAGCGGTGGACGTGGCCAATCGGATCGCCGACGCGCTCGAAGTCGTGGGCATCGTGTGCATTGAGTTCTTTGAAACAACGGGCGGGGAATTGCTTGTGAACGAAATCGCCCCGCGGCCGCACAACTCGGGGCACCTGACGATCGATGCGTGCATTACTTCCCAGTTCGAGCAACAGGTGCGGGCCATTTGCGGCCTTCCCCTGGGGGCGACCGACCCGTTGCGTCCCGCGGCGATGGCCAACCTGCTGGGCGACCTGTGGCAAGCGGGCGAACCGGCGTGGCATCGCGCCTTGGCGATGTCCGGAGTTCGATTGCACCTGTACGGTAAGCGCGACCCGCGACCCGGTCGCAAAATGGGCCATTTGACGGCGCTAGCCGACTCCCCCACCGAAGCCGCCGCCCTGGCCCGCGCCGCCCGCAACGCTCTCACCTCGTAGGTCAGGCTTTCCTGCCTGACATGACGCGGAGACCAGACCTTAAGTTCCATTTCGCTGCTTGTCAGGCAAGAAAGCCTGACCTACGGGTGGCGATCACTGCCAACTCGTCTACAATGGGCATGTTCCCGGATTCTGTCGAATCAAACCTGGAGAGTTCCTATGAAAACGATCCTCGCCTGTCTGTGTGTGTTTGCAATTGCGACCGTGGTGCGTGCCGAGCCGAAGGAAGACGCAGAGCGGCCCGCGGCGCTCGACTTCAAAGTGAAGTCGCTTGACGGCAAGGAGGTCGATTTAGCCGAAAAGTATGCCGGTAAGGTGGTGCTGCTGGTGAACGTTGCCAGCGAGTGTGGCCTCACGCCGCAGTACGAAGAATTGCAGGCGCTCCACGAAGAATACGCCGATGAGGGACTGGCGATTGTGGGCGTGCCGAGCAACCAATTCGGCGCCCAAGAGCCGGGCACCGCGGAAGAGATTGCCGACTTCTGCGCAGAGAACTACGGCGTCGAATTCGATTTGCTCGAGAAGGTGAACGTCAAAAGCGACGAGGACGACCAAGCTCCGCTCTACAAGTTCCTTACTTCGGAAGAAACTAATCCCGAGTTCGCTGGCAACATCACGTGGAACTTCGAGAAGTTCGTGATCGGCCGCAATGGAGAAGTCGTCGCTCGCTTCAAGCCACGGACGAAGCCCGACGATCCGGAAGTGCTTAAGACGCTGAAGGCGGAGTTGGAGAAGCCTGAGAAATAAGTCTCCTGGGAAACGCCACAAAACAAAACGAAGCATTTTGTCCACAGATGACGCGGATGGTCGCAGATAATGGGGATTATTGATCCCATTATCTGTGGTCATCTGCGAAATCTGTGGACAAACCTTTCTCTCAATCTGCCCAGCCGTAGCGCATGATGCACCACAGGGCGGCGAGGGCGTCGCGGATGCCGATCTTCTTGCCGGCGGAATAGTTGCGGCTGTGGTAGCGGACGGGAACTTCGCGCACCGCGCAGCCGCGGCGGGCGATCTTGGCGGTGAATTCCGGCTCGAAGCCGAACCGCCGCTCACGCAATGTCATGCCCCGCAACACGTCGCGGCGGAAGACCTTGTAGCACGTCTCCATGTCGGTGAGGCGCAAACCGGTCGTCAGGTTCGATACGCCGGTTAACAGCCGATTGCCGAAACGGTGGAACCATGAGGGATCTTGCCGCGGGTTTTCGAGGAATCGCGAACCGAACACCACATCCGCTTCGCCACTCTCGAGGGGCGCCAGCAGGCGGTCGTAGTCGGCCGGATCGTATTCCAAGTCGGCGTCTTGAATCAGCACCACGTCGCCGCGGACGTGCTCTAGCGCCGTTCGCAGTGCCGACCCTTTGCCCTTGTTGTATCCGTGCATGAAAACCTGCACGTCGGGCGACTTTGACAGCTCGATCAGAATATCGCGGGTGCCGTCGGTGCTGCAATCATCGACGATTACGATCTCGTCGTGCCGGCCGACGGCCCGAACACGGTCGACGATCTCGCGGATCGTTTCGCGCTCGTTGTAGACGGGAATCACAACCGACACCGCGAGCCGCTGCTTCCGCGACTGCTCGGTCGCGTTGCCCTCGCGAGTCGCTTCATCAAGTGCCGATTGTGCCTGGTCGAGTGTAGTGAGCGCCCGATCGAACACCTCATTCGGCGGCGTTGTGCGACGCGGCTGCGATGAGGGCACAAATACGGGCCCTTCGCTCGCGGGGAGTGTCATCGGAAGAACGGCGGGATCGAGCATCGTATCGCTTAGCCTTTTCTGCCGGAGAAGGAAGATTTGGGAGGCGAGTGTGCGGGCAGGCCTGCGGTCGAACTTTCGGCCGGGTCGGGAGACCCACGCGAAACCGTATCCGCCGTTTCGTACCGTCTCGGCAGCGCGGGCCAGGGCACGGCGTCGCGGGCGATCAAATCGTGAATCACACGATCTTCCGGTGGCAAATAGCGAAGGCTATTGGGATCGTCGAACACCTCGCGCAGGCCCCACAATTGGGCGATTGCATCCTGATACAACAACACCCACCGCGAATTCAGTTCGGCGCTGGCGTCGGCCATCTCCTGTTCCGCACAAGGATAGGCCCGGTCGACGAGCACCATCTCTGGCGAGCGGTACGAGAGCACGCGCCGGCCGTCGATTGCTCCCGAGTCGGGAGCACGAAATCGCCGGCCTCCGTGCTCGCCGAGCAGAAAATCGAAATTCATGTCGATCACATGTTGCGGATAGCAAGTGTCGTAGCGGCCATCGAATGAGACCTGCACAGCAGGCGCGAGGGCCGCGATCGCGTATTGTGCCCAGTTAAACGACGGCACGAGTCGGCCATGCAAGTCCCGGTCGGCCATGAACTGCAGCGCATCGACCGGGTACGCATGGCGATAGACCGGCAGCTCGCTCAACCGCTGGTAAAGCCCCACACATTGTAGTCCGATGGCCGCGATCAACGCCGTGACCATGGTCTGCTTGAGCCAGGGTGCGAGTCGTGCCACCGGAAGTGCAGACGCCATCGAGGCGCGGGCGCGACGGACGATTGCGTCCACCTCCACGGGCAGCCAGAATCCACACAATATCGCAAAGACGGCGATGTGCCGCAGATGCGTGGCTGCTTGCCAACCGACCAGCGCGAGGATCGCAAATTGCGTCCAATCGCGTTTGCGGGTCGTGAATGTAAAGCACCCGAGTGCCAAGCCGGCGAGCATCACGAACGGCCAAAAGACCGGATCGGCGAGTGTCGGAGCGGCCCATTCGGTCACCTCGGGCCGCGGCCACCACAGCGAATAAACAATCCACTTGAGCAGTTCGACGCCATAGGGATTTACGAGTGTCGCAACGAGGGCAGCCACGCCCACGCCCGCCATGCCCAGCACCATTCCGCATGCGTGCCAGCCGCGTATGGCGATCGCCTCCACGCATCGTCCGCCGAAATAGGCGGCTAGGATGCAAAGACCCGCGAGGAACGCGCCATGGGAGTTGACCCACAGGATGAAAATCGGGGGGACCGCGAAGAGCCAAGGCCAGCGCACGGTCGGTCCGTGGTCGATGTCGCTCCAATTTGCGAACGCACGGTCTAGTGCGACCAGCAGCCATGCGAGGCACATGAAACTCAATAGTTGCGGGCGAAGTGGGAAGAAAGCGGTCAGGTTGTTCGCTACCAAGAGCAAGAACGCCCATGTCACCAGGGGGCGTGCATGATGCCAGTGCGCAATCACGGCCATCAAGCCCAAAATGGCGAGGCCCCAGCACGTTTTCGCGATGAGCATCCCGGTCCCACCGAGCCTGTCGGCGCCCACCGCGAACGCCAACTCGGCCACGTTCTCGTGGTTGATCCACGGATAGTCGATGGCAGTGAATGTGTGTGTCGCGGTCCGCGGCAGTTGCCCCTCCGCCAACCAATCTTGACCATACCGCACGTGACCCCAAAGATCAGGATCAACAAGGTTGAGCGAGAGCGCCACCGCGCAGCTTAGAACGATTGCGGCAACTGCGAGCCGCCGCAACAGTGCATACTCGCGTCGCGCGTGCGCGCACTCGTCCGGCGAAAGCGGAGCAGACGCGGAAGAAGCGACGGAAATGGTAGTGTTCATCGCCGGGCGGGGTTGAATCGGGACGTGCCACCTCAACCGTAGCTTTCCCTCGGGCCGTGCGCCGTGCCGGCAATCGGTGCAAATCAGTTCTAGCAGCCGGCACAACCCGCAGTCGCGGAACTTTCTTTCGACGCAAGGCCAATTTGGAAAGTTTTTTCCGCTAGCATCCTGAAAATAACCCGGCGAAATTCTCGGACTTGGCGGATCGGCGGGCTTCTGATACCCTTGCCCCACCGTGCGATGCAGACCGCATCGCAACTTTGTGATGGGACGCGGCAGGGCGGCAAATCACCTGGCCGACATGCAAGGAGGCCTCCATGCAACTCGATCAACGAACGCAACTAAGAGTTCATATTCGGTGGATGATCCGCCGCGACATGTCCGAAGTGCTGGACATTGAGCGCCGCAGTTTCGAATTCCCCTGGTTTGAAGAGGACTTCGTCCGTTGCCTGCGGCAGCGGAATTGTATCGGCATGGTGGCGGAGCACGGCGAGCGGGTCGTCGGCTTCATGATCTACGAATTGCACAAGTGCCGGCTACACATCCTGAATTTCGCAGTGGCCCCGGAAGCCCGTCGCCACGGCATCGGGAACCAAATGATTCAGAAGCTCATCGGCAAGCTTTCGAGCGAGCGACGGACGCGGATCACACTGGAAGTGCGCGAAACCAATCTTTCGGCACAGCTTTTCTTCAAAGAGAGCGGCTTCTTCGCGACGTCGGTTCTGCGCGACTTCTATGATGACTCGACGGAAGACGCCTACTTCATGCAGTTCGAGTGCGACCACCCGGCGCTCGCCCTGCCGATGCCCACGACTCGCATTCCACGGCTCGCGGGCTGATGATCGGCCGTTAGCCGCGTTCGCTTGCGACGCGCGTTCCGAAGCGCGTCGCAAGCGAGCGCGGCTAACTTAGAGTGTTACGATCGTCGCTTCCAACTGCGGTAGTTCCACCACCGCAAGCGAGTGGGGGTTTGCGCGGTAGACCGCGCCGGGATTGAGGACTGTCGTCCCTCCATGCTTGTCGATCGATGCGACGTGGGTGTGGCCATAGCAGACAAGGTGCCACTGACCGCTCTGGATGGCGGTGCGAAACCGCTCGCGGTCGTGGCTGTGAAGTAGGGCGATCTTTACGCCGGTAAGTTCCAAATCGCCGAATTCCTCGTGGCAGGTTTGCCCGGCCGCGGCAATGGCCGCCCGCAGCGCCGGCCGATCGTCGTCGCAGTTGCCGAACACAAAGTGGGTCGGCCAAGGCGCGAACATTTCCACAATCTCGGGCGTGCCGATGTCGCCGCAGTGGAGCACCGTCTCCACTTCCAGGCTTTCGAGCATCCGAATCGCATTTCGCGTGTTCGCCACATGCCCATGCGTGTCGCTGATGACTCCGAGCCTCATTCTTCCCCCCGCCACTCGCGGTTTAGCGCTAAACTCACTTTGTCGACGCGTGCCTTGAGTTCCGCTTCCACCATAGCCAATGACCCGCCACCGGCCAACACCGTGAGTACGGGATGGTCCGCACGCACCTGCGTTCCCGACGGGGGAATGTCGCCCAGGATTGAGTCCAATGTTGGACCGCTTTGGCGAATTGCCCAGCCGAAGAATTCCTCCGTCACCCCAGCATCGCGTGTGGCATACAAAATCGCTTTACCGTAAAACTGGCCTGCCGCCGCTGGCAACGCCGTTGACTGCGTTTTCGCACCACACGCCACCATGTGTTCGACTAGTGGGTTCAAGCCGCTGAATCGCTCGACGACTTCCGCGGCGGCGGTGTAGCGGGGGTTCACTTCGATGGTCCATACGCGGTCGTTGTCGATTATCAGATCGACGCCGAACAGGCCTTGCAACGCGAAGACGCAAGCGAGGGATTGGCCGATGCGGGTGATTTGGTCGAGTTGCGCGGGGTTTGTGGGCCAGGGACCGAGCGTACCGGCGTATTGAAAAGGCTTCGCGCCGGTCCATGATTCGCCGATGAGTTGGCGAGTAACACCCAGGAGCCGCGAAGTGCCGGCCGAAGCAACGTAGAGCGCGGCGCAGGGCGTGCCGCTCACGCGGCGTTGCCAGTAAACTCGCTGCCGCGACGTCGCTGGCTGGCCGGTCCATCGCTCGATTCCTGCTCCGTTGCTGCCGCGAAGCGGCTTGCAAAGCCAGGAGCCATCGGTTGGAATGCCGCGTGCCGACCGCGCGATATCGGGAAATAATAGATTCGACGCTAAGCCGCAAGCGGCAATCCGCGATGGCGAACGGACGGCCCGCAACGCGCTGCCGGCGTTGCCCCATAGCGGCGCCACCTGCGCCATATCGTCCACTAACCGGGGGGAGTTTTCCAGCGCGCCGGTATACATCCAGGCCGTCACTTGCTGCTCGCGTAACCAGGGCAACAAGTCCGCCGGGTAGTGTGCAATACGCGTCGCCGGAACATGCCGCACCAAATCGACGTCGGCAAACAGGTCGGCGGTCACGACCCTGATCCCCGCCCGCAGGGCGGCTTGCGCCGCCGATCGCGCGCTCGCGCCCACAATCGCCAGCGTTCCGCTGTCCGGTTCAGCCATGCTTTGGGCCGTACTTGCCGCGGAACTGCTCGGCCGGATACTTCGCGGCGTTCTTCACCATTTTCCGCTCGACGGCGTCGCTAACGTCGAGGTCCAACGCGTTGGCCAGCGCAAGCGCATAAGACACTACGTCGGCCAGTTCCTCACCGATCGCCCGCAGCCGCTGCGGATCGTCGACGACGCGCCGCGACTCCAGTACATCGATCCACTGGAAGTGCTCCATCAACTCCGCGGCTTCAATGGCCAGCGACATCGCCAGATTCTTCGGCGAATGAAATTGCTCCCAATTGCGCTCCGCAACGAATCGCGCGATCATGCCGCGCAACTCAGCTACGGTCGTCGCCGCATCGTTGAAAGACGAGATCGAAGAATCCGAAGCAGTCATCAGGCGGCGCGAAGCGGGGCGAGCGGAACAATCATTTCAAAGCCCGGCAACAGTAGCTGTTGGGGGGGACTGAGCCGCTCATGATACCGCCGACGGTAACCGTCGGCCAGATGCATCATCACTTCCAGCACCAAGAGGTCGGCTCGATTCATGACGTGCCGCGCGCTGCGATTCCCGAGGCCTTCCACTAATTCCTCAAGCACTTCGAGGTGTAGCTGCATGGTGCGTTGGGCCGAGACGCCGCCCTGAGCAAGCAAGTCGGAAAGCCGCGCCATGTCCTTCGACAGGTTTCCTGTGCCCATCACAACATACGCCCGCAACAATTCGCTGTAGTGCTGGACGAGCGCTCGAGGCAACTCGCAAAGAGTACGCTCGATGTGACCGTCGGCGTCGGTCGCCGACACACTATGTGGCACCTGGTGTGCATCATCTCGATCAGGTTCGCAAAGCGACTCGAGTTCCTGGACCAGCGACCGCTGCTGCGCGAGCAATCGCTCCGCTTCGCGATGTTCGTGCGCGAGCCGCTGCCGCTCGGCTTGCACGTGCTTGCGATTTTCGCGCACGAGCTGATGCCGCTCGATGGCTCGACCAAAGGTCCACAGCAGCGAGCGGGTAGTGGTCTGTTCGACGCAGCAGTAGGCATCGGCGCCCACTTCGTAAACAAGGGCTTCCATTTGGGCCGGCGACTGCGAGCCGAGCACGATCATCGGCTCTTCGTGCCCACCGGCCCGCAAGCCCTCGATAAACTCCAGCGCGTCGAGCACACCCGGCTCGTGACAGACCAGCACAGCGTCGAACACTTCATCGCGCAATTTTGCCAGCGATGCGGTAATGCCAATCGTTTCTTCAAGCACGATGTGTGCTGCGCTGTCGGCGGTAAACGCCTCGGCCAGCCAGCCGCCGGTGCGGTGCAGCGTGGTGACGTACAACACCTTCATCCGCGCGGGGATGCCCGCGAGAACCGAGCTTGCAGGACGATTTTTGGGCGTACCAACGGCCATCGGCGGGAGAGCATGATTAGGGATCGACCTATTGTGGCGGCCGGACGTTAGCGAGGCGTCATAGCCGCGTCAATGTTCATTCGTGCTAGGGCGATGCGGGTTTCCGCGTTTGTGCCACTGTGCCACGCCGCGCACACACGTAGCTGGCAAAATGAAAACTTCTCTCGCATCTGCGCACCGCGAAGGCACGCATTCATCACCAGGGGCGAAAAACATCCGACCGAGCGGCTTGTCGAACGAGATTCCGCGGAGCCACGAGGGATCAGCATTGCCACGTGTCGGCGCAAACCCCCTGTTTTTGTAGAGGATTGCCACATTGCCACTTCCAGCGGGGGTGGCCAAGCTGGTGGCAACGCTGCCAGGGAGGGTCGCGGTCAGCCGCAGGCGACAGAATCTCCAAAGCCCGCTTTGGAGGTTCTCCAAGCTTAAGTGCGACTTGCACCCTATCGAATGAGGGTGGCACGCCCAGAATTTTCGATGGGCGTGGCGAACCTGGTACGCGCCTCACCACGCCCCTCGCGGACTCGGGGCGTGGCCACCCGATGATTCGATGGAACGGTACGCGCAAAAAACGGGCTGAACTTCCTAAGAAGCCCAGCCCGCGATTTTAACTTCAGTTTTGGAAAACGCTCGGCACTAGTTTCAACCGCAACCGCCGCCGCAACCGCTTCCGCAGTCGCTGCATCCGCCGCAGCCGTTACCGCCGCCGCAGGCGGGGACGGTCACTTCTTGGCTGACCATCCGGCACACGCGCACTTGCACATCCTTCTGGACCGTGTGCGGAACGCACACCTTGTAGGTGCTGGTCCGCTCTTCCGGCTGGCATTCGTAGCGGCAAACGGTGTAAGTGCGGGTCCGCTCTTGCGGTACGCATACTGTGTAGTTGACTTCTTTGCTCATGGTTTCCGGAACCATCTTGCAGACCGTGTATTCGCGGGTGCGAGTTTCGGGCCGGCACTTGGTGACATTCACCGTGCGGGACCGCTCTTCGGTCGTCATGCGGCAGACCTTGTAGGTCCGGGACCGCTCTTCGGGCCGGCAGCGGGTCACATTCACCGTGCAAGTTCGCTCCTCGGGAACGTAACGGCAAACCTTCACGGTCTTGGTGCGCTGCTCGGTTGTCATTCGGCAGACCTTGTAGTTGCTGGTCCGCTCTTCTGAACGATACTTGCAAACCTGGACGGTGCGCGTCCGGGTTTCTGGCTTACAGACGGTAACGTTGCAGGTGTAGGGCACCTCTTCGGTCACGCACCGGTAGGTCGTACAGGGAATCTCGCGGGTTTCCTGTGTGGGGCACCAGACCCGCTTGGAGCACAGGGTGGCACAGCCGCCACCACACCCATTATCACAGCCGCCGCCACAATCGTTGCCGCAGCCGCAGCCACCACCACCATTGCCGCAACCGCCCGACTCAACCATCTGGGTTTCCCAGTGGCCGCCGCAAACCGTAACCGTCTTCATGGTGGTTTCCGGCACGCGCTTCGTGACTGTGCGAGTCAGTTCGCGGGTCTCGGTATGAGGAACCATGACAGTGTAAGTTTGCTCAACCGCCTCGGTATACGGAACTTGCACGGTGTAATTGCGAGTCTTTTCTTCCCACACCGGAACGCAGACGGTGTAGTTCACTTCTTTGTCTTCGTACGACGGCACATTCACCGTGTATCGCTTCTCGACTTGCTCGGTGTAAGGAACCATTACCGTGTAGTTGGAGGTCTTCTCTTCCCACACGGGTACGCAAACGGAATAGTTCTGCTCGACTTGCTCGGTGTAGGGAACCATGACCGTGTATTCTTGCGTCTTGGTTTCGTTGACCGGGCGACAGACGGTGTAGTTGACCGTCTTGGTACGGGTCTCGGGCACCATCACGGTGTACGTCGCCGTCTTTTCTTCGGTGATCGGCACTCGCTTCATGACGGTGTAGTTGCGGGTCCGCTCTTCGGTGGTGTACTCGGTGACGTTCACCGTCCGAGTTTCGGTGACGTAGGTCGGCACCTGGACGATCCGGGTGATCATTTCCTGGGCACTGGCGCAGCCGCCACAGTCGGCCGAGCCACCGGAGCAGCCGCAGTCGCTTGATCCGCTTGAGCATCCGCAATCGCTGGATGCGTGTCCGCACCCATAGCCGCCGCCGCGGCGGTGATGACCTGCCCCGGCGACCGTCGCCATTGCGGTTGCCAGCAGCATTGCCGCCGGCAGCATGATTCTAAGTTTTTGCCACATCAACAGTGTCCTCCATCGTAAAAAGCTAAAATCCTTGCGTCCTTACGTCTTCCCGCCGGTCGGGTGTTAAGGCGTTACGGTCGCGTAGAATACGCAAACCAGGCAGTGCCCCCGATTCTAGCCCGATTGCTCTAACCGTCAAGCAACGGATTGCCCAATCAGCCAAAAACAGTGCGGATGCCTGCAAGTTCCCCGCCTCCGAGAGAAAATCGCCGCCAGCCTTTGCCAACGCACGAGGGTGCGGCCCTGGCCCGCATCTTTCGCGCCAGTCCGCAGGTCGGCGTGCGCGTGCTCGAATAAAAAACATGCCGGCCGGCTTATTTCACCACGTCCAGCAGTTCGAGCTCGAAGAGAAGCGTCTCATTGGGACCGATTCCATCGCGGCCACGCTCGCCATAGGCCAGATCGGATGGAATGAAGAGCTGCCATTTATCACCGACGTGCATCATCTGCAGGGCCTCTGTCCATCCGGGAATCACTTCGGTCACGGCGAACTCAGCCGGCTCGCCGCCCCGGTAAGAACTATCGAACTCGCTTCCATCGAGAAACGTGCCGCGGTAATGGCAGCGGACGACATCCTGGGCCTTCGGAACTGCGCCTTCGCCCTTCTGGATGACGCGATATTGCAGCCCGCTGGGGGTCACCTGCACGCCGGGCTTCGCCTTGTTTTCGGCCAGAAAGGCGGTGCCTTTGGCAGCGGTAGCTTGCATCCGAGCCGTTGCCTTCTGCCGCATTTCCTGCTGAAACCGCTGCATCGCGGGCGCGAGTTGCTCCTCGGTAAACTTTGGCTCGCCGCCCTTGAGCGCGTCGGCGATCCCCGCCACCAAGCCCGCCATGTCGATCACGATGTCGTTTTGCCGCAGGTTTTTGCCGAAGTTCATGCCTAACGTGTAGCTCACCTGTTCGCGGTACGCTTGATCCTGCTCGGGAGTTGCAGCCGGGGTTTCGGCGGCCGGCTGCTCGGGGAGCGGCTCTTGAGCCTGAGCAATCTGCGAGACGATGCCGACCAAACCAAGCGCGACTAAAGCAAAACACCTCATCGGAAATACCTTTGATTGGGGGCCGCCGCGGCGAATACGCGGTTCAGCCGGGAAGGGACGGGAACGGGTTAACAAGTATAGGTTTCCCACAACGCGGGGTCGATTGGATCGGCCCGATTTTGCGGCCGACTTGCCGGCCCGAACTCTCGCCGGGGATCGCTTCGGAAACTGATAGGCAGTCTGGCGACCTGCGGTATAATGAGTTTTTGCAGTTCGCGAATGACCTTCTAGCCTTTTAACAAGCACCGCCAAAACTCATGGGTGATTCGTCACCATCTCGCAATTCCCTCCACGGTCGTCACGGCTTTACCCTAATCGAACTGTTGGTGGTGATAGCGATTATCGGCATTCTCATTTCGATGCTGCTTCCGGCCGTGCAGTCGGCCCGCGAAGGCGCTCGGCGGATGAGTTGTGCGAACAATGTGAAGCAGCTTGCCTTGGCAATTCAGAACTACGAGAGCGCCCACGGGATGTTGCCACCGGCCGGACTCATCGAACGAGTTGAGCTTGAGTCGAACGGCACACGTTATGAAGCGGTTGACCAGCGGAGCGGGAAGATGCTGAGTTGGATCGTGCTTGTGCTTCCCTTCATGGAAGAGGGATCGCTCTATGACCAGTTCGACCTGACCCGCAGTGTCTTAGAGCAGCCAAACGAGCCGCAATCGACGGTGGTGCCCGCGCTGTTGTGTCCCTCCGAAGCCGCGTCAGCCCGTGTGTTTCTAGACGACGAGTTGACGGCGGGGAAAGTTTTTGCGAAAGGGAACTATGCGGCGTTTGCGACCCCCTTCCATTTGGATTTGCAGTTGATCTATCCCGGGCCGATCGTCGTTGGTGGTGTGCCGATGTCAAAGATTGTCGATGGAACAACGAGGACGCTTCTTTTGAGCGAAGTCCGAACACTCGATCGACAAGACGACGAGCGTGGCGTGTGGGCGCTTCCTTGGAACGCGGCGTCGTTGCTGGCTTTCGACATGCACCACGACCGTTTGAACTCCTATGCCTTACAACAAAACTCGGCTATTCAGTCGCAATCTCCCAACCACCAGGGGCCGAATCGCGATATTCTTGTGAGATGTTCGGAAGAGCATTTGGTGCATGCGGATCTCGAGCGCATGTCCTGCCTTCGCTGGACTTGGAGTTTGGGCCTTACCGGATGGATTTCGTCGGCTCCGCGCAGCATGCATCCTGGCGGTGTCAACGCGGCGTACCTTGATGGTCGCGTGGAATTCGTGCCCGACGAGGTCGACCCGATCGCGATGTCGCTCTTGATCGGCATCAAAGATGGCGATTACGGTCCGCTGAGCGCCAGTAAGAATTGAGCGGGGTTTGCTGTGACAATCTTTCGCTGGGCTTTGACCGCCATCGTCATCGGTTCGCTGTGCATCGCAGCGGCGATGCTTTGGCCTGAAGTGCCCGACCCGCGTGCCGGCTGGACGGACCAAAAGTCGGCAGACTACTTGAATGCCTCGCAGGAAATCCATGCACGATCGCACGATTTAGCAGGGGCAATGGATCACGCGACCGGCGATCCGCTGCACGTTCACTCGCCGACCGAATCGATCGCCGATCCGCGCCTCGCCGCGCTGGATCTGGAACGGGCGCGCGAGCACTCTGCTAAGCTGCAAGCAGAATTGGAAGCAGCGCGACGGATTCCCCCCGGCTGGCACCTGCTGTTGGGGTTGCTCGGGGCGTTGCTCACGGTGGTCGGCGTTGTCATTGCCCTGACGACGCGGGTTCGA
This sequence comes from Pirellulales bacterium, assembly GCA_040901765.1. Lineage (GTDB taxonomy): Bacteria > Planctomycetota > Planctomycetia > Pirellulales > Lacipirellulaceae > JBBDYG01. The sequence continues at coordinate 154,567 of JBBDYG010000111.1, forward strand.
ATGTGAACCCTCCTTCGCCGCTAATCGGCAGCGAGTTCGCTCGCTTGCGCACCGGCTTATCCGCTTTACGCAAATTTGTGGCGATGGTGTTGTCAAATGTCTCGCGTTAGGTCAAAACAACTGCGAGCAACTGTACTAACTGCGCAGTTCTCGATTAGAATCGAAGAGGCACTCCTGCAGGCGTCGTCTTTAGAATCTTGGAGGTCCGGCAATGGTCCACCCCACTCGCGGGCATCGGTTCGCATCCGGTAAGCACGGCTTTACGCTCGTCGAACTCTTGGTGGTGATCGCCATTATTGGCATTCTCATCGCTTTGTTGTTGCCGGCAGTCCAGGCGGCCCGCGAAGCAGCGCGGCGAGCGCAGTGTCAAACGAATCTGAAGCAGATTGTCTTGGCCGCTCTTAATCACGAAAGTACCAAGAAGAATTTGCCGCCCTCGGGACTTATCTCCGTTTCCAAGAAAACCTATGCCGGGGTAGAGTATGATCACGTCGAGCCGACGCTTAATTCGTTAAGCTGGGCGGTCGTGTTGCTGCCCTATTTGGAGGAGCAACCGACATACGATCAATTCAATCTGAAGCAATCGGCGACCGCTCAGCCGAACAATCCCGGTGCGACGATTCTCGCCTCGTTGGCGTGCCCCTCGGATTCGGGTGGCAGCCGGATGTACAGCCCGCCGACTCGCCCACCGCAACCGCCGTTGGCCAAGGGCAACTATGCCGCCTACACCAGCCCCTATCACATCGAGTTTCAGCTCGCGAATCGGGGAGCGATTGTTGCCGGTGGACAGCCGCAGAGCAAAATCACCGACGGGTCGGCCAACACGATTGCGTTCGCCGAAGTTCGTACCCTTGATCACGATTCAGACGAGCGCGGAGTCTGGTCGGCGGCCTGGAGTGGTGGATCATTGCTCGCTTTTGACTTACACCAAGATGAGGCTCGTTTCGGCAAGCCCGGTTACATTCCCCAAGAGAAGTACAGCAACCAAGCTCAGCCACCCAATACGGAGGGAGGAATTGCGATGGATATCCTCAGGTCGAATTCATGTATCGGCGGACATGCGACGATGGCCCAATTAGAAGGAATGCCGTGTGCGCCTGTGATAACCGGGAATAATCCGTGGTGGTCCGCAGCGCCGCGTAGCCGGCATCCCGGCGGCGTCCATGTCGCCTATCTCGACGGCCACGTCGGCTTTATCCCCGACGATATCGACGTGGTGCTGATGGCGTATTTGGTGGCCATTAACGACGGTGAAATCACGTCCGGAGACAAAGGCCGTAAGCCGTGGGAGACGGGCGGCGGTCGGCCATGAAGGCGCTGTGCTCTGGTCTGGTCGTCCTTGGCGTCATTCTGATGGCCGCCAGTTTCCTCTGGCCGCAACTCGACGACGGATCCACTACCTGGACCGACGAGAAAGCGGCAGCCTATCAGGATATCTCGCTTCAGTATCACAACCTCTCTTTTCGCGATCTTGACAACGAGGAAAACCGCCGCCAGCGGGACGAGACCCAGGCACAATTTGAGGCCTTGAAGTCGGAGCTTGACGGTTCGCGCGACCGGGGAAATCGGGTAGCCACGTGGATGTGGTGGACCGGCGTAGTGCTAGCGGTGGTTGGCGCCGTCGGTGCGTTAACGACCAGTGAGTCGTGATTTGTTGGATTCGACCTTCCCGGTCCGTAGGGGCTTTTCGCGGAATAGACCGCGCAAGCCCGCCTAGACCGCCCGCCGTGCATCCTTCATCATGCACGTCTGTAGGTCAGCCTTTCTCGGCCGATCTGCGGGTTATCGCCTAATCGGCGCGCCCCACGCCCCATTATCTCTCTGCCGACGGCCGATAGCCGAAAGCCGACAGCCCCCAAATGACCTCCTACACCCTCACCCACCTCAAGCAGCTTGAAGCCGAGAGCATCCACATCATCCGCGAAGTGGCCGCGGAGTTTGAGAATCCGGTGATGCTCTACTCGATCGGCAAGGACTCGTCGGTGATGGTTCGCCTGGCGGAAAAGGCGTTCTCGCCCGGCAAGCCGCCGTTCCCGCTGATGCACGTCGATACGACGTGGAAATTTCGCGAGATGATCACCTTCCGCGACAACTACGTGAAGAACGAACTGGGCTGGAAGCTGATCGTGCATGTGAATCAGGAAGGAGTCGAGCAAGGCATCGGCCCGTTCACGCACGGCAGCCAGGTTCACACCGACGTGATGAAGACGCAGGGCCTCAAGCAGGCCCTCAACAAATACAAATTCGACGCGGCCTTTGGCGGCGCGCGGCGCGATGAAGAGAAGTCCCGCGCCAAAGAGCGGGTCTACTCGTTCCGCGATGAGCACCACCGCTGGGATCCAAAGAACCAGCGTCCCGAATTATGGAACCTCTACAACGGCAAAGTTCACAAGGGGGAGAGCATCCGCGTGTTTCCGCTCTCGAACTGGACGGAGCTTGACGTGTGGCAGTACATCCACCTGGAAAATATCCCGATCGTGCCGCTTTACTTGGCCGCGAAGAGGCCGGTCGTCGAGCGCGACGGCACGCTAATCATGGTCGACGACGACCGCATGCCGCTGAAGTCCGGTGAGAAACCTCAGATGCGCACGGTGCGCTTTCGCACCTTGGGCTGTTATCCGCTGACAGGGGCCGTCGAATCGGAAGCGACGACGCTGCCGGAGATTATTCAAGAAATGCTGCTGACGAAGACCTCAGAGCGACAAGGGCGGGTGATTGACCACGACCAGGCGGGGTCGATGGAAGAGAAGAAGAAGGAAGGGTATTTCTGATTGATGATTTATGATTGCTGATTGAGGACAGGCACATGAACAGCGATGAACTGAAAGCACGGACCAAACGATTCGCTCTGCGAATAGTGAAAATGACAGCCGCTCTTCCGCGGAGTCGCGAGAGCGACGTAATTGCTCGCCAAGTGCTTCGGTCGGGCACGTCGGTGGGCGCCAATTACCGAGAAGCGGTCCGCGCGTCCTCGAAGCGGCAATTCATCTCAACGCTCGAAATCTGCCTTCGTGAGGCCGATGAAACGATTTACTGGCTCGAATTGCTCGGCGAATCAGGAATTGTTAGCCCCGCTCGTCTGACCGACCTGCTCGATGAGTGCAATCAAATAGGAGCGATACTCACTGCAACTGTACGAACCGCAAAAGCAACTCTCTCGCGTCCGTCAATCAGCAATCATAAATCAGCAATCATAAATCCCAAATGAGCCACCAGTCTGAACTCATCGCCACCGACATCGACGCCTATCTCAAGCAGCACGAGCACAAGGAGTTGTTGCGGCTGCTTACGTGCGGGAGCGTCGATGACGGCAAGAGCACGCTCATTGGGCGGCTGTTGTACGATTCGAAGATGGTCTACGAAGACCAGCTCGCGGCGCTCGAAGTCGATTCCAAGCGGTTCGGCACCACCGGCGGGGGGTTTGATCCGGCGCTGTTGACCGACGGCCTCAAGGCTGAGCGCGAGCAAGGGATTACGATCGACGTGGCCTACCGCTATTTCTCGACGGCCAAGCGGAAATTCATCATCGCGGATTGCCCGGGTCACGAGCAGTATACGCGCAACATGGCCACCGGCGCGAGCACGTGCGACCTGGCCGTGATATTGATCGACGCCCGCTACGGAGTTCTCACGCAGACCAAGCGCCACAGCTTCATCGTGTCGCTGCTCGGGATCAAGCACGTGGTTGTCACCGTCAACAAAATGGACCTCGTCGACTACAGCGAGGAGGTGTTCGACAGGATTCGCGCCGACTATGTCGATTTCGCCACGCGGCTCGACATGAAGGACTTGCATTTTATTCCCATCGCGGCACTTCACGGCGACAACCTCGTCGACAAGAGCCAGAACATGCCGTGGTACGATGGCTCGACGTTGATGCACTTTCTGGAGAACGTCCATATCGCGTCGGATCGCAACCTGATCGACTTCCGCTACCCGGTGCAGTTCGTGAACCGGCCGAACCTCAATTTCCGCGGCTTCTGCGGCACGATTGCTTCGGGCCGCGTGCGTAAGGGCGATGAGGTGATGGCCCTGCCGTCGCGGAAGACCAGTCGCGTGAAGTCGATTGTCACCTACGATGGTGAGCTTGACGAAGCCTATGCGCCGCTGGCGGTGACGCTGACGCTGGAAGACGAGATCGATGTCAGCCGGGGCGACATGCTTGTGCGGCCCGATAATGTGCCGACGGTCGGCCAGACGTTCGACGCGATGATCGTCTGGATGGCCGACGACCCGCTACTGCCCGGCAAGCAGTTCTGGATCAAGCAAACCAGCAAGCTCGCGGCGGGAGCGGTCAGCACGTTGCGGTACCGCGTCGACGTGAACACGCTCCATCGCCAGGATGCGCCGGCGCTGAAGCTCAACGAAATTGGCCGCTGCCAGATTCGCCTCAACCAACCAATCGCGTTTGATGGCTATCGGCGCAACAAGGTGACCGGTGCGTTTATTCTCGTCGACCGGCTCACGAACGTGACGGTCGGCGCGGGTATGATCCTCGACCGCACGGCGAGCGACCGCACCGACCACTGGGAAGAGCCGGCCGACGAGCGGCTGCAAGAACAAAAGAGCGCCGTAACGATGGACGAGCGAACCGCGCGGTTCGGCCAGCAGCCAGCGACCATTTTGCTCACGGGCTTGGCCGGCGCGGGCAAATCGACGCTGGCCTACGCACTGGAGCGCCGGTTGTTTGACATGGGTCGCGCGATCTGCGTGCTCGACGGCCAGAACATGCGTCGCGGAATCAGTCGCGATTTGGGCTTCACAATTGAGGAACGTTCGGAAAATTTACGGCGTAGCGCCGAAGTAGCGAAGTTGTTCAACGAAGCGGGTTTGATCTGCGTGGCGGCGTTTCTCGCACCGGAGGAGCAAGTCCGCCAGAAAGTGGCCGATACGATCGGCCGCGACCGGTTCCTAGTGATCCACCTTTCCGCGCCGGTGGAAGTCTGCCGCGAGCGCGATCAAGAAGGCCTCTACGAAGCCGCCGACCGCGGCGAAATCGCCAACTTCCCCGGCGTCAGCGCGCCATACGAGACGCCCGAATCCCCCGACCTAGTGCTGCCGACGCACGAACTGAAGGTCAACCAGTGCATTGAGCGAATCGTAAAGCTGCTGGAAGAGCGCGGCTTGCTGGCGGAGTAACTTAAACCGCTAATGGACGCTAATTGACGCTAATGAGAAACCGGTTCTAATTCGTACTTCATCTATTAGCGTTTATTAGCGTCCATTAGCGGTTGAAACTCTTCTTCCGTGTTTTCAGCGTCTCCGCGGTTTACTGCTCGTCGTACAGCATCACCTTTACCTGGCCGTCGCGGGCGATATAGCCGTGGTGCAGGCCGGGGGTGTTGTAGGGGGCGGTGAAGTTGCCCTTGGCGTCGAGCGCGATCACGGCACCAGGACCGCCGGCCTCGGTGATTTGCCCGACCGCCTCTTTCGCGGCGGCATCGACTGAGAGGCCCTTATACTTCATGAGCGCGGCGATCTCGTGCCCGATCGCCAACCGAATGAAATACTCGCCCTGCCCCGTGCCCGATACGGCACACGCCTCGTTGTCGGCATAGGTGCCCGCGCCGAGGATCGGTGAATCTCCAATGCGGCCATACATCTTGCCATTGAGGCCGCCAGTCGATGTCGCCGCCGCGAGATCCTTCTCGCTGTCGAGCGCCACCGCACCCACAGTGCCCCACTCGTAATCTTGGGTGGCACGCCCTGAGTCCACGAAGGGCGTGGAAGGGATCGTGCCAGCTTCACGCCCATCGAAGACTCTGGGCGTGCCACCCGCTTTCTTCGCGTCGCTCTCCTTCTTCCAATACTCTTCGATCTGCTTCCATTTACGCTCCGTCCAGAAATAGCTGGGATCGACGATCTCAAGTCCTTGCTGCGATGCAAAAACTTCCGCACCTCGCCCGCCGAGTAGCACGTGGGGCGTATGTTCCATCACGGCCCGCGCGGCCGAGATCGGGTTTTTGATCACTTTCACGCTCGCCACTGCGCCGCCCTTCTTCGTGCGGCCCTCCATGATCGAAGCATCCAGCTCGTTCTGTCCTTCGCGCGTGAACACCGCCCCCTTGCCCGCGTTGAAGTGAGGCGAATCCTCCAGTACGCGCACCGCCGCCTCAACGCCATCGAGACTCGTCCCACCCGCTTTGTGCATTGCCGCGTGGCCAGCCTTGAGAGCCTTCTCCATATCCTGCCGCATCTGCTGCGCGAACGGCCGATCGGCTTCATCGACCTGCGTCGCCGTGCCGCCGTGAATGGCGAGGACGACGTCGGGAATTGCATCGGCGGCGTAGGTCATGTTGGGGAGAAAGGTGAGGAGCAAGGCGAGGGGCAGGGTGTGGTTTGTCATGGTAGTTGTTGATGAAGGAGTGGCAGATGGAATTATGCAGTGAATATACAATCCGATCGGCGTCAGATGTCTGCGTTTGACGCTCCAATCAATAGCTCGCCAACTCGTCTGGACTGACCTTCAACCGCTTTGCAATCGCGGCTTTGGTCGAGTCGTGAATTGCCGCGACCTTGCCTTGCTCGATCCGCGCAATGGTTTTTGGGGCGAGTGGAGCGAAGTCTTCGCGTCGCAGCCCGCGCTGTTTCCGTAGGCGTCGAATGGAGGCGCCCAGGCTTTGCTCTGACGCCCGACGCTGTTTCGCTTTGCGTCGCCGATACTCTGGATCGAACTCGTAAAGAATGGCGTCCGTCGCTGCCTCATACTTACCCAATTGAACGGTCTGTCCGTAGTCGGCCACGGCGAAGTCATCGAAGTTCGGAGCCGTGCCGTCACCTGACGGCGGAAAAGCGGTGAACGGCACGACGAGCGAATCGAGATTCCCACGCCATAAGGTCATCATATTGCATTGGTGATCCACCGCGCCACCGATAAATAATTCGCTACGATTCTCAGCGGTCAACGCCTCTGCGAGTTCCTCGCCCGGCAGAAAGCCACCCGGGGCGCCGAAGGCAATTCGATCGAAGCATTTTCGCAACGCCGTCAGGGCTTCAAGAGCCGGATTGAACAAGAGAATAGCATCTCCCAGTCGCCGTGTCGGCCATTTCACCGATTTCAACAGTTCCGCAATCTGGCCCGGGTCGTCGCTGATCCAGAGCGTGTCTTTACCGGCCTTGGGAAGGGACGCGCGAAGCCCGGCCTTCGACGTCACCGATCGGGGGCGGAGTCTGGCGAATCGTTTCGCCGGACCCTTACGTGGCATCAGCAGAATCGTGTTTTGCGCTACCATCTTAATCCTCATTTCCCGCGACGGGGTTGCCGGGATACTTGCGGTCCCACTGCTCGCAAAGCCATCGCCAGGTTTCCGAATTGCGAATGAGCGCGAGCAGTTCATCCGGCACTTCGGACGGTTTCGGCGCCTTATCCAAAAACTCACCGGTGCGCAGATTGATTCGCCATTTCTTCGTCTTGCGAAGGATTGAGACGTGGGGCGGTTCTCGCGTTTCCTTCTCTTGAATCTTGACTTTCCATCGGTTTCGCTTCAGCCGCTTCGGAAGTTCTAGTTCGATCGGCATGACTGGCTCCAGTCGATCCAGCCCGAGTGGATGAGTTGGCTCCTGTTCAAGGGTATGTCCATTTGTCGCATTTGTCAATAAAGGACATTTATCGCCAAGAGGCATGTTTCCGCGCTGCACTACACCGCCACCCGCCCCGCGTCTACAATCACCAACGATGGAAGCCCCTTCCGCGGCCGGCAATGCGGCGACCGGGAGGCTGCGCGAGCTGGCCGCACAACTTGAGCGGGACGAGCATTTCGCCGAGGTTCTTTCCAGCCTGCAGGCCGGGCATGGCGGGACGCTGGGCGGAGTGTGGGGGTCGAGCTGCGCGCTCGTCGCGGCGTCGCTCGTGCGGACTTGTCCAGGGCCGCTCGTGGTGGTCAGTCCGCACGCAGCCGACGTCGATCGGCTCACCGACGATCTGTCCCTTTTCACCGCCGCGACCCTCGCGCGGTTTCCGGCGTGGGAGACCGATTCCCGCGAGCGGGTTGTTCACGACGAAATCTACGGCCAGCGGCTGCGGGTGCTCAAAGGGCTGGCCGAAGCGCAAGGCGCGAAGGTCATCGTCACCAGCATTCAGAGCCTGCTGCAACCGGTGCCGGGGCGCGATTCGCTCGCCGCGGCGACGCGCGAGATCGCCATCGGACGCACCTGCGATGAGCAAGAACTTGCCTGCTGGCTGGTCGATCGCGGCTGCCATTCCACTTCCGCGGTGGAATTGCCGGGCGAGTTCTCCGTCCGTGGCGGCATTGTCGACATCTTCTCGCCAGACGCGCTCGATCCCGTGCGGATCGAACTATTTGGCGACGAAGTGGAATCGATCCGCCGGTTCGATGTGAGCACGCAGCGGAGCCTCGAAACACTTGACGCGGTGCGAATCACAATGCTCGAGCCGAACGAGCGAGACCGATCGCACTTCACGGCCTATCTGCCGGAGGGGACGTGGTTCCTATTAATCGAGTTGCAAGAGTTGGCGGAGGAAGGCAAGTTCTATCTCGAACGGCTCGAACGCCCGCAGGAGTTCCACAGCGTCCGCACGACGCTCGCGGAGATTTACAAGTTCCCGTCGGTCACCGCGGCCGGCGTGCCGGCGGGATCGATGGAGACGACCGCCCACCTCGGCTTCGAGTCGGTCGAGCGGTTCAGCGGCGATATTCACAAGGTCCGCGATGAACTCGAAACCGTCAGCGGCACGGACGAAGTGATCATCGTCTGCGACACGCCGGCCGAAGCGCAGCGGCTGGGGGAACTGTTCGCCGAAGCGCAACTCGCCCGCGATGGCCGGCTTCATTTCGAGCAAGGCCGACTCAAAGAGGGATTTCGCATCGTGAAGCAGGGTGTCGTGCTCGTGAGCGCGGCGGAATTGTTTCACCGGCAGGATCTGGCCCGCACGACGCTTCGCCACGCGGCGAGGGCGATTGATAGCTTCCTCGACCTGCGCGAGGGCGACCTGGTCGTTCACATCTCGCACGGCATCGGTCGGTATCGCGGCCTGCGACTACTGGAGAAGGAAGGCCGCAAGGAAGAGCATCTCGAACTCGAGTACCACGGCGGGACGAAAATCTACGTCCCCAGTTCAAAGATCGAGTTGGTGCAGAAATACGTCGGCGGCACGAAGGCCAAGCCGGTGCTCGCGCACATCGGCGGCAAGGCATGGGTCCGGCAAAAGCAGGCGGCCGAGCGGGCCGTCACCGACCTCGCAGCAGACATGCTCGAACTGCAAGCCCAACGTGGCGCCCGGCCCGGCATTCGCTTTCCCGAAGACACGCCCTGGCAACAGGAATTCGACGCCTCGTTCCCCTATCAGGAAACACCCGACCAAGTCACCGCGATCAGCGCGATCAAGGCCGACATGCAAGAAACCCAGCCGATGGACCGGCTGCTGTGCGGCGATGTCGGTTTCGGCAAGACGGAAGTCGCCATCCGCGCAGCTTTTAAGGCGATCGACGCCGGTTACCAGGTGGCCGTGCTCGTGCCGACGACCGTGCTTGCCGAGCAGCACCGCCGCACGTTCGCGGCGCGCATGGCCGAGTTTCCGTTCGAGATCGCGTCGCTGTCGCGGTTCTGCACCGGCAAAGAGCAAAACCAGATTGTCGCCCGCACGGCGGAAGGATCGGTCGATATCGTCATCGGCACCCACCGGCTCGCATCGCCCGACGTGAAGTTTGCGAATCTGGGCCTCTTGGTCATCGACGAAGAACAGCGCTTCGGCGTCGAAATCAAGGAACGACTCAAAGCTTTGCGAGCGACGGTGGATGTGCTTACGATGACCGCCACGCCCATCCCCCGCACTTTGCACATGGCGCTCCTCGGCGTGCGGAACATCTCAAATCTCGAAACGCCGCCCCCCGACCGGCTGGCCGTTGAGACTCGCGTGACACGGTTCGATGCCCAGCTCATCCGCCACGCGATCATGCGCGAGCTGAACCGCGACGGGCAGATTTATTTCGTCCACAACCGAATTCAAAGCATTGAAAGCGTCGCCGAGCGGCTGCGCGAAATTGTGCCCGAGGCCCGCATCGAAATCGGCCACGGGCAAATGCCCGAAGGCCAGCTCGAAGAAGTGATGTTCCGCTTCGTGCGGCACGAATTCGATATTCTGTTGGCGACTACAATCATCGAAAGCGGCCTCGACATCCCTAACGCCAACACGATTTTCATCCACGATGCCGACCGCTATGGCCTGGCCGACCTGCACCAGTTGCGAGGACGCGTCGGTCGCTACAAGCACCGTGCTTACTGCTACCTGCTGATCGACGAGGACAAGCATCTGTCGCCCGAGGCCGCACGACGGCTACGGGCGATTGAGGAGTTCAGCCACATGGGCGCCGGATTTGCCCTGGCGATGCGCGACCTGGAGCTGCGCGGCGCCGGCAACATCCTCGGTACGCAGCAAAGCGGGCACATCGCCTCGGTCGGTTACGAGATGTACTGTGCGCTCTTGGAAAAGGCAGTGCGACTGCTGCAAAAACTTCCGCCGCGCGATGTCGTCGATGTCCATATCGATCTGCCGGCCGAGAGCTACTTACCGCCGAACTACGTGCCCGACATGCGGATGAAGATCGACCTCTACCGGCGTCTCGCGCGGCTGACGACGATTGCCGATGTCGAGGAATTCGCGGCGGAACTGGTCGATCGCTTCGGCCCGCGGCCACAGGTCGTGGATCAATTGCTGGAGCTTGCAAGGCTGCGCATTTGGGCGCATGGCTGGGGCATTGCGACGGTTCGCCGCGAAGATAACTATTTGGTGTTCGGCTACACCGATCGCACGAAACTCGAACGGCTCGTGAAGCGAGTTCATGGCCAGCTTCGCGTGGCGGACGCAGTGAGCGCCTATCTGCCCGTTCCGCCAAGTATTTCAAGTGCAGGCGAAGTGCTAGCGGTGGTGAAATCGCTCTTGCAGCCCGCCCGCACCGCCGCCTAAACTCCGCGGCCCCCGTAGGTCAGGCTTTCAGCCTGACGTGCGCTCGTGTTGAGTTGCCATTACGTACCTTGCGTCAGTCAGGCAAGAAAGCCTGACCTACGGCCCTTCTCTGAGGACTTCGTGACCTGCACGCAACCCCCTTGGGGTAGATCAATGGACCCGCGGGTGACCCAGGGTAGTCCGCCACGGCGGACAACCCTGGGCTGGAAGGCGCAACGCCGTTGGCGTAAAGCTGTTCTCGCGTTGGCGATTGCGTTCCTCTTGATTGATCAGCGATCGCCTGCCCAAACGCCGCTGTTCGCACCCCCGGCCGCGCCGGTCGCCAATGTCGCCGCCGCGCCCCCCGCGGAGCAAGTTCCGCCGACAGCGCCAACTTCGCCGGTTGAGCCGACGCCGCCGGACGAGATGCTGCTCGAATCCCCCCGGCCAAGAGCGATGGAAGCCGGTCAAGTGATTGCCCGCGTCAATGGCGAAGTCGTGCTAGCGTGCGAAGTCATGTGGATGGCGAACGTTGAACTCGAGCACCGGCTCGGCACGCTTCCCGCCGAGCAACGCGCGCAGATTCCTGCAGACCAGCTTCAAGCCGTCCGCGAAGCGCTCATGCGGCAACTGCTGCTCGGCGTCGTCGACCGGAAAATCAAGTACACCGATTTCCGCCGCAATGCGCCAATGGCCGATCTAAAGCTGATCCACGGCAATCTCGATACCCATTTCGACGATAAGGAAATTCCCCGGCTACTCAAGGCATTCAAAGCCCAAAACGCCCAGGACTTGGAAGTGAAGCTCCACGCGGTCGGCACCTCCCTGCGCGAGCAACGCGAAATGTTCTACGAGCAGATGATCGGCCATTCCTGGATCCGCGAGCAGGTGAAAGTCGACGAGACGGTGACGCACGAGGATATGCTCGCCTACTACCAGCAGCACTTGGCCGAAAACGAGTTTCCCACGCAGGTGCGTTGGGAAGAGCTAATGATCCGAATCGACCGCTGCCCCGGCGCGAATTGGGAAGAGCGCAAAGCCAGCGCTTATCGGCAGGTCGCGGAACTGGGCAATCAACTATGGCAGCGCGTTCAGGCTACGCCGCCGGCCGAGCAGGCGTTCGCCGACGTCGCGAAGACGCACTCTCATGGTGCCACTTCGACTGACGGCGGCCTGCATGACTGGACCACGCAGGGCGCTCTGCGCGCAACTACCATCAACGACGCAATCTTCTCGCTCGCACCAGGCCAAATGAGCGACAACATCCTCGCCACCGACGACGGCTTTCACATCGTCCGCGTGTTGGAGCGTAAAGACGCCGGCCGCACCCCATTCACCGAGGTTCAAGCGGCAATCACAGAAAAGGTCGTCGATCAGCGGTTCAACGCCGCCGCGAAGGAAAAGATCGACACAATTCGCGCCGAGGCCCGCATCTGGACCGTCTACACCGGCCAGACGACCGCGACGGCGCTGTTCACGCGCCCCAGCGACACGGTTCGCAAGTAGCGCATCGTAGCGGCGGCTTCCAGCCGCCGTTATGCGCTGGTCTCCCGAACCCGCACTTCGCCCGACCGCAGGTCTCCCAACGTTGCACCCCAACTCGCGGGACAGTGGCATTTCTACGCCTTCGACCTCAGCCCGCCAGCGGCGGGGCACCACTTGCAGCTATGGTTCTTCACCACCGACGGCCGCTGGCTCAAGTCCAAGCCACTCGAATTGAAGGGCGATGGATCATGCTCGACGTTGTTCGACGTCCCGCCGAAGGTGCAGATCGCGAGCGCCGCGATTACGATCGAAACTGATCGCGACACCGCGGAGCCTCAGGGGCCGACGTTGCTTACGGCGGAACTGCCGCCGGTGCCGAAGTAAGGTATCGTTCGTTCGGTGTCGTAATTGACCTACGCCCCAATCGGCATCGACAACTCTTTTCACAGGATCGCAAGCGATTCCTTAAGGCATTCATCGACTCGTTGCATTAACACATCCGGCAATCGTCCAATCACTCGCTGTATGAATGAGCGGTGCATCGTAATAAGGTGCTCGCATTTCACCGCTGAATTGTGTAACAACCCCGTCGCCTGCCCGTCGGGAGCGTTCACATCGACCATTAATTGCGTCGGTTCCGTCGCAGCCCGTGTCGTCGTGCGAGTGATGAGAGCGAGAATCACATCGTCGAGTCGAGCGTTGTTGTGATCATTTTGAACAACCAATGCCGGGCGAACCTTTGAGCCAGTTCGGTCCGTGAACGGCAGATCGGCTAAAACGATATCTCCCCGAGCGTATTTCATTGCTTCCGATGCCGGTCGTAATCGTTGTATTCGTCCATAATTGGATCTTCCCAGCCCGCCCGCATGGCTGACTCAATCTGCGCGCGATACGTTTCGGCCAAATCGTCTGAGAGCGCCGCTTGGACTCGCTCGAATGTCGATTCGTCAACGAGCACGTAGACGCCGCCGGTTCGGGAGTCGACGAGCTTGAGCGGGGTTCCCTCCAAATCGACCGCTTGTCGTAAATCGCTGCTAATCTCAATGGATGACATGGCGACTCCTTGGACCCCGGGTGATGGCGGCTATTTTCATACTACTTTGTGCGACACACGATGAGAAGCGCCGCAGACTGCTCGCCCGAACCGACGGCACAATCGGTCTGCCTCCCCGTCATTCAGCCCACGTCGCGCGCCAAGCAAGTAACTGCTTCAGCAGTCGCTGCGCGACTTCAGGCTGCGCTTCAGCGATATTGTTCTGTTCCGCGCGATCCTGTGAGAGATCGTAAAGTTCCATTTGCTTGCCGTCGGCGCTGGCTAGCAATTTCCAATCGCCGTCGCGAATCGCCAGCGGCGGGCTGCGGTGGCGGCCTTCGGGGTACGCGAATGGTTTTTCGCTGCGGCCGTATTCCCAGAAGAGCGGTTTCGCTCGCGGCGGTGGCTCGCCGGTGAGCGCCGCGCTCATGTCCTCGCCGTCGAAAGGAATGCCGTCCGGTAGCGGCACACCGGCCACGGCGCAAAGCGTTGGAAAGAGATCGATCGCATTCATCACCGTCTCGCTATCGACGCGCCCCGCAGGGGCGTAGCCGGGCCAGCGGACGATGAACGGCACGCGGATGCCCCCTTCGTACAGGCTTAGTTTGCTGCCGCGCAGGCCGCCGCTGCGCACTCCGCCGAAGGTCGGCATCGCGCCGTTGTCGCTGCTAAAAATCACGAGCGTGCGATCGGCGATGCCCAACTCCTCAAGCCCTGCGAGCAACCGGCCAATCTGCAGGTCGTACTCGACGAGCACTGCGCGAAACGCTCGTTGCCGGGGCGGGCCGGAGGTGAACTTCGCCAACTGCTCGTCGCTCGGTTTGAACGGCGTGTGAGTGTCGTCGGGCCACAGATTGATATAGCACGGCTGATCGGGGTGACGGCGCAGGAAGTCGAGCGTTTGATCGACAAAGAACGCCGAGCGGTCCCAGCGTTTTACTTTGTCCTCGCCGGACCAAATCCAATCGGTGGCGGTGATGTCGGGATGGGGCTGGGGGCTTTCGTGGGTGCTGGCGTGTTCGTCGAAGCCATAGGCGGCGAAGTGCGGAGCGTCCGTCACATCGCGGCCGCCGCCCATGTGCCACTTGCCGATGTGTGCCGTGGCATAGCCTGCCGCCTTCAGCGTGCGGGCGAGTGACGGCGCTGCGGGGTCGAGAAAATCGGCCTGCTCGCTGGCGCGGTTGCCGGCGCGAGTTTGCAAATAGCTCGTGATCCGCCAGCGCGGCGGATACATGCCTGTGGTTGCGCCGGTCCGCGACGGCGAGCAAATCGGCGATGCGGTGTAATACTGCTCGAAGCGAATGCCGTCCCGCGCGAGCCCGTCGATGTTGGGCGTCGGCACAAGCTGACCGCCGTAGCAGCCCAGATCACCGTAACCCATGTCGTCGGTCAGGATATAGATAATGTGCGGCCGCTCGGCAGCGAACCCGTGGCTGGTAGATCCAACCACGCAACAAGCAGCGGCGATCAGGATGCTTCGCATGAATCGTTTCAACTTCAACGCGAGCCGCGTGCGTAAGTACTCGGAGGTTGTTCGCGATCCACTCCGAGTGCTTACGCACTCGGCTCGCTGGGCAATTCTACAAACCGCGGTCGATCCAGCCGAAGTCGAGGGCGAAGACAAACAGCATCAGGCTGATGATGCAGACGAAGCCAATGGTGTGCATCGCCACAACGAAGCGTTCGTTGGCCGGGCGGCCGCGAATGCCTTCGTAGGCCAGGAACACCATGTGGCCGCCATCGAGCAGGGGGATAGGCAAAAAGTTCAACACCGCCAGATTCGCGCTGAGCATCGTCAGAAAGATCAGCAATTTGCCGAGGCCCTCGTCGGCCGCAAAGTAAGCCACATTGGCGATCATCACCGGGCCGCCGACTGCGGTGACGGGAATCTGCCCTTCCCAGAGTTTGCCGAGGAAGCGGTAGACCATCGTGAGCGCGGAAATTGTCTCATCAGCCGCCAGTTCCGCTTGCTCGCTCCAGGAGATGGCGACTCGCAGGCGCTTGTCCGGCTCGAAGTCGAGACCACGTTCGGGCCAGAAAGCTCCCTCGACCGGGCGAGTAACCAGGGTTGCCACTCGTTCTTGCTCGCCGCGTTGAAAAGTGAGCTTCACTTCGCTTCGCGGTGGAAGCGTCTGCATTTGGACGAAGAACGCGGGCCAACTCAACTTGTCGGCAGAGAACTCAATTTGGCTCGCCGTTCGCTCTTGAATTGATTTGGGAAGATTCAGCCATTCGGCTTTGACCACTTGGTCACCCTTCTGCAGGCCAGCCTCCTCCGCCGAGGAACCGCTAATGATCGATTGAATCTCGGCCACGATAGGATACGCCAATCCCAGCGCCGGCACCGACATGGGAGTATCGAATGTAACCGGCGATTCGATCCACGTAACCTCGCGAGGCTGGATTGTAATGTCTTCGCTCGGAGCGTCGCTGGCAGCGCCTTTGCGGCGCAGAGTTAGAGTTACCGATTCACGATCGCGCGCGAATTGCGCAATCGTCTCGGGCAATGTCAATGGATCAAGGCTCGCTTCGCCTTCGGGCGCCGTGCCGATTGACTTGCCGTTGACTTTCTCCAGCACGTCGCCGGGCCTCACGCCGGCAGCCTCCGCGGGCGAACCAGCTTGGATGGCGGCGATGGGGCCCATCTTCATCACCAACCCCAAACGGTGGAGGGGATTGGGCTGAACCGTGATCTTTACCTCCTTGCCTGCCACACGCGGGCCAAAGAGATCGCCCTCCGGCGCCTGACCGCCACGGCGGACAGTGAACTCGAGCGGTTCCTCCGCGCGCTCGGCGAGGACCGCCGTGAGATCGGACAAGTTAGTCACCGACTTGTCCCCGACGCGAATGACTTCATCGCCCGGCTGGAAATCCCCAGCAAGATCTGCGGGGGAACCTTCGACCACCGCCAGGTCGGGGCTGAGTCGGTTCGACGCGGCCGTGGCAACGCCGATCATCGGCAGCTTGCCCTTCACCTCCGGCTTGAGCACGATTTCTTCCGTTTTGCCGGTCGCCGCGCGCTTGACTTCGAGGGGCACGCCGTTTTCCAAGTCGCCCAACAGCACGTTGCTTTTGAGGTCTTCAAACGAAGGATTGACGCGGTCCCCGATCTTCGTGATTTCGTCGCCGGGCGCAAGGCCCACGTTCCACGCCGGCGAGCCGGGCGTTGTGGAAGCGACCACGCAGGGGATGATCGGCACACCGATGCCAAACGCCCAAAACGCGAACACGAACGCGAAAATGATGTTCATGATCACGCCGGCGGAAATGATCGCCATGCGTTGCGGCACGCTCTTGGCCAGATAGCTGCGCTTATCGACGTACAGCGTCTCGCCATCGGGGCCAACGATCTGCTTAGCATTGGGCGAGCCCGCCATCGCTTGCGACTTCTCGATCTGCTCGACGATATTACCGGGGTTGTCGTCTTGTCCGAGCATCTTCACGTAGCCGCCGAGCGGCAGCACGCCGATGCCGTATTCGGTTTCGCCCCACTTGCGGCTGAGCTTGATGCCGCCGATGTCGAAACCGATGAAGAATTTTTCGCACTTTACTCCACACAGCTTGGCGACCAAGAAGTGGCCCAGCTCATGGACAAAGATCACCGCGCCGAGGCCCAACGCCACAAGCAGGATCGATCCCGCGATGGTGAGAGTTGACGCTAACGAGGCAATTAAGCACAAACCCACTGGGAAACCTCCTGACGAGCCCAGCGGTCGAGTTCTACGAGCCGCTCGAGCGAGGGATTCGGTTCAAAATGATGCATTTCTAATACGCTACGACAGGCGGGAACGATCTCAGTAAAGTGGAGTTCCCCGTCGAGAAACTGCCCGACAGCGGCTTCGTTCGCTGCATTGAGGACGGCGCCGCTGGTGCCGCCGTTGCGGGCACACGCAAAGCCTAGCTCCAAGGCAGGGTATCGGTCGATATCGGGCGGCTCGAATTCTAGCTTCCAGGCCTGCGTCCAATCCACCCGATCGGCCACGCCCGTCACCCGGTCCGGATAGTTGAGGGCGTATTGAATCGGCAATTTCATGTCGGGTGGGCTGAGCTGGGCGATGACCGAGCCGTCGATGAACTCCACCAGACCGTGGACCGTCGATTGTGGATGTATCATTACCTCGATTTGACTCACGTCCAGGTCGAACAGCCAGCGGGCCTCGATAATTTCTAGGGCCTTATTCATCATCGTGGCCGAGTCGATTGTGACTTTCGGGCCCATGTTCCAAGTCGGATGGGCCAGGGCTTCGTCGACGGTCACCTGAGTCATCTGCTCGACCGCCCAGGTGCGAAACGGCCCCCCGCTGGCGGTTAGCACCACGCGGCGAACCTCTTCGCGACGCCCAGCCCGCAGTGCCTGGAAGATGGCGCTATGCTCGCTATCGACGGGCAGCAGCGTACCGCCGCTTTGATCGAGCAATCGCCGCACGAGCGGCCCGGCCATGACCAATGTTTCTTTATTCGCCAGGGCGACGGTTTTCTTCGCCTCGAGCGCGGCCCAGGTGCTACGCAAGCCGGCGCTGCCGACAATCGCCGCCAGCACGAGGTCAACGTCCGGTTCGGCGACGATCTGCTCTAGCGCTTCGGGGCCTGTGAGAAGTTCGGTTTTCGCCGGCAGCCGACGCCACGAGTATTTCGCGGCGGCTTCTTCGTCGGTAGCGATCACATACCGCGGCGTCAGTCGGCGGGCTTGTTCCTCCAGCCGCTCAAAACGACCATGCGCGGACAGGGCGAACGCTTTCAGCCGGTCCGAGCCTCTGGCGATGACCTCCGCGGCGCTCGTGCCAATGCTGCCGGTCGATCCCAACACCACGATCTGCTTCGCTGCGTCGGTCATCGGCAAAGCCAAGCGAAGGACTGCCAAGCGACAATTTCAGCGTGCCGGGCGAGCAATTGGTATGCGGTCAGAACAGCCGCCCGCGTCACGCGACCGGATACACGGGCGAAGACGGTTGTAACAATCAGGCTGCTCCCCTCACGTTCAATCTCAAAAACTCGGCGTGGAAGCGGGTATCTTCGGCAGGATGCGGGAATGCGGCCGGATTACCGCAAACTCGCGGGACATTCTACCGTCTCCGGTCCCTTAACAGCAAGCCGTCGGCCACCGTTGAGGCCAATCGGCGCGTCGGGCTTTGTTGTTTTTCGCCCTTCCTAAACATAGGATGAACTAAGGCCCGTGCCGCCCCGTTTGATAAGCGGGTGCCATTTCTGGCTCGGCCAGAAGTGACACCCGCCTACGTTAAACCTGTTTATCGCGGACAGAAAGAGCATTCGTGCATATAAGCCAGAGGCTTGATAGCCATTAGCCGGTGGTAAGCGAAGCGCCACCACCGGCACGACCCGAAATGAACTGAGCACCCCGGCAGGGGTGCCAGCAGACTCGCAAAACCTGAAATTGCTGCGACCCCTGCCGGGGTCGTGCGGAAGATTGATTGCTTTCCGGTGGTGCGCTGCGCGACCACCGGCTAATGGCTGCCAAGCCTCCGGCTTGAATACAAAACCATCCGGCCTGTGCGAACGATAGGGGCATCCACCTCGCGTGCCACTCCTCGTCTCACTTAGCCAGAACGATAGCTTTTAGCAACTCGCCACGAACTTCCCTCCACCCGCAGCCGACACTCCACGCATGGACGATAGCACCAAAAAACCTTCCGCGGGCAAGTCATCCGATAGCAAGAAATCCCCGCCCCAAAGCAACAACATGGTCTGGTACCTGTTGGGCTTGGGGGTGTTGCTGCTGGTGATGGTCGCGATCTTCAACACCGGCAGCGAGCAGGATATCCCGTGGTCCGATCTGGAGAAGCTAATCGCCGCCACCGACACTCAAAACCAAGAAGGGGGCGGCCACTACATTATGGTCGACCGCTCCGAATCGCAGCCCCGCAGGTACAAGCTCTCCCACTTGAAGGACATCAAAGTTGCCGAGCATGAGGTCAAAGGCAAGGTCACGCGACTGGAGCTTGTCGAGGAAGGCACAAAGACAGGCGCGACGGCGCTCGCCAGCGCGCCGAAGGAAGAAGAGGTCTCCTTCAGCACCGCCCGCGACCGAAATGATGAGTCGATTCAAAAGCTTCTCTCCCGACACAACCACAAGTACGAGAATGTCCGCCAGCAGAATCCGATGATCGGGTATCTCATGACACTGGCCTTCATGGGTCTGTTGATCGTGCTGTTCGTGTTGATGCTCCGCCGCATGGGGGGGGCCGGTTCGCCGATGGCCTTCGGCCGCAGCCGGGGCAAGCTCATCGCCCAAGACGATGTCGAAGCGACGTTCGACGACGTGGCGGGCATCGAAGAGGCCGTTGATGAACTGCGCGAGGTGGTTGACTTCCTCAAGAACCCCGAACGGTATCAACGCCTCGGCGGACGAATTCCTAAAGGCGTGCTCTTGGTCGGCCCGCCGGGAACCGGCAAGACGTTGCTCGCCAAGGCCGTCGCCGGCGAAGCGGGAGTGCCCTTCTATAGCCTCAGCGGCTCGGACTTTGTCGAGATGTTTGTCGGCGTCGGCGCTGCCCGCGTACGCGATATGTTTCAACAGGCCGAGAGCCGCGCGCCGTGCATCATTTTCATTGACGAGCTGGACGCCCTCGGCAAAACCCGCGGCAGCGGCAACATGGGCGGACACGACGAACGCGAGCAAACGCTCAACGCCTTGCTTGTTGAGATGGACGGCTTCGGCTCGAACAGCGGTGTGATCGTGATGGCTGCCACCAACCGCCCCGAGACGCTCGATCCCGCGCTATTGCGGCCCGGGCGGTTCGACCGTCATGTGCTGGTCGATCGCCCCGACGTGGCCGGCCGCGAGGAGATCATTGAAGTCCACCTGCAGAACATCAAGGTCGATGCCGACGTGGACGTGAAGGCGCTGGCCGCCATCACCAGTGGCTTTGTCGGCGCGGACCTCGCCAACATGGTGAACGAGGCGGCGCTGCTGGCGGCACGCAACGGCAAGGATCTCGTGACGATGGACGAGTTCAACGAGGCCGTGGAGCGCTCCAGTGCCGGCCTGGAAAAGAAGAGCCGCATCATGCACGACGACGAGAAGCTGCGCGTCGCCTATCACGAAAGCGGCCATGCTCTGGTGGCCTATTCGCTTCCCAACACCGACCCGGTTCACAAGGTCTCGATTATTCCCCGCGGCCTCGCGGCGCTGGGCTACACGATGCAGCGGCCCGAGCAGGATCGCTACCTCATGACCCAAGGCGAGTTGGAAAGCCGCATCCAAGTGCTGCTGGCCGGCACGCTGGCCGAGGAGATGATCTTCGACGACGTTTCCTCCGGCGCGCAGAACGATCTGGAACGTGCCACCGAGATTGCCCGCAGCATGGTCACCGACTTCGGTATGAGCCGCCTGGGCCGAGTGAACTTTCGCGAGAGCAACCGCAATCCGTTCTTGATCACGGCCGAGTCGCCGCGCTCGCAGCACCACAGCGAGCAGACCGCCCGCGAGATCGACCAAGAAGTGAAGCGGATTATTGAGGAAGGGTTGGAGCGCGCCCGGCACATTCTCGAAAGCCGCAAGCCTGCATTGGAGGCGATCGCCCAATGCCTGCTGGAGCACGAGGTGATCGACGCGACGCAGCTCAACAAGTTGATTGAAGCCAACTCGCCCAGCCCGATGATCGTGCCGGGCACCACCGACCGCAAACGCGCCGCAGTGGCCGCGAAAACGCCAGCGGAAACGCCGGAGCCGGAAGTGGCCGCGGAAGGATAACCCGCCGGTAAACGTTTCTTGCTCCTGAACCTCACTTAGCCCCCGGCGAATCGCCGGGGGCTAAATGTGTTTCCGGCATTAGAAGCCTGCATTCTCGCGCAAGATTTGCCTGACCTGTTCGCGGCACTCGATGGGGATCGATAGGCGGTAGCTCCAGTCTCTTCGGCGATCCTTGAAAGTAAGTGCAAGGCTGCCGGACTCGTATTCCAAGTCGTATTGCGACCATGGTACGAAGGTACCGAGTTGGTACGAGATGCCGTGTTCGCCCAGACGGATCGGCGTGAAAAATGCTGTCGAACATCCCAGAAGCATCCCCAGATAAATGCTTACTGACGTAGGCAATGGAGCGATGAACAGCGCGGCGAGCAGACACAGGAATGCCAACCGAATAGCCGTGCGCCAAGCGCGAGGGCGACGCCATCGAACCTGGTTCGATCCTAGCTTGATTTTAGCTTGACGATCAACAATCCATACTAATGCCGCCAAGGCCCCGCCGACGAAGATTGCCACGGCGAATTGCTCAGTAACCTTACTCGGCCCATTTAGCCCCGCGGCGTCTGTCTCGGCCCATCGGAGCAACTCAAGCAGAACAAACACGTAGATTGCCACTGCTGCCGTAAACCACAGCAGATCCCGGGTCGAGAAGCGGAAGCGTGGTGTCCGAGTGTCGGGTTGGGCGAATTGTTCAGGCATCGGTTCGGGTTCCGGTTATGCGGATGCGACCTGATTCGATTCTAACGCATCCAGTCGGATGAGTGTGGCAATCCACGGTGACTGCAATCAGACTGGGGGAAAGTAACCCACTCAGATTCTTAGCCGGACCGCCACGCGGTCCACGGCCTACCGTGCTCACTCTTCCCCAATTCATGGCCCTCCGCGGCCCGTTCGCAATTGCCGTGGGCATCGCCGTGATGGCACTGAGCCTCACCGCCGAGCAGCTTGGCGTGCTCACCGGTTTTGGGCTAATTGCCTTGGGGGCGACCATGTCGCTAAGCCGCAAGCGGCCGGTGGTCGTGTGGCTGCACCTGTGTGTTTATCTGTTGCTGTATGGCCTGTTAGCGGGGGCCATGCTGAACCGGGTGGACCTGTCAACGACGCCGCTGGCGCGGGTGCTATTGCGGCTCGACTTCGCGGCTAGTTTCATTCTGATGGTTGCCGTCTGCCGGCTTTCGCTGCCGGTGCTGCTGGGCGGTCCGAGCCGTAGCGAGTGATTTCGCCTTCTGACGGGAGGCTATTGGCTTTCGGCTGTCGGCCAGAAATAGGCCGGCTTTTGTCTGGCCGGCAGCCAACAGCCGATAGCCCCAGCCTCAATAGTGGCGTCGCCCCGCAAGGCGCTCTATAATCGCAGCACCTTGCGGCTTCTGCGACCTGTACTTCGATTTTTCGGGGGCGTATCTCATGGCGGACCATTTCAATCGGCGTCGGTTTCTCCAGACCACGGCAGCCGGAGCGGCTGCGACATTTGCCGCGCCGGCCATCGTCACGGCCCAAAAGAGTGGCTCCCGCGTCACCCTGGGTTCCGGCGACCACCAGTTCGAGGCGATTCACGACTGGGCGCAGCTTCCCGATAAGTTCACCTGGCAAACGACCCACAACGTGGCGGTGGATAAGGCGGGCAACGTGTACGTCATTCACGAAGGCCATGAAGACAAGCCCGACCACCCCTCAATCTTCGTCTTCGACAAAGAGGGCAAGTACGTAAAGTCGTTTGGTAATCAGTTCCAAGGCGGCGGGCACGGCATCGAAGTCCGCGACGAAGGGGGCCAAGAGTTTCTCTACGTCTGCGCTTATCAAGCGAAGAAGACCTTCGCTAAGCTCGACCTCAATGGCGAAACCGTGTGGCAGAAATACGCCCCGATGGAATCGGGCGTCTACGCCGAGGGCGAAGCGACCGACCCGAAGAAAGAATGGGGTCGCGACCGGTTCCTACCGACCAACTTCGCATTCCTCGACGACGGCGGGTTCCTGCTCGCCGACGGTTACGGTGCCTATTACATTCACCAATACGACAAAGACGCCAATTGGGTCTCCTGCTTCGGCGGCCCGGGCGACACCGACGGAAAGTTCAACACTCCGCACGGCGTGTGGATCGACCGGCGACCGGGTCGCGAGCCGTCGATCGTGGTCTGCGATCGGGCCAACGCGCGACTCCAATGGTTCACGATAGACGGCAAGCATCTCGAAACTCAATCGGGCTACCACCTGCCGGCCAATGCTGACACACACGGCGAACTGCTGTTGATACCGGACCTCGTTGCGCGGATCACATTGCTCGGCGCTAATAACCAAGTGATCGCGCAACTCGGCGACGACCCCGCTTGGGCGGACGAAGTCTCCAAACGGAAGATTCGCGAGAACCCCGAGTTATGGGCCGACGGAAAATTCATCCACCCCCACGACGCCTGCTTCGATCACGACGGCAGCATCTTCGTCGCCGAGTGGGTGAAGACCGGACGGATTAGTAAGCTCAAACGATTGGCGTGACCGCCCGGGACTAGGGGCTAGGGGCTTGGGACTGGGGTTTAGTCGCCTGCTCAACCCTGTGTCCCCAGCCCCTAGTCCCCAGCCCCCAGCCCCAAGGAAGCAACTATGTCTCAATTCAATCGACGCAATTTCTTACAGACTTCCGCTGTCGCTGCTGCGGCGACGACTTTGGCGGCCAACACGGCCCGGGCCGACGTGAACAGCAAGATTCGCGCGGCGGTGATTGGCGTCAACGGCCGTGGCCGGACGCACATGGAGGGCTTCGAGCACACGCCAGGCGTCGAGGTCGCCGTGTTGTGCGATCCCGACGAAAAAGTTCTCGCCGAGCGCAAGGCGGAATTCGAGAAGCACTTTGGTCACTCCGTCGATACCGAGACCGACCTGCGGCGGGTTTACGACCGCAACGACATCGACGTGGTCGGCATCGCCACGCCCAACCACTGGCATACGCTGGCGGCGATTTGGGCCTGCCAGGCAGGCAAGGACGTGTACGTCGAAAAGCCCGGCTCGCACAATCTGTTCGAGGGCCGCAAGCTCATCGAAGCCGCCAAGAAATACAACCGCATCGTCCAGCACGGCGTGCAGCTTCGCAGCAACCCCGTCCTGCGCGAAGCGGTGCAGCAGCTTCACGATGGACTCATCGGCGATGTCTATCTGTCGCGCGCACTCATCTTCAAGACTCGCCCCTCGATCGGCCACGTGCCCGATGAGACGCCGCCGTCGTCGCTCAACTGGGACTTGTGGCAAGGCCCCGCTGCCGAACGGCCGTTCTCGCCGCGCTACGTTCACTACAACTGGCACTGGCATTGGGACTACGGCAACGGCGACGTCGGCAATCAAGGCGTCCACGAGACCGACATGGCGCTGTGGGGTGCGGGCGTCGGACTGCCGAGCGAAATCGTCGCCCTCGGCGGCAAGTTCCTGTGGGACGACGACAAAGAAACGCCCGAGACGCTTACTTGCAGTTATCTCTACCCCGAGCAGAAGAAAATGATTGAAGTCGCCGTCCGGCCCTGGCACTCGAACGAAGAGGGCGGCGTACGCATCGGCAACCTGTTCTACGGCTCTGAAGGTTACATGACCATCGAAGGCTACGACAGCTACAAGACCTTCCTGGGCAGCAAGCGCGAGCCTGGCCCCGCCGGTTCCTTCGACGGGAACACCGAGCACGAGCACTTCGCCAACTTCATCGATGCCGTCCGGTCGCGCGACGTCTCAAAGCTCCACGGCCCCCCCGAAACCGCCCACACCAGTTCTGGCCTCGCCCACTTGGGCAACATCGCCTACCGCCTCGGCCGCAAGCTCCACTTCGACCCCACCACCGAGCGGTTCAAGAACGACGCGGAAGCCGACGCAATGCTCACGCGCAAGTACCGCGCGGGGTATGAGGTGCCAGAAGTGGTGTAGGTGACTCGGCACGTAGATTGGACACCCACGTCGATCCGGGCGAAAACTGTGACCCCAGGTTTCGGATGTACCCCAACGCTGTTCTTTGCAATCGCCGAGCGTTTCTGCCATTGATTCTGTTGGTCTGCGCATCGGTCGTTCAGGCGGATTCCTCGCTCGACGCACCGTTGAAAAGGCCGATCCTGGCGCCGGGAACGACTCAGGCCGAAACCCTCCGCCTGGCACAGACCAAGCTGCTGCCGTTTCCCGAATCGAAAACCATCGCGGAATGGGAAGTTCACGCCACCCGCATTCGGGCTGACGTGCTCGACAAAGTCGTTCTGCGTGGAGTTCCCGCCGAATGGACCGCCGGCCCGGTGCAGGTCGAGATGCTCGACGAGATTCCCTGTGGACCGGGATACAAAATGCGGAAGCTGCGCTACCAGATGCTGCCCGGTTTCTGGATTCCCGCAATTCTTTATCTGCCGGAAAAGATCGAGGGAAAAGTCCCGGTCTTCCTGAATGTCAACGGACATGATCCCAAAGGAAAGCAGGCCCCCTACAAACAGATGCGATGCATCAACCAGGCCAAGCGCGGCATCATCGTGCTCAACGTCGAGTGGCTACAAATGGGTCAGCTCAAGCACGATGACAATGCCCACGGTCGGTTGAATCAACTCGACCTGTGCGGCGTCAGCGGATTGGCGCCGTTCTATTTGAGCATGAAACGTGGGCTGGATCTCCTGCTGTCGCTTGAGCACGCGGACCCAACTCGCGTGGGCGTTGCCGGTCTCTCGGGCGGTGGATGGCAGACGATTTTCATTGCGTCGCTCGACACGCGAGTTACCCTGGCGAATCCCGTCGCGGGATACTCCGGTCTGGCGACTCGGCTCGAAGTGTTTCCCGATCTGGGCGATTCGGAGCAGGCCCCCTGCGACATGAGTTTGTATGCCGACTACACCCATTTAACCGCCTTGCTCGCCCCGCGCAGCGCGCTGTTGACCTACAACTCGAAAGACGAATGCTGCTTCAAATCCGCCACCGCGCTCCCCCCACTGCTGGCGGCGGCTCAGCCGATTTATCAACTGTATGGCGTTCCGCAAAACCTTACATCGCACGTCAACGAGGATCCCGGAACGCATAATTTCCTCGTCGAGAATCGAGAAGCACTCTACGCCCGCATCGGCCAGGCTTTCTTCCCCGACGTGAAAGATTATTCCGCCAAGGAGATCCCCTGCGAAGCGGAAGTGAAATCGGCCGATGACTTGCTAGTTCCCTTGCCCGAGAACAATGCCACGCTCCACTCGTTGGCAGTCGCTCTGGTGGCACAGCTTCCGCTCAACAAGGAGATACCCGCCGATTCCGCGGCGCTGAGTTCCTGGCAAGAAGAGCGACGGGCTGTCCTGCGCGATTTGGTCCGCTATCGGGATTATCCGGTCGAGTCCGAAGCAGTCGCGGTCGAACAGCACGGTGAAACTCGCCTCGTTCAGTGGAAGCTGAAATTGGGAGAAGCATGGACGGTTCCGCTACTGGAATTTTCTCGCGCGACGCCGCGAGGGACGGTGGTTCTGTTTTCGGATCGAGGGCGTTCTGAGTTGGCCGAATTCGTGGAAGCTCAATTGGGCCAGGGAAAGCGGGTCGTCGTCCCCGACTTGTGGTACGGCGGTGAGTGCCATCCCGTGGAGCGAGACTACCTGTTCGGCCTGCTGCTTTCGACGGTGGGCGAACGACCCGTGGGCGTCCAAGCGTCGCAGTTGGCCGCCGTTGCAAAGTGGTGCGTGCAGTCGATTGCGGACGAGCCAGTGACGGTGCAAGCCCACGGCGAGCGGGCCACCTTGCCGGCTGTGATCGCGGCCGGCTTGGAAGCCTCGTCGATTCAGCGAACGGAACTTTATCGAGCGCAGACCAGCCTGAAGCAAGTGATCGATCAGAACCAGTCGTTTGAAAAAACACCCGAACAGTTCTGCTTCGGCCTGCTCCGCGAATTCGACCTCCCCCAACTTGAAGCCCTCGCGCCCGTCGGATCGGTAATACGAAACTAGATTTGACTCCGTAGTGGAGGCCCAGAGGTCTGAGCCGCACGCTGCACTTCGACCCCACGTCCGAGCGTTTTAAGAACGACACCGAAGCGGAAGCGATGCTGACGCGCAAATACCGCGAGCCGTTTGTCGTGCCGGAAGTTGTGTAGCCGCGGACCTACACGGTCGTTCGCCTCCTTCAGGCGGTCTTAGGGCCCACTGTGGACGGCGGGTTCGTCTTCAGCCAGCGAAAGCCGGCGCATCCCACGACCAGCAACAACCATGTGCCTGGTTCAGGAATTGCGACCGGTCTCGCGGCGTAGTGCAAATACTCTTCGAGGTTGGTGTAGCCGTTGCGGTTCAAGTCGCCGTTGTTATCGGCCGCATTTGGATTCGTGCCCTTCAGTACCTCCCAATAATTGGGCATGCCGTCGAGGTCGGTGTCCCAGGTGCTCGGCCAATACTCCGTGGGGAGCGTGGGATGTCCGCCTACTTCGGCCGGTGAGTTGATGATTCGTCCCATTTGAGTCATCACCTCCTGCACGATCCGCTCGTCCACCGTGTCGCGACTCCACGAGATTGCGCCTGCCTCTGCGAGCACGCGCTCGTATGCGACGTCTACCGGGTCGGTAGTGACCGCCAAGCCGGGCAGCGCGAATGGCACATCCTTCGGAACATATGGTCCCGTGAACATATTCCAGCCCGTGTCGGTTCCGTCGAGAATACGGTCCCGATCAAAATCAATCTTGTTGCCGTCCTGATAGAGCGCCAGATCCCACGTCTTGCCAATCGCCGGGTTGATGCCACGGCCCCAATCCTCCAAGGCATAGAGCCGCGAGCCACCATCGGTTGACCGCCCGGCAATCGAATAATTTCCCACAAAGTTAATTTGAGCGTAGTCGTCGTAATCTTCTGTACTGCCGCCCGCGTAGGCGGCAGCGTCACCCCAGTTGTAGGTCACGTTATTACGCAGATCGGCGGTGTGAACATAGAAGTCGTACGAACGCACCCGCGGACTTCGGAGGTTGTTATGCGCAAACAAGCTGTGATGCACCGTGATGTAGCCGTCCATGCCGTCAACGGCCAACAACGCGCCGTCGCTGTGCTTCTGGTCCGGTCCATAAGGGTGAAAACCTGTATCATGCAGCGCTTCGGTGAATGTAGACCATTGAACGGTAATCCGCGAATTGCGGCCCGACGACCCAAATGCTTCATCAATGCTCCATGACATCGAGCAATGGTCGATCATGATGTCGGTCACGTTGTTAAGTTCGAGCGCGTCGCCGCGAAAGCTGCCCGACGTAGTGCCCGCGCGATCGAGCCCTGGGCGAAAGCGAAGGTGTTGGAAGACGACGTCGGTTGTATTCTCAATCTGCGTGTCGAAGTTTTTGATCAAGATCCCTTGCCCGGGAGCCGTCTGACCAGCGACGGTCACATTGGGTCGGCGCAGCCGCAAGGTCGATTGCAGCTCGATCGTGCCGCCGACTGAAAAGACGATCGTTCGCCCGGTGGTGGGCGCTGTTTGAAAACCGCTCCGCAGGGAACCAGGTCCGGAGTCGTTGAGGTTGGTGACGTGGTAAACGTCCCCGCCGCGCCCACCGCGGGCGAACGCCCCCGCCCCCTCAGCTCCGGGAAACGCCGGCAACAACGACTGCCCTGTGGCGGTTGCCGCCGAAGGGATACCGATGAACCACAGGACGATCAATTTGCCGATGCGACTGGGAAGTCTATTCATCGAATGCCACACGAAATCGCCGAGAAAACTGCCCAGTCGGTATTCGGTCCGTGTCGCGGCAGTTGATGGAATTCTGGACACAAACCCTAGCTACAATCCAACGAATCGCGTCGCTACCTGGGGTCACTGGCGCCAGCAGTCCCTTACGGCATCGCAAAGACTTCGCCGCCGTTGATAGATCCCATCGCCTGCCACACCGCCAACTCAACGGCATCGGGAACAAACCTCGCGGAACCATCCGACATTCCGACTTGAACGCCTCCCGAATGCCTGCTCCTCGCAGCCGCCCGATTGTTCGTGCCGCTGCCGTTACCGGGTCTGCAGGGCAAATTCAGATGAGGAAGATTCAACTTTCCGTTACACCATAACGAGTAAAGAAGATCGGGGTCGGTGCTGTTTGGGCCGGTGGCGGTGAAAATCTGACTCGTGCCCACATGGTCATACCAGTGGACACCGCGGTAGTCGTTGTCATCGCCAGAGATTCCTTTGAGGATCTCGCCGATGATCATGGTATGGCTTGTCCCGTCGGAAATCTTTTTGATGTTTACGGGTCGGTTCATCATGAACGCCGCCGGCAAATGGTTCGGGGCCGTACTGCTAGCAACACTGGGGTTCTTAAAATAATCTAAGACTCCCCCCATGTTGACGTTGCCGAAGAAGCCGGCGTAGTTGCTTCTGGCGACTTGACCGCCACAACTCGGGTGGTTGTGAACCAGATCACCCTCTCCGTCAGTAGGGCAGAGCAAGATTCCGATTGACGTGCTCACGGCGGGGTAGTTCACCGGGTCGAGCCAAATCCCGCCGGCGCAGCCCTGGGGCGCCTTCTGATTGAAGGCCGCGAAAGTAGCGCCCTCTTCCAAATACGGGAATGTGTGAAACATCCACGTAATGCGTGGATACTCAAACAATTCGCCTTTATCGTTAACGACGCCGGGCGGAAAACCGCCCTTGCTATCGTGGTGATTTTGCAGCGCCAGCGTGAGTTGACGGATTTGATTGATGCACGTCGTTCGCCGGGCCGCTTCGCGGGCCGCTTGAATGGCCGGCAGCAGCAGCGCCACAAGAATGCCGATGATGGCGATCACCACGAGCAATTCGACCAGCGTAAAGGCGCGGGCAGAATGCAGGCTGGATTTCTGCATCGCCATATTCCACTCTCCTTAGCTTGCGTGCGACGGAGTACCCATCGGCCGTCACGGAGAATCTAGGATCCTCGGGTGCCGACGGACGAGCAAACCCAACATGACGACATTCTACCCCTTATTACAGCACGGGATAGTGCATCCGCCTGCCCCGGCGGATGCACTCTAACCCGGGGCCAGGAAGGATTCCGGCCCGCGGTAAACCAAGTTGGGATCAGAAGGCCGCATGCAAGCCGCTAGCGGCGGAATCTGACCGCCAGTATGCCCAAACCAAGAAGCACCAATCCGATCGAAGCCGGTTCGGGTACGACACCGCTGCCGGCGCCGCTGCCGGAACTACCGAAGTTGGCCTTCCAGAGGTCGTAGCCCGCCTGGGTGTCGTCCGGGCTGCCGCCGTCGCGCCACACGGCGTAGTCGGCAGAGTTCACCGTGCCATCGCCGTTGTAGTCGGCAACAACCGGCTGCGGGAGAACTGCCGCATCGACCTCCGCTTGAGAAAAGAGGTCCAACAGATCGTTTTTCGGATACAGGTCTCCTTCCGCGATGAACAAGCCATCAACCTGGATGAACATGAAGCCGTCGATGACGACGTTGACTTCGCGCGTGCCCAGCTCGAAGGTGACCGTTTCCCCGACCATTTCCTCCGTGACTTCGAATTCCGTCTTCATGCCGAAGAAGCCGTCGAAGCCCCCGGCCGCGTTGATGCCTTGGTAAGTGGGTTTGTTGTACCAGTTGAAATTGCCGTTCGCGGCAAGAGTGCCTGTGGCGTTGTGCTGTGTGACAACACCTTCGTCCTTAATAGGCCACTGAAAAGCGAGTTCAAGCAAACCATCGCGATCGTGGTTGCCGGTATCAGGCTTGTAACCATCCGGGTCGAGGGCGAAGCCGGGGGTAGGAATTTCAACTTCCGGGTCACTCTCATCGAATTGCAGACCCTCAAAGCCGACCCAATCGGTGCTCGAGTTCTTATTGAACTCAGGCGGCAGAAAGATCGAGTCTTCGCTGCCGAAGACACCATCGGCGTTGTTGTCGTAGAGAGACATCCGCAGATAGAATTGGTAAATGCCCGGGGTAATGAATTTCAAGTCATAACTGGCAGTATGAGCGTGGGCGAAGTTGGATGCTTGCGCCCAAATGGCAGAGTCAGAGACATTGGAACTGGCTGGCAGAATGGGGAGTAAGCTCCCGACGGAGAGGTCCGGGCCTCCCTTGGTGACGACCTTCCAACCGGTCGCTTCTGCCCCCGTGAGCGATTCGAAGCTCTCGCCTTCGACGTACAGAAACGGCCGACCGTCGAATACGTCTCCGGCCGTCTGCACGGTTTCCGCCAAAGCCTGAGAGACAAACAATGTGAGTACAAGCGCCCCAAAACACGACGAAATTCCGCTGATTCTCATGGTCTCGATCCTTTAGAAACTGGAACCAAAGTTGAGAAAAAGAACACCCCCCAAAGCGAACCATCGGTCCCTACGGTGGACGCGATTCGATATTCAGCTACCCGCAAGTCAGGCAACCTAGAGCAATCCAGTTCAATTGTCAAGGAATTTTCAAAATTTGAGCGACTTTTTGGAAGGTGTGCGGAACCCGCTGGGCCGACTTTGTGAGTGTCGTCGCAATGGAATTGCGCGCCTGAACGCCTTCCGCCGACGGGTTTAGGGCGTTTCCGCTGGGTGGCCATCGCGACGATTGCCCCATCGATTGTAGACAATGGGGTCAACGTCCCACGCGACGAAATGCACTGCGCCATCGCCGAAACAGGAGTTGAAACCGCTGGGATGGGCACCGCCCATGGCGTAGGGAGCGTATGGGTCGTTAATTTCGTCGTCGGGTCGGGGCGGAAGCGCGGTCGAGCGAACCACGTCCGGATCGTAGCCGTCGGTCCAGCCGCGGTCGTCGTACCATTCGCCTGTTTCATACACTGCCGTCGAAATCCACTTCTCTCCGTACATCATCGTGGATGACAAGCCGTCGCTAACCTGTCTGACTTTCGTTGCCGATCCGAAAAGCGGTGTTCGTGCGATAATGCCCAATGCCGTACAAGTGGAGAGGTCGTCTTTATCGAGATTCCTAGTGAAAGGATCAACATTACCTTTCGCGGACGGAGCACACCAATATTCGTTGTAAGCGTCATTGTCCCAGACCGGCGCGATGCCGCTGTCGAGGTTTCTGTTCGTCGGCACGCTACTGGCATAATCCATGAGATAACGAATGCCTTGGGTGACGGCGCCGCGACGGCTAGGGCAGAAGTAATAGGGAACGCTGATGGAGCCCACGAATGCCTCGACGTGCCGGCTCGGCATGTCTGGCCGGAGGGTGCTGCGGATGTCATAAAGTTCTTGATGCTCCATGTAGGGCAGAATCTGGTATGCCCAGCCGATCTCCTGTTCGTCGGGTTTAACGACCGAGTTGCCGCGGAGAGTGAGGGGGGGATGCGGCCCGATTCCCGCCGACGGGAAGGTTCCATAGGTGTTGACGACCAACTGGCTGGCCAGCCCCATCTGCTTGAGGTGGTTCACGCACTGCTGACGCCGGGCTGATTCGCGCGCCGCTTGGACCGCCGGCAAGAGCAGCGCCACAAGAATGCCGATGATGGCGATCACCACGAGCAATTCTACAAGCGTGAAACCGCGGATAAGTCGCTTCGAGTGACGTTGCATGGCTTCCTCGCCAGTTTGGGTATTCACTCTTTGGAAGACTGATGGTCGGGAACGGCTTGGGAAAACGCTTCCTCGGACAACTCCTTCACCGACGTGCGACCGTCCGCGACGTAGCGTGTGCCGTCAGCACCCGTGTTTTCAAAGATGATGATGTTTGGTTCGGGAGGCTTATTTCCGACGGGACTGCCCATCGGGCGTTGAGCCCAACGAATGACATATGGTTGCTTATCGCGAGGCGATACGAGCAAAGCTTCCGCTTCTGCTACCGAGATCAGATTATCCTGGGCCACGTACTTTGCGAGAATCTCTTTATTGGCCGGTCCAACGCCGCGGTTAGCGCCCGCGTACTGCACGTAAGTCAGCGATAGCTTGCGGATGTTCTCGGCCGCATCGCCGACCGGCACGACCGATTTATTGCCGCCACACCCCGCAAACAGAGAACCCGTGGCAATACACAGGAAAAAACAAACGGCGATCCTGGTTGGATCGCCGTTGTCAGCTCGCGTATCTCTTCGGCGCATGGTCGATCACCGCTGAGTCAACTGCTGCACTATAGAGCCCTTGAAACCGGAGGCCTCGAAAACAGCTCGCCGCTCCACTAGAGAAATGCCGACGGACAAACAAGACCCGACCCGATATTCTATCCAATATTGCAGCACGGGATAGGGCATCCGCCTGCCCCAGCGGATGCGCATGAACTCGGGCCAGATTTCCTGGCCGAGACTATCCAATCGGATCGGACGTTTTCCCGCCGCCGAACCCAATGCTTGATGCGAGCTTCTAACGGCGGAATCGGACGACCAACATACCCAAACCGACAAGCAGCAATCCGACCGAAGCGGGTTCGGGAACGGCGCTGCCGCTGCCGCTGCCGGAATTGCCGAAGTTGGCTTTCCACAAGTCGTACCCTGCTTGGGTGTCGTCGGGGCTGCCGCCATCACGCCAGACGGCGTAGTCGGCGGCGTTCACGGTGCCGTCGCCGTTATAGTCGGCAACGTTCGCTTGCGGGAGAATGCCGGCATCCAGGTCCGCTTGCGTATAGATGTCCAGCAGATCGTTTTTCGGATATTGGTCTCCTTCCGCAATGAACAAGCCATTGACCTCGATGAACAGGAAACCATCAATCACGCCGTAATGTTCGCGATTGCCGATCTCAAACGTGAGCGTCTCGCCCACCATCTCTTCAGTCACGATATATTCCATCTTGAAACCGCTATCGCTGGTAAAGCCGCCGGCCGGATTGGTGCCAATAAAGCTGGGGCGATTGTACCAGTTGAAATTGCCATTCCAATCGGCGTTGGCGGCGTTATTGGGGAAGGTAACAACACCCGCGCTCTTAACGCCCCAGTCACGAATGGCTGTCCAACCGTCGCCGGCAGAGTCTCCAGTGGACGGCTTGAAACCATCGGGGTCGTGGGCGAAACCGGGGATAGGAACTTCGACATTCAAGTCACTTTCGTCGAAATCCAAGCCCTCGAAGCCGATCCAATCGCTGGCCGAGTTCTTATTAAACGCCGGCGACATAAAGATCGAATCTTCATTGCCATAGGCGGAGTCCGCATCCGCGGAATCATACATCGAGTGCCGCAAATAGATCTGGTAGGTGGCCGCCGTCATGAACTGCACCTCGTACGTTGCCGTATCTTCGTGGTGACCTCCACCAATGTCATCGAGAAGCGCGGTTCCAGAAACATTCGAATTTGCCGGCAAAATGGGAAGCGGGACATTTCCCACGGAAGTGATTGGGGTTTCCTTGCTGACGACCTTCCAGCCGTCATTAGCAGCGCCGCCGTCAACGAGCGCGCTGTAGTCTTCGGCTTCAACCCATAGGAACGGCCGAGTGTTAAACACGTCGCTCCCGGTCTGCACGGTGATCGCCGTGGCCTGAGAGACAAACGATGTGAGAAGACCCGCCACTAAACACGATAAAACTCCGCCGATTCTCATAGTCTTGATCCTTTTGAGCTAAAAACCAAAGGTGCGGAAAAGAGACACCCCCTCGATTACGGCCAGCAAGCTCGCTGCCGGCCGCCGATAGTAATCAGTACAACCGCAAGTCAAGCAACTTAGACAAATACCTCGCAATTGTCAAGGATTTTCTTGAAATCAACGGAGTGTTTTTGCGGAGGCCTGGGCAACAGTGGCGGTGGGCGGGGCAAATCTGAAAGCTCGTCCCCCGCGACGGAATACCCTTCGACGGCTTTACAATCCCCTGCCGGAACGCTAAGCTGCCCCACGGGTTATGGCAATCTCTGGCTGATCTCGGTTAGGGCTCGAAACAGATATTGCCTTGCTTGAAGGCACGGGGTCTGGGAATGAACAACCGCAGCGACGTTCGTTTCTCATCGGCATTGATTCTGGGGCTTTCCAGCATGCTGGGCTGCGGCTCTGACATGCCATTCGACGTCGTTTCCGTTCACGGGAAAGTCACTTACGATGACGGCAGCCTGATTCAAGCGGATAGCATTCACGTCACCTTCAATCCGATCGACGCCGATCGCAAAGGAAAAATCGTTCCACCTGGGGGACAGACCGACATCAACGTCCAGGACGGCACGTTCTCGGCCGTATCAAGCCATCGCGCGAATGACGGACTTGTCGTCGGTCGCCACAAGGTGGTAGTCGTCGCGTTCAAGAAAGGGACGGATGGAAATTCGGTTCCCACCCCAGCGGTGCCGGCGATCTACCGCCAAGTGACCACGACGCCACTGGAAGTTGAGGTTGATTCACCCAATCAGATCCTCGAGCTCAAAGTGAGCAAGAAGTGATCGAAACCGATTTGAGTATGAAATGGCTACCATGACTTCGGTCGTCCGCCGCCGCGCATTCACGCTTGTCGAGCTCTTGGTGGTCATCGCGATCATCGGCATCTTGGTGGCGCTGCTGCTCCCTGCCGTGCAGGCGGCGCGGGAGTCGGCGCGGCGTTCTACTTGCCAGAACAACGTCCGGCAGTGGGGTCTTGCGCTGCAGCTCTATCATGACGCAAAGGGAGTGTATCCGGCCAGCGTGCAACTCGCTGCTCAGCAGACCCAATTTCCTGACCGGGCGACCACGCACTTGGCGAATTGGGTGATCAACGTCTTGCCGTTCATTGAGGAACAAAGTCTGTTCGACGCGTTCGACTTGACGGTGCCGATTTCCCATGCCAATAACCGCGAGCAGCGGGGAGCCACCATTGCGGCGATGCTCTGCCCGACCGATTCGTTAAACTCGCTGAGCCTGTTCGCCGGCCGCAGTACAGCCGAAGGCGATAACTGGGCGCGGGGAAACTATGGCGCGAATGCATCCTTGGGCTTCCTTACTTTTGACCAGGCGGTCAATCCTGGGCCTATCAATCGCTGGGATAATCCAAGCACTCGTGGCGTCATGGGGCTTAACACCGCTCTCAAAATGAAGCAAGTTATCGATGGCACCTCCCACACAATACTGGTCGGCGAACTCAGGGCCGGGGTGTCGCAGCACGATCCGCGCGGCACATGGGCTTTAGGCGTCGCTGGCGCGAGTAGTCTCTGGGCGCACGGTTCCGATAACGACAACGGGCCTAACTCTTGCATTGCCGGCGGAGATGGCATCTTCGGCTGCGGCCGGATCAAGGGTTCCGCCGGAGGCGAGGAGGGGTTACTGCAAGAATGCATGCCCTGCGACGACGTCGCCGGACAGGGGGGCATCCGCAGTCAACACGTCGGCGGCGCTTTTGTTGGCTTTGTCGACGGCTCCGTTCATTTCATTAGCGACTTCATCGACAAAGGCACGATCTGGGAGCTTAATCCCGTCGAATACCGCACCTGGCAGCGGCTATGTGCATCGGGCGATGAGCAGGTCATTGATCAGTCGCAGTATTGAGCGAGGCAAGTCGCGACTGCGAGCGCAAGCGGCTAAAGCGATGCGGAGAACCGACGTAGCCGAGCGCGGACGCGCGCTACCGAGAACTCCAATTCGGAATGCGCAATCGCAGCGATTCTCTAA
This sequence comes from Pirellulales bacterium, assembly GCA_040901765.1. Classification (GTDB taxonomy): domain Bacteria; phylum Planctomycetota; class Planctomycetia; order Pirellulales; family Lacipirellulaceae; genus JBBDYG01. Next base: position 191,087 of record JBBDYG010000111.1, read on the forward strand.
GCTTGGATTTCGCCATCCAGTCCGACTTGTGCCGTAATGCTGGTCGTTCGACTGACCGCTCGGCAAGAGCGCGATCATCAATTGAATTCATCCCGCAACGTGCCGTCGGGCCGCACCGGTTGGCCCGCGAACTTAAATGCCTGCTCCGGCACCGAGTGCCGATCCGCCTTCGGCGAAGTCACTTCCAAGAGCCGCTGAATGCGCTCCGTACGGTCATCTTATAGTATACATGCGTATCAATCTCTATGCACCGCCGCAGGAAATTATGAACGATAACCGCTGAGCGCTCGTCGTTCATCGTTAAGCGCTCACCGCTTCCTGCGGGAGCCTCCATTTGCAGTCGAGCTTACCCTCTCACCGGGGCATGGCGATTGAAAATGGTCGGCCCCACTTCAGCCCTCCAGGGGGAGCGCACAGAAGCCAACCGCGCTGGTCACGGGGTTTTGTCCGCTCCGCGGAGTTTCGCGGTTTTCCGGACAAAACTATCGCCACCAATGAACTTCATACCGCAAAAAACATTGGAAATGTCGCGTTCGAATCCATCAACAGCCGTTGAGTTTTGTCCGAGGTGTCCGAGAACGTCGTGGACAAAATATTCCGTTGGCCGCGACGCGCAGTTCCGACGGAGCGGAGCGCGAACACCCTGACTAGGTTTAGATGCAACACAAGTTACAATGAAGGCTTACGCTTATTGAAAGTCCTGCGACAACTTCAATGACTGCCCTCGCAACTAAGACCTCTGACACTCACGAGCTTCTGGAACCGCTCCACAATATCGTGGGGCCGGAGAGTGTCCTCCACGCGCGCTCCGAGCTGCTGGTGTACGAGTGCGATGGGTTTGTGATCGAGAAGAATTCGCCCGATGTGGTGGTTTTTCCACGGAACGCGGAACAAGTGGCGGCGATTGTGCGGTTGTGCGTCGAGCGGGGTGTGCCCTTCTTGCCGCGCGGGGCGGGGACGAGCCTGGCCGGGGGATGCTTGCCGGTCGGTGGCGGAGTGATGATTGTTCTCACGCGGATGAAGGAGATTCTCGACGTGAATCTGCGGGACCGCTACGCGGTGGTCGAACCGGGCGTCGTGAACGCCTGGCTCAACCGCCGCTTGGCGGGAACGGGACTGCACTACGCGCCCGATCCATCGAGCCAAGGAGCCTGCACGATTGGCGGCAACGTGGCCACCAACTCCGGCGGCCCGCATACACTTAAATATGGTGTGACGGTGAACCACGTCATCGGTCTGGAATTAGTTACTGCCGACGGCGAGATCGTGCAACTCGGCGGCCCCGTCGCGAACGAACACGACCTTGACCTGGTGGGCACGATCGTCGGCAGCGAAGGGACGCTTGGCATTGTGACGAAAGTCTGGGTCCGCCTCACGCCCAATCCGCAGGCGTGCCGCACGATGCTCGGCGTGTTCGAGTCGTGCGACGACGCCACGCAGGCAATCAGCGAAATCATTGCCGCCGGCATCATCCCCGCGGCACTCGAGATGATGGATCAAGGAATCGTCATTGCCGTGGAAGAGGCGTTTCATTTCGGCTTCCCGCTCGACGCCGGCGCGGTGCTATTGATCGAAGTCGATGGTCTCGAAGCGGGACTTGATGAACAGCGCGACAGTGTCGTGGCAATTTGCAAACAGAATAGCGCCCGCGAGGTGCGTTTTGCGCAGGATGAACAGGAGCGGTTGAAATTGTGGAAGTGCCGCAAGCAGGCGTTCGGCGCAATCGGCCGGCTCAGCCCGAGCTATTGCACGCAAGATGGTGTCGTCCCGCGCACGAAGCTGCCCCATATCCTGCGGCGGATCATGGAGATCGGCGCGAAGTACGGCGTGCGGATTGTGAATGTGTTTCATGCGGGCGACGGAAACATTCATCCGATTCTGCTGTTCGACGAACGCAATACCGAAGAGACGCAGCGCGTGTTGCAAGCCAGTGGCGAGATATTGGAGGAGTGCATCGCTTGTGGCGGGAGCGTGACGGGCGAGCATGGCATCGGCGTCGAGAAAATCAGCTTCATGCAGCGGCTCTTTTCGCCAGACGACTTGGACGTGATGCAGCGGATGCGCGAGGCGCTTAACCCGCACGGATTGCTCAGCCCCGGCAAGATGCTGCCGACCGCGGGCGCATGCGGCATGGAACAACATCACCCCGGCCGCCGCGCGGCAATGTAATTGAGAACGTACTGTGACGACGACCCTCGCCAAACCGAAACCTGCCGCCAGCAACACGTCTCGCGACGTACTGCCGCTCGCGGAGACGGTGCGTCCAACCGACGTGACCGGCGTGGCCGATGCGATTCGGTCTGCCGGCGCGGATCGGCAACCGGTGTATCCGCTGGGCGGTCGCACGAGTTTGGATTTCGGGTTGATTCCGACTCGTTCCGGGTTGGGCCTCGATCTAACCGACCTTAATCGCGTGGTCGATTACACGCCGCGCGATATGACAATCGTCGTCGAGTCCGGCACGACCGTTGCCGCCCTTGCCGAACTGCTCGCGAAAGAGAATCAATGGCTTCCGATCGACGTGCCGCGGGCCAGTGAGGCAACTCTCGGCGGCGCAATCGCGACGAATTGGAATGGCTCGCGCCGCTATGGTCACGGTACGTGGCGCGACTATTTGATTGGCATCTCGGCCGTGGATGGTCGCGGGACGGCCTTCAAGGCGGGGGGGCGAGTCGTAAAGAACGTCGCCGGGTACGATTTCTGCAAGTTGCTTACCGGGTCGCTCGGCACGCTTGGCGTCATCACGCAGCTTGTGTTTAAGGTGACGCCGCGGCCAGCGGTAGAAGCGCTGCTGATTGCGCCCTGCGACGACTTGGATCAAGCGGAGCGGGCACTCGAGGCGCTAAGCCGGCAAGCGGCGTGGGCGAGCGTGGTCGATTTGCTCGTTGGAAGTGCATGGTCCGCCGTGCTGGACTTGCCGGAATCCGCCGCGAGTGCATGGCTTGCGATCGGCGTTGAGGGAACCGCCGCCGAAGTAACGTGGATGGTCGATGAGATTGCCAGCGGACTTCGTGCCGTCGGTGTTCAGGGCGTTCAACCGCAAGATGACACACAGTCGGCCTTGTTGCGGAGCGTACTCACGGAGTTTGCAGATCACGGGCCGGGCGAAGAAGTGGACGAATCACCGCTGGCGATCAAGGCGATCGTGCCGCCCAGCACCACGGTTGATATCGTCCACATGATACTCGCGCACGATCCACAGTGCGCAATTCAATGCCACGCAGGAAGTGGAGTGGTTGTGGCCCGTTTCGCGGAATTCGCAGCAGGCGACTTGACGTTCGCGTTGGTCGGTAAGCTGCGCCCTGCAGCCATCCAGCGTGGCGGCAGTTTAATTGTATTATCATCGACCCTGGAAGGCCTGTCCGCGCCGATTGTCTGGGGTGGCCGCACTACGGCGCATGGCATCATGGAGAAGGTAAAACGAGCTTTCGATCCACATCACATACTGAATCCCGGCCGCACTTTTTAAATACGCATGACGACTGACGTTCCCACAACCGAGCATTCGCCGAACCCCGGTGCCGCGATCGACTACGAGCGATTTCTTGACTGCGTTCATTGCGGGCTTTGTACCGCTTCGTGCCCGACTTACCTTGAAACGGGCAACGAAAACGACGGTCCACGCGGGCGGATTCACCTGATGCGGGCCGTGACCGACGGTCGGTTGGAGTTAACCAACCAGGTGCGGCATCACTTGGAGCTTTGCCTCGATTGCCGCGCGTGCGAAACGGCCTGCCCCTCGGGCGTGCAGTACGGTCGTTTGATCGAACCCTTTCGCGTGGCGATGGATAAGCCGAGCGGCGATGCGCGGCCCGACTGGTTTCATCGCTGGATTCTCTTTAGGCTATTTCCCTATCCCGACCGCCTGCGCAAGTCGCTCGTGCCGGCGCGAATCGCACAGAAGCTGAAGCTCGACCGATTGGTCGTGCTAACTGGGCTGATTCGGTTGCTGCCGCCGCAGTTGCAGCAGATGATCCGCGCCCTGCCGCCGGCCGTTTCCGACGAAGGCCCATTGCCAGAATTCCTGCCGGCGATTGGGCCAAAGCGGGCGACAGTGGCGTTCTTCACCGGCTGCGTGGGCGACGCCATGTTTCGCCATACGAACTGGGCCACCGCCCGCGTCCTACAACACAACGGCTGTGACGTGCATGTGCCCCGCTCGCAGGCTTGTTGCGGTGCGATTCACTACCACGCCGGCGGCGACCAGCCGGCCCGGGAATTCGCGGATCAAAACCTGCGGGCCTTTGGCGAACTTCAAGTCGATGCGATTATCAACAACATTGCCGGCTGCGGATCGATGCTCAAGGAATATGGCCATCACTGGCACGACGAGCATCAATCTCAACGCGCGGCGTTCGCGGCGAAGATCCGCGACGTAAACGAATTCCTCGCCCACCTAGGCCCCGTGCCGCCGAAAGGTCGGATCGACTTGGCGGCCACTTACCACGATGCGTGTCATCTGGTGCATGCGCAGCGAATTCGTGAACCGCCGCGCGAACTGCTGGCGATGATTCCCGGATTGGAACTTCGGCCGCTTGTGGAATCGGAAGTCTGTTGCGGCGCGGCAGGAAGTTACAATCTCACGCAGCCCGAAATGGCAAGCCAATTGGGTGCGCGGAAGTTACAGCACATCCTCGCCACCGGCGCCAATGCCGTGATTACGTCGAACGCCGGCTGCATCATGCAAATCGCCCGCGAAGGCCGCGAAAACGGACACCTGCTGCCAGTGTATCACCCCATGGAACTACTGGACTGGAGTTACCGCAGCGAGCAACCGCGTGGCTGGTAATCATCGCGATGCGAAAGAATCGATTTCCAGCCGCATAAGTTGCTCGACAACTTCCATCGCCGACTCAGGGCGGCGCAGCGGTTCCTTCGCAAGCATGCGATGCACGAGCGACGCTACCGGTTTTGGCAACTCCGGCCGGCGACTGCGAATGCACGCTGGTTTGGCCGAGCGATGCATCGCCACAAGTTGCGCCGGCTCGGCCGCATCGAACGGCAGTTCGCCGGTCAATAGTTCGTACAGTGTGACGCCCAAGCCGTAAATGTCGCACCGCGGCTCGATCGCGCAGGCGGACGTGATCATTTCGGGCGCGACGTAATGCAGCGTGCCAACGACCGGCCGACTCGCGCACGAGCGGGCTTCGGAGGCGGATTGCGCGCAGCCAAAATCGAGCAGCGTTGTGTGGCCGTCGGGCGCAACAAGAATGTTCGCCGGCTTCACGTCGGCGTGGATCATGCCGAGCGTGCGGTGCAGTGCATCGAGCGCCTCGGCCACTTGCCGCGCAATCCACAGTGCGAGCGGCAGCGAGGGCAACCGTTTAGCGGCAAGCATTTCTGCCGCCGTCTCGCCTACCAGAAGCGGCGTCACAATATAGAACGGCGGCTGATCGACTTGGGCGGACAGGACCGATGCGACGTGCGGATGCGTCAGCCGCCGACCGATCCAAGCTTCGCGACGTTGCATTTCGATCGCCTGCGAATCGCGCCACCACTCCTTCCGCAACAGCTTCAGCACGTACGCGGGAGCGGTCGTCGCGCCAATCGCGGGCGTCGCAAGATAAGTTCGCGTGAGGCTTCCCTCGCTTAACAACCGCACGAGTTGCCACGGCCCAATTCGGCCCACCGATTTGCGGCGTTGCAGATCGCCGTCGGAGCTCCTGAATCGGAGCGCGGGGCTACTTCGTTCGACGGTCGCCATGCGGGATCGGCGCTTCGTTAAAGTTCGTGCGGACCATTCATGCCGAGAACGCCGTCTGGGTCGACGGCGTTCTCTATGGGTTGCATCGGTTGTTCCGATGGTGAAATTCAGCCGGTCGGTGGGATGCGGCATCGTTGGTGCTGGCAATGTTTAAGTTGGGTGAACGGCGATAAGTTTTCCGCTAGCTGCCAATGTAACGAGCGTAAATTGTGCGGGCTTTGGCGATATCATCCGTTCCAGCGACGATCGCGCGACCATCGGGAAATTGCGTAATCACATGCTCGGCAACTTCCAGCCGCAGCAGAAATGGATTCCTCGTGACTCGTCCCACCGACGACAACCGTCGTTCCAAGTCCGCCAGATCGAGTTCTTGCGAAGATTCCGAGCGAAGTTGCACGGCATTGCGACCGCATAGGATGGCGGATTGGCTTCCTTTTTCGCCGGTCAGCCAGGGAAACTCGCGTCTTCCGCAGGTCGGACAGTCGCCGCGGTCGCGGAGATTCGCGAGATCGATCTGACGCAAACGATTCTGCCACAGGTCGATCACCGTCAGCGTTCGCGATACATCTTTTTGATTTCCGCTCAAGATTTTGAGTGCTTCCATCGACTGGAGCGACGCGATCACATTCACCACCGGTCCCATAATGCCGGCGGTGTCGCAGGTGGGCGTCGTTCCCGGCGGGGGAATTTCCGGCAACAAGCAGGTGAGGCACGCCGTCTCGCCGGGAAGGATGGCCATCGTCTGCCCCTCGGCCCCGACGCAGCCGCCATACACCCACGGCAGTGAATGCTTCACGCAATAGTCGTTCACCAGCAGCCGCGTCTCGAAGTTGTCAGTACCATCGACAATTACTCCCGCTCCCTCGGCAAGCGATGCAATGTTCGTGTACGTCACATCGCCAACCACTGGCTCGATCGCAATCTGGGAATTTATCGTCCGCAATCGATTCGCGGCGGCAATGGCCTTGGGCAGTCCCGCAGCGACATCCGCTTCGTCGTACAGCACTTGGCGCTGAAGGTTGTTGAGTTCCAGAAAATCGCGGTCGACGATCCGTAGCGTACCGACGCCGGCCCGTGCCAGCGTGTTGGCGATCACCGAACCGAGCGCGCCGCAGCCGACAACCAGTGCAGCGCTCCGGCGCAACCGCTTTTGCCCTTCGATACCGAATGGCGTGTATCGCACTTGCCGAGCGTAGCGAGCCAGTTCGGGAGGTAGGTCGTTCTCGGGTGACATAGTTGGCACAAATCAGACAATGTATCCGGCAAGGTTTAGTTCGGGAGCTAAGTCGCGTTGCAATTGTTCGCATGTGGCACGCGCCGCGGCAAGGGAAGTGAAGCTCTCGTGTGATCGTATCACGACAACCGGCCGAGGACAGCCGGCCAGCTCGCGCTTCGAGACGGCGATGTCTTGGACTTCGCGAACGAGTAAATCTGGGTTCGGGGCCTTCGGGACGAAGCCATCATCTGTAGTTCTCGCTCCGATCAAAGCGCCTCCCGACAGGCGCTCGGCGCTGGCGAGTTCTGCCGGCGTCACAACGACGATTGCCACCGCAGGACAATTCATCACATGGTTGGGCAAGCTTCCGCCACTCATTTCGGCAACCATCCAAATCCCCTGCTCGCTTGCCGATTGACAAAGTTCTTCGTCGGGATCGACGACGTACATCGCGAGCCTCGCGTCCCGCCAGGCTTGCCAGTCGATAGGTTTGTCGCTTGGCAAGCGCGCCGCCCGAAACACGAATCGTTTCCCTTCGACGAACACACTTGAGCCACGGACGCTTAACCGGCGCAGGCCGATCGGTTGCTCGCGACTTTCAATAATCGTGCCTCCATTCCGCACCTCGATTCGCAGGTCGTAGAGGAAGGGCAGATCGGCGGTCCAGTAACAGGGTTCGGTGACGAGCACCTCCGCGGTTCCGTTGACATCGCGCACCGGAAACACCGCCGGCAGGGTCCGCGCATAGCGGCAGCGCGGGCCGGCAAGCGTTCCGCCGAGTGTCGCGCCCGTGGGCAGCTTCATATCAGTCGGCCGCAAGCGGACGCGGGCCAACGATTCGGTGGCTTCGGTGAGGTGTATTCGGACTTGGTGCATAGCGGTCAATCGTACCACAGGCCGGTGGAAGCGTGGGCATGGAATTGGACTTGTGCGCTTCGCTCCTGTGTCCCCCATCGCGTGCGGAATTCGGTGAATTGTGCGCGCGGGTTGTCGGGTAGTGGCTTGTTTTCCAGGATCATCGGGCAGCGGGGCGTGGCGGAATTTGGGGAATTCATTGGAACTGATGACGGATTGGCGTAGCGACAGGCGGCTCGCCTGTCTCGATCTCGACAGGCGAGCCGCCTGTCGCCACGGCGCGTTAGTTTTGTCAAATGGCGGCGATCGACGTTTGGCGGTGTTTGACGCACCCCTGTAGCGTGAAAGCGGAGTTGCATTTTGTCTCCAACATCGATGGGCGCTGACACAATTGGTTTCTCTCCCATTCGGCGCGCAACGGTGTCGGCAGGCTGCTCGCGGGGAGACAGCCGCTAGGTGGGCGCGCACCGCGAACTGCGTCCGAAGGCGGAATTCGGAGTGCGGAGTGCGCTTGTTCCCCTCCCCTGGATGGTGAGGGGCTAGGGGAGGGGTGAAAACGGCGGCGGACGGTTGTGGAATCGCATGGCGATGGTGCTCCTGACTCGGGGGATTTGTTCAAACGTACACCATAGCAGAAGGGTGGCACTTGTTCAAGCAGAAAGTTGGGGATTGCGGAATGTGGATTGCGGATTGGAGTCAGGGGACCAGCACAGGCAGTTGGCAGAGGGCAGCGGAAAAGGCAGATGTGAGATGTAAGAAGTGAGAAGTGAAGACGATTTCCGAACTTCTGCCTTCCCACATCTTACATCCCACATTGCATTCCTGCTGCCCGCTCTATCCAGGGTTCGCTGGGGGCTGCGCCTGCTGGCTTCGACCCCAGCCACCCGTCACCCGTTAGCGAAAGCGGCGCGCGAGGAAGAATACCGTTAGCACCATGCCGAGGAGAAGCTGCCAGGCGGTCGGTTCGGGCACCGCGGCGTTTTGCAACTCGGACGAACCGATGCCATAGGCGAGGCCAAAGTTGCGCTGCCAGGCGGTGAGACCTTCGGGCGAGCCGTCGGTGTCGCGCCACACAGTGTAGTCGGCGGCGTTGACGATGCCGTCGTCGTTGTAGTCGCCGGCGAGCGAGCAGGTTGAGCCGCTGATACAGCCGACTTTAGCCACGAATGCGTCCGCGTTGCCCAAATTAGGGCCGCCTAAGTTACCTTCCGTCCAGCCTGATATGTACACGTCGCCCAAAGTTGTCGCCGAAACTCCCAGACTTTGTTCCCGACTCGCAGTGCCAAGTTGCACCGTCCAGAGTATATTTCCATCCGCATCGTATTTTATTACGAATGCGTCCTCCGCACCGGCGTTTTGGCCGCTCAAACTTCCAAACGTATATCCTGAAATATATGAGTTTCCAAACATGTCGGCAGCGACGCTGGTAATTGCGTCACCGATGTTCAAATTGCGTTCGCGAATCCATACTCCTTCTCCTAGCGAATTGTATTTTCCAGTCGAAGTATGAACATTGCCCAATCCGTCGACGGCGATGCTACCTCCAGTGTCCTTCCGAGTCCATACAAGACCGCCGAGAGCGTCGTATTTGCTCAAGAACGATACGGGCAGCGCCGCAAATGGAGGAGGTTGAGGAATTGTAGTATTACCTGTGAGATAGACATTTCCTGCTCCGTCGCCAGCAACATACAAGCCGTAATCTGTTAGAGCGCTACCAAATTGGCGAGTCCATGAAAGTTCGCCAGTGCTGTCATATTTGCTGAAGAATACGTCGCGACTTCCGACATTCGAGCCACCAAGATTGCCATCTGTGTAGCCTGTAATGAAAACGCTGCCGGAACGGTCGGCCGAAACGCTCAGGCTTCCGTCTTGACTCGCGGTGCCAAGTTGGCGGATCCATAGCAAGTTCCCGGTAACTGTGTCCCATTTACTGACGAAAGCGTCATGTCCTCCACCGTTGGGCGCACCCAGGGCACCCTGGGTAAGGCCCGACATGTACACACTCCCCATGCCGTCGGCGGAAACACCGAAAGTTTGATCATTGCCCGTAGAACCTAACTGTCGTGTCCATTCAAGGTCGCCGTGTGGAGTGAATTTGGTTAGAAAAGTGTCGTTTCCGCCGGAATTTGTCCCAACCAGACTGCCTTGTGTGTCGCCTGCGATGTATACATTGCCGACCTCGTCAACGGTCAAATCTTGACTTCGGTCGGTCGCGGCTGTGCCGAGCTGGCGCGTCCACTCAACCGTGGCCGCAAATGTCGATGACATAGCGTTTGCCCCACAGATTAGGGTAAAGACTAAGTGTGTGTATGGAAGCCGCATCGTTAAACACTTTTGGTTGAGTCTGACTGGGACCGACGGGCCGCATGACCGATGGTTCTGTCCAATATATATATTGGAGCCAACTGTGATTTGTCCAATTTTGGTTCGTCGGTGGCAAATATGCAGATCGCCGCGACCGCCCTCCGCCGCGCCCCGGTCGAGGTCGATGATCCAGTCGGCGGCTTGCATCGGTTGCAAATTGTGTTCGATGACGACTTCGATCATGGCGTCGAAGCGGCGGCAATCCGCGCGGTTGCCCAGTTCTGCAGCTCCTCGCTCAACGGCGGATAGCAGGGCTTTGAATACCTAATGCGGTCGCGGTAGCTGCCGGCGTTGTAGACTTTTTCAATAGCGTCTTGGAGCTTGAGCGGAATGTCGGGGTCGTCGCCGGCGAGGGGAATACTCACAGTTGGCAGCGGGTCGCGGAGGGAGCGGCGGTAGATTTCGAAGCGGCCGCGTTGGCCGGCGCGTTCGACACAAGCTAGGTAATCGTAATGGCCGAGACGCTGCAACCGATGAGGTGGTGCGGCAACGACGCTGTGGCCGTCGCGAAGCAGGTCGATTTCCACGAGGTGGGTTTCGCTGTAGCGAACCTCATGCTGCTTGGAAAGGTACGAATCGCGGCCGGGGCCGGAGTGCTTGTTGGTGGGGCTGACGACTTCGATGACCGTGACAATCCGCTGATTGGTGGCGCGGTCGAGGATGGCGACGTAGGTTTCGTGGATTTCGAGGTCGGGAACGATCAGAACCTCACAGCCATCGGCCGGGGCCTCGGCGAGGGCTGTTCCGCCCGACGACAATGGCTGTCGTTTGAGCCAGACATCAGGAATGATGTCGCGGTCGGGGCCTTCGAGGTAGACGCGTTCTTCCACCGCGGCAATGTAGCGTGGACCGAGCATCGGCTGGAGCTGATCGGCTAGGTAGACGACCAGCCGACTGTGGACGCCGGGCCAAAGGTCCGGGTGTTCCAGATAGGGGTCCATGCCTGGGAAGATCATTGCCATGCTGCGCCTCGACTTGGGGCAACGCGAACATGCGTAGTTGCCTTACCAAGTCTACTCCATCGGCGCAAGACAATAAAGATTCGCCCCCTCACCTAGCCCCTCCCCCGCGGACGGAGGAGGGGGACAATTGCTTATTCTAGCGCGGGCATCTCGACGCCGTCCACAAAGCTGGCGAGGGTGCGGGAACGGTAGGGTTGCTGTAATTTGCGGACGGCTTTTGATTCGATTTGCCGGACGCGCTCGCGGGTGACGGAGAAGATTTTGCCGACCTCTTCCAAGGTGTAGGCGTAACCGTCGGCCAGGCCGTACCGCAGGCGGATGATTTCGCGTTCGCGGTAGCTTAGCTCATCCATCACGTCGTTGAGGCGGGCCTTGAGCATTTGCATGTTCGTCTCGCGCAACGGATCGTCGTCGCGATGTTCCTCGATGAATTCGCCGAAGAAGTTGTCGTCCTGATCGCCGACCGGCTGGTCGAGCGAAAGGGGCTGGCGGGTCATCTTGACGATGCAACGGGCGTCGTCGACCGACATGCCGGCCACTTCGGCAACTTCCTCGGGGTTTGGCTCGCGGCCATACTGCTGGATGAAATCGGCGGTCACGTTGCGGATGCGGCTCATCGTGTCGATCATGTGAACCGGCAGGCGAATCGTGCGGCTCTGGTCGGCGATGGCGCGGGTGATCGCCTGGCGAATCCACCAGGTGGCGTATGTCGAGAACTTGAAGCCGCGCGAGTGCTCGAACTTATCGACCGCTCGCATCAGGCCGGTGTTGCCTTCTTGGATGAGGTCCAAAAAACTCAGGCCGCGGTTGCGGTAGCGTTTGGCGATGGAGACCACCAGCCGCAGGTTCGCCGCGGAGAGCTTGCGCTTGGCCTCGTCGTGAATGGCGCGGCACTCTTTGGTGCGGGCGGTTAGGTGCGCGAGCGTCGCCGGGCTTTCTTGCGTGATCCGCATCAGGTAACGCAACTCCACGCGAAGCTCGTCCTGGTGCTTGGGTCCAAGCATGTGGTTCGGCTCGGCGATGTTCTGCTTGATGACGGACATCTGCCGGCCGATTTCGTGCAACTGGTCAACGAGCGGCTGAAGCTTGGGCAGACGAAGATTAAGCTCCTCGATCAGCCGCACGACCTTGTTGCGACGGATGATGAGCCTGCGCCAAGCGCTACGCTTGACGGCAGGAGTATTTCGCTTGCTGATGGCGGTGAGAAAATCGCGGCGGTTGCTCTCGAGCAGGTGGTGAATCGTGTCCAGATTCGGCTGCAAGCGGCGGAGAATGCGTTTCTTTTCAGCGGTGTTGGTAACGGAGATTTCGATCGTGCGATCGAGCCGCAGCTCGCCGCGTTGGACTTTTTGCAGCAGGTCGGCTGCGCCATGCAGGACATAGTCGTTGCCCAACAGCAGGCGGCGATAGCGAATGCGGGCACGTTCGATCGCCTTGGCGGCGGTGACTTCCTCGTCGCGCGAGAGCATCGGGATTTCGCCCATCTGCATCAGGTACATGCGAACGGGATCGTCGGTGTGCGACTCGCTCCCTTCCTCGGCAAACTCGATCTCGGCAACTTCATCGCCGTCGATTTCGCTGTCGTGAGCATCGGCATCGGCTACGACATCGCCCTCCTCTTCGAGCAGCAATGCTTCGTCGAGTTTGGGCGCGACTTTTTTGCGAGCCGCGGGTTTGGAGCCGTTCAGGAACTTCGTGGAATGGCCGTTAATGTGATGACCGTTGACGGGCTTCGACTTGCGTACTCGGGACACAGGCTGTTCCTTTGGCTTTATCGGCGGGTGAAGAGCGGCGGGCGCGAGAAGGAGCGATGCGGATTCTCAGCGATGCACCCGTGGTGCCAGCGGCGCAGAGGTCGGCCCGGATGTTGGCGCAAGTAGTGTCGTGTCACCAAGTTGCAACAAGACGAGTGGCCCGCGGCAGCTTGCCGCGGCGGGCCGATTGTCGCAGAATGACAACGTGGACGAGGTGATTTGTGGCGGCAAAGCAACGCCGCCGGTAAAAGTTCTACGGCCCCCCGCGACCTATGTTCATGCCCAACGAAGTTGTGCAGGTGAAAGTGGTTGAGCCGGTCGGGACGATCATCCTGGCGCGGGAGAGTCGGCGGAACGCGCTCACCCGGGCGATGATCGGCGATTTGCGGCAGGCGCTTTCCGATTTGCACCTCGAGCGGCGCGTGCGGGCGATTGTGCTGACCGGCGCGGGGACGGCGTTCTGCGCAGGGCGCGATGTGCATGAGCTTGCAGAAGAATCTCAGCAATCGAACGCCGAACAGCGGTGGGGCGCGGAGGCGGAGCAGTTTCGCGAGCTCCTGCTCGATATGCTCGAACTGCCCAAGCCGCTGATCGCGGCCGTAAACGGCCCGGCGCTGGCAGCGGGCGCGGGACTGGTGCTGGCGTGCGACGTAGTGATCGCCTCGCAGTCGGCGCGGTTTGGGCTGCCCGACCCGCGGCTCGGCGTAGTAGCAGGCGTAGTGGCACCGTTACTTGCATTTCGCGTCGGCGCAGGGCCGGCGGCGCGGCTGCTCTTAACCGGAGAGCAATACGACGCCGCGGAGGCTTATCGGCTCGGCATCTACCATGAGTTGGTGGAACACGACCTGCTGTGGGCGCGGGGCGTGGAGATCGGCAAATCGTGCGCAGCGGGTGCCCCGGAAGCGGTGCAGCTCACCAAGCGGCTATTGATGGAAACGATCGGCGAGCAGCTTTCCACGCAGCTTACATCGGGCGCGATCGCCAGCGCGACTTCCCGCACCACGGAGGCGGCGAAGGAGGGGTTTGCGGCGTTTTTGGAGAAGCGGCGGCCGGTGTGGAAGTGAGCAGCGCTGAGCCGAACACATTCACTTAATGGAGGGCAGAAATGTTACCCGAGTTAATAACCGGTGCCTCCGAGATTCGCATGTACCAACTGCGTCTAGAAGAGGAACTCAAGAAAAATGGGACGCGATTTGAAGCGCACTACAAGACCAGAGGTCTGCCAGGAGGGATTGATCACGATGCCTATTATTTTCCAGACTTCAATATCTACTGGAAAACAGGAGATTACAGCAGTGAAAATCGGTACTGGAATTCATTTGGAGTAGGAAAACCACGGCAATTAAAGGACGCCTTCCAAATTAGTCCACCGAAGGTTGGAATTAAGCGGAACATTCGCGGCGGATTTCTCAAGCGCGGGAGTGAAGTGTTTCTACTTCATCGTGGCCCTCTCGGAGGGGGACGCAAAGATGGCAGCCATAACATCTGCGACATTGTTCCTGAACAAGTTCAACTATTTAATGACGCGGGAGAAGAACGCGAGGGCATCGTAATTCAGTTTTTGGACGTCGAGGGTAACTTTCATTCTGGATTCTTACCGCAAATGGCACGGGTTGTTAAAGCAGTCGCATCAAAGTTGGGACGGGAGTAAACAACGGAAAACACGGAATCCGCTAAGAATGCTTGACGGACAGGAGTATCTGCCCCACGCCGTGCCCTACCGCCATCCGAAAAAGCCCGCTAAAATAGCGGTTTACCAGTTAGTGTCTGCCCACGGAGCAACTGAGCCATGGCCAAAGGTGGCAAGCGAAAAAAGAAGGTCGAAGTCGTGCATTTGGTGTGCGAGGAGACCGGGGATTACAACTACACGATGCGTCGCAAGACGGGTGGCGAGAAGCTGAAGCTCAGCAAGTTTTCGCCCCGCCTGCGGAAGCACACGCTGCACGTTGAGAAGAAGAAATAGCGCGGATTGATCGGTGCCACTGCTGGCTCGTCCAGCAGTGCGAAGCGGGTACCAGGGTCACACTGCTGGGCAAGCCAGCAGTGGCACCCCGCAGGATGTTAGGGATGACATGCCCAAGCGATGGCGGATTGCGACGCACGATGCGCTCCGCGTGGCGGCGCTGGAGCGTGCCGCGGGGGTCTCGCCGGTCGTTGCACAACTCTTGCTGTTGCGGGGCATCGAGTGCCCCGATGCGGCGCGGCACTTTCTTGACGCCAAGCTGACCGGCTTGCGCGACCCCGAAGAACTCGGCGGCGTTTCTCAGGCCGCCGATCTGATTCATGCTGCGATATCCGCGGGCAAGCGGATCGTCGTCTATGGCGATTACGATGCCGACGGCATGACGGCCACCGCGATTCTGCTGGGCTGCCTCAAGTTGCTGCGCGCCAACTGCACGTTCCACGTGCCCAATCGCATGGACGACGGCTACGGACTTCACTGCGAGTCGCTGCGGCAGCTTAAGTCGCAAGGGGCGGAGCTTGTAATTACGGTCGATTGCGGCATCGCGAGTATTGAGCAAGCGCGGACCGCCGCGGAGTTGGGGTTGCAGTTGATCATTACGGACCATCACCAGATGGCCGACACGCTGCCGCAGGCTGCGGCGGTGGTTCATCCGCGGCTGCCGCAGGCGCCGTATCCGTTTCCCGACTTGTGCGGGGCGGCGGTGGCGCTGAAGCTTGCGTGGGCGCTCTGCCAACGGGCCAGCGACGCGAAGCGCGTGAGCGAGCCGATGCGCAACTTCCTGTTGCAGGCGGTGGGACTGGCGGCGATCGGCACCGTGGCCGACGTCGTGCCGCTGGTGGATGAGAACCGCATTCTCGTGCGGCATGGGCTGATGAGCTTGCGGAATTATCCGACGGTCGGCGTGCGGGAGCTTGTGCGGCTGGCGAAGCTCGATCAGAAGCCCGGACTCGAGGGCGAAGACCTGGCGTTCGCGCTCGCGCCGCGATTGAACGCCGCGGGGCGGCTTGGCCAGGCGGAGCTGGCGATCGAACTACTCACGACGACCTCCGTGGAACGCGCGGCGGAGTTGGCCAAGTATTTGGATGAGCTTAACGAGACGCGCAAGACGCTAGAACGGAGCGTAACTCGCTCGGCGCAACAGCAGATCAACGACCGGTTCGACCCCGCGAAACATGCGGCGCTCGTGCTGGCGGATCACGATTGGCACCCGGGGGTGATTGGCATCGTCGCGGGAAAGCTCGCGGAAAAATACCACCGGCCAGTGGTGATGATCGCGCTCGACAAGATCGGTGTGAAGCCAGGTAGCGGATCGGGGCGGAGCGTGGCCGGGTTCAATTTACACGCGGCATTGGGCGAATGCAGCGAGCATTTGGTGAGCCACGGTGGCCATACCGCCGCGGCGGGACTGCGGATCGACGAGCGGCATGTAGACGCATTTCGCACGGCATTTTGTGCCTGCGCGGAGCGGTGTATATCGACAGAACAGCGGACCGCGGAGTTGTTCGTCGATGCGGAAGTTCCCTTGGCGGGCCTGACGCTGCAAACGGTGTTGCAGATCGACGGCCTGTCGCCATTTGGCCACGGCAACGAGCGGCCGCTGCTCTGCACGAGTGACGTGCGGCTGGCGGCTCCCCCGCAACGGATGGGCGGGGCAGGGCGGCACCTGTCGCTGCTGCTCGTGCAGCACGGCGTGCAAATGCGGGCGGTGGCGTTCGGCAACGGTGATTGGGAGACGGAGCTAGCCCGCGTCGATCAGCCGATTTCCGTGGCGTTTCGGCCGGTGATTAACGCGTTTCGCGGACGAAGGAGCGTCGAGGTGCATTTGCAGGACTGGAAGCGGGAAAAAGCAGATGTGTGATGTGAAAAGGCAGAAGTAAATAAGAGCAAGCAATCGTTAGCCGCGACGCGGAGTCTTCGTAGCGGAGCGCGGGTTGACTCCATCGCCACTTGCACTTCTTTAGCTAGAGGCGTCATTGCGTTCAAGCCGTAGGCTTGGCAGCAATTAGCCGGCGGTAAGCGATGGTAAGCACTAGCGACACCACCGGTATAGATCGGGCGATACGAATGAGCACCCCAGCAGGGGTTCCAGCAATTCTTTGATTTAGTACCAGCTTGCTGCGACCCCTGCCGGGGTCGTACATAAGAGCGATTCGCGTTCCGGGGGTGCGCTGCGCGACCACCGGCTAATGGCTGTCATCCCGCCGGGATGAAAAACGCGACGCCATCGGCTGATCCTCCGTCGGACCAATTCTCCTCAGCAAAGATCTCAGCCGTTAAGGCTTCCGAAGCTACTGCCCATTGTTCGGCCGAATCGTGCGACCAGCCTTGGGCATCGAGATAAGCTTGGATGATATGCGTAGCTAGCTGAGCGACATCTTGGCCATGTCGTTTCGCAAGCTCTTCGAGCAGTTCTTCGTTCGCAAGATCAAGCTGAAGGGTGACCATTGATAATGTCCTTTTCACGCAGCCGCGATGAGTCGGTAACAATCAGCTGGCAACAATAATTCTACACGAAGAACTCGGGCGCTACCAGTTCCGGCAGCGCGCCGGCTTCGTGGCCGCGGCGGAGGAAGGTGGCGACGGCTTCGCGGCCGCGGGGGCCGAAGTCGCGGGTCCAGTCGTTTACGTACATGCCCACGAACTTATCGGCTTGCGCGTCGTTTAGATCGCGGCCATACTGTTGGGCGTACGCCAGCGCCGCCTCGCGGTGATCGAGTCCGTAGTCGATGCTTTCGCGCAGGAGCCGCTGGACTTCGCGAATCGTTTCGGGGCCGAGATCTTTGCGGACGCCGTTCGCGCCGAGCGGCAGCGGCAGGCCCGTTTCTTCATGCCACCACTTGCCGAGATCGACGATGAGCCTCAAATCGTGATCGCCGTAGGTGAGCTGGCCTTCGTGGATGATCAGCCCGGCGTCGAGGTGTTGCCCGTGATACTCTCCCGCGACGACCGCCGGAATGATTTCATCGAACGGCACAAGGACATAGTTGAACTCGGCGTCGAGGCAGAGCCGCAGCGCGAGAAACGCACTGGTAAGTTTGCCCGGCACGGCAATGGTTCGCGACTTGAGTTCACCGAGGTTGAGCGATTGGCGGGCGACGACCATCGGGCCGTACCCGTCGCCCATGCTCGCCCCGCAGGTGCAGATCACGTACTTATCGCGCAAAAACGCATAGGCGTGAATGCTCAGCGCGGTGAGTTCCAATTCTCCGGAAAACGCCCGTTGATTGAGCGTTTCGATGTCCACTAACTCGTGAGTGAACTCAAAATCGCCCGTGTTGATTTTGTTCTTCGCCAGGGCGTAGAACATGAAGGCGTCGTCGGGATCGGGGCTATGCCCCACGCGGATGATTTGCTTGGTGGCGGTCACGGTAGATACTTGTTCGAGTCGAGCGGGGAAAGTCGCATGATACGCTGGGAGGTGAGGCTTTGGTAGGTTCACAGCGCATTAGCCGCGCTCGCTTGCGACGCGCTCGGCGTGTTAAAGCGCGTCGCAAGCGAGCGCGGCTAAGGTGCTAACCGTCGGGCGGGCAAAAGATTCACCGCGGAAAAGATCGCGAATCACACTTGGAACGAAATTCCAACGGACGGCGAGATGCTGGCGGGAACGAGGTGCGCGGCGATGGGAACGGCGGACGCATCGGCCGATAGTTTCTCGCAGGCTTGTTGCCAAGTGGTGCGCTCCGCTTCCAGCACCCGCAGGGCCTCCGTGATCTTGTGCGAATCCTGGTCAAAATAGGCCTGGGCAACCGTTCGCAATAAGAACTGGTAAACGGCCGTGAGTTGCTTGTTGATGGGCGTGGCCGCATGGCGGACGCCGGCCAGAAGTTCGGCGACGACGTCAATCGTTGTCTGCAGCGCCGCGGCGCCACCGATTTCGTCGTGCGTCGCGAGCGAATCCTGAGCCTGATTGGCGCATCGCAGTGCTCGTTCGATGAGCATTAAATGGAGCCGCGGCCCCGTGGCGGTGAGCACTTTGGATTCTAGATAACCGTTATGTCGTGTGTCGGCGTGGTGCATAGGGCGAAAGTCCTCAGGCGATTGGCGAGATAGGGACTCGCCCACAATCCACCTTTAGTTACCCCGCCGGGTTGTTGTCAATGGCGGAATGGCGGCTAGCGTCTGTAAAGCGGAAAAATTTGATTGAAACCGGCTAATCGTCTGCTCCAGGCGGGCAAATTCGAACAGCATTCGTTCTCGCTGGCGTTCGAGCTGGGCACTGAATTGCTCCAGCCGCAACTGGTTCCGTTCAATTTTATCGGTAAGTGTTTCGGACTGCGTTGAGAGGAGCGACTGCTCTCCCGAGGCCAGTTGATTGGCGACCGACGTGAACTTTGCAACGATTCCCGATTCTTGATCGCGGAAGAACTGCTCCAGCGCCGTGGGATCGTTCGCAAAGGCGTCGAGAAGCTGGTCCTCGTCGATGGATAACTTGCCCTGGTCGTCGAGGCTGACGCCGATTTCTTCTAACGATTCAAATTGCCCGATGCCCAAGAATCGCCCAGAAATCAAGTGACTGAGATCGGAATCGACGCGCAGGGCCGCCGAACGGCCGAACAGGATGCCTGTCGTGAGCGTTTCGGGGTCGAACGAGGTCAGCTCGGCCAGGTCTTCTCGCAGCGCGTTGTAGGAATCGACAAGCTCCCCCACGGCGGTTGTCAGGGGATCGGTATCAAGTTCGACATCGACTCGTATCGGTTCGGTTGATGCCTGTTTCACCGTCAAGTCGAGGCCGGCGACGACCCCAGCGAATTGGTTGTTGGCGGAAGTGACAACGAGCCCCCCGCTCGCAACGCCGGCGCCGACGACCAGTGCCGCGTCGCGGGGTCGGCTAACCTCCTCGAACGCGAACGAGACTTCGGACGTGTCGACCAGGATCTCGATTCCCGCACCGGTCTTGTCGGCGGTGAGCGCGAGTCGGTAGCCGGCCCCGTCGAAAAAGGTGGAGGCCGTCACGCCGGCCCGGAATGCATTGATCCGTGCCGCCAGACTGTCAACCGCGGCGGCTTGGCCTGTGGTTGCGGGGAACAAACCGAACCCATTGATCGTGGTGCCGGTCGCCGTCGCGGCGAGCTTCAGATCGGTAGCCGCGGTGCTCGAACCCAGATCGGCCACCGTGAGCTTCTCGCTTCCGCCCGCGGTGTCAGTAAGGACAATCCCCGTGCCGGCCGAGTTGATGGCTGCGGTGACGCTGATTCCCTTCGCGTCCGCGGCGGCGTTGATCTTGTCGGTCACGTCGCCGACCGTGAAGGCTTCGTCGCCAGCCGCGCCAAGATTGACCACGAAGTTTTGGCCGTTCGATGCAACGACGTTGAATAGCCCCTGGTCCACGCCTGCCCCGCCGTTGAGCGTGCTGAGGCTGATCGACTCGGCCGATTGATCGAGATCCGAGACGTCGATGGAAAATGTCGTGGCGCCATCGATCACCTTCGTGGGAACGCCTTCGATATCGACCGTGGTTGAAGTGCCCAGCAACCGCAAATCGGCGGCAGTGGTGCCGTTACCCACTTCGGTGACCGTCAACGATCCGCTGCCGGCGGCCGTGTCGATTAGCAGGATGCCATCGCCCGTGTCGTTGATTTGCGCGGTAACGCCGTTGGTTAAAGCGTTAAGCGTGTCGATTACATCGCCCAACGTGCTGGCTTCGTTGCCGGGCGGGTTGAGATCGACAACCTTTTTCACGCCAGCGGAGTCGGTGACGTAGAAGTCGCCCAACTTGACGCCACGCCCCCCGTTGAGCGACGACAGCAACGTGTCTCGACTGAGGAACTGCCGATGGAGCGACCCGCTATCGATCGCGCCAACCGCCTCGTCAACGGCGATCGACAACGCTTCGGCCGTGTTCGTGGGGTCGTTACTGGCGATGGTGAGATCGCCCGACCCGCCTGAAGTGTCAGTGATTTTGATGCCATTCCTTGCTGCATTCACCGACGCCGTAACCTGAACGGTGGCGGCGTTAATCGCATCGAGAACCTCTTGCAGCGTCTCGGCAGTCGTAAGATCGACAGTATCAGAAGCTCCGGCGCGGTCTGTGATGGCGAGTTCACCCAAGGCCTCGTAGCCGCGGCCGCCATTGAGCGTGGATAGGAGCGTGTCGCCCAGTCCGGAGACGAGCCGGCGACCGGTGATGATGCCGCTCGACTGAGCAACGGTCAAACCCAAGCCTTCGGCGGCGGTACCTGCACCAAAACTCGACGCTTGAAAAGTTCCAGCGCCGGTCGTGAGGTCGGATAGCTCGATGCGATTGCCATCGGCGGCAATCGTTGCGGTGAGCTTTGTGGGGCTGGAGGCGTTGATCGCGTCGAGCACGCCGCCTAGTGTTGTCGCATTCCCCAGGTCGATTTGCAGTACCGATTCGTCGGCCAGCTCGACTTCGAGGTCGGCGATGCCGTCGAGCAGATTAACGCCGTTGCCGTCGTTGAGCGTCGCTAGTCGCGTGCCAACGTGGAGCCGATAGACATCGCTTCCCGTGGCGCTGGCCGAGCCGGTGCTGATTCCGGCTAAGCCGAGTGCAGCGGCGGTGGTGCCGCCGACCAATTCTTGCACGCTGAGCGTACCCGCCCCGCCGGTGTTGTCGGTCAGCCGAAGCGCGTCACCCACGGCGTCGGCGGTAACGTTGATCGTCGTGCTGCCGTTGATCGCGGCGAGCACGTCATCCACGGTGCGGGCAGAACGAAGATCGATCGTCGCGCTGGCCCCGCTGCGGTCGGTGATGCGAATCTGACCGGCCGGAACTCCGGTGCCGCCGTTAAGCTCACTGAGCGCGATGCCGCGATTCACTTGGCCGCCAAATGCGAACTGGAACGATCCGGTGCCAAGCCCCTGGCTGATGTTGGCAAACGGCCCGGTGATTAGGGAATGAGCCGCCGCCGTTTGGAGTGGCGTGAACTGGTAGCTGCCCACCAGTGGCGTTGCGCCGGTTGGAACGGTCGCCGACAGCACCTCGGGCTTACTCGAAGTCGCCGTGGCGGCGGCAAAAATGCTCGCTGACTTGAGCTTATTCAACGCAAATTGAAAACTCAGCACTCGCGACGTAAGTGCGTTGATCGCCAATTGCTCCGACTGCAATTCCTTGGTCCTAGCGACGAGCAAGTCGCGCGGGCGACCCGCCACTGCCATCAGCTTGTCCACGGTCTCCTGGATCGGAATCCCGGAGATGAGGCCAATGCTGGACTGGATGCGGGACATTCGAGCGGCAGCCTTCAGAAGAGCAATTCTAAGCCGTCGCACCACGTGCGACATGGCTGAGCTCCCGTGCTAGCGTCGGCGCGCACGGTTCCACTGTTTGTATCGACGGTGCGAGGGGATGAACTGAATTTCGCTAAGCCGCAAGCGGCGGGTGGAAAGCAAAAAAGCCGGCTCGGACTGGCGTGCCCGAGCCGGCTTCGTATGGTTACCCTCAAGCGGGCCGCGTTACCTGAGCAGCGCCAGCACGTTCTGCGGATTCTGATTGGCAATCGAAAGAATTGTCGTACCCGACTGCACGAGAATCTGGGCACGGGTGAGGTTCGCAGTCTCTTCGGCGAAGTCGGCGTCGCGAATGTTGCTCTCGGCGTCGGTCAGGTTGACCAACGTGTCGTTGAGGGCGGCCTTGTTCGTCTCCAGCGACGTGCGTTGGAAAGCGCCCAATCGACCGCGAAGCAAAGTCACTTGGTCGATCGCTTCCTCGATGATGCTGGCCGCGATTGTTGGATCGCTGGCGAGCGTGGCCGTGCCACCGGTGCCAAGCTGGAATAGCTTGCCGCTCACACCGCCCAACCGGGCTGTGTTCACGCTTCCGATGCCCAGCCGTGCTTGCTGGTTGCTGACCACGTCGGCACCGAGTTGGAACAGGGCGCCGCCACCCGTGATCGTAAAATTGATGTCGCCAGTGAAGCCCGCGGTGACGGTCGTGCTGAGGTCGAGCGTGGCGGTGTTGATCGACAGCGAGTTTCCGTTGCCGGTGGCGACTACACCGTTGATCGAGGCCACGATGTCGGCGCCGGCATTACGAGTTCCTTGCCCGACCGACGAGCTGAAGACGCCCGAGGGGGTGGCTCCCGCGCCTTCGCTAATGACCTTGATATCTACGACGCCGTTGGAGCCGTAGGTGGTGGAGGTCAGGTCGAGGGTGGTGGGGGTAGTCCCATTGATTGACGCCTCGACCCCGGTGGCATCCTTCACCAGATTGATGCCGGCGATTAGCTCGGTGAGCGAAGTGCCGACGCCGAAGCTCAACACTTCTGCGCCACCCGCACCGGCGAGTTCCAGCACGACGGACGAAGTTATACCGCCCGAGCCCGCCTGTCCGCCCGTGAGGCTGACAATCTCACCACCGGTGGGTGCGGTGTCCGTGGCGGCGTCGTACTGACCGTTGCCATTGTTGGCCGTCAGCGTGGCAGTGAATCCGGTTAATTGGCCGGTGATCGCCGTCGCTAGAGCAGTCAGGCTATAGGTCGAAGTATCATCGATCTGTACGGTGATCGTGGTGCCATCGTCGGTCACATTAATCACGTCGTCGCCCAGATTGGCCGTATCGTTGAAGACCAGCGTGCGGTTGAAGGCGCCGGCGGTATCTGCCGTGATGGTGATGATATCGGAACCGGCATCGGTGCCACCGGTCAGGTTCGTTGTGATGCCCGTGCCGTTGAGGCTCGAGTCGGTAGTACCGTTGTAAACGGCGCCGGGCGTGGCCGCCGTGGCGGTTGCCACCTCGCCGATGGATTGAATCGCCGTGGCAATCGCGGCCAGTGTCGTGTTGCCGGCATTATCGACACGAATCACGTAACCGCTGTCTGCATCGCCCGTGACCGTCGGCGTGGAGCCGATACCGGCGAACTCCAGCACTTGAATGGAGACGTTGCTGTCAGCACCGTCCTCGCCTACGACGGTAATGTTCTGCGTCACCGCATCCGTACCGCCGGCAAGTGTTTGATTATTAATGGTTTCGTCGGCACCCGCGCCGGTACCGCCTGAAACGACCGCCGAGTTGAACTCGGTGAGGCCGTTGATTGCAGCGCTGATGTCGTCAACGGTCCAGTTCGCTGCGTCGTTGGTAATGTCGGCCCGGACGGTGATGGTGTTGGTGCCGGAAACGTATGCCGCACCCAGGGTAGTGGTGGTGTCGATGATATCGACGTTCAGGGTGGTGGTGTTTCCCGCCGCGCCTGCGGTACCCGCGGTGATGCTGATGACGCCGTTGGTTAACGAGACGTTGCCGGTGGCAGACTTGGCGAGGGTGGCAATTCCAACCGTCCCGCCAGAGGGCTCGGCGGCGTCGGCAAATTCGATCGAACCTTGCGAGTTTCCAGCGGCGACGGAGGCGGGAATATTCGCCACGCTCACCGAACCCTTCGTGGCTGCGGTGTTAACCGACACCGACACGCTCACGCTGCCGGTGGCCCCTAGGTTTGCTTGGTCAATCTGTAAATTCGAGAGACTCGAGTAATTTGTGCCAGCACTCGTAATGAAATCGAGGCTGCCGTCGAGCAGCCGACGGCCTTGGAAGGTCGTCGTTTGGGCAATCCGGTTGAGAGCTTCCAGCGAGCTGTCGACCTGCAACTGATTGGCCGCGAGCTGCTGGTCGCTCAAGGCACCCGAGTTGGCGCTCTCGGTCACCAGGCCGCGAATGTCGTTCAGAAGCGAGCTTACCTGGCCCAGGGCGCTGTCGGCGGTCGCGATCACCTGATTGGCGCGGTCGGTGTTGCCGATCGCCTTCCTGATGCTCGTGATGTCGGTGCGAAGGTTCTCGCTGGCAATCAAGCCGGCGGGGTCGTCCTTGCCCGTGTTAATCCGCAAACCCGTGCTCAACCGGGTCAGCGCTTGTTCCAGGCTCGCGTTCGACCGGCCCAGAACATTCTGTGCCACAAGCGAGCTGACGTTTGTGTTGATGCGAGTCATTGACGAACACCTTTTACAAAGGACCAGTTTCCAACGGCGACCGGATGGGGGAGTGGGGGGACTCCGGCCGGCATTGGTTTGATTTTTTACGCCCGAGGGATTGCCTGCTCGAGCACCAGGGCTACTGTCGCCTCCACTCAATCGATCCGCCACTGTCGTGGATCGCTTATCGAAGGCTTCATTGCCCTCGCTGCCCTCTGACCTCTGTTGCGAACCTATGCCAACGTATCGTCTTGGTAATTTGGAGGCGTGAAGTGCCTACCCAGATTTCCAAAAATACATGCCTGACTTGAGCCGCAAAGTTCGCACAACTGACGTAAGTGGAAGAGTGAAAGCGGAAAGCGGAAAGCTGAAAGCCGTCGTCGGCCATGTTCTACCTGTCTCTTCGCTCCTCATTCCTCGCCCCTCGCCCCTACCGGCTTCCCTCTTTATCGATTTTGCGGGCTTCGCTGGTGCCCACCTCCGTGGCGCGACGGTTCTCGCGTTGGATCGCTTCGTAAACTTCTCGACGATGAACGGAAACTTCGATGGGAGCTTCAATTCCGAGCCGCACTTTGTCGCCACGGACGTCAACAATCGTAATGACGATGTTGTCGCCGATGATGATGCTCTCGTCGCGCTGCCTTGAAAGGACCAACATGAAATGGCTCTCCCCGCGACGGTTGATGACGCGCTACGGCTCCGATTCACCCGAATCACGGTACGCCGGATCCTAGGTGGAGCATTCATAACGATGCCCATTGCATCGGCCCCGCTGCCAGCGTGGCTCAAGCCGGGCGAGAGAGGTAGCGGTTGTAGGGCGAAATAATGGCGCAAGCGGCCCGAACCGGGCGAGCAGATGGGTAGCTGAACTCGCAAGAGTTCAGCATGGTTGGTACTTATTGAATTCTTGCGAATTCAGCTACCGTCTCGTTTTCTGAAATTCTTGCGAATTCAGCTACTAAGCCGAGCGGCGCAACGGGACGGTCGCGGCCAGGGGGTAGCGCATCGAGTAATCGTCGAGAACGACGATTTGGCGAGCCTGGCGAGATTGCAAATGGAGCACCAGCGGAGCCTTGAGATTTACCGTTAAACCAAAGTCGTCTTTGCCGACTACCGCAAGCACCTGGGCATCTTTAGCCGATTCGATTCGCAGGCCGTGTAAATCCCGGCGGGAGACGCGCGCTCGGTAATCGGCGACAAACCGCCGGGGGCTAACGACGGCCACGGCGAGGTCGGCCCGATCGATTGATTGCAGCCATCCCAGGGCTGGATTCTCAGCGTCAGCCAGCAACACCCACCGTTGGCAGTCTTCCATGCCGATCAGACCCGACGGGAACTCGACGACGTCGGACTCGAAAAGCTCCACTTTACCGAATCGAGTGGTATTAATCTGCATGTCGTGGTTCCCCGGCGCATCTGCCCCAACCGCGGTCGCGGATTGAAGGTCCATCGGTTTACATCGGCTGGAACGATCACGCCGGGCGAGAGAAAGTGTCCGGGGGACAGGGGACAGGGTGTAGTTAGCCGCGACGCGGTTAACGAGCGGCCTACAGGTAATTCAGCAGGGATAGCTGCAGCACTTGCGCGGTGGTTTGCAGCGATGCTTGCAGCGCGTATTGGCGGGCCGTGAAGTTCGAGATGGCTTCGACGAGGTCCACGTCGAGGTCTTGCGACAGCACCCGGCGAAGCTCAACCTCCTCGTCCTCGAGCCGCACCTGAAGCGAGTCAAGCGATTGCAAGCGTGCCCCAAGGTCCGAACGCGCGAAATTGGCGCGGGTCAGATCGTCGTCAAGGCGGCTGGTGGCACGACCGATTGCCAACACGTCGTCCGCGAGCAAGGCGTCGCGAAGCTCGATCAGCGTGTGAAACACGCCCTCCACTTCGATCGGTCGGCGATCCTCGCTTTGCAAGGTTCCAGTGGAACTGGAAGCCTGCGAGGCGCCGTCCGACGTGAAACCGAGCCACTCGATGGCCCGGCTTTCGCCGACTTTGCGAATGATCAGATCGGCCGATCCTCCGCTGCTATCAACAAGCTCAAAACCGCTACCGACTGCTGCAAGCCGGGCAAGCACCTTTCCGCCGTTTTGATCGTCGGAGTTGATCAAGTTAATCACCTCACCGACGGTGGTTGCGGTCGAAAGATCGATCTCTAGGACGGTGCCATCGCGGGCGACGATTTCGATGTCGAATCCCTCTTCGGTCGTTACGCCGACGCCGTCGTTAAATTCGTCCAAGCGCGTCATATCGGTAAACGTGCGAATTCCAAGCTGAGTCGCAGTCGTGCCGCCGTTTTCGCCGATGGATAGCTCGGCGCCGCTTCGACGCGAGCGGACATTGATCCCGTTTCCGGCCGAATTGATTTCAGCGAGCAAACCCGACTCTTGCCGATTGAGCAGATTGAGCAAATCCTCGACCGTGGTGGTGGTGGAGGTATCGACCGTGAAGGGGTCGCCGCCGTTGGCAATCACGAGGCCAGAGGCGATATCGAGCGACGATCCGCTGCCGCTCGTGTCGGTGACATTGGCGTAGGTGCCGACGGCGACCGGGCCGCTTCCCGATTGTAGGGTGGATGTTGCGTCGCGCGGGTCGTTCGTCGCGTGAAAGATTTCTTCGGTATTGATGGCGGCGGCTACATGGCTGGCGGTCGAGCTGCCCGCTTGAATGGTAACCGTCAGCGTATTGGTGACGTTATCGTAAGCGGCGACTTCGCCGCCGAGCGTTCCACCGCCCACGATTGCGATGGTGAGATTGTTGTAACTGGCGCCATTGGCTGCGGCCGTAATGCGCAGGTCGTTGTTCGCGCCGGAAAGCTCGAGCCGTCCCTGCGCCTTGCTGCCAAGCAGATTGGCCAGCGGAGTTGTCTTGACAAGCGTTGGATTCAGGTCGTCGCCGGTGATAACGGCGGCGGGCGGAGCGTCGGCGCCGGTGTAGATGCCCAACTCGTGGGCGGTTTGCCCCGCGCCGACTTCGGTGACCACCAGCCCACCTTCCGCGGTGCTTAACCGCAAGCGGTCGCCGGTGATTTCCACCACTAGCTCAGTGCCCGCAGGTGCATGTTCTTCCAGCAACCGAGCGACATCGCCGACCGTTGCGGCGGAACTTAGATCAACGGTTGATGTAATCGTCGCTTCGCCCGGCGCGCTGGGGACGAAACGCATCGACACGGCGCCGCGTGAACCGATTCCGGCACCGCCGTTGAGCTGGCCGACAAGAGTGCTCGATGTGAGGTGAGGGTCGAGATCGACGCTCCCTTGCGCGCCGTGGGAAAGCCCACCCAGCACCTGCGCGCCGGGGATGTTCGTCTCGTAGAGCACGTCGAGATCAACATACGACCTTAAAGTCGACTCGTTGCCCTGATATTCGACGTACTGGCCATTGTAAACATACGGGGCGTCGAGCGATCGCGAACCAGAGAAGAGATACCGGCCCTGGAATTTCGCGTTGCCAGTGTCGACCAATTGCTGCAGGGCTTGGCTCACCTGTTGGGCGACGGCTTGCCGCTGCTCGGACGTGGCCGAGGTGTCGGCAGCGCCGAGCGCGGCAGCCCGGATTTCGCTGAGTAACGTCGAAACGCTCGCCAACGAGCTTTCGGCGGAAGTGAGCAGCGATTGCGAGCTGGACAGGTTCGACTGCATCTGCCCCTTCCGCTCGAGCGTGCGCTGCAGGTTGATCACTCGCAGCGCCGCGGGGGCGTCGTCGCTGGGCAAAAACAGCCGCTGGCCCGTACTCAACTGCGTTTGCAACCGGAGCAGGGCGAGTTGATCCGACTGCACCTGTTGCACCAACCGCTGGCGAACCAGATAGTCGCTAACGCGGCTGCTTGGGACGGGGAGGATGGCCATGGGGAAGGGGTCAGGGGTCAGGGGACAGGAAGACGTTAGCCGCGACGCCCACCACGGCGGGTAAACTCCGTCTTCGGAGCGGCGCGCTTTACGGTAGCGGCAGTAAGCTCAAAGATTCACCAGCACGTCCATCAATTCGGAAAGGGTCTGAATCAAACGCGCCGAGGCCTGGTAAGCACGTTGGAGGGAGATCATACGGATGGCTTCTTCGTCGAGGCTGACCCCACTGATCGCTTGATGTTCGCCTTCGAGTGACACCTCAAACACGCGGAATCCCTCGGCGACCGACGCCGCGACGGTCGAGCCTTGCGCGATTTCATTAACTAACTGCTCGTAACGTTCGCCGAGCGATACGCCATATTGCGAGTCAAGTGGCCGGTCGAACAACGCGGCTAGTCGTTCGCCGTTGCGGGAGTCTTCGCCGATGCCATCGAGGCTAGCGGCAAACTTGCCCGCGTTTTGGACTCCGTTCAGTTCGGCATTGACAGCCAGGTCGCTGGCCGTGGAACCCGTGAAGAACGTGTTGAGACCAATCGCCGCCAGGAAGCCGCTCGTATCGTTGGCAAAGGCGAACTCGATGTCTGAAGAATCGGACGCGATCGTTAACTTGCCGAGATCGGAGACCGTCGCCGAAATGCCATCGATGGCATCCAATTCCGTAACGAGCGTTTCCAGCGAAGCGTCGCCGTCCAGGCCGTTGAGATCGACTGAGATCACTTTGGTCTGTGCGATCCCCGTCGTCTTGTTGCGGACGATGATGTCCAGCGCGCCATTGACGGGCGTGAAGGGCAGGCCGGCTGCGTCGAGTGCCGCGGTGGCATCGGCCACCCCGCTGTAACTCGTGAGTTTCTGAAAACCTGTGAGGCCCTGGCCTTGCGAATGGAGTTGATTGAACTCCCAGGCTAGTGCGGCCGCGAACTCGTCGAGTTGGTCGGCAAAAGCGCCGATCACCTCGTCGCGGGCCGTATAGCGGCCCTGTAGCTCGCCGCCGCTGATTTGCAGCGGTGCATTGGTGTCGTCGAACTGAAGGATCGTTCGCCCCGGATCGGTCGACGACTGGTCGGTGGCCGCTTCCACCTCGCGGCGATGGCCCTCGAAGACGAGAAACTCGCCGCCGACGATGACCGCCACGCCGCCGCTCGCTTGCTCGCTGACGCGGATATCGATCCGTTGCGCCAGTTCGTCGAGGGCATTTTGCCGCTGGGTACGCAGTGCGCCGGCCTGACTGCCGGTCGCTCCGCCTCCCTCGATCGATGCGATGCGGCCATTCAATGAGCGAATCTCTTCGGCCAGAGTGTTGATCTCACTGGCCGTACCGGTAATGCGGGCATTGTATTGAGCGTGCAGGTCGTTCGTCCGAGATGCCAAGCGATTGAGGTTCTGCGCAAGGGCATTGCCCTTAAGGATTACCAAGTTGCGTGTCGCGGTGTCGTCCGGCTTTTTGAGCACTTCGTCAATCGAGTTGAAGAACCCGGTGAGAGAAGTGCTTAAGTCGTTCGTCGAAAGCTCGGACAGCAGAGCTTCGAGATCCTTGTACGCCCTATCTTGAATCTCCGCCTCCGCGCGGTCGGAGCGGGAATTGCGGAGCCGTTCCAGTAGGAATTGGTCCACCTTCTGAACGATGCTATCTACTTGAACGCCAAGGCCGAGTACCAGATTCCCCTGTCTCTGGACGGACGCCGGGGCGTAGATTACCTCCTCG
The DNA here is from genome assembly GCA_040901765.1 of Pirellulales bacterium. Lineage (GTDB taxonomy): Bacteria > Planctomycetota > Planctomycetia > Pirellulales > Lacipirellulaceae > JBBDYG01. The sequence continues at coordinate 221,310 of JBBDYG010000111.1, forward strand.
CGGATGTAACCGGGCGTGTTGGCATTGGAAATATTATTGCCGACCACGTGCAGGCCGACCTGCATCGCGCGGAGCGTATTGCCGGCAAGTTGAATGGTGCCGAAGAGCGACATGACGAGTCCCCGCTGGCGTCGCAAGCATCGCCGCGCAGTACGCGGCCATGCCGTGTCGCACGTGGTGCGACGGCTCGGCGCAAAGTGTTGCGCCGGCAACGCCTCCCCCAAATTCGCTAGACGGCCTGATCGACCAATGTACCACCGGCCGACGCGGGCCCGCCCTTTCCATATGTCGGCTGCATCCGACCGCCGGTAGCAATAATCTCCACCACGTGAGAAAGGTGGAGCAAAGTACGCTGGACGAGAACCCAGTTCGTGAGACTTTGATGTTGCAACAATCGAGCGCGCCGGCGTGCATCGTCGACGCCCTGCCGCAAAACGCGCGCGTTTGCCGATGGAACTTGTTGGGCGAGCGACTGGATGCTATCGCTGGGCAGCCCTTCGGCGGCCGCCCGATCGAGCAAGCATTGCCGGTGCTGCTGGCATGATGTGAGCCGGTCGATGAGTGCTTGCTCGCGAACCTGGATCGGCGCAAGTTGCTGTCGATCGCCCGCCGCCAGCGCTGTGCGTTTCTCGACCAGCAACGCGAGCAAATCGTTTTGAACGGCCGATAGCTCGCCCAGCAGGTTAAGAATCTCCGCATCCCACTCCGATGGTGATGTGGCGTTCACGGTGGACTCTTTAGCGGCGAGGGAATGCATTGTTGCTTAGTCTGCGTAGCAAGAGGAATGTAAACCACAACGGCACGAAGGGCACGACGAAGGACGAATCATTGGTAGAGCTCTTCTAAGGAGTGTTGAACTTAATCGCATTACTTTGTGTCCGTTGTGTCTTTGTGGTTCAATTTGCCCGGCGAAGCGCTGTGAGTCTGTCGAGGCCAAGCGGCTCGGGATGCACTCCGGCCGCTTTCGCGGCTTGGAGCACCTCCGCTTGGTTGGGAAATTGCCGAGCAAACATTGCCTCGGACAACCGGCTGCCGTCGCGCTGCGTCATTTCCTCGGACATGGTTTGGTCGAGTTGCGATTGAAAGACTTCTTCGCCGCGGCCGCCATGAAGGTACGCGGGTTTGCCGACCGTCTGCCGCATGGCCTTGAACATCTGCACGAAGAACGCCTCGCCGACGAATTGGCTAAACGCGTCGCGGACTTCCATCGCCTCGCGCACCTGCGCGCCGGTGGGCGCGGGCTTCGCGGCCGACTGGAGAGAGTTAAGATTTGGCAGCGCGGATGTCATGGGTTACTCGATGATCAATCGGCCGTGGAGTTTTCCGTTGCGGTCGATGCCGCGGATGATTTCGATCACGTCGTTGGTCGGCACCTTCAGTGCGCTCAATTGCTGCACGAGCCGGTCGAGTCGTGGAAAGTCGACCTCGGTGGTATCGATGCGGGCGAACTCGGCGATGGGTGGGGCGTCGTCGGCCTCAACGACCACATTCTTGTGCGAGACGATCACATCGCCGATCGTTACGTCGCCGCTAATGACGATGCTGCCGGCCCGGGGGTTAATCGTCACGCGGGCTTCGGGATCGGAGTCATAAATCTTGGTGTCGAGCATATCGGCGAGAAACAGCACCGGGTCGCTGCGGTAGTTTTCGGGAATTCGGACCTGAATGTTGGCGGCATCGAGCGCCCGCACGGGATCGCCAAACTCGGCGTCGGCTTGTTCGCCGTCGAGGTTATCGCGATACTGCTCGCGTATTTTTTCAGCCACGCTGGATGCGATCTGGAAGTCGGCGTGATTCTTGTCGAGCACCAGCGTAATGAACCCTTCCTTGACGAACGGGGTCCATACGTCCTGCTCCATTTGGCAGCCGTTGTGGACCCGGCCGACATTGGACTGAGTGCCATCGTCGACTTGCACGTGTCCTTGGCACAAGCCAAAGACCCGCGTGTCTTGCGTGTTGGGGCCTTGGAGCGCGGCGAAGGCCAATCGCCCGCCGCCGATCCCCTTGCCGGCGATCGCGGCGACATAGCAATCGAGTTTGTCACCGCGTCGCGCGCCGGTGGGGGGCACCGTCGCGGTGACCATCACCAATGCCGCGTTTTTGAGCTTCTTAAGCTCGTCGAGCGCCGCCGGATCGGGCCGGCCGGCCACCATCCCGGGCGAACCCATGATCTCCATGGCGCGGGCCAGCGCACGCATCGTCGGTCCGTCGCCCGCTTCGCCCGTGCCGTTAAGCCCGACGACCAAGCCCAGGCCGCGGAGGGTATTTTCTTCTTGCCCCTTCACGCGACAGATGTTGCGCAGCAACGTTTCCGCCGGGGCGCTGGTAGCGGAACCCACCAGTGTGGCGAGAAGTGCAAGTCGGAAGATGTGGCTCATTTTGATCTGTCGGATGGTGAATTTATTGAACCACAACGGCACGAAGGACACGACGGAATATGACTGTATTGCGTTTTATTTCGTTGCGTCCGTCGTGTCGTCGTGGTTAATCCTAAGTGGTTTTCGCACTAACGATGGGTTAGAACGGTTTATATTTTCCATACCAGCGGGCAAACCAGCCGGGGGCATAGCCTTCGCGAACCTGTCCCAGCTCGCGCTTGTAAATGCGTAGATCGGCGATCGCGTCGCTGGGAACGGTTCGATCGGGACCGATCGCTTGCCGCTGCACAATGCCCGTGAGCGAGTGCTGCCAGACCACGTCGTTGATCACAAATTCGCGATTGGCTTCGATCACCAGATTGCCGTTGGGGCGAATATCGACCACGGTCGCGGCAATGCGGAACGTTAATGAATCGAGAACTTCCAACTCCGCATTGGTGCGGTACTGGGAATTGAGTTGTCCGCTGATGGTCGGTTCGCCGCGACTTTGCGGCGCGGCAAAAATGCTCTTGCCATCAAAACCGATCCAGTCTTGCAGTATCGCTTGGAAATTCGACGTTTTGCGATTCTGCGTTTCGCCTTCGCTCAACATGCTCGAACGGTAATCTACTAACACAGTGATGATGTCGCGCTCTTGAAGCTCCCGCCGCAGCGACTCGGCCGGCACGGGGTTGTGCATGAACGAGCTATTGGCTAGCGTGAGGCCCGCGGGCTGATTTTTCCCTTGCGGGAGTGGCGCGAAAAGCAGGCTGCCGTCCTGGGCGCCGGCGGAACTCGCGAGCGCGAGCGCGAGCAATAGCGACTGCGGGACAACGGATTGCAATGTACAGATCAAGGCGTAATCTCCTGCTATCCGATTTAGCGATATTGCTCGGCCGACTTCTTTCCAGCCAGTTCGGCGCTTTCGGTCCCGACCGACAGCACCGCCAACTGACGGGGACCGACGACGCGGGCGGTGTATCGCTCTTTCGTTTCGGGCGCTTCGACTTCGATGATCTCGCCGCGGCGACCGTCGACATGCGCTTTCGCCAAGACGCGCACTCGAATTCCTCCCCCGCCAGCGGCGACGGTGACGGTATCTCCACGTCGGACCATCATCGGCGGGGCCAGCATGTTCGTCGTCACTACTTCACCTGCCCGAATCGGGCTCATCACTTCGTGATCGAGCAACTCTTCTAGATTGGAGGCAGGCGTTTGCTGAGCGGGAATTTTTGCTAGCTCGGGCAGCGGCATCACTTCCACGTCGGCGGCGGTCAGTGTTTCGCCGCGACTAAGCGATCGCCGGGCAACCACGACGAGCGGCGCCTCGAAAACAGTGGCGTCAATCGGGAATCGGACCTCGCCGTCCGCAGTCGGAAACGACACGAGGAACCGCTGCGGACCCAAGAACGGGGCAGCGCCGCCTTCGATTGCGACGGGGGAGTTCGCCTGTTGCAATCGTTCGGCATGGCGACGCTCTAGTGACATTGAAACGCGCCACGGCCGAGGTTCGCCGCTCGCGGTCTGTACGTGTTCGATCAACCTGTCTGCCAACTGCGTGCGAAGCTCCTCGATCCGCGCGGTCGACAAGGGACCGGGCGGACGGTGCATCGTCGGTCGCAGTTTACGGGGCGTGAGCTGTCGAAAGCCAGTTTGCGAGCCGTCAAGGCCCGTATCAACCGCATCGGGCGGCTGGCCCTGTCCCTGCTTAATGACGACCTGCTCGGCGCCGGTGAACCGCAACCGCGTCACGTCATGGCCCTGAGCAGCGAGTAGATCGCGAATCGTCTGCGCGCGGACGTGCATTGGGGACGGCGATGAGGGGCCGGGCATGAGCGGTAGCTGCGCGAACTGCTGCATCAGTTGCTCGTCGCCAGCGCGTAGATCGGCAATGTCGCCGAGCCGCACGATGTTCGATGCGGGGCAGGCTTCGGCGCGGAGGACGATATCTAAGGCACTGGCGCGCGAAGTCGTGAGGGCCAGAATAAGTAAACAGAGTCGCATGGTTGTTTTCGCTAAGCCGCAAGCGGTTGGTTAGTAACGGCGGAGGTTGGCTACGATTTGCATGATTTGATCGCCCGCCTGCACGATTTGCGAATTCAACTCGAACGCGCGTTGCGTGTTGATCAGGTCGATCAACTCGGTCACCGGCTCGACGTTCGAGCCTTCCAAAATTCCTTGGCGGATAAATCCAAAGCCGGGGGAACCTGGATCTCCTTGCTGCACTGGCCCCGAGGCGTCGGTTGCCTGGTACAGATTATCGCCCAGCTTGATCAGACCTTGCGGGTTGATGAATTTCGTCAACTGAATCTGGCCGGCTTGGCTTAACTGAGTTTGCCCCGTGACGCGGTACTGCACCGAGCCATCGGTGGTAATCACGATGTCGATGGCCTCTTGCGGAATGGTAATATTTGGGTCAAGCAGCCAGCCGGTTTCGGCGGAGCCGACCACGAGCTGGCCGTTGGCGTTGATGCCGAAATTGCCGGTGCGGGTATAGAGAAAGTCGCCGTTGGGATCGGTGACCTGGAAAAATCCGTCGCCTTCGATGGCAATGTCGAGTTGATTGTTGGTAGTCTCGAACGGACCTTGCTCGTAATTGGTTTGGGTGCTCGAAACGCGGGTACCGAGGCCGACCTCGATGCCGGTGCTGGTGCGGTTGCCGTCGTTATCGAGCGCACCCGGCAGCCGATATTGCCGGTAAAACAGATCCTCGAAGTTGGCACGATCCCGCTTAAAAGCCGTCGTGTTGACGTTCGCCATGTTGTTGGCGATCACTTCGAGCTTCGTCTCGAGTGCCGACATGCCCGTCGCGGCGGTATAGAGAGTTTGTACGCTCATGGGAGAGGTCAGAGGTCAGAGGTCGGAGGTCAGTGCGCGAGGCGGTTATCGTTGATTGCGGAGGACTCGTCCGATGAGGGTGCCGAAGGTGTTGTCGTGGTTTTGGATCATGCGCGAATTGGCTTCAAACGCGCGGCTGGTCTCGATCATCGCCATCATTTGGTCGGTGGAGTTGACCCCCGACACTTCAAGGAATCCGGACCGCACTTCACGCTGTTTCTCGGGCACCGCAACCGTACCGGAAAGCGAGCGGAACATGTTGCTGCCGACCTTGATGAAGTTGTCGATCGACCGAGGCTCCACGAGCGCAAGCTCGACGCTTGCATCGCCCTGCTGGACGGAGCCGTCGGGCGTCACCAGCCAGGGCTGCTCGAGGTCGAGCACCACCGGGCTACCGGACGAATCGAGCACGGGTCGATTTCCGTTTTGGGTGACGAGTTGGCCTTCGGCATCGACGGCAAATTCGCCAGCCCGCGTGAGGTAAGTTTGGCCATCGCCGCCTTTGACGGCAAAGAATCCGTTGCCCACGATCGCCAGATCGGAGTCGTTGCCGGTGCGCTGCAGTTGGCCGGGGGCGAAGTTAGTCGTCACGTCGATGACTTTCACGCCGCCGCCGAGGTTATTGATCGAGCGATCGCCCGACTGAGATTCGCCTTGTTGGATCGCCTCGGCGAATCGGGCCTGAAAGCTGGCCACGTCGGGCTTGAAGCCGACGGTATTGACGTTGGCCAGATTGTTCGCAATCACCTCCAGCCGCCGCGATTGGGCCTGAGCCCCTTCGGCCGAGATGTACATTCCATACGACATGAGATGAGCGTGTCAGCAGGCGTGCCCCCCTGCGGACGTGCCGTTTCCTAAGCAAGGGGCGTGCCAACGCAACTCGATTGGACGCCAGTGAGTTGGAAGTGTGGCGCTGTCAAAGGGTTAAGAGCGCGCGCAGACGTCAAGAGCATCGGGGACCGCTCGCACCGAAGCGGCAAGGGCTGCCGGTCTCCGCAAGAACCGCCGGCAGAAGTTGCCGAACGTCTATCGCTGCAACAGTTCGGCTGCACCCCGGCCGCGCAATACCTCGGCCACGCGAGCGCCCAGTTCGATAGCTTCGCTCTTAGCCGCGCGGTCTTCGTGGAACAGTCGCTGGAGGCCATCGGGCGATAGCACCACGGCCGATAGCACCAGTTGGCCTTCCTCCACGCGACCCCACGCTCCGATCGCGGCCAGGCACCCGCCTTGCAGGCCGGCTAGCAACGCTCGTTCTGCGGCAACGGCGGCGAACGTCTCCGCGTCGTTGATTCGCGACACATTGTCCAGCACTGTGCGGTCATCAGCGCGGCACTCGATGCCTAACGCCCCCTGCCCCACGGCGGAAAGCATGCGGTCCGGCGTCAGTAGCTCGCGGATACGATCGACCAGGCCGAGGCGATTAAGCCCCGCTTCAGCCAACACGATCGCGTCGTACTCGCCCGCGTCGAGCTTTGCAATCCGCGTATCGACGTTGCCGCGAATATCGAGCAATTGCAGGTCGGGGCGAAGGAATCGCAATTGCGCCTGCCGCCGCAGGCTTCCGGTACCGACGCGCGCACGTTGGGGCAGCTCGGCGACCGAAGCGAAGTCGTTAGAGATCAATGCGTCGCAGACGCTTTCGCGTGGCGGCGTTGCCGCGAGAATCAGGCCATCGACCGGCTCCGTCGGCAGGTCTTTCAGGCTGTGGACTGCGATGTCGACGTCCTTGACTAGCAGCGCACGCTGAATCTCCTTGGTGAATACCCCGAGCGTGCCGATGGCTTCAATCGAGCCGTGCTGATCGCTGTCGCCGGAAGTCGTCACTTCCACCAGTTCGACCGGCTGCCCATGCTGCTGCAGGCGCGCGGCCACCCATTCCGCTTGCCAGCGAGCGAGCTTGCTTCCGCGAGTGCCGATGCGTAAGGAACGTGAGGTGGGCATGAGGTATCGCTAAACCGCAAGCGAATGGTATGAGTTGTAATAAAAATTATTTGCCGGGCCAACTGCGAGCGATCACGGCAACCGTGACGCGCTCGACCCCCGCTGCGCGTAGCGCCCGTGCGGCCTCGCTGCACGTCGCGCCGGTGGTGAGGACGTCGTCCACGAGCAGAACGTGCCGCGCTTCGAGCCGCCGTCGCCGAGCACGAAATGCCCGGCGGACGTTCGCAAAACGCTCGCTGCCGGGGACGCTCGTCTGCGGTGGCGTGCTCCGAATTCGGCGCAATCGGCTAAATCGTGCCGGAACCGCCAACCGCGCCGAAAGCGCCGCTGCCATGATTTCGGCAGAGTTGGTCCGCCGTTGCCAGCGGCGATGCCAGTGCATCGGCACGGCAACGACCAGATCGGGCGCGGCCGTCAGAAGCTCTTGTTCTCGATGTTCGAATAGTAACTCGGCAAGGCCCTGGGCGACCGGTTCCTCGTGCTTGGCGCGAAGTATCAGTCGGCGGAGCAGGCCCGAGTAATCGCCGAGCGCGACCGTGCCATCGAAGTGGAATTTCGTCTCCCGGCAAATGCCGCAGCCGTCGCTGGATGGTTCGAGAGCCGAGGCCGCGGCTCCACAGCGCGGGCACATCGACCCCTCAAACAGCGGGAGGTCGGCACGGCAATCGCGGCACAGGACGGCACGGCTTGAATCACCGAGCGGAGCATCACAACTGGCGCACCGCGGGGGATATAGTAAATCGAGCAATGCCCGCCGCGGTCCCGCGAGCCAATTGCGGCGCAGTAATCCACGCGTTCGTCCGGCAATGGTCGCGGGGAAGTTCATCGCTTTAATGTACTCTTCCCCGCAGGCGATGGTAGCGCTGCCAGCATTGTCGATCCCGGCTCCTATTGACCCCCGAGGGCCGCCTCTGCTAGCTTTCGCGGCTTCATTTCCTTGCCTGGCCGCGCCTATGTTCCGCACGATTGATCGCTATCTGTTGCGGCAGTTTGTGCAGATCTTCGCGATTTGCTTCATCAGCCTGTACGGGCTGTACGTGGTGATCGATGCCTTCGGCCATCTCGACCATTTCGTCGATCACGCCAGCGAGGAAGAGGGATTGTTGTCCGTCCTCGCCAAGTATTACTCGTATCGCTCGCTGGCATTCTTCGACCGCACCAGCGGCATTCTGGCTTTGATTGCGGCGATGTTCACGGTGACCTGGATTCAGCGTCACAACGAGCTGACGGCGCTGCTCGCCGCGGGCATCCCCCGAATGACGGTGTTGCGCCCGCTGATCTTCGCGGCGCTGGCGATTACGGTCGTAGCGGCGGTGTGCCGCGAGTTCGTTGTTCCTGGCATTCGCCAGGAACTAGCGCGAGATTACAAAAACCTCGATGGCCAGGCGGGCACCGAGATTCAATCGCACTGGGACTCGCAGACCGACATCTTTTTGTCCGGCCAGAGCGCGATCATCAAGGACAAGCGAATCATTCGGCCCACCTTCTCGCTGCCGAGCGAACTAGCCGCTTACGGCAAACAACTTACGGCCGACGACGCCGTCTATCTGCCGGCCGAAGGGCCGCGTCCCAGCGGCTTTTTACTGCGCGGCGTCAGAACGCCCGCAATGCTGCCGCAACAAGAATCGTTGCGGCTCAACGGCGTAGCGGTGGTTGTCACTCCGCGCGACGTGAAGTGGCTTAAAGCTAACGAGGTGTTTGTGGCGAGCGGCGTGACATTCGATCTTCTGGCGGGGGGATCGACGTGGCGGAACTTCGCCTCGACCCGCGAACTTGTACGCGAACTGCGCAGCCCCAGCAACGATTTAGGGAACGACGTGCGGGTCGCCCTTCATACGCGGTTGTTGCAGCCATTCTTCGACGCCACGCTGTTGTTCCTCGGCCTGCCGCTGGTGGTAAACCGCGGCAATCGCAATCCCTTCATCGCCATCGGACTGGCAATTCTCGTGGTGGCGGGCTTCTTTGTGGTCGTGCTCGCCTGCCAGTCGCTCGGCTCGACCGGCTGGATGCGGCCCGTGTTGGCGTCGTGGTTGCCGCTGATGGTCTTCGCCCCCATCGCCGCAGCGACGAGTGAAACGCTGCGGCGTTAAACAGTCGATTTGACCGCTAAACCGCCTGACTCCGGCTCTGCCGGGGGATAGGATCAGCGCCGCTGCTTCGCGTATCATTGTGGTTCGTCTTCGTCCTCATTCGTCTGATCCGCAGGAGCCTTTCATGAAAGTCGCCACAATCACCACCGAGAAAGGCCCGATTCGCTTGGAGCTATACGTGAAAGAGGCGCCCAAAACAGTCGCCAATTTCGAAAAGCTAGCCGGCGAAGGGTTTTACAACGGCCTAAAGTTTCACCGGGTGCTTGAGGACTTCATGATCCAGGGCGGCTGCCCCGAGGGCACGGGCCGTGGCGGGCCAGGTTACACTTTCGCAGACGAGATTCACCCCTCTCGCAAGCACACCGGCCCGGGCGTGCTCTCCATGGCCAACTCCGGGCCGAACACGAACGGTTCGCAGTTCTTCATCACCCATGTGCCCTGCCCGTGGCTCGATGGCAAGCACACGGTATTTGGTGGCGTGCTCGGCGACGGGCAAAAGGTGGTAGACGCGATTCGAGAGGGCGACAAGATGGAAAGCGTCGCGGTGACAGAGGAGTAACGGCCTTAGCCGCGTTCGCTTGCGACGCGCGCTCCACGTGGGCGAGTTTCTCCGAAACTCGCATTTTCGAGTCTCGGAGAGACTCGTCCACATGCGCGTCGCGGCTAACGGGTTCGGTTCCACTTTTCTTCAGCAGCACTGCGGCGGTGGTACCGCGGAACCAATTGGAAGTGATCGTCAAACTCACCGGCTAAGAACCTTCGCCAGCCAAGCTCGCCGACGGCGCGGGCCGTGGGTTGCCAATGGGCTTCTGGGACGACTGAAACATGCTGGGGCAAGCGTACGCACAGCTTCGTGAGCACAGGCCCCGTCACTGCGTCTCCGGATTGAAGCTCTTCGAGCCAGTCGTTCACTGTTCGGATGCGGGTCTTATCGGGCGCAAGTACGAGATCGCCGCCGGCCGAGTAGGCCTGCACAAATAACTCGTCGCGCTGTGCGTCGAGCACCGCCCAAATTCGGTCGGCAGATTCCCCGGATTGGTGGGCCAATACCGCAAGGGTGGAAACACCGACCAACTTCGCCCCCGTGGCGTAGGCCAATGTTTTGGCGGTGGTGACGCCGATTCGCAGGCCGGTGAACGAGCCGGGACCAACCGTGACCGCGATTAAACCGAGCGAACTCGGTTGCCAACCCGCGTCATTCAGCGCCTGCTTCATGATCGGTGCCAGGCACTGGGCAGCTCTCTGGTCCTCGGGCAGGTAAACTTCGCTATGGACGGCGAGGCCTGCTGCGGGCTCCCCCTGCAAGAGCGCCACCGAGCCGCTGCGACCTGAGGTTTCCAAGGCAAGTATTCGCACGCGATGACTCCAGGGGGCCGGACCCAGTGAATCCGGACCATATTCGGGCATCGTCGCAACCGTCAATCGTCATATCCGCCCGATGGAATCGACTTTGCGACGCTTGACCCAAGTCTTAGTGCCATCTAGACTTGAGAGCTTACGAGCCATTTGGGATCAGGGTGTGTGCTGATCCGATTCGCGGGCGCTGTGCGGCACGGCCGCGTAGTTCTTGACTGCGAGTATTTCCGTTTTTGATCGTGTCGCATAGGGCGGTGGCGCTTTGAAGCGAGCAATCATCAGCGACGTCCATGCGAATCACGAAGCCCTGCAGGCCGTGCTCGCGCACATCCGCACGCAGCACGTAGACGAAACGTACTGCCTCGGCGACATCATCGGCTACGGCCCCAATCCTTGCGAGTGCCTCGACTTAATCATTGATTCGTGCAACGTCTGCCTGCTGGGAAACCACGATCAGGGCGCATTGTTCGATCCCGAGGGGTTCAACAGTGGCGCCGAGCGGGCGATTTTTTGGACCCGCCAGCAACTCGAGCATGCCCGCGGGGATCGTGCTCAGATCGACCGGCGGTGGGAGTTCCTCGGCGAGTTGCCCCGCGTGCAGCGCGATGGCGACTGGCTCTACGTCCACGGCTCGCCCCGCAATCCCGTGAACGAGTACGTGTTCCCCGAAGACATTTACAACCAAAAGAAAATGGAGAAGCTATTCAGCTTAGTCCACCGCGGCTGTTTCCAAGGGCATACCCACGTACCGGGCGTGTTCACCGAGAGCCGAAATTTTCTCACTCCCGAAGAGACGGATTACGTTTACGAGTTCGGCGACCAAAAGTTCATGGTCAACGTCGGTTCGGTGGGCCAGCCGAGGGATGGCGATCCCCGTTCTTGCTATGTGATTCAAGAAGACAATCGGCTGACATTCCACCGTGTTGAGTACGACCGCGGAGCGACCGCCAACAAGATCTACAACATAGCCGACCTCGACGACTTTCTTGGCGATCGGATTAAGCAAGGACGCTGAACACTTCAGGTTGTGCGCGGGTCTCCCCACCCCGCACCCCCACGTTGTGCGCGGGTCTCCCGACCCCGCACCGACTCGACCGCAGGTCTCCCCGACGAAGCATTGCGGCAAGCCATGCTTGTCTCAACTGCTTCAAATACCCGTAACACTTTCGCTTTCAATCTGCACGACCCCCGCGCATGGCCGAATCCAAAGAACCCAGCATGGAACGCCGCTTCTTCGCCTTTATCGTGATGGCGGTGGGGGTGTTGATGCTCTTCAATTTCTGGCAAGCCCAGAATGCGCCGCCACCGCGCAAGCTGGCGAAGCCGGCGGGCGTTGAGGAAAAAGAAGAAGCTGCCGCGCCCGCCGAGAACGAACTGCCTGCAACGGTGGAAGCTCCCGCCGACGAACCGCCCGCCGTCGAGGCCGAACCGCCCGCCGAATTGCAATATTTGACGCTCGGCTCCGTCGACCGCAGCAGCGCCTATCGCATGTTGGTGACGGTCACCAATGCCGGCGCCGGCGTGCGGCGGGTGGAACTTGCGAATCCTCAGTTCCGCGATCTGCACGATCGCAGCGGCTATCTCGGACACTTGGAACTCGTCGACGATCCGGCCGGCGGTGCGCGGGCGCGAATCGTCGGTGATGGAACCCCTGCTTTCAAAGCGGGGCTGCGCGCGGGCGACGTAGTTACCGCGATCGCGCTTCCTAATACGCAAGCCCCCACGCCGATCGCTAAGCCGGCGGACCTCCGACAGGCGCTCGCCGGCACGAAGCCGCGGGACGAGGTGAGACTTACCATCCGTCGCGACGGTGCGGAGCAGCAGCTTGACGCTGCGACGTTGACCCGCCGGCCCCTCGAGGTGATTCGCCCCGAGATTGAGAACATCCTGCTCTATTCGACCAAACGACCCGAAGGATATGTCGATCACCCGTCGTTCGTCGTGCAACTTCAATCCGTCGACGCGCTGAAGGCGGACGACCCGGCGGTTAAGGCCGCCAACGAGGCGCTTGCCACCGGCAACTGGCAGGTCGAGGCCGCCACACCGAGCTCCGTCGGCTTTCGTCAGCGTCTTCCAGCGCTCGGACTGGAGGTCGTTAAGCGCTACCAGCTTAAAGAAGTGCCGGCAGCCGAGCTTAGCAACGAAGACTTTCCAGCCTACGACTTTCAACTCGACTGCGAGGTGCGAAATCTAAACGCGCAGCCGCGGAAAGTCGTCTATCACCTTCGAGGCCCAAACGGTTTGCCCATTGAGGGATGGTGGTATGCCACCAAGGTTAGCCGCGGATGGGGCAGCGCGGGGTTGAGAGATGTGCTGGTGCGGTTCCCGAATCAAGGAACGACCGAGCAGGGCGCGGCATACATCGCCGACGGCGATATCGAAGTGCTGGGTGCAAGCGGTGCCGGCGGCGAGCCGCTGGGGACTCTCTACGCCGGCGTCGATGCGCAGTATTTCGCTTCGATGATTTTGCCCGTCGCGCCCGATATCGAGTCGGAATTGTTCAAAGAAGTTCAACCGGAAGTCGTGGGGCAGAAGCTTGCGGAGCGGTGGCCGCAGACTTATACCAACGTCTCCTTCCGTATGGTCCGCACGCCGTTAGAACTTCAAGCGGCCGGTCAGCCCGGCGACACGGTGACCGATAAGCTACAGGTATTCAACGGTCCCAAGCGCCCGTCACTGCTAAATCAATACCAAGCTGCCAACAACCCGAGTTACACGCTGGGCGACATCTTGACTTACGGCTGGTTTGGACCGGTTGCCAAGTTGATGCTCGCCATTCTCCACGCGTTCTACGCGGTGGTGCATAACTATGGCATCGCGATCATCATGCTCACCGTACTGGTGCGGGGGTTGATGTTCCCGTTGAGCCGCAAGCAAGCGATCAACATGGCGAAGATGCAAGAGCTAAAGCCGGAAATCGACCGCATCGCCGAAAAGTACAAGAACGACGTCGAAAAGCGAACTAAAGCCCAGCAGGAGTTGTTCCGCAAGCACAGCTACAACCCGATGGGCGGTTGCTTGATGATGTTTATCCAGTTGCCGATCTTCATCGGCCTCTATCGCTCGTTGATGGTCGACGTCGAGCTGCGCGACGCACCGCTCATTTCTCACGCGATCCGCTGGTGCTCGAACCTCGCGGCACCCGACATGCTCTACGACTGGTCGTGGATCATGCCGGAGTTTATCAATAATGGCATCGGCTTCTTCGGCCTTGGCCCGTATCTGAATATATTGCCGTTGATCACGGTGGCGCTATTCCTCGTACAGCAAAAAATGTTCATGCCGCCGCCGGCCAACGAACAGGCCGCGATGCAGATGAAGATCATGCAGTACATGATGGTCTTCATGGGCCTGTTGTTCTACAAAGTCGCCAGCGGTTTATGTCTCTATTTCATCGCCTCCAGCCTATGGGGCATGGCCGAACGCAAGTTACTGCCCAAGCCGAAGCCCGCCGACGCGAATTTAATGGAAGGCGGTACTTCCGGAGGACAGGACAGAAAGGGCGGCGGTCCGAGCAACCCGTTCGGCTCGGACAAACCTAAGCCCGGCGCAAGTCCTAATGGCACGGCGAAGAATGCCACCACGAGAAGGGATCGGTCCGACTCGAAACGGCGAAGTAAACGCTAGTGACGCAAGAGCACGAATCGACTCATCAAGCAGCGGAATCAGCCTCAACTGCTAACGGACGCTGATCCGATGCTAGTCGAGAAGAAGCTCTCAAGTCTGTGGAACAAGTACTGTCCACTCACTCCTCATTAGCGTCCAATTAGCGTCTATTAGCGGTTTAACTTCTTGTGACTTTTCGTGCCTATTTGTGGCCGCTCGTTCGATGCTCGATGTTGCTGACACGATCGCGGCAATTGCAGTTCCACACGCCAGCGGGGCGCGGGGCGTGGTGCGGGTGAGTGGTCCGGAGGCGATTTCGGTCGTTGAGCGGTGCTTTACTTCCGCCGACGGACAGCGACTTTGCCAGTTGCGTCAAGCGACGGCTCTGACCGGCACGCTCCGCATCGCGCTCGCCGATCGGCCGAGCATTCCCTTGCCATGTGACGCCTTCGTTTGGCGCGGCTCGGCAAGTTACACGCGTCAACCCACGGTCGAATTGCATACGCTCGGCTCGCCGCCGTTGCTGCAAGCAACGCTTCGCCACCTGTGCGATCAAGGCGCTCGGATGGCCGAACCCGGGGAATTTACGCTACGGGCGTTTCTCGCAGGGCGGATCGATCTGACGCAAGCCGAAGCGGTCCTCGGAGTGATCGACGCACGCGGCGCTGCCGCTTTACAAACGGCGTTGCGCCAACTCGCCGGCGGGCTTACTCAGCCGCTTGCAGCGCTGCGGTCGTCGCTCATCGATCTGCTCGCCGATCTGGAAGCCGGCCTCGACTTCGTGGAAGAAGACATTGAGTTTGTCACTCGTGACGAAGTGCTGCGTCGGGTGGATCATGTCGCAACGGAAGTTCAATCGCTCATTGGCCGTCTCTCGCACCGGGGCGAAGCCGCATCGTTGCCGCGGCTCGTATTGGTTGGACCACCCAATAGCGGCAAGAGCAGCCTGTTCAATGCGTTGGTGCAGCAGTTCGGGACGGGCACGCCCCAACCAGCGCTCGTCTCAAATAGAGCCGGCACCACGCGAGACTTTCTGGCGGTCCGACTTGCACTTGGCGATATCCAGTGCGAGTTGGTCGACACCGCAGGCATCGAGCAAGCAAGCGCGGCAAGCCTTTTGGATGCCGCCGCCCAAGAACTCGCGCTCGACCAGGGCCGCCGCGCCGATTTGCTGCTCCAATGCGTCGATGCTACCAGCCAGTACGTTGACGAACCGGCCGGCAATTCTGAGGGCGTCATTATTTTCACCAAGTGCGACCTGCAGTCGCCTATCGGAGGCGCCGGCATCGCAACGAGCGCGCACACCGGAGCCGGCCTGGCCGCGCTCGCGTCCGAACTTCGCGTTCGCGCCATTGAACTCGCGGCCGAAGAGAAAAGTGGCCTGGTCGCCGGCACGAGCGCTCGGTGCGCCGAAAGCCTTCAATCTGCACGCGATGGCCTCGCGCGATTGCGACAACTCGTAATCGAATCGGCGGGCGACGAGCTTGTCGCCGCGGAGCTGCGCGACATCTTGAATCATTTGGGCCGTGTCGTTGGGACCGTCTACACGGATGACATTCTCGGCCAAATCTTCGGGCGATTCTGCATCGGGAAGTGATCCGGCCTCCCTGGCAGAATCCGCCGAAATGCGTATACTTTTACACTCACGCACCCGTAGCTCAACTGGATAGAGTACCGGACTACGAATCCGAAGGTTGCAGGTTCGACTCCTGCCGGGTGTACTTTTTCTTATCTTGGGACGCTCTCTCCCGCAACGGCGATGCCCGCATGAATACGAGCGGCGGCGAGGCACGTGGCGGGAATAATCGAACCGGCGAATTGCCAGCCCCAGACCTCGCAACTCCGCCGCGGGTGGTGTCCCTGCGCGAGGCTTTCTGGACTTGGTCTCGCGTGGCCATGCTAAGTTTCGGCGGGCCGGCCGGTCAGATCGCTGTGATGCACCGCATCGTGGTGGATGAAAAAAAGTGGATCGGCGAACAGCGGTATCTCCACGCGCTCAATTATTGCATGTTGTTGCCCGGACCTGAGGCCACGCAGCTTGCCGTCTACATCGGTTGGCTAATGCACCGCACGCTCGGCGGGCTGATGGCGGGCATCCTGTTCGTGCTGCCGGGGTTTGCGGCAATACTGGCGCTGAGCATCATGTATGCCCGCTATCAGGAAACGCATTTCGTGCAAGCGATCTTCTTTGGCCTCAAGCCCGCGGTGATGGCGATTGTGCTGGAGGCCGTTCTGCGAATCGGGAAGCGGGTGCTCAAGAATGGCACGATGCTGACCCTCGCTGCCAGTTCGTTTGTCGCCATTTTCTTCTTCAACGTTCCGTTTCCGCTTTTGATTCTCAGCGCCGCCCTGATTGGTTTTTTCGGTGGACGAATTGCACCGCAGCGGTTTGTGACCACGATGAGCACGAGCACGTCCGCCGCGCCGGATGAAGCAGTACGAGCCGATGTCAGTCCTTCCTGGCGGCGCAGCGCGATCGTCTGCGCCGTCTGCCTGTCGCTGTGGTTTGGGCCGATTATTGCAGTCGGACTACTGCTCGGTCCGCAGTCGGTGTTGTTCAAGGAATCCGTATTCTTTAGCCAAGCCGCGGTCGTGACGTTTGGTGGAGCCTACTCGGTATTGGCGTACATCACTCAGCAAGCCGTCGAGAAGTATGGCTGGCTCCAGCCCGGCGAAATGCTCGATGGCCTGGGGATGGCGGAAACCACTCCCGGCCCGCTGATCATGGTCGTGCAGTTCGTCGCCTTCATGGGCGCCTACCGCAACCCCGGCCCGTTCGATCCGCTGACCGCCGGAATCCTTGGCTCGGTGCTCACGACGTGGGTCACATTCGTCCCCTGTTTCTTCTGGATATTTCTCGGGGCACCCTACATCGAACGCTTGCGCGGCAACCGGCTGCTCGGCTCCGCACTTTCGGCAATCACTGCGGCAGTTGTCGGCGTGATCCTGAACCTGGCCGTGTGGTTCTCAATTCACACGTTGTTCGCCGAAGTGCGAACGGAAGTCATCGGACCTGTTCGGCTACTCGTGCCGGAGTGGGATACGATGCACGTAGGTTCGCTCGGCGTGGCGGTGCTTGCCGTGCTGCTGACATTCTATTGGAAACGCGGAATGGCAATCACGCTTGCGACATCGGCCGCGCTGGGCCTCGTGATTTACTATGCGACGAATCTCTCGTGACGTTTGGGCCGTGGGAAGCAACGTTACGCATAGTGCGCATGGGAGCGACGCGACCGAACTCCATTCGGCCGGTACACTTCTTTCGTGCAGAGTTGCAGCGTCTTCAGTCGTTCCATACACTAGACCTGTTGCACCTCATGGAGTACTTGGCAGATGAACGTTTTGCATTCGCTTTGCTTTCCTGTTTTCGTTTGGATATTGATCCTCACCAGTGGAATCGCTCCTGCGAGCGCCGCTGGTCAGCGCGAGTCCGTCGGCGTTACGTTCACGCGCCAAGTGACATTCGAGTTGACCTTTGCCAACCGCGACGTGATTTGGCTTGGCGATCCCGCTTCTCCGACGGCTCTCGCGTATGCCAAGCCCAATGCCCGGCCGATTGCCACCGATGTGTGCGTCAGCACCATTGTCGAAGACCACGAATCGCCGCGCCGCCGTTACTTGCGTGAAGCGCGCATTGCAGCCGACAACCCTCGCAGCGTGTACGCGTTCACCAAGGATCGCGAAAAAGTCATCGGCGCTATCGACGACCGAGGCCGTTTTTCACCGAACGAGTTCTACCAGAACAACCGTGAGCTGTTACCGACGTGGCCGACGGACGCATCGAACCTCGCTTACGATTCCGCAGAAAACGCGCTCTACTACGCGGTCGAAGTCCCCGGTCCGCTGGTGACGGAATCGCTTGATTTCCTGCCGTTAGAATTGTCCGACGCCGAGGGCAATACCGTCGCCGGGCATTACGCGATCGACTATGCGCCGTCGGACAATAGCGGCGAAGCGGCCAAAGCCGCGGTGGTCTCGCTCGCCCTCCAGACCCAGGGAAAGTCGATTGTTCTCGCGAAGGCAACTTTGCCGAGCGTCTTTCGTCGCGCCCACGTTCAGCTTGGTTCGTTCGACAACAACGCCGGAGCCTACTTGCTGGAAGCCGCTTACAGGGAAGGTGCGATCGACAATCGCGACTCGGAACCGAGCGTGACCGTCACGTTCAACGCCGAGTTCGCGCCGTCGGTCCGGAGCGACCAGGAATCTCTGATCCTCATCAACGCCCCTCAACCTGCGGATCAGCCCGAGGCCACGCTTGCGAAGATCACTATTGACGGCAATTTCGACGACTGGCGAAATGTTGCGGGCGTGGATGACCCCCGGGGCGATGGGGTTCCCTATCTAGAATACATCCCCGATGTTGACCTCCTGGAATTTAAGGTCGCTCACGACGACCGGCACATTTATCTTTACGCGCGCGTGGCCGGACAGGTGGGTCGTTCGCACCCCGATGGCGGACGCAGCTATTTCTATGCCTACATCGACGTCGATCAAGATTCTGGCACTGGGTTTCTACCAACCCGCGACGACGACTGTTATTTCGGCGTTGACATCGGCGACGATTGCGAGGTGCAGTTCGAGTTCGTCAACAATTCCTTACACAAAGCATTCTATGGCTTCTGTGGACTTGGCGGGGACGGCAACGTCCTCAAACAACAAGTCACCATCGGTAAAAGCCAGTATGGCCGCTTCGACGACAACGGGGTCGAACGGGCAAACTACAAATCGGAGTATATTTATCGCGATGGAATCACCGAGATCACCGAGGATCTGAAAGTCGGCACCAGTGACACGATCCGCGTGGCCGTGTCGCCCGACGGCCGCGAAGTGGAGGTCGTATCTGCATTCACCGGGTTCCTTAAAGATCCCGCCGGTCGGCCGACGGTCGCGCTCGGCCAGACAATCGATATCGCCGCGGGAATGGAATGCGACAGCAAAGCCTACCTCGGGAAGAAACATTGGGCCGCCGATAGCACGATCGCAATTCGCGGTTACCAGTTGAGTCGCCCAGTCACCGCCTCGGAATGACGGTCGGGCAAACTAAATTGGAAATTAGGCTTAACATGCCAAGCGAATCTTTTGAACAATTGTGTCCCCATTGCCAAACCAAGTATCAGATTGGTCCGACCCAATATGGAAAACGGGTACGATGTGCGAAGTGTGGTAAGGGATTCCAGGCCGACGTGGGTCCGCCAGGCCTTTCACCCGAGCCGCCTGAGTTCTTCGATGAGCTGTTTTCGCAAATCGAAATGCCAGATGAACCACAACGAGTCGCATCGGACCCGGCGCCACTTGCTCCAGACACCAGGCCATGCCCGTTCTGTGCGGAGCAGATTGCCATCAATGCAATCAAGTGTCGTTTCTGCGGATCAATGCTAGTTCCGGTATACGGGCCTAGCGACCACAATGTAATTCGCCCGACCGAATCGCCGCAGAATCCGTTGTTGATGGCGATTCTTAGCGGATGCTGCATCGCCGGCTTGGGCCAGATGATAATGGGCCAAGTTGCCAAGGGAATCGTTTGCTTAATTGTGGCAATAGCGCTGGCGGGTGTGACTGGTGGTATATCCGTTGTCGGAACGTGGCCGTTATTAGGAATCGACGCCTATATGGTTGCCAGGAAGCTTAGGGCGGGGCACACGGTAGGCGTTTGGGAGTTTTTTCCAACGTGAGACCGTGGTTGCCACTGCTGGCGATGGTTGTATACGTTTGCACGTCCCATTTCGTGCATATACCTTGCCCGTTTAGATTCTTGACCGGCGAACTGTGCCCCACGTGTGGCACGACTCGAGGAGTCTGGTGCTTGCTTCAGGGGGACATGGCTGGTGCGATCTCAGCCAATCCGCTTTCCATTTTCGTACTTGGGGTCGTGATTCGTGCCGGGATACTGCAATGCTGGCCGAGTCGATTCCGCTGGCTCGAACGTCGTCTGATTGAGTATTCCTGCCTCGCGGGATTCTTTGTAATGGGGATTGCTAACACACTTCGTTAGAGCCGGACGATGCGCGGGCCAGCGGGGACACCCATCCGAGCGGTCTATCCCCTCCCACTGGCGATCCAATTTGGGACACTCATCGACGGCTTCCGAAATGCTCCCTAGCGTTCAGTCCCCCAACTCCCGCATCCTCAATCCCGTCCCGTAATCCGAAGATTTCCAAAAATCACCCCTTGCCTTTTCCACCCAATCGTGTACTATACAGACGTATTAAAGCGCTAGGTATCAAGCCGAGCCAGTCCCTCCATAGGGCCGGCATCGAAAGAGCCCGCGGCGGGAACACAAGTGGTTCCCCCGCGGGCTTTTTTCGTTGTTTCACCTGTTTCCCGAGAATCGCGATGTCCACGACTGCCCGCCCGCCCCCTGAATTGCCCTCGCCCTAACTCTCGCCCGCAGAGAGAGGGAACGCGCGCATTTCGCCTTCCAAATTCCGCTTTCGGACGCCGTTCGCGGTGCGGGCGCACTACGCGGCAGACGACTTCAAATCAGTCGGCCGATCGAGTTGCGCGCCGCGGGCACGCTTCCACCTCGTTGCTCGCGGATCGCTTGTGCGTTAACTGACGAAAACTCCCCCGCGCCAACCCAGCTACCGAACGCCCAACCGTTTGTGGCTCAACAGGTTACGGCTCCGCTTGCTCCCATCCGCCGACCCGGTTTACGACGGAGAATTAGATGAACGATCTGTTGCGCAGCAAGTCATGGCGACAAAAATCGCCTCTTCCCCTCTTGGTCGGAGGTGTGCTTGCGCTGAAGGGTTGCGCGCGTCCACCGTATAACATGCACGGTTTAACGAAATCGAATCGAAATCCCACTCCCCACGAAATAGTCGTCCGCCGATTCGTTGAGGCCCAGGCCGGCGCGGATGTCCCATTGGATGTCGCAGTTGATGAGATAGGTAAAGCCGCCGTTGAAATAGTTTTGGGCGCGCTCGGTGTCGGCGCTGTGGGGGAAGAGGCCGAACCATTCGGTGTAGGCGCCCCAGCGGTCGGTGAGGCTGTAGCCGACGGTCCACGATTGGGCCCATTGGGTGTAGACGTTGTCGGTCTCCTCGTCGATCTCGCTGTTGAACTGGGTGCTGCCTCCCGTTTCAATCCAATCGTTGAGTTCCCAGCCGTAGAGCCAGTTGACGCCGGGAAGCGCGCGATCAGCGGTGAATGCATTGCCGCCGGTGGGGACGGTCATCTGCGGCATGATGGCCATCTCCGGCAAGAAGCCTTCCTGCGGCGTGAGGCCGATCTTCATGCCGAGGTACAAGTCCTCCGCGCCGGCCGACTCGAAGCCGTTGAGAATTTCGTGGCCGTAGTTCCACGCCGCGCGAAGCTCGAGCCAGTCATCGAGAACGCCCAACCGCAGCAGCGCTTCGGGATAAGAATGGCTGATCGTTTGATCCACGTCCGCTTCGTCGAACGTGTAGGTGTAACCCATCTCCAACTGCGCGACGCCGCGGCCGACGGTGACACTCGCTTCGGTGAAGTCGGGCCGGTCGGTCACGAGCGGCTCATTCAGATCGGGTCCGCCGGTGGTGTCGGTCGCATAGCTCCAACGGAACAACGTGCCTTGCGGCTCGCAATCGCACGCGACCTGGCCCTCATCGTAGCCATCGCCTTGCGCGCTACTCGATCGCGCGCCGAATGTCGTCGCGCCGAACCACAACAGTCCGCACAATAGAAAACTGCGATAGGGAGAATTGCTCGGCATAAGGGAAGTCGTTTCTAGGCGCACCGGTTGGCGCTTTCGCGTGGGCGGCGGTTCCGCTAGATTCTTTAATCGGGTGTGGCGGGCTTTTTGATTCATCAAAATTTCAATTCCCGGCCTTCGCGGCCGCTGGCAGTAAAGTCCGATGGCTGATTTGCCCCTGTTTGAGCTTGATCGCGTCGGCTACGCACAGCAGGGAATGGAGATTTTGGCCGACGTATCGTGGCAAATTCGCGCCGGCGAGCACTGGGCCGTGCTGGGGCCGAATGGCTCGGGCAAGAGCACGCTGCTGAAGATCGCCACCGGCTACTTGTGGCCCACGAGTGGCGTGGTTCGGCGACTGGGCGAAGAGTTGCTCGACTTGGGCGAGCTGCGGCGAAGCATCGGCTGGATATCGAACGACGTGGTCGGTTTGATCCCGCCCGATGAAACGGGAATCGAAACGGTCATCTCGGGGAAGTTCGGCCAGTTCGGTTTGCGGCGGCTGCCTGTGAGTACGCCGACGGCGGAGGAATGGGCGCTGGCAGACAAGCAACTTGTCGATTTGGGGTGCGAGTCGCTAAGCCGCAAGCGGTTCGGGATCATGTCGCAAGGGGAGCGGCAACAACTGCTGGTCGCGCGGGCCCGAATGGCGGGGCCGCTGCTGCTTGTGCTCGATGAGCCGTGTGCCGGCATGGACCCCGGTGTGCGCGAGCGGTTTCTAGGGTGGCTCGACGAACGGTTGCAAACGACGCCCAGTCCGGTGGTGGTGTTGGTGACGCATCACATGGAAGAAGTTATGCCCGGGCTGAAGCAGACGCTCGTTTTGCGCGAAGGTCGGATTCACTGTCAGGGACCAACCGCGGAAGTGTTGACGCAATCGACCATCGAGCAGGTGTATCAAACGAAGCTCGAGCGCATCGAGCGCAGCGGCGGTCGCAACTGGCCTATTTGGGGGAGTGCAGACGATGCCTGACAAATCAACCCAGACTCCCATCGGTCCGGGACAGTCGTTGTGGGCCACGGTTGGACCGAGCATCGTCGTGCTCGGTTCCGTGATCGGCGCCGGGGAGCTAATCAACACGCCGGTGCAAGCGGCGAAGTTCGGCTTCATTCTGCTGTGGGTCGTGCTGCTGGCGTGCGTGTTGCGAATTATTTTGCAGGTCGAGATCGGCCGGCATTGCCTCATTCATCGCCGCACGACGATTCAAGCGCTGAATGCGTGTCCCGGCCCGAAGTGGCGCGGCACTTCGTGGGTTGGCTTACTGTACATGGGCATCTATGCGCTGCTGCTCATGCCATCGATCGGCATGATCGGGGCGCTCGCCGGGCTGTGCCATTCACTGTGGCCGCTGGCGGCAACTGAAACCACTTCGGCAAACATCTGGGCGACGCTGCTGGTCGTGGCGACCTGGGCCGTCCTCTCCGGCGGTGTCTACAAACACTTGGAGTTGGTCATTATCGCGATGGTGGCCACGTTTAGCGTGACGACGATCCTAGCGCTGGTGCTCCTGCAAGGAACTCCCTTTGCGATCAACTTCTCGGAAATTCTGTCGGGGCTGACTTTCTCTCGCGGCCCGAGTGCCGACGGTGCCAATTACGCGATTGTCGCTTTAATTGGCGGGCTTGGAGTGACCGCCAACGAGCTGTTCATGTACCCCTACTGGATTCAAGAGAAAGGCTACGGCGCCGATCTTGTTGACCATCAAGGCGACGCTTGGATGGCCGTGGCTCGCCGCTGGATCCGTAGCCTGTGGTTCGACATTGGCCTGGCAACTGTACTCGCAACCGTTGTGACCGTGGCCTTCTTCTTGCTCGGTTGCGCCGTGCTGCATCGACAGAACGTCGAGCCGACCGGTCTGAACGTCATCCGGTCGATCGGCCAAGTATATGTCGATACTTATGGTCCCTGGTCGCTTAAGTTTTACTACGCCGGCGCGTTCTGCACGCTGGCTTCGACGGTGCTCGTGGCTGTTGCCGCCAGCGGGCGGATGGTCAGCGACTTGCTCGGCTCGCTGGGGTTCATCGACCGCGACAACGCGGCCGTGGCCCGGCGAGTCCACCAAATAGCACAGCCGCTGTGGCTGCTCGCGATTCTAGTGGCGTACCTTGTTCTCCAAGCGCCCCCGGAAAAGATCGTTATTTTCGGGCAGTTCCTTTCCGGCGGCTTCGCGATGCCGCTGATCACGTTCGGCATCTGCTGGATCGCTTTTCGCACCGACCGGCGGGTGCGCATGAGCCGCGTGACTGCGGCGCTGCTGTTGTTCACCTCGGCCATTGTGTTCGCCGTCGCGGCACTTGGCGTGTGGCACACGGTGCGCGGGTGAACGCGATGGTGCGCGCTAAGCCGCAAGCGACGACTATTCCGGCCAGTAGGCGCTGATTTTGTCGCGCAGGAATGTGACGCTGCGGCGTAGTTGGTCGATGCCGTCGACGCCGTCTTCGATGCTAATCCAGCCGTTGAAGCCCACGCCCGAGAGAATTGCAAAGATGCGGTCGTAGTCGTTTAGCCCTTCGCCGATGGTTCCGTGGCGCAAGCGCTTGGCGTAGCCGATGCTGTCTTCTTCGCGGCGGAGATCTTCGAGCGTGCCTTCCGCCAGAAAGCGATCGCTGGCGTGCATCGTCACCACGCGATGCTTCACCATTTCGAGTAGCTCAATCGGGTCGTCGCCTGCCAGAAAAGCGTTGCTGGGGTCGTAATTAACGCCGAAGTTGGGCGAATGAATGCCGTTGACCAGCTCCGCGAAGACATCCTTCTTCTGCGCGAACTCGGGGTATTTCCAGAAGTCGTCCTTGTAGTGGTTCTCCAGAATCAGAACGATTCCCAAGGGCGTCGCGTATTCCAAACACGACTCAATCGATTCGCGGGCATACCTGAGGCCATCGCCGACCGATACCTCGGGGCGGCGCTGTCCCGACAGCACCCGGCAGTAGGTGCCGCCCAGTGCGGCGGTCATGTCGATCCAGCGACATTGCTGTTCAATCTGTTCGCTACGGAAATTCGCATCGGGGTGCGTGAAGTCGGGCGAGCAGCAGAGCATGGGCAGCACGAGGCCGTGGTCGGCAGCGATGCTTCGCGCCTCGGCCCAAGCGGCTTCACCCGAGGCGAGATCGCGAATGCCGGCGTACATTTCGAGGCCGTCGATGTCGAGCGTCGAAGCCAGCTCGATCCACTCGCGGAGCGACATCTCGCCCGTGACGCAAAGCTGCTGCATGTAGGCCTTGGGGAAGGCGGCAAGCTGGGGCATCAATCTTCCTTCACCGGATTCCGGCCAATCACAGGGAACTGTTCGAGTTCGAGGACGCTGCCACTAATCGGCCGGCTTTCATCGCTGAGCCAATACACGGCCGCGCCAGCGATCTCTTCGGGCTTCATGATCCGCCCCGACGGCGCGTACTCCCTTGGCACTTTTTCGGGCCAGTCTTTGGGCATTCCGTCGTTGACCTTCACGCGGTATTCATTCTCGGTGAGCACCCAACCGACATTGAAGTGGGTGACGCGAATCTGCTCGGGGCCAAGCGCATCGGCCAGATTGCGCGACATGGTCATTAGCCCCCCCTTCGACATGCTGTAAGGGAGCAAGTTGGCTTCGCCACAATAGGCATTCACCGAACCGATGTTCAGCACCGCGCCGCGTGTTTCCTTGAGCCACTTGTGAGCCGCTTGGATCAAGAGAAAAGGCGCTCGCAGGTTGATCGCGATCATCTGGTCGAAAAACTCGGGCGTGGTTGTGTGAAGATTGCTGCGGCTGACGGTCGCGGCATTGTTCACCAGGGCGTCGATTCGGCCCCAAGACTCGACTGCCGCCGAAACGATTCGCTTTGCCGCGGCGGGATCGGCAAGGTCGTCGACGTGCAACCGCGCGGACGTGCCGAGTTCGGCCACCAGTTCTTCGCCACGCTTTCGATCGCGACCATGCACCAGCACCCGCGCGCCTTCCGCCACACATCGCCGAGCGATGGCTTCGCCAATGCCGGTCGTGCTGCCCGTGACGATGATTACTTTATCCTGCAAACGCATGGAATTCCCAATCAAGGTAGCCGCGGAAACGCAGAGATCGCGGATAATAGAGGATTTGCGAGCCACGGATGAAACACGGATTGAACACAGATGAAAACAAATGACGAAAGGAACACTAATCTGCGCTAATCCAAAGAACACGATCACTCTTCCGGATTAGCGCAGATTAGCGCCGATTAGTGTTCCATCTGCCTTCTCTTCATCCGTGTTCAATCCGTGTTTCATCCGTGGCTAAGAAATTATTCTCTGTTTTCTCCGCATCACTGTGGTTCTTTCAACCTCCAGGTTTCAATACGGCCTTGGCGATTTCGCCGGAGTGCATGGCCTCGAAGGCTTCGTGCCATTGTTCCAGCGGCCAGGTGCCGCCGAGAACCACTCCTACCGGAAGCGCTCCGGTCGCGATGAGGCGGACGACTCGCTCCCAGATGGGCCAGTTGTGGCTGAAGCTGCCGCGCAACGTGACGTTCTTGCGCACCAGGTCGTCCATCGAGAAGCCAAGCGGTTCCGGTCCCCAGCCCACCTTGGAGATCCAACCATCGGGGCGGACCATTTTGAGGGCGAAATTGAGCGTTGCCGAAACGCCAGCGGCGTCGACCACGCCATCCACGCCCTGACCATCGACGGCGCGGGACCATTCGGTTGCATCGCCGACGATCGCCTCGCAGCCGAACTTGGTCGCCAGGTTCAGTCGCACCCGATCGCGCTCTAGTCCCACGATCGCCACCTCTGCTCCTTGCAGCCGGGCGACGGCGGCGCACAGCAAGCCGATCGGTCCCGGTCCGTAAACGAGAACTCGGTCGCCGGGGCGGACCTGTGCATTCATAACGACCGCGTTGTATGCCACGCAACACGGCTCGGTGAGGGCGGCCAATTCCCATGGCACGCCGTCGGGTATCCGGTGCAAGCACCGCGCCGGCACGGCTACATACCGTGTCATCGCGCCGTTTACCCCATAGCCGAACCCGAGTCGGTTGGGATCGAGGTTGTACTTGCCCTGCCGAGTGAACGGACTGGACGGGTCGATGACCGCGGCCGTTTCGCTCACCGCGCGATCGCCCGGCGACCAGCCTTGCACTGCGGAACCAACTTCGCGAATCGAGCCAGCGAACTCGTGCCCCAAAATAACGGGGTAGTTCACGGCCCAACTGTGGGTGCCGGTCCACTGATGCAAGTCGCTGCCGCAGACGCCCACCGCCGCCACCTCGAGCAGCACCTGGTCGGGGCCAATCTCCGGCCACGGCATCTCGCGCAGCTCGACGCTATGCGGCGACGCCGCGAAGTTGACAACTCCCGGTTGATTCATTTCTTCACATCTCCGTATGCATGGACCTTATCGCAAATAAGCCGCAATGTTTCTTCGAGATCGCCGCTGGCCGTGCGGAACTGATCGCCATCGATCGCCAGCGGCGCTCCAAGCACCACCAGGGGTGCGCCGTACTCGGGCGTTCGGACGGCCTGCTCGACCGTTAGTCCGCCGACCGCCTGCACGGGAATGCTCACCGCGTTGACAATGTCGCGCAATTGATCGAGCGGGCTAGGCATGCGCTCGCCTTGGGCTGCGATCCACCGGCGTTCGTCGAAACCGACGTGATGGATTACATAATCGCAACCGAGCTGTTCCATCCACTTGGCGGCTGCGACTTTATCGTCACAGGCGAGGTCGTCGCCCATTACCTTGACGCCGTAATCGCGGCCCGCCTGAATGACCGCCCGCAGCGTGGCCTCGTGCGCGCGGGCCATGACCACGACATGTGTTGCGCCGGCCTGGGCCATCATTTCCGCTTCCAGATAACCGCCGTCCATGGTCTTGAGATCGGCCACGATCGGCGTACCGGGAAATCGCTTGCGAAGCTCCCGCACTCCGTGGAGGCCCTCGGCCAAAATCAGCGGTGTCCCCGCCTCCAGCCAATCGACCCCCGCGCGCATCGCAAGTTCCGCCGTCGCCAGCGCTTCCTCAATGTTCGTCAAGTCGAGCGAAATCTGTACTATCGGTCGCATGTTCTGCACGCCTCCCGTTTCGATGGTCGAAGGCCTGATCATCCACCGCGAGCGACATTTTGGCAAGCGCGCGGCGCGGCGTCATCCTGCGGTCCGACATCGAAGAACTCACCAGCACCGGCAAATCGGCAATGCCCGAAGGACTGGAAGAAGGAATGACCGCACAGGATTTGGCGGACGTAATCGCTTGCGTTCGACGAGGAATGACGGCCGCGCAGTGAGCCGCAGAGAATTTCAGCCGGCCGGTTATTGAACGCCCTCTTAGCCTCAAAAAACCGTGCGTTTCTCAGTTTGTGCCAAGTTTGTGCCACGCTGCGCGTACACCAAGTTGGCACAAAGATATTTCATATCGATTTTGCGCAAGGGGCGTAGGTCAGGCTATGCCTGACGGTTCGGCTGATGGCTGATTCCAATCGTCAGGCAGAGCCTGACCTACTCGGCTGCATCCGCCGCAGTCCTGGCATCAAAACGATTCACTTCGTGAGACCAGGCGTTTATACTGGCGGCTTGCCGTGGGCGCGTTTTTGCGGCGGCGGTCCCTCGTCGAATTGGCTCTTGCCATGAAATTCCATCTCCGGCGCGCGAAGCGCGCGATCTCTTCCATTCGGCCCGGTGTTCGCTCGCTTCGCTTCGAGCCGCTCGAATCCCGCCGTCTTCTGGACGCCGGCGGGCTGACTCCGCCGATGCTTGAGCTTGCGGCCACGTCGCTTACCGAGGTCGAATCGCTGCCTGCGACAGCCGCGTCGGAGGCGCAGGAGGATTGCGGCTGCGGTTCGACAGCGCGAGACGACGCGGTTTCCGAACCGGCTGTCCCGACACTGGCGCTGGTCGATGCGGCGGGCGTGCCGCTCGACCTCGTCGTGGACGCCAATACGCTGGTGATCGGGGCGGCGACGTGGTGCGCGTACTGTGCTGAGTTCAAGCAGTTGCTGGCCGCGCCTTTGGCTTGCCGACGCCGAACAGTTTGAACAGAATGCGCCCCAGATTGTGCGCGGCAA
>JBBDYG010000112.1:0-13210 GCA_040901765.1 Pirellulales bacterium
GCCGACAATGAGCATCTCCGCTCGTTTGTGCGGGACTGGTTTCAGAGTCATGACACCTGCGCGTCTGGTGGATTGTCATTGCAATCGGTGAATTACTCCGACTATCTCGAATATGTGCGCGGGCAGCTAAAGCTGAACGAAGATGTTCCGACCGCGTTTATCGAATACCTCTATGAACGATCGCCGGAGAGGGCGTTGATGGTTTTCTATCAAGCCAATCCACAACGACACGCCGCGACCGTCGCCAGGCTACGCGAGATGCAAGAGGAATTGGAAGCCGATCGGCAACAACTAGACGATGAGGGGGCCAGCGAAACTCCGCAACAACGAAAAGCCGATCGGGAAGAAGAAATACGCCAGAAAGTCGAAAGCGAACTACGACGCGAAGTTCTCCTGGCAGAGCACACTGTCAGCAACGCCATCTGGCTCAAGGAGCACAGATTTGGCGAGGAGTTTCAGAAGGCGTTGCCAGAAGCCACCAGCGAACTAGCGAAACTCGCTAAACATGATGAGTGGTGGGTGCGCCTCTACGTTGCTGAGATAATGCGACAGCATCGCGAACTTCGGCAGCGTGCTGTTGTCCAGCGGCTTGCGTCCGACAGCAACTCGCTGGTGAGCAAGGCCGCCACATTTGCTGAAGAATAAAAGTCTCAATTGATGGCTACGCCTTTTCGACTCCGCACGCGCCCCGCGATTCGATCGGGGGTAACATCAGGTTCGGGATAGGTTCTCGATTCGTAGTCGACGACCAGTGTCGAGAGCAGTTCTAGTAACTCTGCGGCGCCCTTGGGCGGGCGGGGCTGCATGTGCTGTTCAATAAAATTCAATGCACGGCGATACTCGCGCGAACTATGGATTGGCCGCGGAGTAAAATTCAAGAGCAGGATTTGGTACTCGGTCATCACTAAATCCTGACCACGTGCATGCCGCTTGTGCGGCGGATGAGGCGGCGCATTTCTAGCACGCTGATCGTGGCTAGCACGCGGTGGACCGGCAAGCCGCTGGTGGCGACTACGTCGTCGATCAAGGTCGGCGACGTGGCAATAGCTTGCAGCACTTGTTGCTCCAGTTCATTCAGGTTTAGCTCCGCGGCCGTGCGAATCTCGCCCCCTTCGTCGCGTTTAATGCCTTCGACCAGATAGCCAAGTTCCTCGATAATGTCGTCTACGGAGGAAACGAGTTTCGCGCGATCTTGAATCAGCCGGTGGCAACCGCGCGACAAGCGGCTGTCGATCGGCCCAGGCACGGCGAACACTTCGCGGCCCTGCTCGCCGGCGTGCCTGGCGGTGATCAGCGCGCCCGATTGATCGGCCGCTTCGACCACGACAGTTCCCAAGCTCAAGCCGCTGATCACGCGATTGCGCTGTGGAAACGAACCGCTCAGCGGCTTCATGCGGGGCGGCGCTTCGCTCATCAGGCAGCCTTGTTGGGCGACTTCGTCGGCCAGGTCGCGATGCTCGGGCGGATAGAGCTCGAGCAAGCCGCCGCCCAGCACGGCGATGGTCCGTCCACCGGCCCGCAATGCCCCGCGATGGGCGGCGGCGTCGATGCCCCGCGCGAGTCCGCTCACGATCGTGAAGCCGGCCCGCGCCAGAGCCGACGCAAGCTCTTCCGCGCACTTGAGTCCATACCGCGAGGCGTGGCGCGTACCGACGATCGCAACCGCCAGTTGATCGGCCTCGAGCAGTGTGCCGCGCAGGTAAAGCACGCCGGGCGGATCGTGGATTTCGCGCAGCATGCGCGGGTAGCCATCGTCCGAGAGCGTGAGCAACTCGATGCCGTGCCGCGCTGCATCGTCCAACTCGCGTGCCGCGTGAGCCTCGTCGGGGGCCATTGCGATTTGGGCGGCAAGCTTCGGACCGATGCGATCAACGCGGCACAACTCATCGCGATCGGCGCGAAGGATCGCCGTGATCGAGCCGAACCGGGCGAGCAAATTTTGCCGCAGCCGGGGGCCGACTCCCATCACGAGCGACAGCCGAACCTCGGCCAGCAACTCGGGATCGTAGGCGACGGCATCCATAAAGCGGCCATACGGCGGCAGGCGCAAAGAAAAATCCGCACCAGTTGCGACAGCGAGATTATCGTCTGTCGTGGCGCGGATTGCAAATCGCGTGAAAATCGCCTAAACGCCCACTTCGCTAGTTTCGGCAAGCTCGCAAGATTGAGCGGGCAAGTCGGCTTCACACACCAGTCTCACCAGTTCCGCGAGGCTCTTGGCCTCCATTTTTCGCATGATCTTCGACCGGCGAAGCTCCACGGTGCGAAGGCCAATCGTCAGCAACTGGGCGATCTGCTTGTTGGCCATGCCGTCGAGCATGGCGTCGAGCACCTGCTTTTCGGCCCGCGTTAAGCTCGTCAAACGGTCCCGCAACTCCTGGGTACGTTTGAACGATTGGCGATGCTGCCTGCCAGCTTCGGATGCCTGCTGGACCGCAGCCTGAAGCCGTTCTTCGAGGCAGGGCAGGGGCACAACATCGGCTGCGCCTTGCCGCATAGCGGCGACGGCGTTCTCCACATTTACATCGGGTGACACAACAACCACCGGTATTCCGGGCAGCTTGGAATGAATCTCAGCTGTTGTGGAGTGTTTGAGCAGAGAATCGACCTCACCCACTAAAAGCACGCAATCGCCGCTATTACCGTTCATCGATGCCTTGGTCGATTCCAAGCCACTTTTAGCGTGAGTGACCCAATCGGCGGTATTGGCAAAGCGCTGGCTGGCAATCCCCGACGATTGAAGCATGTGGATCACGTTGTCGGCAGCCTGCGGTTCGGCGCTGATAACGGCAACACGTACGGAGTTCTGCGAATTTCCAGTCATGGTTCGATTATCGATTCGCGTCTCAAAAGGATATCGCCTCCACGATGATCCAAACGAGACAGGCTATAAGAAGCAAAAACAATGCCAATCTGTGTGCGTTCCGTGCGCCAACAGAAAATGATGAGACGAAGCGGCCACCGCGGGGGCGGCTTTGCCGTTCCGTCCTCCCTTAAAATGTAGCGCACTAACGATTGTTCGGCCAGCCGTCGATGCTTGCCAGGGCCACCTGGCGGGCACGCGAACGCTAAAAAATACGGAAAACTCTCGAAAAGCCTGCGCTGACCCGAAATTGCGGCTAGGGGCCAGTTTCCCCTAACGAGCGGGACACGTCTTCACTTCGCGCGTCCTGAACCAGCACAACCTCCCCGATTCGGGTAGGCAGGACAAATCTCAAGCGACCGTCCTGCACTTTTTTGTCGTGCCACATAAGTTTCTGCACTTCATCGTGGGGAAGATCGGGCACGGTCGTCGGCAGTCCTAGTGCCGTAAGCAATTCGAGTTGCCGGCTGGTCACCGATTGGTTCACCATGCCGCGCCGCTCGGCAAGTCGCGAGGCGCACAGCATGCCGATGGCCACCGCCTCGCCGTGGAGCAAGTTTTCGTAACCCGAGGCGGCCTCGAAGGCGTGCGCGAACGTGTGGCCATAGTTGAGGATCGCCCGTCGGCCCGTCTCTTCGCGTTCGTCGTCCTGGACGACCTGGGCCTTCAGTTGGCAGCTTCGCTCGATCAGGTACATGAGCGCCGCGGGGTCGCGGCGATTGATCTCCGCGACGTGTAGTTCGAGATATTCGAAGAACTCGGCGTCCATGATCACGCCATACTTGACCACTTCCGCCATGCCGGCGCGGAATTCACGTTCGGGCAGCGTCTTAAGCACATCGACGTCGATCATCACGCCGCGCGGCTGCCAGAAGGCGCCCACCATGTTTTTAGCCGAGGAGAGGTTAATGCCAACTTTACCGCCCACCGAACTATCCACCTGTGCCAGGAGCGAAGTAGGAATCTGAAAGAAGGGCAGGCCGCGCGCAAATGTCGCGGCTACGAAACCCGCCAGGTCTCCCACGACACCGCCGCCCACCGCGACGACGACGGATTGTCGATCGGACCCTTCGTCGAGCATCGACTCCCACAAGTCGGCTGCCACATCGGCGCATTTGCTCGATTCGCCGGCGTCGACCACCATGACTTCGAGTTCGATCCCCTCTTCGGTCAGCCGCTCGGCAACCGGTTCGCCGACGATCGGATCGACGTTGGTGTCGGTGATGAGCACTATGTGCGAGAGCTTCGAGCGCGAGGCGATGAAATCGACGAGGCCGGGCAGGGTGCCGTGGCCGATCTCGATGTCGTAGCTGCGGTCAGCCAGTTCGACGCGAACGGTGCGAGTGGTGGAACTTGGCATTTACTGCAATCGGGCCAGGTCGTCTGGCGTAACGACGATCTTGCGGCAGAAACCCGTGTGGGTACGGACATACTCCAAGCCCGGCGCTTGATCGGGCTGCGAGTGGAGTAACCGCTCCAGCCGTGCCCGCTCCGCGTGGGGCATGTCTTCATACTCGGCGGGCCATTCGGTTTCGGTCTCCACGACCAAGGCTTCCCGATAAGGATCGAACGTATCTGCCATGAATCGAAGTAGTGTAAAACTTCACGTGGAGCCGGGCCGCCACGCGGCCCAAGGATACGCAGCGCCGGTTGATCCTACGCAACGTGTGGCTTTAGTATACTGGGCAATAGCCGCCCGCACAGGCGGACCTCAACGCACAGGAGCAGTGCAAAGTAGTAGGCACTCTCCGAGTGCCGTAACGGAACCGGTGAAAAACATAGCAATTTGGCGGGACAGCGACGGCACACGGAGCGTGCCCTTGGTTATAGATTTGCTCTTCCGTTGGCGTTTGGTAGTAGAGAGGGTCTCAGCGCCCGGGTGTACGCTCCCGTCGCTGCCGCCCGCCTCCGGCGGGCAGCCACTACCTGATGAATTGTACTCAAAATCGGGTCGATTCCCGACAGCAGTTATCACACCGCTCTTAAGCACGCGTTTGGGACGCTTGCCGCGGGGATTATCTTGGAACCGAAGCCAGAGTCGTATGTCTAGGCGGCGCAGCAACTCGCCGAGACGTTGACGTGCGGCACGATCATCGGAGAAGTCTCCCAGGTTGTCCAATAGTCGCATGGCGTCGTCGACCACCTCATCCGGTGATGCTAAGCTGTTGGCAGCTCTGCCACACTCTGCGAGCTGACGCTCCAGCTCGCGCGCGTCGCGCTCGAGTTTTTTAAATTCGGCTTCGATCGACTTGAAGACGGCGCCATCTTTGGCCCGCGCCAAATTTGTTCCAACGAGATCGCGCTCTTTCCTAACCTTTGCCAGCTGCTTTTCCAGCAGCTTGTGGCCGCTGATTTGCTCACTCGCGGATGATACCTGGCGAGCAGCAAACACCCGTCGCAACTGCTCTCGCAGTGCCGCTCTGCCCCCACAGCGCGACACAAGTTGCAGCAGCAGCTGCCAAACGAACTGAAGAGTCATCTCGCCATCGACCGTGTTTCGCCGACACTCGCCCCCGTTGGATTTCAGATAGCGGGAGCAGGCGTAGAGACTGCGACTGCCTTCCCCGAGTCCGTATAGCGGCGCGCCGCAGCCGTCGGTCGCATCGATAATTCGGCTCGATAGAGGATATTTGGCCGGGTCGGTTGCCCGCGGGATGCCACGAGTGGACGCTCCCCGTTCGGCCGCAAGTTTCTGACAGGCTTCGAACAATTCGGGATCAGCACAGGCTTCGTGCCCAGATTGGCTACGGATGACTTGTTCGGAAGGCGCCGGCAGCCATTTGACGGTTCCATCCGTGTTGAAATCGCAATCATCAAGCGGCCGCGGACCGTCAGGGCCCACCCGGCGATGCTTGCCTCTCGCCCGCCTGCCAAATTCCTGCTCACCCACAATCGCGCGGTTAGCGCAAAGCCGGCTCACCGCCTGGTGGGTCCATGTGCTGCCCCCCGGGCTTGGAATCTTCATGCGGTTGAGGTGCTGCGCGATGCGTTTATTGCCCCATTCTTGCTCGCCCTTAAGCTGCAGAATGTATAACCATACTTTGATCTTCTCTGGATCGTTCGGGCGGTTGACGATGCGACAACCCTCCATCTTGACGACTTCGCCGGGAAGGAGCTCACGGATCTCCTTTCCTTCGGCATCGATAAGGACTCGGGCGAAGCCGTACGGCGGTCGGCCGCCCGTGCAAAAACCTTGTTTTGCATTACGCAGCTGGGTCTCCAAGACCCGCTGCGAGAGCTTGTTGAGAAAGTCTCCGTTTTGCGCGTACTCGAACATCGATAGGACGTCGTCAGCGATGTATTGCTGGCCGCGCTGACGAGGCGGTGCCACGCGGTTCACGAACACGATCGTGATCCCGGCGTACTGAAGCTCGGCCTCGAGCTGCATTCCCTCCGTGGGCATCTCCGGCCGCGCGAGCCGGTCCGACAGGTAAGTGAACACATGGCTCACACGGCGATCACGTAGTGCTGCCTCGCGGAACGCCGTGAAAGCGGGGCGATCGAGCACCGAGCCAGAGACGCCGTCGTCAAGAAAAATGTCCTTGTACTGCGGCAGGCCGTGAGTAAGCATATGCTTCAAATCGGCATCAGTCGCATCAAGCGCAACGCCATGGACCTGAGCCTGTTTGCGGGCCCATGCGAGCTGCACCTCAAAGGAGCTTTCTTGCTTCGTAGTGCTGCGGCGCAGATAGACCACGCCGCGATCTTTGGGGCGGTCTGTCATCGTTGGTTCGACTCCAAGGGGACACAGTGGCTCTCAAGCAGCAGTTCCGCTAGTTCAGCGAGGAGCTGCTCCGGATCCTGAGTGAGGGAATAATCGAGACGAACCGAACTGCCCTGCAGTCCGTCCCACGATAGATGTCTGAACGACCATAGCAGGAGCCGATTACCTATTTCGACGTGGGGAAGTCGAGCGGCACAACCATCCGCCAGAGCGTGGGGCGTCAGTCAGGACTGCCTCGCTCGGTGGAAAATCGTAGTCGGGCGTCGCCCTGGCACCGGCCCATTCGCACGCTTCCAGCTGTAGACCGACGTCGAGTGCGATCAGCACCTCTCGCACCAGCTGCGGCGGGGAACTTTTGCGTCGGCACCACGCGCGGAGCTGCTTATGTTGGCCTAGGTACGAAGCCACCCGGTCGGCCCGCCGCTCCGCGCTGCAGATGATGCCGGCCACAAAATCGCGAACGTCGCCAAATGCGTCTGAGGTCTGATCCATAGTCTCGCTCGACTCACTAATTGACCTGCACCGACAGCTTTTCTGTAGTGCTAGCTGCATCCTGCCCCCTTAAGCTGCGGATTGTCAATCTCATTTGAGGTTTGCTTCAGATGGGCCGAAAATGCACTGGGAAAAGCCTCCTTTTTGGAACGGCGTCCCGATCGCTCTACGTCGGGCGCCATCGTCGCCTCGCGACAATCGCTGCTCCACGTGCTCCCTTGAGATGGACTTGGCGAGCGACATACGGAGTAGGCGGGGGTTGTCCACAGCAAACGTATCCCCTAGGTGGCGCGTCCCGGGCGCAACGTCCTCAACGGGTAATCGACGGCAGCGAGCCGCGGCACGGAGAACTCCGGCAGCCGCCGGCCAGCAAGCGGCAACAATAAACGGAGGATTATTTTTGCGCTGCGGGGCATGACGGCGCGATTGGCGAGGCGTCTGCCGTAGTGCGAAAGCCTAATCATCCGGCACACAGTTCAAGCGAATCGTATGCGGCATGCCGGTCAGCCCGTTCGAAGGGGCATTTCGCCAATAGCACGCCGCATACAATCCTTTACGTTATGACCTCGTTTGGGCGAGAGTTTAGCTCGAAATGTCTCACGGGATTTTCGATCCGTGCTCCTTCGGTGCGGCGAACGCAAACGCCACGAACGTGCGATGGGATGCACCCTTACAGCGCGCTGCGCCCATGTGTTGTCGTACCTCCCCTCCTATTGCCCTGGGTCCGTCGTTGAAAAACCGGGGACGGTGTCATCAGTCGCGCGACGGCCGCCGCTTTGGTCTCACGCACCGGCTGCGTGCGCGGCGCCAATCGCCGTGCAGGCGCGGCTCGGCGCCCGCCTTGAGGGCTAGGGTGGGTTCACCCGGTTATGACTCGTTTGTGGCGGGAATTTAAGTTGGAAAACGATCACATCGACCCGAGCGAGGCTGGGCTCGCCGGCACCGAGAAGGTCGCCAAGGTGCAAATGCAATTGACAACTGGTATTGGAGGGTGTGAGACTCGCTCCATGATGTGCCGGCAAATAGCCGGCGGGTGCAGGCCAGCCGCAGTGAGCGTTGTTGATCGTTGCGAGCTTCGACCTCCAATTACTTGTGCGAGAAGAGAGAAACTATGTCCGAAGAATGTCAGATCAGCGTGGCCCCTAAAAATGGCCAGTTGGCCCGTAACGTGTCGATCCAGTTCGCCGACGGTACCAAATTCCATGATTGCATTAACGTTCATTCGGCGAAGGCTCGCCGCGCCCTTGTGCGCGGGGCTGCCGAGAAGCTCGCCGTCGACGTCGTGGACCTCGAGTGGCTGGACGACGCGATCGTCGATGCAGCCAATGAGGTCGACATCCGTGTGGCGACGGCGACCAAACCAACATCAGGCCGCAAGAACCAGGCGACGCAGCTAATGGAGCTCGCCGAAGGAGTGGAACTGTTTCATGATCCCGGGCAGGTTGCTTATGCCCGCATTTCCGGCGACGGCCACTACGAGGTCGTCAAGCTGCGGACCGCGGCGTTTCGACGTTGGCTGGCCGCAGCATTTTATCACGTCGCTGGGCACGCCCCGTCGGAAGGCGCGATCGAAAACGCTTTACAGGTGCTCGAGGGCAACGCGCTGTATAAGGGCCCGGAGCGACGCGTCCATTTGCGTGTCGCCGAGCATGATGGCCGGATCTATGTCGATCTCGGCGATAGATCTGGGAATGTCATCGAAATCACGGCCGACGGCTGGCAATTGCGAGAAGAATCCCCCGTGATGTTTCGCCGACCGAAGGGCATGCTTCCGCACCCCGTCCCCGTGCGAGGCGGCAGCCTCGACGAGCTCCGCGCCTTTGTAAACGTCGCTCCTGGTGATTGGCCACTGGTTGCAGCTTGGCTTGTGGCGGCGCTGCAGCCGAGGGGACCCGATGTGTTGCTCGCCGTGCAGGGGGCACAAGGAAGCGCGAAGACGACTCTCTGCAAGACGCTTCGCCAGATTATCGATCCCCATGAAGCTCCGCTCCGTAGCGACCCCCGTCAACTCAACGATCTCGTGGCCATGGCAAACAACAACCGGGTGGTGGCAATCGACAACCTCTCGCATATGTCGGACACCGTCTCTGACGCCCTGTGCCGGATTGCGACCGCAGGTGGATTCACTCGTCCGGCGTCGGGCCACGACGACGAGGAGACGATTCTCGATCTTCAGCGGCCGGTGATCCTATGTGGGATTGAAGAGCTTGTTAAACGCGGCGACTTGCTGGACCGCAGTATCGTTCTCAATCTTCCTACGATTGCGGACAACCGGCGGCGACTGGAGGTAGATCTCGATGCAGAATTCGAAGAAGCCCGTCCCCGAATCTTTGGCGCGCTGCTGTCGGCCGCGTCGACCGCGCAGCGGAATCGCCCCTTCACCCGGATCGATAATCCGTCACGGATGGCGGACTTCGAGCATTGGGCGACCGCTGCCGAGCCGGGCCTCGGGCTCGCGCCGGGCGAATTCCTGCGGGCCAACCGGGCCAACCGGGCCGACGCGATTGAGGTCGTGCTCAGCTCAACCCCGATTGGAAGCGCGCTGCCGTCGTTTCTGGAACGAGCGGGCGGCAGCTGGTCCGGGACCGCCACGGAACTTCTCGAGCAGCTCAACTCGACGGCCGAGGACGCCTTGCGGCGACAAAAGGGGTGGCCCAAATCAGCCGCGGCGCTCAGCGGCATTCTACATCGGCTCGAAACCCACCTTCGCGCGGTGGGTGTCGAGGTAAGGGATAAGCGACGAGGGCACAAGGGAACCAAAGTAATTGGTGATCACCAAGGTGGAGCCGGCACCAAAAACAGCGTCAGCAGCGTCAGCAGCGATCGCCGCTGGGCAGCCGGTGGAGGTCGCTGACGCTGGTGACGGTAACCCAGCGTCAGCAGCGACCAGCGGATTTCTCGGGAAAAATGAGGCGTCGGACGCGGCTGTCGCTGCTGACGCTGTTTTTCGGCTTCGTTCCGCTCGCGATTGCGTTCCACACGGTGGCTACGTACTTCGCATGCCTGAAGTGAACCCGGAGCCGTGGGGTTTTGGTGGCCGGTTCGTACTGAATTCGGAGGGGCCGCAATACCTTTCGAGTGAAGACGGATGGTTGGCGAGCCTAGACGGATTGGACGAACTCATACGCTCCGTGACGCTGGCTTCGGAACGGCGGTCGATGGTGGCTCAGCCGATCACAGTCATGCCGAGCGCCGGGGCCTCGATGAATTGACAAGCCGTAGATCAAGGGCGGGGCGGTGCATCCGTAACGACGTCAACGAATCGACCAGCGGACTCGTTCCCTGCGAATCAAAGCAGTGGCGTGGTCAGTTCGGCGAATCACCCCTTACGGGGCGGAACTGACCGTCTTCCGACTTGCTTTCTGGCAATTGTTGTCAGAGCGTCAATCTGGAGTTGAACGTGTTTCAGTGTTTTGGCTGCGGCAAGAAAGGCAATCACCTGGACCTGTGGTCCGCGATTCGCGGAGGCTCTCTACACGATGCGGCGATCGACCTCGCCGAACGAGACGGCGTTCCGTGGGAACAAATCACGAAACGACCAGGACGGCAGCCATGACAGAACAACCTCTGAATCCGCAGCCGACGACCGCTGAGTCCGTTTCGCTCGGCGAGGCGACCCTTCCCACGCGTGAGCGACTTCCGGATACGCGGCGGTCCATCACTCATAAATTCAAAATCAGTGGTCATGAAGGCTACATCACCGTGGGGTTCTTTGCCGATGGCCGTCCTGGCGAACTGTTTTTCAAGATCGCCAAAGAGGGAAGTACGTTGTTAGGATTAGCCGACACGATTGGTGTCTTGAGCAGTATCGCGCTGCAATACGGCGTGTCGGTCGAAACGCTCGTTCATAAGTTTGAAAACGTGAAATTTGAGCCGTCCGGTTGGACGAGCAATGCAGATATTCGCCACGCGCATTCAATCGTGGACTACGTCTTCCGCTGGCTGGGTCTGCAGTTTGCTGCAGACGCAAGGTCGACAAAAGTCCCAGAAGCAAAGCCGTGACGCGCGTTGCTTGCCTAGCGATCGCTGCGGATCCGCCGACCATTGTGTGGCAAGATCGGCCTACTTCTCCAGTCGAAAGCGAACCTTCAATTCGCGGAGCATAACATAGGTCGGGCGACCACGCAGGCGGTTTTGCCATAGTTCTCTGCTCCACGGCGGCTTGGTCCAGCCGCAGAAACACGCCGGCAAACGAACGACTTTGAAACGTCCCGAAGAGCTTTCTGTATCGATCGACTGCTTCCCGTATTACCGCCAAGTGCGGCTTAAAAAAAGACACCGTTTAAGCAAATGCGTGAGCCGTTCGCGGGACTGTTTTCGCACTACTAGTGACTATACTTACGCCGTTGCCCTATTAGAAGGCTTGACACCCGACGCGAGCAGCAAGCACACTCTGGCAAAGTTAGCATCTTGTCATTCGTCGGCTCAGCATGCGGATAGCCGCATTTTCAAGTTGTGTGAAGAAAACGCGACAGGTCGATCAGCACGTTCGCAGGTAACTACATAGGGACTTACTTCAGAACCTCCTATGTGATTTACCGCCGCCGAAAAATACGGATAAGCGAGATCAATATGAAATTTGGCAGAGCCAACCACCCGCGCTCGCTGCGACCCCACTTCGAACCCTTAGAGGAGCGGCTATTTCTAGCGAGTGATTCCTATATCGCCGCCTCTACGAGTCCGTGGGACGCCGTCGACAATGCATCTGCGATGCACCTAAGCAACGCCCAGCATAAGTCCACATTGGAACCGGCGCCCTCAGGGGGGGCTGTCGCCACCGAAGGCGAAACCGTGTTTGCCTACGGTGCCGGCGAATCCGGTTCGATTGGTACTCTCGGGCAGGTGCAAAGCCAGTCCGCTAGTGAAAACGAGCCGGCAATTCGCAGCGGATTTGAGACGAACTTTTTTTCACGCAGCGACGACGGTTCGTTTGGCCCAATCGAGATTGGTTTCGACATTAATTATTTCGGTGAGGTCTACACCCATTTATTCGTGAACAACAACGGGAACGTGACGTTTGGCCAGGATCTTGGGGAGTACACGCCCTTTGATTTAACTAGCACGGAAGTTCCGATCATCGCTCCTTTTTTTGCTGACGTCCACACATCGACACACGGCCAACCTGTAAGTTGGGGCACGGGAGAAATCGATGGCAATAAGGCGTTTGTAGTTAATTGGTTTGACGTCGATTACTATTCAAGTTCAGCTAACCACGGTGATCAACTCAATACATTTCAACTGGTGCTGATTGATGGATCGGCAGATAGCGTTTCCGGTGACTTCGCTATTGAGTTAAATTACGGCACGATCCGTTGGGAGACCGGCGACGCCTCGGGCGGCACCGCTGGACTTGGAGGAGACTCCGCGCGAGTCGGCTTTTCTGCTGGCACCGGCGCACCTAATACCTTCTTTGAGCTGCCGGGATCTGGAGTCCCTGGATCCTTCCTCGACGGCAATCAGGCTCTTGGACTTGTCCGCAACTCGCTGAATAGCAATCAGCCCGGGCGGTACGTGTTCGAAGTACATAACGGGACTATCGACTTTCCCCCTGACGGCGGCGCCCTTCCGATCAACACCATTACACTCGGAAGCATTTCAACTGACTCCGATGTGGATGAGTGGACATTTTTCGCCCGTACTCACCAGGAACTCGTCGTAGTGGCCGATATCGGCAGTTCACTGACGCCGGTTCCTGCGTTGACCGCCATCGATGTTCGAGTGTTTGCCCCGGATGGTACAGTTATTGCCTCAGGCATAAGCACTTCCACAGACGCTGCCTTGACGCTCCCGTTCGTTTGTCCATTGGACGGCACGTATCGCGTGGAGATCCGAGGAGCCGACGCCGATCCGGACGCCACAGGTTTCTATCTCATCAGTGCGTGGAACGCGACTGTGGACGCTTATGACCTTGTCCAAAATCAGCGCTCCACGGGTTTAATCGAGTCTCCCTACAGCGTCGATCGGTGGAGCTTCGCTGCGGCCGAGAATGATCGCGTACGCTTTCACCTCTCGAATGCGGCTACCAATGACATTGTGTTCAGACTAAGTGGCGCCAACGGCTGGATTGGCTTCGCTGATCTAACAGCCCGTTGAAATTCTCTCCAAGCCGCTTACCATATGTCCACGGGATT
>JBBDYG010000113.1:0-13073 GCA_040901765.1 Pirellulales bacterium
ACCAGCCCTCACGCTCGTCGCCTAGAAAACGACACTTGTTCAACGGGCTGCTAGATGAGGAACGCGCACGCAAGGACTTTTCTACGTTGGTTAAGGAGTTTCGGAAGTATCTTACGAAGACTGGAGGACCAATGGCTGATAGTACATTTATGCGTGATACGTCATTTATTGAACGCCGAGTTTTCGACAAACTGATCTTTTGCGAAGGTGAGTGGTTAGGACGCTTCGCAAAAACTGACGAGGAAGACGCAACAGTTCCATTATGAGCTACTAAGGTTCACTTACCGATTCATGAAACTCCCCAACGCTGAACATGCCATCATCGCCGAGGACAAACTTGCGGAGTATCTGCTTGACCTCGACCATCGTCGTGGCGGCACCAAAGCGAAGTTGCTTCACTTGCTCGGATACGAAGTGCAACATTGGCAACAATTGGCGGATGACCTCCGCCAGCAGCATCTTATGACCGATGTAGTCGAGGAGCGGGATACTGTCTGGGGCAGGCGGTACGAAGTGGTCGCTCCTTTGACCGGGCCTACCGGCGATACAGTGTTATTTCGCAGCATTTGGCAAATTGACCTTGGCTCAAATAGACCTCGATTGATTACAATGTATCCGGAGTAACCAATGCCTGTATTAGAACTCTACAAAGACGCAATTCTTACCGTTGACCTTCCCAACGAGAAGCTTCGGGCCGGCGACGTTGGTACGGTCGTCGAGCGCCATCAGGTTCCCGGCCTCGGTGAAGTAGGCTACAGCGTGGAGTTCTTTGACATGATCGGTCGCACCGTGGCGGTCGTAACGGTTCCTGCCAGCAGCCTTCGCGCTCCGACCTCTGCGGACCTCCCCGCCGTTCGCGAGTTGGCGAAGGTATCGGGGTAGATCACGCTGTACGGCAATACTGGCCGTGGGTGCTTCCTCGTGGTAATCTTCAGGTAGGAACCCGCAAACTGGGGCGATTTGCGACACTCGGTCGCACGCTTCCGCATTGCCGTCACGAGGATCATCTCATGGTACAAATGACCATCGAAGTGCCGGAACCGGCGCTGGCGGCGTTGCGGAAGTCGCCTGAGGAATTTGCTAGGGAGCTTCGACTAGTGGCTGCCGTGAAATGGTACGAGCTTCGACTGCTATCCCAGGAACGAGCGGCAGACATCGCCGGGCTTTCGCGCGCCAGGTTCATCGAAGAGCTTGGTCGGTTTGGCGTTTCGCCGTTCCAGTATAATGCGGAGGAGATCGTTCAGGAGGCCGAACGTGAGTGATGTTTGGGTGGCCAACGCTTCGCCCGTTATCGTGCTGGCCAAGTGCGGATATCTTGACTTGCTCACGAATTTGAGTCGCGAAGTTGTCCTCCCACAAGCGGTGATTGACGAAATAGTTGCGGGGCCGCCAACCGATCCAGCACGGCAATTGATCGAAGGCGGATGGGGCACTCGTGCTATTCCACAGTTGGTTGCTCCGG
Source organism: Pirellulales bacterium (assembly GCA_040901765.1). Taxonomy (GTDB): domain Bacteria; phylum Planctomycetota; class Planctomycetia; order Pirellulales; family Lacipirellulaceae; genus JBBDYG01. The sequence goes on from JBBDYG010000113.1 coordinate 1,463, forward strand.
AGTTGCTGGAATGGGGCCTTGGTCCGGGGGAAACTTCCGTGTTGGCGCTCGCCCAGGAGCGCGTTCAAGCAACTGCGGTTTTAGATGACGCGGCCGCTCGCACCTGTGCCAAAGTCCTCGGCGTACCCGTGATTGGATCCCTAGGGATCATCGTGCGTGCAAAGAAACAAGGCCTTCTGCCATCGGCTTTAGAAGCAATGAGTGCGATGCAGAACTCCGGTCTCTATTTGGACGACGAGCTCATCCATCGAGTCTTGCAGCACCTCGGCGAAGTTTGAGAATCGTTGCCGCAGTCGAGGACGCCGCGGCAGGCTGTTGGTTTTCCCTGACCCCCGATCCCTGATTCCTCACCCCACCTCATGAACCCGTGCCATTCACGTTCGGGTCGCTCACCAGTGAAGCTTCTTGCCAGACCTCGGCGTCGGATGATTCTGGCCGCCTTCATGCAAACCCAGCAACCGCAATATTTTCCCCATGTTTTTGTTGAAAAGAGCCACCACTTATGGTATACATTTGAGCATGTACTATTCCGCACGCTCACCGCCGCTCAGCGCCCGCTGACGACTTGCCAGTACGATTGGGGTCCGCCCTAACTCGGTTCAAGCCCTCTCCATTTGGGAGCGGCAGCCGCTCGCGGTGCGCCCCCACCGCAGCTATCTCGCAAGGTGAGATAGCAAACGCACGCGGTGCGCGCCCAGTTCGCAAGATTTCGACCCACCTTGCGAAAGAACGTGCTGAGGGCGTGATGTGAGACGGTCAACAATGCACGTAAACGAACCGATTTTTGTCACCCATCGCTCTGGTTTCCCTCGGAAATCCAAGGTTCGACCACATCGACGCCCCGACAGAAATCCATTAGTTTTCAACATGTGAATCGAGTGTTGCGCCGCAGTGTCTAAACCCGAATCCCGAATCTCCAGTCCCCAGTCCCCAGCCCCCAGCCCCTTCCCACCCATGCACTTCCGCACCCGTGCCATCCACGTCGGCTCCGATTGCGACCCGCAGAGCGGGGCGGTTGTGCCGCCGATTCATGTCGCTTCCACTTTCGTGCAGCACGAGGCGGGGAAGTGGCGCGAGTTCGACTATTCCCGCAGTGGTAATCCCACCAGAAAAGCGCTGGAGCAAGTGATCGCGTCGCTCGAAGGAGGTTGCGGGGCGCTGGCGTTTACCAGCGGCATGGCCGCGACGCATTGCGTAACGGCGATGCTGCGGGCGGGTGACCACATTGTGGCCGGCAGCGACATCTACGGCGGCACCTATCGGCTGTTTCACAAAGTGGCCAACCGCGCGGGGATCACCACCACGCTCGCCGATTCGACCGACCTGGCTGCGTTCGAGAAGTCCATCACGCCGGCTACGAAGCTCGTGTGGATTGAGACCCCCGGAAATCCGCGGATGTCGATCACCGACATCGCCGCGTGCGCGGAAATCGCCCATCGGCACGGTGCCTTGCTGGGCGTCGATAACACCTTCGCGACGCCAGTCCTAACGCGGCCGCTCGAACTGGGTGCCGATATTGTGATGCACTCGGCTACCAAGTATTTTGGCGGACACAGCGACCTGATGGGCGGAGCGCTGGTCGTTCGCGATCCAAAGCTGTTCGAGGAACTGTACTTCGTTCAGAACGCAACGGGCGCGATTCTCGGCGCGTTCGATGCGTTCCTTTGCCATCGTGGAATCAAAACGCTCGATCTTCGGGTGCGCGAGCAGAGCCGCACCGCCCACCGGCTGGCCGAATGGCTCGCGGAGCAACCGCGGGTGAAACGGGTGCTTTACCCTGGTTTGCGGGACCATCCTTGCCATGCAATTGCCCAGCGACAGATGGATGGCGCGTTCGGCGCGATGCTGTCGTTCGAACTCGACGCCGATTTTTTGGCCACCAAGAGATTCGTCGAATCGACCAAGCTGTTTCAACTGGCCGTGAGCCTGGGCGCGGTGGAATCGCTCATCGAGCAGCCCGCGGCCATGTCGCACGCCAGCTACGATGCCGCCGACAGGGCCAAACACGGCATCTCCGACGGCCTAATTCGGCTCTCCGTGGGGCTGGAAGACTTTGCAGACTTGCGCGATGATCTATCAAGCGCGCTTCCCACCACTGACCACTGACCACCATCATGCAACTCGGCTTTGTCACCGCAATCTTCCCCGAGCAGTCGTTCGATGAAGTCCTCAACTTCGCGTCCGGCGAGGGCTTCGACTGTGTCGAGGTCATGTGCTGGCCGCTCGGAGGCAGGGACCGCAAGTTTGGCGGAGTGACGCACGTTGACGTGAGCGAGTTCTCGTCCGCGAAGGCCGACGACGTTCGGGCGTTATGCGACAAGCATGGCGTGGCGATCTCGGGATTGGGGTATTACCCGAATCCACTGTCGTCGAACACGGCGGAGGCCGAGGTTGCCAGGTCGCACCTTCCAAAGGTCATCGAGGCCGCGCGCCTGCTCGGATTGAAAGTGGTCAACACGTTCATCGGCGCGAATCATACGCAATCCTTGGAGGAGAACTTTCGCAGCTTTGAAGAAGTCTGGCCGTCGATCATCGCATTCGCCGAGGAGCGACAAATTCGCATTGCGATTGAAAACTGTCCGATGCTGTTCGGGGATCGCTGGCCGTTCGGCTCAAATCTGGCCCGTTCACCGGCGATTTGGCGGCGGATGTTTCAGGCGATACCCTCCGATTACTTTGGGCTGAACTATGATCCGTCGCACATGGTGATGCAGCTCATGGATCCGATCGCACCGATCCGCGAATTCGGCCACCGCATCTTTCACACGCACGCCAAGGACATGCGGATCGACCACCACCTACTGAACGACGTCGGCACGCTCGTGCTGCCGATGGAGCGCAGCACGGCCAAGATACCAGGTCTGGGCGACGTGAATTGGGCGAAATGGATCGGCTCGCTGACCGATGCGGAGTTCGACGGCGCGGTGTGCGTGGAAGTGGAGGACGAAGCGTTTATGCACGATTTGAAGTCGCGACAGAGGTCGCTGCAAATTTCGCGGAATGTGTTGCGGCCGCTGATTGGGTGAGCCTGAGGGCTTTTTCGGCAGCGGATTGCCGCCGCGGCTGCTATAATTCGTCCATGCCCACTCCGCACCGACATATTGAAGGCATCGATACCGAAACGCTCGTTCGCGACTTGGCTCGCACCGCGGTCAAGCAGCGGCTGGCGGCGGTGGTGACTTGTTTCCCGCTGGCGGCTGAGGCAGCGGCTGACGATCACGAGCGGGTGCATCAATTGCGTGTCTCCACCCGCCGCGCGGTCGCCGCGCTGATACTGTTCAAGCGTTTCTGTCCGCGCCGGCGAACGGCACGGTTGCTGCGCGATCTCAAGCAGATTCGCCGCGCGGCGGGGCGGGCGCGCGATCTCGATGTCTTCACAACTCGGTTGGCTACATCGTCCGAGGAGACACACCAAGAGCTGCTCCAATCCCTGACCGCGGAGCGTCAGACGGCGCAACAAGAAATAGTCGATCTATTCAAGCGATTTGCAGAAAACAACCGATTAGCTTCTCGGATTGAAGCGGTGAGCAAGCGGTTGCATCCGCGCGGCACGAAGGCGAAGCGCCGAGGTCGGCGAACCGTCGCCACATGGGCGCCGCCCCAACTGCGCAAAGCTGCGAAGCGACTCCTTAACGCGGTGCCCACTTCGCTCGATCAAGCCGAGAAGCTGCATCCTTTGCGAGTCGAAGGGAAACAATGTCGTTACACGCTGGAACTACTCGCGGCGGGATTGCCTGACGAGAGTTACGACGACATCTCACTCCGGCTGAAAGAATTTCAGGACCGGCTCGGTGCAATCAACGATCACGATGCAGCGATCGACCGACTCTCCACACACGCGCTTGCGGATCGTGCGGCGATTGACCGACTTATCGTTCAGGAGCGAGCCAGCATGTTGCAGGCGATCGAGAATTTTCAGACTTGGTTTGCGGCGAACTTCCTATTGCGATTGCAGGAAATGGCCTCCACGGGAAACGATGGCCCGGCAACGGCTGAACCATTGAACTCGGCTTCGTAGTGAGGGCGCATCGCTACGTCGGGACGCCTTCGAGGCGATCCCCGAACGTCACCGGCAGTTCGACCGCTTCCGCCACCCTCATCAAGTACTGCGAGCGCGGAATTTCACTCGCTCCGAACCGGCCGGTATGCGGCGTCCATTGCTGGATGTCGAGCAGCGTGTAGCCGCGCGCTCGCAAGTGGCCCACCAGATGCACAAGCGCCACTTTCGAGGCGTCGGTAACGCGGTGGAACATCGATTCGGCCGCGAAGAGTCCGCCCAGGGAGATGCCATAGACGCCGCCGACGAGCCGATCGTCCTGCCGCACTTCGATGCTATGAGAATGGCCCAAGTTGTGGAGCCGCTCGTAGGCGGCGATCATCTTGCGGGTGATCCAGGTTCCGCCCTGACGCGTGTGCTCGCCAGCGCAGGCACGAATGACGCCCCCGAAGTCCCGATCGCAGGAAACTGAAAACTGGCCGCTGCGAATCGTCCGCGTCAGCCGGCGCGAGGCGTGGAACCGATCAAGCTCGATGACCGCCCGCGGATCGGGTGACCACCACATAAGCGGCGACTGGTCGTCGCTGGGCCAAGGAAAAATTCCGTGCCGATAGGCATCTAGGAGCAATTCAGGTTGAAGATTGCCCCCGGCGCACAACAGCCCATCTCGATCAGCTTGCCAAGCGGGCGGGAAAAGACGTGGACGGGGCAGCCGCGATACGTCTGCGTCGGAAACCGGCAAGCTTGAACCGTCCATTCCCAGCTACATTAAACCAGACCACCGCGCCGGTACAGCGGAAGCGGCCCTCCAAACACAAAGAGACCTCGCCAATGCGGTCTGCCGCATTTTCGGCAAAAGTTGAAATTCCTCCCTTTTATTCTTGAAAATCTTTGTTCACAATACTCGCTGCCTACCTCATCAGAAGACGGCGCTCGTCCCGTCTTCGCCTGCCTCACCTTATCTTTTCTGCATTCTGCTCTGGTTGCGATTGGCAACCCCTACGTTCTTAGGAGAACTGCTAATGTATCGTCCTACGACTGCAGCGCTCGCGGCTGCGCTTGCGATTGTAACTCTTTCTCCCGCGCAGGCGGCGATTATCTATTCAACCATCGGATCGACCTACTCCCAGAATTTCAATTCGCTCCCAATTACTCCGCAGAATACGAATCGGGGAGATTCGCCGGCCGGTTGGACTGATGACAACCCTTCACCAGGAGCCAACAATTTCAGCATCGTTGGATTTTATCTGTTCCATCCGACCGGTTTGACAGAGGGTGGATTTAGCGGCAATCAGCGGTTGCGTGCCGGCACAGGTAGTTCCAATACCGGTGCGTTCTACAGCTACGGTGATTCTGGCATGACCGAACGCGCTTTGGGCGGGCTGAACTCAGGTTCGCTTTCGAATACGAACGCCAATATGTTTCTTGGTGCTCGGTTCACTAACAGTACCGGCGCGGTTATGACCTCGTTTACGCTCTCGTATGATGGCGAGCAATGGCGAGATGGTGGTGCCGCAACTCCCAGCGCGCAGCGACTCGATTTTGACTATAGCCTCAACGCGACGACGATCCAGGACAATCTGGCGACGTTTGTGAACGTAGATGCGCTGGATTTCGTCAGCCCGGTTTTCGCGAATACCGGCGGTGGTAACGCAGTGGCTGGGAATACGACCGGCATGGTGCCAATTGGCCCGGTCACCGTGACCGGTATCAATTGGGCACCGGGTAGCGATCTTTGGATTCGCTGGCGCGACGTGAATAATTCTGGAAATGATCACGGATTGGCGATCGACAACCTGCAGTTTTCGGCGATTCCCGAGCCGGGTAGCGTTGTCCTGTTCGTTTCGGCAGTATTGGCTCTCTTGGGCTATCGCCGGTTCCGTTAATGCGACTCGCTCTCACTTTCAACGGAAACTCGACGCGGGCCGAATATAAACCGGCCCGCGTCTTTGTTTATTCGCGAAATCTTCACACGAGAGTTCGTTGTCTGCGGAGTGTCTTGCGGCCGGAAACCGGTGTTAGCAAATAGACGGCCAGGCCCTCCAGACGCTATCATAGGTCCGGTCTTGGCGGGCAGTGACTCGCGTCGACAACGCGAGCATTTTGAAATGGTTTTCCGCTGGAGTAGATGTCGGGATGCTTCCGAGAACACACCGACCCGCCGGTAGCGCGACGGCCCTCCGTACCGCGGCGTGCGTGATTGCTTGCACTGCCATCGGATGCGGCGACGGCAAGATCGCTACCTATCCCGTAACGGGAAAGGTACTCGTGGATGGGCGCCCGGCTGAGGGCGCGATGGTGATCCTGTATCCCCTTGAGGGAGAGTTGGAATTTAAGAAGCAGCGGCCATTTGCCCGGACAGACGCAGCAGGTCACTTTTCTCTCACAACTTTCATCAAAGGCGACGGCGCTCCGGCGGGAGAGTATAAAGTGATGATTACTTGGCAATCGCCGAACTCTCGCGTCCCGGCTGGCGTCGTGGGGCGGGATGCTTTTAGCAACCGGTATTTCAATCCCGAAGAAACTCCGCTCAAGTGCATGATAACCGAGGGCGAGAATCAATTATCGGCATTTGAGTTGTCCACCAAGCAAGCTCGCAATCGAGCGACGTAACGAATTCGGTTCCGGACAGGCGTCACGCACTTCCACAAGGTCAAGCGATTATGGAACGGTCACTTACCCGCCGAGGCTTTACCCTGGTCGAGCTGCTGGTGGTGATTGCCATTATTGGGATTCTCGTCGCGCTGTTGCTTCCGGCGGTGCAAGCGGCACGCGAATCGGCCCGGCGGATTCAATGCAGCAATCACATGAAGCAGATCGGGCTCGCGATTCTGAATTACGAGTCGACCCACAGTCAGCTTCCACTGGCGGTGACGCCCAATGTCACCAGCTACGTTCCCCAAAAGGGAACGTGCGTCGCGGCCGTCACGCTTCCGCGAGCCACGCCCAACGGCATGAAAGATCACTACCTGCTCGCCTTTATTCTGCCTTTTATCGAGCAGCAGACAATCTTTGATCAGATCAACTTCAATGAAAACTGGACCCGACCGACTAACAAGGCAGCGTACAATGCGCTCATTCCGGACTATGTGTGCCCCACGGCGCCCGCTCGGCCGAATGTGCCGGCGGCCGATTATCATGTCGCGGTGACGATTGAGCCGAAGGCGTTCTGCGCCCTCCAAGGTATCACCACCTCACGGGCATTGGATCAACTCGATGGTATCATCCAGGATGAAACCACGTCGATTCGCAAGGTTACCGATGGTTTGTCCAAGACTTTCATGTTGGTTGAAGATAGTGGAAGACCGCTCTATCACGTTCGCGGGCAAGACCAGGGCACGCAGACCGACGGAGGCCCGTGGGGAGCGCCCGACAACTACTTTATCCTTGGCAATCCAAAGAATGAGGAATGCGGATTAACGACCGCGATGAATTGCACAAACTGGGACGAAATCTACAGCTTCCATCCTGGCGGCGGCAACTTTCTTTATGGGGATGGCTCCGTCCATTATCACACCGAGGACATTGAAGTCGATTTTTTAATCACCTTGTTTACCCGAGCTGGCAACGATTAGTAATTCGAGCCGCAACCATTTCCATTCAGCCTGCCGATCACCGTGATGAAGTTCAACTTGCTTTGTGTACTATTTTGGTGTCCGCCATTGCTCATCGCTTCGGAAGTGCGCGCCGCGGAGGCGCCTGCGAGTGGTACCTCGCTTCGGATCATGACCTTCAACGCCGAGATTCTCAACGCCCCTGGCGTGACGCCGGGGCAAATCGAGCATTTTCGCTTCGATTACGCACGAGAACAGCAGCACGAGCGCGTGGCAGCGATCATCGAAGCGCTCGATCCCGACATCGTGAACCTCGTCGAGGTCACGTCGAAGGCGTCGGTCGACTTGTTAATTGATATTCTGCACGAGAAAGGACTGGCTGAGTACGAAGGCCATCACGTCGATAGCAACGACACTTTTACGAGCATGGACATTGCCGTGATTGCCAAACAATCGCCCGATGTGGTGGATGGCGCAGCGATCCGCACCTATTACTCCGACGCGGACGACCCGACCTGGCGGCAAGCCTACACCGCGAAAGGCCGCGACGGCTCGCCCCGGAAGCATAATGCGTCGCTATCGCGGAACAGCGTTTATTACTTTACGATCGGCGGCCATAAACTAGGTTTTCTCGGACTGCACTTGAAGTCCAACCCTCAAGACGAATTCTCCAACGCTCAACGGACCGCCCAAACGGAAGTTGCCAGGCGCATTTTGCGCGGCGAGATTGTTCCGCGTGGATATTTGCCGATCGTGCTGGGCGACCTGAACGACTACGACCCCGATGTGCCCGATCGCGATGAAACTCGCTCGCCGGTGACGAACGTGCTCCGCGACATGAAGAATTTCGACAGCGCGCGGACCGGCCCGGAGTTGATGAATGTCGCGAAGCGCATGCCGCGCCAAGCCGATCGGTATACTTCTCATTGGGACTGGAATGAAAACGGCGCACACGACGGCGACGACGTGTACACGATGATCGACCACGTTCTGCTGCCCGTGGAACTGGCGCCACATGTTCAGAAGGCATTCATCGCGCATATCGTCGGTCCCGATACTTCGGATCATTACCCAGTGGTTGTTGATCTTGTACTTCCGCCTGCGGTCGCCGCCCCATGAGTGACATGCGCTCCGTTGTTCGCCTCATCGACCACGCTGTTCTGCAGCCAACGCAGACGGACGCCGACGTTCGCGCGGCGTGTGGGCTCTGCCGTGAACTCGTGGTCGCGAGCGTCTGCGTGAAGCCCTCGCATGTAGAACTGGCCGCGGAACTGCTCGCCGGCTCGCCGGTGGTCGCCAGCACGGTGATCGGATTTCCCCACGGCGGAACTTCCACCGCGGCCAAGGCTGCCGAGACGCAGGTCGCCTGCCGCGCCGGTGCGCGTGAAGTCGATATGGTCGTCAACATCGGCAAGGTGCTCTCGGGGGACTGGGAGTTCGTCGCCGCCGATATTCGGGCGGTGGTGGAAGTGGCGCGAGCCGCGGGGGCAATCACGAAAGTCATTTTCGAGACGGGCCTGTTGCCGGACGACGCCACGAAGATTCGCCTGTGCGAAATCTCCGAGGCTTCCGGCGCGGCATTTGTAAAAACCTCTACCGGCTTCGGCTATGTAAAAGACGCACAAGGCGCGCTTGTCGCAACCGGCGCGACGGAGCACGACATCCGCCTGATGCGCGCCCAGTGCAGCCCGGCAATGGAAGTCAAAGCATCCGGCGGCATCCGCAGTTACCCAGATGCAGTGAAGTTCGTGGAGCTTGGCGCCACGCGCCTCGGCACCAGCGCCACGCAGGCCATCGCCGCCGGCGAGGGAGCAGGAGACAGGAGACAGGAGACAGGGGACAGTTACTGACCACTTCGTTACAACTGGCCACCGGCCACTGACCACTCGCCACTTCCCACCATGCTCGACCTTTACGACCAGATTGAAGAAGCCGCTGCCGCGATTCGCCAGGCGTGGCCTGTTGCGCCGCACGCGGGGATTATTTTGGGGACGGGGCTGGGCAATCTTGCAGACCGGATCGAGGTTGAGGCGACGCTCGATTACGAAGCAATTCCGCACTTCCCAGTTTCCACAGCAACCAGTCATCGCGGCCGGCTCGTGTGTGGGCGATTGCAAGGGCTTCCCGTGCTCGCGATGGAGGGCCGGTTCCATCAGTACGAAGGCTACCCACTCAAGAAAATCACGCTGCCGGTACGAGTTATGAAGGCGCTCGGCGCGCAGCTACTGATTGTCTCGCAGGCAGTCGGCGGAATGAACCCTTATTACCGCGGCGGCGACGTGATGGTCATCGACGACCACATCAACCTGATGGGCGACAATCCGCTGGTGGGGATCAACGACGACCGACTCGGCCCCCGGTTCCCCGACATGAGCGCGCCGTACGACCCGGTGCTGATCGAGGCGGCGCTGGAAATCGCCCGCCGCGAGAATTTTGTGTGCCATCGCGGTGTGACGGTGGCTGTCACGGGGCCGAATCTGGAAACCCGCGCCGAGTATCGCTTCCTGCGGATGATCGGCGCCGACGTGGTCGGGATGTCCACGGTGCCGGAGGTGATTGTCGCCGTCCACGCCGGCCTGCGAGTGTTTGGCGTGTCGGTGGTCACCGACATGTGCCTGCCCGATGCGCTGGAAGCGGCCGACGTGGCGAAGATCATCGTCACCGCGAACAGCGCCGAGCCGAAGCTGCGGGCGTTGGTGGAGGGGGTGCTCAAGTTCGAGGCGGGGCACCAGAAGTAATTACTTCCTGTGCGGGGTCGGGAGACACGCGCACAACGAAGGCGGGGTTGCGCTAGAGGGCGCGTGGACAGAAACATTGGGTCAGTCGTTAGAATTGGGCTTCGAGTTCTTGGCCAAGTTGGCCAGACGGGACGTGCATTCCAGCCTTAATTTCTAGGAGGTTGGCCAACTTGGCCAAGTTTTGGGGGGAAGGGCAACCACGACTTGTGAGGGGCAAGCTACCCCGGTTTTGTGTGCAGTAGCGGATAGCCGCAGATGGCAAGCCGCGCCTGCCTGAAGCATCACTATCATCAAAGTCGCCGTTTGGGAGTCTGCTGCCCCGCCGAATCTCCGCTCGTCGTACTTAGTCGGCACCAAGCACTCGCCTTCGGAAACATGCACGACCTACACTCACGAGTGAACGAAGCGGCCAGCGTCATCGCGAAGAAATGGCCAACGCGACCTCGTGTGGGGCTAGTTTTAGGTTCGGGCCTCGGGGAGCTTGCCGATCGCATCGAATGCGAAGCGGAGTTTGCCTACAGCGAACTGCCCCACTTCCCGCGCTCCACCGCCGTCGGCCATCGCGGGCGACTCGTATGCGGAAACTGGCTCGGAGTGCCGGTGGTCGCGATGCAGGGGCGGTTTCATTTGTACGAAGGTTACTCGGCGCAGCAGGTGGCGTTTCCCGTGCGGGTGATGCAGCGGCTGGGGATTGAGACGCTGGTGCTAACCAACGCGGCTGGGGGGCTGAACCCCGGCTACGAGCGCGGCGACGTGATGGTGATCGACGATCACGTGAACTTGATGTTCCGCAATCCGCTCGTCGGTGTGAATGACGATGAGTTGGGGCCGCGATTTCCGGATATGTCCGCCCCTTACAACCCGAAGTTAGTCTTCACGGCACTTTCCGTTGCGCGGCGGAATGACTTCACATGCCACCGTGGCGTGTACGTCGGCATGTTAGGACCGACCTACGAGACGCGTGCCGAATATCGCCTAGCCCGGCAACTCGGCGGCGACGCGGTTGGCATGTCCACAGTGCCCGAGGTGATCGCCGCCCGACATGGGGGCTTGCGGGTGCTGGGGATTTCGACGATCACCAACGTCTGTTCGCCCGACAGCATTGGCGTGACCACTGCCGAAGATGTAATCGCCGTCGCAGCGACAGCAGCCGAGAAAGTTCGGCTGTTGATTGAAGGCGCATTAAAGAAAGCGTGAACCGCTGATTGACGCTAATAAGCGCTAATGTTCAGAAATCATTTGGCGTGTTTTTCACTTGCTATTAGCGAGGTGATGTCAAACTTCAAATGCAACAGTTTTGATAACTGGTATTGGTGAAAGGA
>JBBDYG010000114.1:0-31471 GCA_040901765.1 Pirellulales bacterium
GGGGGCCCTGCGATTACAGCCTTCCGCGGCCAATTAGCCGCGGCCACATTGAAGCCAGTACGGCCCATTGTCTGTACAGCTGAGCAGCTGCCTTCCGCGGCCAATTAGCCGCGGCCACATTGAAGCACTTTTGCGCACAAACAAGCAAGACTGCGGTGTACAGCCTTCCGCGGCCAATTAGCCGCGGCCACATTGAAGCTCTGTACAGCTGAGCAGCTGTTCTGTTGTCTGCTTTCCTTCCGCGGCCAATTAGCCGCGGCCACATTGAAGCGACCGACGAGCATCTTCTCTCGAGACTGCGACTCTGACCTTCCGCGGCCAATTAGCCGCGGCCACATTGAAGCCTTGCTGGAGGTGACTCCGCAGTCTTGGGCCGGCCTACCCTTCCGCGGCCAATTAGCCGCGGCCACATTGAAGCTGGAGCTCAAACGCTTGGAGGGAATTTAGGATCATCCTTCCGCGGCCAATTAGCCGCGGCCACATTGAAGCTGTTTGGCCTTCTCACACTCGCCCTTGACGTATTCGGCCTTCCGCGGCCAATTAGCCGCGGCCACATTGAAGCGGCCAGCAAGCGAGGAAGGGTTACGTTGTCGCCGACCCTTCCGCGGCCAATTAGCCGCGGCCACATTGAAGCGCTCATTTTCCGTGGGACCGACTGCGGCAGCAGCTACCTTCCGCGGCCAATTAGCCGCGGCCACATTGAAGCCTGCAGGTCGTTCCACAGTCCGCCCAGGTCGAACGACCCTTCCGCGGCCAATTAGCCGCGGCCACATTGAAGCCGGAGGTTGCTCGACAAGGTGATGCCAAAGCGGCCCCCTTCCGCGGCCAATTAGCCGCGGCCACATTGAAGCTATAAGGCCGAATGGCAGCACGTCTACCTTGCGGCCCCTTCCGCGGCCAATTAGCCGCGGCCACATTGAAGCTCGCGAGTATCGAGCCGCTCGTGCAAGGCTGAAATCGCCTTCCGCGGCCAATTAGCCGCGGCCACATTGAAGCCCATTGTTATGGTGTGACGATCATTGGTGGCAGTAGCCCTTCCGCGGCCAATTAGCCGCGGCCACATTGAAGCAATCATTCGGGTCCCCCCCCCATTCTTGATAGAACGCCTTCCGCGGCCAATTAGCCGCGGCCACATTGAAGCGCGACGCCTACCTGCTCGGCTACGACAATCAAGACGGCCTTCCGCGGCCAATTAGCCGCGGCCACATTGAAGCAACACGGGTTGGTTCCTCCAATTGCTCGGCGGCGGCCCTTCCGCGGCCAATTAGCCGCGGCCACATTGAAGCCAGACAACGCCCGACAGGGAATCCTCAATCGTCCGACCTTCCGCGGCCAATTAGCCGCGGCCACATTGAAGCGTACTGCGGCGTGCTCGCGGGCGGGGCGGGCGCGGTCCCTTCCGCGGCCAATTAGCCGCGGCCACATTGAAGCGATGCGATTCTTGATGACACCGGGACGAGCGGCGTGCCTTCCGCGGCCAATTAGCCGCGGCCACATTGAAGCGTAGCTGTTGACTTTGATCATCGCGGCGGCCGGGTAGCCTTCCGCGGCCAATTAGCCGCGGCCACATTGAAGCAAGTCGAGGTTCGGAGAGCTCCGCTACCCGTGCGATCCTTCCGCGGCCAATTAGCCGCGGCCACATTGAAGCTTCTGTTTGGAGCCATTTTCAGGAAAATAGTTCCGGGCCTTCCGCGGCCAATTAGCCGCGGCCACATTGAAGCCCACCGCACCAGGTCGGCGGGCGGCAACAACGTGGTCCCTTCCGCGGCCAATTAGCCGCGGCCACATTGAAGCTCCACCGCGTCGGTGGCGCGCCGCAGTTGCCAAAGCGCCTTCCGCGGCCAATTAGCCGCGGCCACATTGAAGCGTGATACGGGAAATTGGGATCGCTACGATTGAACACCCTTCCGCGGCCAATTAGCCGCGGCCACATTGAAGCCTAACACGCGGACGCTTGTAGCTTCGAGAGCATTCCCTTCCGCGGCCAATTAGCCGCGGCCACATTGAAGCCACGAGCATCTTTTGCGGCGGCGCTGGCGGCGCGACCCTTCCGCGGCCAATTAGCCGCGGCCACATTGAAGCACGTGGAGTGATTTTGAGTCGCCCATGCAAGGCCCGCCTTCCGCGGCCAATTAGCCGCGGCCACATTGAAGCTGGTTTGTTGCAGCACGGCCCATTGCCTGTATAGCTGCCTTCCGCGGCCAATTAGCCGCGGCCACATTGAAGCGGTGCGGCCTGACGCACGACTCATTCTGCACGGGCGACCTTCCGCGGCCAATTAGCCGCGGCCACATTGAAGCCAGCTATTTCTTTGTGCGTCGGTCAGCGTTCCCCACCCTTCCGCGGCCAATTAGCCGCGGCCACATTGAAGCGGCGCGGCGCTCGCCTGCCACCCGCTCGCCGCCCGCCTTCCGCGGCCAATTAGCCGCGGCCACATTGAAGCCTGAAGCCCATGCGTCGCTTCCGTTGAAGGAGACAGTGCCTTCCGCGGCCAATTAGCCGCGGCCACATTGAAGCTGCAGCACCATCGCTGGTGTCGCGTCGCCGTTTAGCCCTTCCGCGGCCAATTAGCCGCGGCCACATTGAAGCGTCGCAATCATGATCTTCTGGGATTCTGCTTATGGCCTTCCGCGGCCAATTAGCCGCGGCCACATTGAAGCCGATGAATGGACTTCCGAGCGCGTTGATTAGTGGGACCTTCCGCGGCCAATTAGCCGCGGCCACATTGAAGCGTTTCTCCGACGATGCAACCAGCTCGTGCTTCACCGCCTTCCGCGGCCAATTAGCCGCGGCCACATTGAAGCTCAGGGAGCCGTGTCATGCCGAGAAGATCCCCCATCCTTCCGCGGCCAATTAGCCGCGGCCACATTGAAGCGATGTCCAGCCACGCCGCTTCGGCCCAGTTGATCCACCTTCCGCGGCCAATTAGCCGCGGCCACATTGAAGCGCTTTTAAAGAGCATGTGATCCTCGATGTTTGTGGCCTTCCGCGGCCAATTAGCCGCGGCCACATTGAAGCGTGATCGGACGCATTTTGTTGACCTCGGGAACATGGTCCTTCCGCGGCCAATTAGCCGCGGCCACATTGAAGCTGGTATTGAATCGGCCCTAACACACACGGCCATTCGCCTTCCGCGGCCAATTAGCCGCGGCCACATTGAAGCAGCATACGTGCTAAACTGCCGGTGTGAAGTTTGACCCTTCCGCGGCCAATTAGCCGCGGCCACATTGAAGCCTACCAGCAGCAAGCCGTGATCGTGCAAAAGCAGCGACCTTCCGCGGCCAATTAGCCGCGGCCACATTGAAGCCGAACTGTGACGAGTGCGCGAGCATTTGCACGGGCGCCTTCCGCGGCCAATTAGCCGCGGCCACATTGAAGCGACCGACGCGGAGGCAGACAAGGTTCTGGCGACGTTCCCTTCCGCGGCCAATTAGCCGCGGCCACATTGAAGCGATCTTCTGCCGTCTGTTCGCGACACGGCGACTCTGCCTTCCGCGGCCAATTAGCCGCGGCCACATTGAAGCCGACGAAGGATTCTCTTGAGGGTGGAGATTGGACGGCCTTCCGCGGCCAATTAGCCGCGGCCACATTGAAGCCAGCAGCAGCCGGTTTACTACCAGCAGCAAGCTGTGCCTTCCGCGGCCAATTAGCCGCGGCCACATTGAAGCCTCGCCTGCCGCGACCCGTTCGGCGAGCCGACGCACCTTCCGCGGCCAATTAGCCGCGGCCACATTGAAGCTCAATCCAGAGGATTCCCCGTTTACGGCGATTGGCTCCTTCCGCGGCCAATTAGCCGCGGCCACATTGAAGCGTACGATCAGGCTGGCGATGGGGACGCGCAAAAAAGACCTTCCGCGGCCAATTAGCCGCGGCCACATTGAAGCATGGTGGACTTTGACTTGGACGTTCACGTTGACCACCCCTTCCGCGGCCAATTAGCCGCGGCCACATTGAAGCAACGCCCTCACGGCTGCCGGCTACCGGGTGTTTGTCCCTTCCGCGGCCAATTAGCCGCGGCCACATTGAAGCGAAACTAGTGGTCAACGTCAACGTCAACGTCAGAGTCCCTTCCGCGGCCAATTAGCCGCGGCCACATTGAAGCAGATAAATCCGTGGCTGTATTATCGCTGTCAAATGCCTTCCGCGGCCAATTAGCCGCGGCCACATTGAAGCGCCGCGGAGATGCAATAGCGGGGTGCCAAATGAAAACCTTCCGCGGCCAATTAGCCGCGGCCACATTGAAGCTAGACTTGTGCTGGATTATCCCGGTTAATCTTGGGGCCTTCCGCGGCCAATTAGCCGCGGCCACATTGAAGCAGGTACACAGCGCGTTCAACCGCAAGGTGATGAACGGGCCTTCCGCGGCCAATTAGCCGCGGCCACATTGAAGCCGCTCAATGTCGGGCAAGGCCACACCTCGCCGTAGCGCCTTCCGCGGCCAATTAGCCGCGGCCACATTGAAGCCTATTGAAAAGTGTTGGAACCAGGGCCGCGCCCCCGCCTTCCGCGGCCAATTAGCCGCGGCCACATTGAAGCTGTGTCGTGCAGGACCGCGACTGGATATTCGGCGGCCCTTCCGCGGCCAATTAGCCGCGGCCACATTGAAGCCCGACACGCTGCGCATCCCGGCGGTGATTGGCTTCCTTCCGCGGCCAATTAGCCGCGGCCACATTGAAGCTCGCCGCGCTTTTGATTACACTCGCGACACGCTAAGCCTTCCGCGGCCAATTAGCCGCGGCCACATTGAAGCGTGGTTCTCATAGCCTTCGACGTGCGGCCGTGGCGCGCCTTCCGCGGCCAATTAGCCGCGGCCACATTGAAGCTTGGCGAGCAAGGCTTGGTTCGCCGATTCAGTCAGCGCCTTCCGCGGCCAATTAGCCGCGGCCACATTGAAGCCCTATATCTTCGGAGTTTGCACCTGTGACTAAAGCCCCTTCCGCGGCCAATTAGCCGCGGCCACATTGAAGCACGCGGACAAGTACCCGCAGGTGTTGCAGCAGATGCAGCCTTCCGCGGCCAATTAGCCGCGGCCACATTGAAGCGCCCTCATTCCAGTCGTGTCCGTCCTCGATTGTTGCGCCTTCCGCGGCCAATTAGCCGCGGCCACATTGAAGCTTTAATCGTGGTGCTGACGATGTAATGGTCAACGACCCTTCCGCGGCCAATTAGCCGCGGCCACATTGAAGCGGATCTGGTTGTCGATCACCAGCTCAAAGTCCTCGACCTTCCGCGGCCAATTAGCCGCGGCCACATTGAAGCTTCCCGATGCTACTAACGTAGGTGCCCAGTAGCGGCCTTCCGCGGCCAATTAGCCGCGGCCACATTGAAGCCCCGTGCGTGCCGCTGCTGACGATCGTATTGACACCCCTTCCGCGGCCAATTAGCCGCGGCCACATTGAAGCCGGCCTGCCCCAGCTCGAGTGGAAGTACGGCGTTGCCCTTCCGCGGCCAATTAGCCGCGGCCACATTGAAGCTTCCCGCCTGGTCCAGGCGAGCCGACGTAGAGCAGCCCTTCCGCGGCCAATTAGCCGCGGCCACATTGAAGCGGTCGTGATCGATCGAGTAAGGGACTTCGGTTCCAACCTTCCGCGGCCAATTAGCCGCGGCCACATTGAAGCGTCCCCGTCCTGCTTGTCCATTCCTGCGGGCACCACCCTTCCGCGGCCAATTAGCCGCGGCCACATTGAAGCGTAACGACCAGTTCAACGGGGGTGCCGTCGCGTACCTTCCGCGGCCAATTAGCCGCGGCCACATTGAAGCCTAATGAAAAGGGTTGGAACCAGGCCAGCCCCCGGCCCTTCCGCGGCCAATTAGCCGCGGCCACATTGAAGCCATTTTTATGGTGTGACGATCACTGGTGGCAGCAGGCCCTTCCGCGGCCAATTAGCCGCGGCCACATTGAAGCCGGACGATGATCTGGACCAGCGTGGAGTTGGTCATCCTTCCGCGGCCAATTAGCCGCGGCCACATTGAAGCGCTACGAATCGACCGCTCCGACTTATCGACTTCCGCCTTCCGCGGCCAATTAGCCGCGGCCACATTGAAGCAGGATGTATACGGCCAATTCGATTTCAATAGACAGTCCTTCCGCGGCCAATTAGCCGCGGCCACATTGAAGCCGGCACGCTGCCAGCGATCATTCGACGCGAAGCGCGCCTTCCGCGGCCAATTAGCCGCGGCCACATTGAAGCCAGCGACTCCCCCAGCGACAGGATGCAGCGGCCCCACCTTCCGCGGCCAATTAGCCGCGGCCACATTGAAGCTCGCGACTTCCGCATCCGAGGGCCACCACAACCACCAGCCTTCCGCGGCCAATTAGCCGCGGCCACATTGAAGCCGCACCTGGTGCCGTACAAGGGCAAGGCGCAAATGCCCTTCCGCGGCCAATTAGCCGCGGCCACATTGAAGCGGTCGAATCTGTTTAGCCCTGTCCCTCGTGGTCGCACCTTCCGCGGCCAATTAGCCGCGGCCACATTGAAGCCGTGCCACCAGTCACCGCCGTCGTTCGCGTGCTGGCCCTTCCGCGGCCAATTAGCCGCGGCCACATTGAAGCTCTTCGCGTCAGGAAAGCGTCCCAGAGGCTGTTCTTCCTTCCGCGGCCAATTAGCCGCGGCCACATTGAAGCCCGTGCGTTCGCACGATGACGCCGACTTGCTCGCCCTTCCGCGGCCAATTAGCCGCGGCCACATTGAAGCGAGAAAAGCTGAATGAGCGGTTGAGCATAGGGCGGGCCTTCCGCGGCCAATTAGCCGCGGCCACATTGAAGCCGAACTATGAATCAGCCGCCGCGTTCCAGTGGCAGCCGCCTTCCGCGGCCAATTAGCCGCGGCCACATTGAAGCGTTGCCTCGAAAAAAAGGGGGCCGCACGGTGCATCCCCCTTCCGCGGCCAATTAGCCGCGGCCACATTGAAGCGAGTTGCAGCCGAATCTCCGGCTGGCCTTCGACGACCTTCCGCGGCCAATTAGCCGCGGCCACATTGAAGCTCGGCAACGGTCGTCGCCGTAGCGAGAGACGCCGCCCTTCCGCGGCCAATTAGCCGCGGCCACATTGAAGCGGCATTGACGCGGGAGGGGCTAGGGGCTGGGGGCTCCTTCCGCGGCCAATTAGCCGCGGCCACATTGAAGCTATTACCAGCCCCGCATCGAGACGGTGGAAGGGAAGCCTTCCGCGGCCAATTAGCCGCGGCCACATTGAAGCTGCGCGCCAGCGGGGGACCGGGGACGGAGGGGCTGGGGCCTTCCGCGGCCAATTAGCCGCGGCCACATTGAAGCCCGATGCAACGATTTTGGATTGACGACGGCTCGCCAGCCTTCCGCGGCCAATTAGCCGCGGCCACATTGAAGCCGCGGTCTTGGGCCTCTCGCCGTGGAAATCGCCGTGCCTTCCGCGGCCAATTAGCCGCGGCCACATTGAAGCTCGATCATGCCGCTCGGGTCTTTTGCCCACCGGCTGCCCTTCCGCGGCCAATTAGCCGCGGCCACATTGAAGCAGGAGGACGCGGAAATGGCTCAGAAAAGCCCGTGGCCCTTCCGCGGCCAATTAGCCGCGGCCACATTGAAGCCGGGTCAATGGCGGTCCTGCTGGCGAAACCGTCGTGCCTTCCGCGGCCAATTAGCCGCGGCCACATTGAAGCCCGTCCACCGTCCGCTTGTAGATGATCGGCCGGACCCCTTCCGCGGCCAATTAGCCGCGGCCACATTGAAGCGTGAATCTCCGTGGCGCTTAGCGGTTGCAGCGGCGTCCTTCCGCGGCCAATTAGCCGCGGCCACATTGAAGCAATTCGCCACCGACGCGGTCGGCGCGGCCATAGTCGCCCTTCCGCGGCCAATTAGCCGCGGCCACATTGAAGCCGCGTAGGTCTCCACGACCGTCGCGCCGTCGGCAATCCCTTCCGCGGCCAATTAGCCGCGGCCACATTGAAGCGAGTTATAAGAATCGTAATACCACTTCGGGGTACTGCCTTCCGCGGCCAATTAGCCGCGGCCACATTGAAGCTTTGGCGGGTTCGGCCTTGCCGCCTTGGGACGCCGGCCTTCCGCGGCCAATTAGCCGCGGCCACATTGAAGCATTCACCAGGCGGGGCGGTTATTCGTCCCTCTTTGACCTTCCGCGGCCAATTAGCCGCGGCCACATTGAAGCCGATTACGTCCATCGGCTTGTTGTCGCCACTCTTGGTCCTTCCGCGGCCAATTAGCCGCGGCCACATTGAAGCCCGAGACTCGCAAGTATCGTTATGCCGGCGCAGCGGTCCTTCCGCGGCCAATTAGCCGCGGCCACATTGAAGCGCCGCCGCGGGAAGATACCCCACGCCCATCAAGGGCCCTTCCGCGGCCAATTAGCCGCGGCCACATTGAAGCATCGTGAACAACAGGATCGAATCGCTCAAAAGATTCCCTTCCGCGGCCAATTAGCCGCGGCCACATTGAAGCCGGCGCTGTCGCCTTGCCGCCTTTGTCTCGACGCCCCCTTCCGCGGCCAATTAGCCGCGGCCACATTGAAGCAAATCGACTTGCAGCACGCCTCCAGCACCCTCGACCCTTCCGCGGCCAATTAGCCGCGGCCACATTGAAGCCCAAAATATTTCCAGGCCCGGTATTGCCCCAGTATCCTTCCGCGGCCAATTAGCCGCGGCCACATTGAAGCCTCTAGCTGTCCGCACGGCGCAACCTTCGCCCACGTCCCTTCCGCGGCCAATTAGCCGCGGCCACATTGAAGCATCCTGCCGGGGCATCGCACCACGCCTCGATGCGCGCCTTCCGCGGCCAATTAGCCGCGGCCACATTGAAGCGATCAATCGAGTGGTTTGAACTCAACGGCACTCCGGCCTTCCGCGGCCAATTAGCCGCGGCCACATTGAAGCAAGGCACCTACACGACCTATCTCAACTACGACATGCAGCCTTCCGCGGCCAATTAGCCGCGGCCACATTGAAGCGAGCATAAGGCAGACATCATCGTTGGAACGATTGTCCTTCCGCGGCCAATTAGCCGCGGCCACATTGAAGCGATCGCCGCGGCCGCCAGTGGAAACGTACTGACCGACCTTCCGCGGCCAATTAGCCGCGGCCACATTGAAGCCGACTTCGGCCTCGTAGGTTTCATTGCGAGTCACGCCTTCCGCGGCCAATTAGCCGCGGCCACATTGAAGCCGCGCACAAGCAAGTCTTGCCGCCGATTGGAGCGGCCCTTCCGCGGCCAATTAGCCGCGGCCACATTGAAGCATTTTCCGCTGCAAGAAGCGAGCGGGACGCCGGTGGCCCTTCCGCGGCCAATTAGCCGCGGCCACATTGAAGCTGGTTTTTCTCGCATGGCACGCTCTACACAGCCCTTGCCTTCCGCGGCCAATTAGCCGCGGCCACATTGAAGCTAGTTCACGCATCGTTAGCTCTCCTGCGCATTCGGCCTTCCGCGGCCAATTAGCCGCGGCCACATTGAAGCTCCCGTCTTGATTGTCGTAGCCGAGTAGGTAGGTGTCGCCTTCCGCGGCCAATTAGCCGCGGCCACATTGAAGCCCTCGGGAGTCGCAATCAGCGTCGTCTTGATGCCGACCTTCCGCGGCCAATTAGCCGCGGCCACATTGAAGCTTACGTGAAGACCGACTTCACCGATGGAGTTGATTTCCCTTCCGCGGCCAATTAGCCGCGGCCACATTGAAGCCGAAACCTCCTCGACATTGAAGGCGGTCGCACGCTGCCTTCCGCGGCCAATTAGCCGCGGCCACATTGAAGCAACAGCCGACCCAGGCGTCGCCGGTGCCGCAGTTGCCCCTTCCGCGGCCAATTAGCCGCGGCCACATTGAAGCCTCACGCGAACAGAAATGAGCCATAGCCTGTAATAACCTTCCGCGGCCAATTAGCCGCGGCCACATTGAAGCGTTTCATTCGTCAACTGGGGTCTGGCCACGACTGGCCTTCCGCGGCCAATTAGCCGCGGCCACATTGAAGCATCTCGCTGGCGAGCTTGTCGCAGTTGCGGTCGTGACCTTCCGCGGCCAATTAGCCGCGGCCACATTGAAGCTCGTACCGGCGGTGGCTGCGGGTTTTCACAGTATTGTAGGCTTTCACGACGCAAGGCTAGGCCACATTGAAGCTCGTACCGGCGGTGGCTGCGGGGGGGGCCGTGCCGTCCTTCCGCGGCCAATTAGCCGCGGCCACATTGAAGCGGTACGCCGATTCGCACTTCTAGGTCGGTCTTGCGGCCTTCCGCGGCCAATTAGCCGCGGCCACATTGAAGCCGGTATATCGTCAGTCAAGGGGGGAGGAAAAAAATCCTTCCGCGGCCAATTAGCCGCGGCCACATTGAAGCCCCGCGCTGAGTGCGCGGACGGAACCGAAGTGAAGCTCCCTTCCGCGGCCAATTAGCCGCGGCCACATTGAAGCGTGGCGGCCGGGCCAGGACGCCCGAGCGCACTGGCCCCTTCCGCGGCCAATTAGCCGCGGCCACATTGAAGCAGCGTGCCACATAGCATTGTGAAATTGTACGCCTACCTTCCGCGGCCAATTAGCCGCGGCCACATTGAAGCGCCGTCACGTTTTTGGTTTGGGGCCAATCGTTACCCTTCCGCGGCCAATTAGCCGCGGCCACATTGAAGCTAGACTTAGACTGTTAGAAGCTATTGATACTGCACCCTTCCGCGGCCAATTAGCCGCGGCCACATTGAAGCGCCACGCTGGCCGAGGCAAGCCACAGCACCTCATATCCCTTCCGCGGCCAATTAGCCGCGGCCACATTGAAGCCAATCCGAAGTCATCACAGCTGCCAGCGGCTCAGTCCCTTCCGCGGCCAATTAGCCGCGGCCACATTGAAGCCCAATGGTATCGCAACTAAGATCGACTTTGCCACGTCCCTTCCGCGGCCAATTAGCCGCGGCCACATTGAAGCATTCGTTCCCGAGTCTCCGTCGTTCGATACAACGAAACCTTCCGCGGCCAATTAGCCGCGGCCACATTGAAGCGGTGGTTTAGGTATGTTCGGTAAGCGGCTGTGGACCACCTTCCGCGGCCAATTAGCCGCGGCCACATTGAAGCTTGCTTGTGGAGCGCAAACCGCTGGCGAGAATTCCGCCCTTCCGCGGCCAATTAGCCGCGGCCACATTGAAGCGATACGTGGGCCAACGTCGAAGTGATGGGGCACCGCCTTCCGCGGCCAATTAGCCGCGGCCACATTGAAGCGCGCCGTCTTCGAGGATCATGAACTTGTGAGCCTTCCTTCCGCGGCCAATTAGCCGCGGCCACATTGAAGCCGCCTCTAAAATCTGAATCGCGCGAGCGTTGGCCTCCTTCCGCGGCCAATTAGCCGCGGCCACATTGAAGCTACTGCTCGGCCTGTTGGGTCACGCCGTACCGATCGCCTTCCGCGGCCAATTAGCCGCGGCCACATTGAAGCGACAACGCTTGTGCCGTGCTGGGCCTGCCCTACGACCTTCCGCGGCCAATTAGCCGCGGCCACATTGAAGCATCCTGACCCGGTCTTAGCTGTACGGTGGTGGACTTCCTTCCGCGGCCAATTAGCCGCGGCCACATTGAAGCGTTAGGGAGCTAGGTCTCTACGTGAGGGAACTCCAGGCCTTCCGCGGCCAATTAGCCGCGGCCACATTGAAGCTTGGCGGCCGTAGAGGCCCACAAAGCCCCGCTGGCGCCTTCCGCGGCCAATTAGCCGCGGCCACATTGAAGCTTGAGGTTGACGGATGTGGGAGGAAAACGGTGTAGTGCCTTCCGCGGCCAATTAGCCGCGGCCACATTGAAGCACGGCTCTATGACCAATCTCTGGTGGGTCAAAAGGCACCTTCCGCGGCCAATTAGCCGCGGCCACATTGAAGCAAATGCTTCTCGCGTTAGGAATCCGATTTTGTCGCCCCTTCCGCGGCCAATTAGCCGCGGCCACATTGAAGCGCATGGCTGCCAGCCGCGCCGCGAGCTAATCGCCGCCTTCCGCGGCCAATTAGCCGCGGCCACATTGAAGCTATACTATCTTTTCGTCGGGTGCAATAGGTTTCTTCCCTTCCGCGGCCAATTAGCCGCGGCCACATTGAAGCTCCTCCGTAGCGTAGTGAAAAAAATGAACCATCGCCCGCCTTCCGCGGCCAATTAGCCGCGGCCACATTGAAGCTGGTTCGCGCAAGATCCGCGTCACGAGCACGGGCACCTTCCGCGGCCAATTAGCCGCGGCCACATTGAAGCATGACAACGCCCCCCGAAACCGCAGCGGCTCGCGCGCCTTCCGCGGCCAATTAGCCGCGGCCACATTGAAGCCCAAGGCCGCGATCAATGAAGTAAAGAATTCAATCCCCTTCCGCGGCCAATTAGCCGCGGCCACATTGAAGCTATACTAAGCGTATACCCCACCTTGACAACATCACCCTTCCGCGGCCAATTAGCCGCGGCCACATTGAAGCTACAATACTTCAAGGATGAGAACAAGTGGGTCTTTACCCTTCCGCGGCCAATTAGCCGCGGCCACATTGAAGCGGCTCTTCCGGCAGGTGCTGCTCGCCGGCGATGCCCCTTCCGCGGCCAATTAGCCGCGGCCACATTGAAGCGCGGTCGTGAGCCTTGCGCTCCTCGTCGAGGGCCAGGTCCTTCCGCGGCCAATTAGCCGCGGCCACATTGAAGCTCTCCGTGTTTGTTCCTGAGCGCGGAGCCGCTGCTGCCTTCCGCGGCCAATTAGCCGCGGCCACATTGAAGCGCGTCAAAGCTAGACCCCTTCGTGAGGGTATTAAGCCCCTTCCGCGGCCAATTAGCCGCGGCCACATTGAAGCGACCACATTTAGGACACTCAATATTACCAGTTGCAACCTTCCGCGGCCAATTAGCCGCGGCCACATTGAAGCTCTGATCGCCACTTGGCGATCATATCCCTACGCAGCCTTCCGCGGCCAATTAGCCGCGGCCACATTGAAGCTCACTACCTCTCATATACCTTCCAAGATTGGCGTTCCTTCCGCGGCCAATTAGCCGCGGCCACATTGAAGCCGGATGCCACAATCGCTGAAGCAGTTGCAGAAAAACCTTCCGCGGCCAATTAGCCGCGGCCACATTGAAGCCGCTTGGCTGCGTGCAGGGCGGCAAGACGCTCGTGCCTTCCGCGGCCAATTAGCCGCGGCCACATTGAAGCGCTCCGAGCATAAACAGTTGTATTTGTTCGATGGCGCCTTCCGCGGCCAATTAGCCGCGGCCACATTGAAGCTGGTGTAGTGACGATGACCCTGGACGATCGACGCCGACCTTCCGCGGCCAATTAGCCGCGGCCACATTGAAGCTCCGCGGCTTGAATCACCTCCGCCGGCGACGCATCGCCTTCCGCGGCCAATTAGCCGCGGCCACATTGAAGCTCCCTCGCCCCTCGCCCCTGACCCCTCGCACCTTCCGCGGCCAATTAGCCGCGGCCACATTGAAGCGCGTCGGCCGCCTTGGCGTTGAGCAATTGAATCCCCCTTCCGCGGCCAATTAGCCGCGGCCACATTGAAGCGCGGAGCAGCTTCACGAACTTGCCTTGGTCCGGCGTGCCTTCCGCGGCCAATTAGCCGCGGCCACATTGAAGCGCTACCAACTTTCTCAGAAGCCCGTCGATGCAGATTCCTTCCGCGGCCAATTAGCCGCGGCCACATTGAAGCCATTCTTACAATTGGCGATGCACCACACGGCAACGACCTTCCGCGGCCAATTAGCCGCGGCCACATTGAAGCGAGTCGTTGCGGATCGGCAAGGGGGAGGCCGAGGCGATCCTTCCGCGGCCAATTAGCCGCGGCCACATTGAAGCAAGAGTTCGGTCTGACCTGGGAGGCAATCCAGGCCGGCCTTCCGCGGCCAATTAGCCGCGGCCACATTGAAGCCGGACAGTGCCGCGTCTTCTCCCAGATTCTCGGCCACCTTCCGCGGCCAATTAGCCGCGGCCACATTGAAGCCCCATGGCTGTTGCGAAAAGTCAACTCGACAATTCGCCTTCCGCGGCCAATTAGCCGCGGCCACATTGAAGCGTATCGAAAACGTCCCCGGCCTACTTTCGTCGTGGTCCTTCCGCGGCCAATTAGCCGCGGCCACATTGAAGCACTTCCTTGTTGGTCACGTTGGACATGCTCCCTAGCAACATTGATGAACGCAATTGCGAACATTCGCCGCATGCCGAGTCGAGTGACGACACGCTTCGACAAGAAGTCACACTGCCGCAGCGACTCGGCGTGCATTTTCCGGAATTCTTTCCGTAATCCAGAGCCTCGCTTTGGCCCCGGATCGAACTCGGCGCCTCGGAGAATGTTCTGGGCCGTCGCCTTGGAAGGCGGTTTGATGCCGAGCTCCGTTAACAGACGGTTCGTAAACCCGTTGGTTCCGCTCGCCCCCCACCGAACGGGACTCGGAATCGCTAAGCTCTCTTGCCGCAATGACTTCCGCGTTTTGCCAAACAGAAAATGGTTATGACGGTTGTTTAGAGCAAATTAACTAATTCCGAGGTCATGTCGCCAGAGCGGATGCTATCAGAACCTCGATGAACTCCAAACGGATCGTCATGCGAGCGTGCGCGGGTAAAAGTATTTTGCTCTAGAGCAGTTTTTAGGTTGCTGTAGCGTAGACGCCTGCGGATTGAAAAAAGCCGTGGCAGTCGTCTGGGGTGATAGTTTGAAGCGCCTTGCCGATTGCCGTGGTGAGGGTTCGCTTGGTGCGTTTAGCATCGG
Organism: Pirellulales bacterium; assembly: GCA_040901765.1. Classification (GTDB taxonomy): domain Bacteria; phylum Planctomycetota; class Planctomycetia; order Pirellulales; family Lacipirellulaceae; genus JBBDYG01. The sequence continues at coordinate 14,670 of JBBDYG010000114.1, forward strand.
CCCGCGGGCTTGCTTTGACTTTCGACCACATGTGCTCAATCGGATTCAGATCGGGAGAATTGGGCGGTAGGTACAAGAGCTTGGCGCCTGTGGCCGCAATGGATTTGGCAATCGACGCAGATTTGTGGCTCGATAAATTATCCATAACGACGGTGTCTCCCGGCCGCAGTTCCGGCACGAGGAGCCAGTCCACATAGCCTTGGAAAGACAAGCTGGTTCATGGGGCCGGCAGTCACCATGGGCGCCACGACTTTGTCGATCAAGATGGCACAGATCATGGTGAGTGACGACCAACTGCCAGCCGGCGCTGCAGCGACGAGTCGCTCTCCTTGGGGTCCGTAGCGGCGCGTCAGGTTCGTTTGCGCTCCGCTCTCGTCCAAGTAGAACAGACGCCGCTTGTTTCTTCGCGCTAAGCGATAAGGCCAGGACTTGCGTGCTTGCTGTACATCTTCACGGTCTTGTTCACTAGCTCGTAGCGACTTTTTTTGAAACTTAAACCCAGCGATTTCAAGGCCCGATGAACCGTACTCAGGCAACAGGAAAGCCGCGCACGTTTTCTCAACTCCGCGAGCGTCGAATCAGGTTGCTTTTCGACCAGCTTCGACAGTCGCCTCAATTGAGCTTCGGTCAATTTCGGTTTTGGCCCTCGGCCTCCGGGCAACGCGGAGATCGATCCTGATTCGCGACGCCGCTGCAATAAACGACGAATCCACGCGGTGCTGATATGAAACTGGTCCGCTATCTCCTGCCGCGTCAACAAGCCTTCGTCACACGCTTGCACCACCCGATGCCGCAAATCTTCGGAATAGGCACGCATCTCCCGATCCTCCTTGATCAAAACGGCAGAAAACGCTCCTATAGCAAACACTCCAAACCAACGCTACAGCAATCTCAAAAACGCTCTAGGGGGAGGTTTCACGCAACTTGAATGGGTTGCAGAAATGCTTTTTAGCACTTAAAATCACTTTTTCGCGTTGTATTGAGCGGATAGTTGGTCAACTTTCTTGCGGCGGATCTTATGCTTCAGGGCCTCTGGACGATTGGCATTAAGGTGCCGGACCTTGAAGAGGAACTCCGGTTCCACCGAGCTATTGGTAATACGGTCCTTCTGGACGAAACGTTGGTGATCGATGGGGCCTCGTATCGCATCCCGCTAGTGAAGATGGGAGACAAGTACCTCCACCTGTCGGAGCGAATGGTTTACGAGCGGGAACTAGGAATTGAGCTGCCGTTTGGCCCAACGCATTTGGTTTATCTGAGCGACGATTTCGACACGGACGTCGAGCGATTCCAACAGGCCGGTGCGATTGTCGTGCGCGAGCCGGTTGACGTGTCAGCAGGTTTTGGCGATCGCAAAGTCGCTTTCTTCCGGTCACCCAGCGGTTGGATTTTCGAGATCGCCAAGATCTATCGCCATGGAGTTCCGGAGGTGGTCTAGCATAGCCATGCAAATCACTCGCGATCTTTACCTCGTCGGCTCAGAGCAGTTCGGTATTAGCCACGTGCTGGATTGCAATTGCTACCTGATTAATCATGGCGAAGGCTTGGCATTGATCGACTCGGGGATTGGATTGGGCGTCGACGAAATAATCGAGAATATTCATAGCGCTGGCTTTGACCCCCAAAGCCTGACCCACATTTTCATTACCCACGCGCATCTTGGTCATTGGGGGGGCGCTCCCGAGCTCAGGCGCCGAACCGGCGCCAAGATTTACGTCCCGGCCGAGAGCCGCTACTGGATGGAGAACGTCGCTGAGGACCGCACGATTTGGCAGAACCTCAGGTTCGGCCGCTGGCCCCAAGATCTCAATCCGCAACCTTGCACACCTGACGTGACCTTTGGCGACGGCGAGCGATTTCCCATCGGACGAAGTGAAATCCGAACGATCGTTGTGCAAGGGCACACACGCGACTCGACTTGCCTTCTTTGGGAATCAGAAGGCCGGCGAGCCATCTTCACCGGAGATGTCATCTTCTATGGCGGCCTCCTTGGTCTGATTAACGCGGATGGTTCTAGTCTCGAGGACTATCGGCGCGACCTACCCAAACTTGCCGATCTTCAAATCGATAGGCTGTTCCCTGGCCATAGCGTATTCGTCCTTCGCGATGGACAGAAGCACGTTAATCGGGCTTTACGAAAGCTCACCGACTTTGTGCTTCCCGAGACGTTCTTCGAATCAAACGAATTCCTGTGGCAGAAGGACTACCTCGAGTCAATGAATTGACCGAATTCTCGACGTGAGGCTACTCAACTGTCACCCGCCCTCCCGTTTGAAGTGAACGGTATGCCGCTTCGACAGCGGCAATTGTGGCGCGGCCATCGATTCCGCCAATGCGTGGCGATTGCTTGTCGCGAATGCAGGCGATGAAATGATCCATTTGCCGCTTGAAATGATAATGGATGTTCGATTTGGGAGAGTTCGGTCCGCCTGGCGATCGATAGGGATCGGGCATTTCGACTTGAAACCAGCCGCGGTAAGCCGGCTGCTTCTCTTCTAACGAGTAGACCATAATCCTGGGCAACTCGGACGAGTCCCAAGGAAACGCATCAAAGACGAGATGGCCCCGTGTGCCGTAAATCATCCCGTACTCCGACCATTCGCCTGTCGCTGAACCGATATGTAGCAAGGGAGATATACCACGGCCGGCGTTCCCAGATTCGAACATCCCCACGCACCCATTATTAAACTTGAGCAGTGCGACGCTGAAATCTTCGTTCGGGCCACCTAATTCGTGGTCCTCAATCAAATCGCGCCGCACATTGAGCATCTCGGCATCGATCGATTGCAACTCCGCGCCGGTCCACCAGCGCCAGAGATCGAGGTAGTGTGGTAGATGATCTGCGAGAATGCCGCCGCCTGCCGCTGAGTCGGTCCAGCGCCAATAGTAACTTTCGCGGTAATCCGGCGGACAAAGCGTTTCAGGATCAAGCCGGACCGCAGCGCTCCAGTGGACCACGAGGTAAAATACTTGACCTAGGAGGCCGCTGTCGATTATCTCTTTGACTCTCTCAAAGGACGGGTTGAATCGCTTTTCATGGCCGAGCATCAGTATGACGTTCCGATCGCTCGCCGCTTGGATCAAACGATCGCACTCAGCGACACTTGTCGCCATTGGCTTTTCCAGCAGCACGTGAAGCCCACGCTCGATGGCCGCCATCGCCAGGGGAGCGTGTGTATGAGGAGGTGTGGCGATGACCACTGCATCGAGCTTCTCGCGGGCCAGTAGCTCATCGAAATTCGTGTGCCACCGGCTCGCTCCCCACCGCTCTGCCGCGCGCTGAGCGTGATCGGAATGCACCGCGCAGGTGGCGACGAGCTCGACATCGGGATTCTCCCACAGCCAAGGGAGATGGCCGATCCATGCAGCTCCACCGCAGCCAATCATCGCCGTTCTGATCAAGTTGTGGTCCTCATCAGAAAAAGTTTACGGAAAGGCCGCTAGTCGGCGATCGTGACGACCACCCGACCGTGAGCCGTTCCCTCACGCACTGCTAACATCCCCTCGTTGATTTGAGATAAGGAAACTCGCTTCACGATCGGCGGTTTGACGATGCCCTGCGCCATCCACGACAGCGCGTCCGCGGCGTCCTGCTTCGAGCCGTTGCGCGAACCGATGATCTCGAGCTCACGTTGGGCAATCTCGATGGTGTTGATGGCGGGAAAATCTGGTTCCTCGCCGATCACGATGATTTGCCCGCCCCCAGTGGTGCATTCGGCGGCAAGCTGCATCGAACGGGCGTTGCCAACGCACTCGAAAACGCAAGTTACGCCCATTCCGCCGGAGAATTCGCGAACCCGCTGCGAAGTCTCTTGTTGGCTGGAAATCAAACCTAAATCCGCGCCGCACTGCTGGGCGAGTTGAAGGCTGCCGGGAGAGCGGCTCAAACCAACCACGCGCGCCCCAGCCTGCTTCAGTATCTGAATGAGAAGCTGGCCAATGCCTCCAGTCCCAAGTACAGCGACCGGATCGCCAACTTGGATGCGGGCGCGACGATAGGCATGGACCGCAGTGATGACCGCGCAGCTCGTCAGACCTCCGATGTCGAATGGCACCCCGTCAGGAAGCTGCAAGAGATTGCGCGCCGGAGCCTTAAAATACTGAGCGAAACCGCCCCACGTCGTGACGCCGATAATGCCACCGACGTGGAGGCATTGCGCGTCGCGTCCCGAGCGGCAGCTCACGCACGTTCCACAAGTCAGAAATAAATGGGGGACAACTCTTTGGCCGATTTGAATTTCAGCGACGCGCTCACCCACCGCCACCACCACTCCTGCCGGCTCGTGGCCCGGGACGTGGGGCAAACTTGGCACGTATGCCAATCCGTCTTGGATGTGGATGTCGGTACGGCAAATTCCGCATGTGCGCGACTCAATCAGCACCTCGTCCGCAGCAATCTCAGGCCGCGGAACATCGCGGATTTCTAGCGGCTGCCCGATTGCCGAAAGAACTGCGGCTTTCATTTCAACCTTTGCCAACAGAATGGTTACGCTGAACTCCCTGGTTGGGAGGATCCGCCAAACGCAATCGCCGCATCACGTTTCTCACATAAGGCACGCCGATTCGGGTCCCTTCCTCTGGCAGAGGATACAGCCACAGATCGAGCATCATCGTCCCGCGGTACCCGTTGCGCTCGAGTGCGTCGACAATCCCATCCAAATCGAGGCAGCCAGTGCCAGGCGCAAAGTGAAGCTCCGAGCTGTGCTTGTCGCTGTCGCTAAAATGGACGTGTCCGATTCGATGGCTTAATCGATCGATGGCATGAACGTAACCATCGGGCAAGCCGATCCCAAAGTGACAGCAATCGTACGTGACGCTGAAGTTGGGCGCGTCGAGGTGGTCGAACAGCCTTGCCAGCCAATCGACGTTGATCCCCAGAGTGAAGGGGTGGACCTCGACCGTAAGTTCTACCCCCCGGGCACTTGCGTAACGGAGTGCTTCGCGAAACAGATCACACGTCAAATCGAGGACCCAGCCGTCAAGGTCATGGGCTGCATAGGATTCGAGCTGGCGTCCCTCCCACGTGAGAAGTTGCGTCATTCCGAGATCGACAGCCATGTCGATGTCGGCCTTCAATCCTTCGAGCGCGGTGGCCACATCGGCGGCGGAGCGAAGCGCCTGGAAGTAATCGCAGTCGGCGCAATTGAGCCTCAGCGGTGTTGCGCCAAGGGAACAGATGTGCTTTGCTAATTGGCGTCGCAATGCTGGAGTGCGGCACTCGGCAATTTGTGGAGGCCAAAGCTCAAGGGCGTCAAACCCGGCGTCCACGGTCTTGGCCAGGGCCATTTCCAGCGGCAATTGCCGGAACACCATGGGATTGCCGATCAGCATCGCCGCCTCGAATTATTGCGTTGAAGTTGGTTTACGCTTTCAAGGGTTTGCCCGTCTGAGGCCAGATGATGCGGCGGGCCTCGGCGGGAGTTGCAATTTCGCGGCCAACCTCGCGAGCAATGCGAATGATCTTCTCCACGAGCTCGGCGTTGCTACGGGCATACTCGCCGCGAGCTAGGAAAGGATTATCTTCCATTCCCACTCGCACATGACCGCCCAGCAGGATGGCCATGGTTAGCACGCGCCACTGCTCTTCGGGGTCCATGCACGACGTATTGTAAAGAAAGCCCGTTGGCAAATGGTCGTGCATGTACTGCATGGATTTCGAAGTCGGCGGCGTGTAGCACCCGCCTCGCCAGCCCAAGAAAAACGTGATCCAAACGGGCATACTGAGCAGCCCCTTCGCGATGAACCTTTGAGCATTCCACACGCCGCCATAGTGAAAGCACTCGCATTCCAGCGTCACGCCAAGCTCCCGGCTGAGCTTGCAATATTTTTCCAATTCGACGCGGTCGTGCAGTCCATACAACTCGACCGGCTCGCACCCCGGTTCATAATCGAAGCATTCATCGTGGGCGTTGAAGCAGGTAGAGATCATGTCCGGCTTGTGCGTCTTGATCAGCTCGACGCGCTGCGGAAATCGGCCGTTCGCGATGCCGTATTGGATGATGCAATCGACTTTGCTAGTGATATCGGTGGTCAGCTTCACCCAGCCAGGGATATCGAGGTCCGAGAGTTTGGTGCCGTCGGCCTGGATTTTCTTGTCGATAGTATATGGTCCATGGAGGTGGCAGATGCTGGCGCCGGCCTCCACGGCCCGGATGTACTCCCGGGCCACCTCGTCGTAGCCCTTGGGTGTTGGATTATAGGGGTTGCTCGGATAGGCCATCGTGGAATCGCACGTGACCGTAATAATCAACTTCTCCACGGACGAGACTCCTAATGATCGTGTCGTGAGGGATCACTGGTGAGTTTGCTCAACGCTCAGCTTGCAGCGACGTCGGTAGGCACCGCATCGCCCGAGAACGCGTGCCGCTTCGGAGGCGCCCCGTTGCTCCCGCTGTCTGTCGGGCGAAGCATGTTCAATCGATCCGCAAGCGCTTGCAAGTCGTTCCATACTTGCGAGCAAACGGCGACGCCGGACAATCGACGACGCTGCGCCTCGCGAAATTCGATTTCCCCCGGCACAAAGATCTCATCAAATCCCGGCGCTGGGGGGCATGACTTAACGTGGGCCACCAATTCGGCGACTTGCTCGAAGTAGGCCTCCGGATCGACAAACTGTTCGACGTCGATCGCCATCAAGAGAATGCCATCGCGAGCCGGCACTTTCTCCGCCCGACAACAACCGGCTCCCGAGAGAGCGCCGGCGACGATGTCGATCATCAACGCCATTCCGAAGCCCTTGTATCCCGCCGACCCGCCCAGCGGCAAAATGGCGCCGGCTGGAGGCCCGTAGAAGTCGCTGGGATCGTTGGAGGGGCAACCATCTGCGTCCACGATCCAACCATCGGGAAGCTTGGCCCCACGCTGATGGTGGTCGCGGATTTTACCCTCGGGGGCCATGCTGGTGGCAACATCCAGCACGATCGGAAACTCGCCGTCCGAGGGGGCGGCAATCGAGAAGGGATTGGTGGCAATCCGCCGCTCGCGTCCGCCGAAGGGAACGACCGACTGCCCCCCACCGCCGGCGTTTACCATCACGATGCCGATCATGCCCACCGCCGCGGCCTGTTGCGTGTAGGACGCCAGACGCCCGCTGTGATAACAGTTCCGCACGGTGACCGCCCCGACGCCGGCTCGGCGAGCCTTATCAATGGCGGCGTTCATTGCTTCAGTCGCCGCCACTTGACCAAAACCTCGGCAGCCATCGAATACGGCGCCGGCAAGGCTCTCGCGCAAGAGACGAGGCCGCGCATCGGGCAACAATTCGTTTTCGATAATTGCATTGCAGTATTGCGCGACGCGCATCACGCCGTGCGAATCGTGCCCCAGCAGGTTCGCTTCCAAGAGATGATCGGCCACGATTCTCGCATGCGAAGGCGGGGCCCCGGCGCGCTCGAAGATCGTGGTGATCAAGGACTGCAATTGTCCAACGGGAAGAGTCGGCACAGGGTTATTTGCCTCGCACGAAATGGACGAACATCAGGGCGTTTTCACCGCCGCACCGCGAGCTAACGCGGTGGCTCGGGCAGCCCCTATTCTAGACACTTTTGGTCGCCGCACAAGTTTTTGATTGCGCAGAAAATAATTTATAGCAATAAAAATCCGCTTTTGAAGCCCCCAACAGCACCCCGGTTTCACGCTAGGCTGGGGCATGAAATCAGCGAGTTTCTGGCCAAAAGCGAAGCGATATTCCCCCTATCGGCGAGTTCGCGCCCTTTCCAGCTCACGCCAAAATCGCTTCGATGACCCGACCATGCACATCGGTGAGCCGGAAATCACGCCCGTTGTAACGATAAGTTAGCCGCGTATGGTCGAGTCCGAGCAGGTGGAGCAGCGTCGCGTGGAAATCGTACATGCTGACCCGCTTCTCAACGGCGAAGTACCCGAGTTCATCGGTGGCGCCATAGGCAATTCCACCGCGGACCCCGCCGCCCGCTAACCACATCGTAAAGCCATAGGGGTTATGGTCGCGGCCATCACTTCCTTCGACAATGGGTGTTCGGCCGAACTCGGTACCCCACACGACGAGCGTGTCTTGCAGTAATCCGCGCTGTTTCAGGTCGCTCAACAGCGCCGCGACTGGCCGGTCAACTTCTGCGGCGTTGTTCGTGTGGCCTTTCCGCAGTTCGCCGTGCTGGTCCCATTTGTAGCTATGGCAGCACTGCACGAACCGCACCCCCCGCTCCACCAGGCGACGGGCTAGCAGACACTGTCGGCCAAAGTTGTCGGTCGGTTCCTGGCCGATTCCGTAGAGCTTCAAAGTCGCGGCCGATTCCGCGTCGACATCGAGGGTGTTGGGCGCTTCCATCTGCATGCGGAAGGCGAGCTCGAACGCCTCGATCCGAGCCTCAAGTCGTGAGTCGACGGCGGCATGGGCGGCGTGGCGCCGGTTCTGTGTTTGGATGAAGTCGAGTTGCTGCCGCTGCAAGTCGGTTGTCGGTTCGGCGGGAACGAGATTCCGAATCTTGGCCTCCTTCATCGATGTCTTGAAGTCACCGATCGCCGTTCCCTGGTATGCGGCAGGCAGGAATGCCGAGCCAAAGTTTTGCTGCGCTCCGTGCATCATGGGAGGCGAAATCGTGACGAACCCCGGCAGGTTTTGGTTTTCGCTGCCCAAACCGTACGTGACCCACGCCCCCATGCTGGGACGCGGGAATACGGCCGACCCCGTATGAAGCTGCAAAATCGCGCCGCCGTGGTCCACTTGCTCGACGTGCATTGAACGGATGAAGCAGATATCGTCAACCATCGAACCAACATGCGGGAAAAGATCACTTACCTCCAGGCCGCTCTCTCCATACCGCCGGAACCTCCACGGTGAGCGCATCAGGTTACCCGTCTTACTGGCGAACTGGAGTGGCATGTCGAACGGTAATGGCTGACCGTCGAGTTGCGCGAGCTTCGGCTTGGGATCGAAGGTGTCAATGTGTGACACGCCGCCGTGCATAAACAAAAAGATGATTCGCTTCACACGAGGCACGAAGTGAGAATCCCTCAACGCGAGTGGATTCCCCATCGAAGCGGACGCAGTGGCCGCTCGCCCGACGTCTTGAAGCAGACTGAGCAGCGCCACCTGGCCAAAACCGCACGCCGTGCTTCGCAACAAATCTCTCCGCGTGGGGCGCAAAAGGCCGGTGGGGGTCGCTGTTGTAGTCGGACTTAGCCGCACAGTCTCACTCCAAGTAAAGGAACTCATTGGTGCAGAATAAGGCTTGGCAAAGCGCTCGCCATGCGAAGAAACTTGCAACTGTCTCGATCTTCACATCGCTCACACCCTCCTGCTGAAGTCGCGAAAATAGATCCTGGCGATCGGTACCTTCTGGAAATTGGGACGTGTAATCGGCCAAAAACCGCATTGCGTCGATTCGCTCCTCGTCGGTTGGGTTTCGCCCGAGCACACCGAAATAGAGCGTGGTTAGAGCCTCATCCGTTGAGTTCTGGGCTGAACTCTTAGCGACATTGTTCAACACCTGCATTGCGAGCGCTGCTGCTTGCTCCCGCGCGAACGGACTATTGAGCATGAAAAGCGCTTGTGGGGCGACGGTGGTCTCGCCACGCACAGGAGCCGGCTCTAATTCATTGGCCGCGTCAAACAGCTTCAGAGACTCTGGCCGCGAATTGCGTATCACCGGCAAATAAACGCTCCGGCGCGGGTGCTCGAACGGTGGGAACCGGTCCTTGCCGGAAATGTCCACCACAAACAATTCACGACTGGCGTCATTCGCCGTGAAGCCTTCGCTAAATAACGTGCCACCCTTCGTCAGATCGAGCCGCCCACTTACGGTGAGGATCGAGTCGCGAATTTCCTCTGCTGTAAGACGCCGTCGCGGCATCCGCCATAGCAAGACGTTTTCGGCATCGACTGACTTGGCTGCGGAATTCTCCAAGTGCGCCTGTTGATAGGTACTGGAAAGCACCACCATGCGATGCATCGTTTTCACTGACCAGCCACTTTCGACAAACCGTGTGGCGAGCCAGTCAAGCAAGTCGGGATGAGACGGCCTGGAGCCGAGCGTGCCGAAGTTGCCGGCGGTTTCGACCAGCCCTCGGCCGAAATGGTGCTGCCAAATTCGATTGACCATGACGCGCGCAGTTAGGGGATTGTGTGGGTCGGCGATCCAGCGCGCAAGCTCCAGACGACCGCTGCCCATGGTGTTGATCGGCGGATGATTTTCCCCCGCGACGATTTGCAAGAAGCGTCGCGGGGCTTCCGGGCCCAGCGCGCGGTAGTTTCCTCTCCGGTGGATCGCAAGATTTTTCGGATGTGGCAGGTCGCGAACCGCCATCACTTTCACTTCCTCGCCTGCGGGTCCCGCTATGGGGAATTCGACCCACTTCGAATCGGGTAGGTCGTCAGCCATGACGTGCGTGCTTGTGAAGATACCGGCAAGCGAGTAATAGTCCGCGGTCGGAATCGGATCGAATTTATGGTCGTGACATCGGGCGCATCCGAGCGTCAGCCCCAAAAACGCAACGCCCACTGTGTGAAGTTGCTCATCGGCGATGTCGAGCAACATTTGCCGTTTGTCGCGCATCACGACCGGTTTTGGACCCACCTGCAGAAAACCGGTCGCAACAACCTGGTCGTAGTCCGCTTTGCAGTCACCGGTTTTGGGGAGCAGGTCGCCCGCTAGCTGCTCGATCACGAACTGGTTGTATGGCTTGTCGGCATTGAACGAATCAATAACGTAATCGCGATATCGCCAGGCGTGAAGATAAGCGTTGTTTCCATCGTGGGCGGCCGATTCGCCGAAGCGTGCCACGTCGAGCCAATGTTGCCCCCACTTCTCGCCGTATCGCTCCGATGCCAGCAACCGATCGACGACGCGCTCCAACGCGTCGGGCGTTTCGTCGCTGAGGAAATCACGCATCTCGTCGGGCGTCGTCGGCAAGCCGGTGAGGTCGTACGTCACACGGCGCAGCAGGGTCCGCTTGTCGGCGCGCGGAGCAGAACAAGTCCCGGCCGCTTCCAAGCGGGCGAGAATGAAATAGTCAATGGGTGAGCTCGGCCACGCGCGGGCATTTATTTCGGGTAGCGGCGGATCGCGAACCGGTTGAAACGCCCAGTACGAATTTTGCTCAGGTGTGAATTGGGTTTGAAGTGGATCATCACTCGGTTGCGCCATCCTGGAAGCCGGATCATACCCTGGCCAAACGGCGCCAGCGGCGACCCATTCTTCCAGAGCCGAGATCTCTTCCGGTGAAAGCCGGTCATCCGGCGGCATTTGCAGACTGCCGCGGCCTCGAACTAGTTCGATAACGCGGCTCTTCTCGAGATCTCCCGGCACAACGGCCGCCCCGGTCGCTCCCCCGCGAAAGAGTCCCTCCGCCGTATCAAGTCGTAGATCCGATTCGTGCGTTTCGTCGCCGTGACATTCGACGCACTTCCCCATCAACAGCGGCCGGACCTTGCGTTCGAAATGATCGACCGCGGCCGGATCAGGCGCGTTGGATCTGGCGCCGCAGAGACCTGCAACCAATAACAATACTGCAGAGCGGAGGAGCAGGAGCTTGTTGAATGCCACAACTCATCCTCACCTTAAGGTCTCGCACCGGCATTCTCCTTCCACCGAGCGAGAAAGGAGTTTTTAGCAACAAAAGATAGTCTAACCATGCTAATTGCAGCAGTCCACTACGGGCCCGCGCGTCGGGGCCCTAAGCCAATCGTCGGTCCACCACGATTTTCCACAAAAAACCGCCTCCGAATTGATTCCAGACGCTAGTATCGAAAGCTGGGTTTTGATACGATCAATAGTGTTATTTGTTACTAAAAGATAATTCCTTCGGCCCGCCCCGGTAGTCCCTCTGGTCGGCGTTTCCATTCACGTCAGGTGGTCGGATCATGAATCGGAACCAAACAGCGCGAAGCGTTCTCTTGTTTGCCTTGACGCTATGGAGTGCACAGTTGTGCTTCGCAACTTCGATCGAAGAGGGCCGATTTTTCCCTGCCGGCTTGCTTCACGCCGACTGGCAAGAGTTTGATTGCGAAGGCTACGCCCACCCGGTGACCGGCGTGATTTACCGAGGTAAGCCTCGCCCAACCTGTGGCATGCCGCTGGGCGGGATTGACACCGGTTGCCTCGACATCGAAACCAATGGCCTACTCGGTTATTCCACTATCTTTAACCATTTGGTGAACCCTCGGCTTCTATACAACGTGCCATTCTTGGGGCTGAGCGTGGGCGGGGAAGCTCGCGTGTTGGCGAGCAACGCCCAGGGTAAGCAGGATCGGCCAGTGTCGAGAGAAACGGCAGTTTTTCCGCCGCTCGATTACAGTCCCGCCTTTTTCGACACGGGGCTGCGGGGCGTCAAGTTCGCCAACTCGATCGACTATTTCGGACACTACCCCGTGCTCGACATGGAGTTCGATACCGACCTGCCGGTGCATGTCGGCATGCGCGCATGGTCGCCGATGTTGCCCGGCGACACGCGAACATCGCTTCTGCCAGGCATCGTGTTTGAGTTCCGCTTGAGGAACCCCACGGACGAACCTCGACAAGGCACGCTTGTCTTTAGTTTTCCTGGTTACGATTCTCCGAACCAGAAACAAGTGACAAACGTCCGACAGCAAATCGACGGCGAATTGCATGGGGTCAAGGTCGCCACCGACACCAAAGGCGACGCGCGCGAGCGGGGCTACGTGCTCGCCTCAATGAATGCGAGCGGAATCCGCGTTGGTGGACCGTTGGGCGTCGACGGGCGGGCCTGGAATTCGATCGAAGCGAGACTGCCGGCAACCAGTGAGACCGACTCCGGCGCAACGCTGGCAATCGATTTCAAGCTCCAGCCGGATGAATCGCTCGTTCGGCGCGTCGTACTGGCGTGGCACGCGCCGTACTGGGCTTCGGGCGGGTCCCCGCAGGCTGAGAGTCAACGCGCCTTCACCCATATGTACGCCAAGCACTATGCAAGTGCCGAGGAAGCGGCGAATTACCTGGCGAAGAACCACGAGCAGCTTCTGAAGCGCGTCATCGCCTGGCAAGACGAGATCTATGGCGATCGGCAAATTCCCGGCTGGCTGGCCGATTGCCTGATCAACAATCTTCACCTAATCACCGAGACGAGCGTTTGGGGACAGGGGAAAGGCCCACTCGATCAGTTCGGCGAAGAATACGGTCTCTTCGCGCTCAATGAATGCCCGCGGGGATGTCCTCAACTTGAGTGCATCCCCTGCAGTTTCTATGGCAATATGCCGATTGTCTACTTCTTTCCCGACGCGGCCTTGTCAACTCTGCGCGGATATCGGGAATATCAATTCGCCGATGGCCGGCCTCCCTGGATTTTCGGCGGCTATACGGCCAGCGACGAACAGAACAAGGACCCGTATGACTTGGCTGCACCGGACAAGGGATATCAAACGGTCCTCAATGCGGCATGTTACATCGTCATGGCTGACCGCTTGTGGCGGGCAACTGGCGATGAATCGATCCCTCGTGAATTCTACGAATCACTAAAGAGGGCAAACAATTTTGCCATGAACTTGCGCCCCAAGTTTGGACTCTCGCAAGTCGTGTCGATGCCCAAACCAGGCACCGACGGTGGCGGCTTGGGCGACACCGAATGGTTTGAAGCGCCGGAACCGGGCTGGAAAGGATATGTAACTCACGCCGGTGGAGTCCGCATGGCGCAGATCCAGATCATGAAGCGGATGGCTGAGACGGTAGGCGATGCCGAGTATGTCGAGAAGTGCGACGCCTGGTTGAACGCCGGCGGCGATGTATTGGAGAATGTCCTTTGGAACGGCCAATACTACCTCAACTTTAGCGACCCCGAAACGAAGCAAAGGTCGGACCTTATCTTCGGCTATCAACTCGATGGCGAATGGATCGCCGATGTTCATGGCGTGCCGGGGGTGTTTCCAAAAAATCGGATCGACACGACGCTGGCGACGATTCGCGGGGCCAACTGCAAGCTCAGCCAAACCGGCGCCACCAATTACGCCAACCCCGACGGTTCGCCGGCCAAGGTGGGCGGCTACGGCACCTACGGCTATTTTCCTCCCGAGTTGATGATGCTCGCAATGAATTACATCTACGAAGGTGAGGAAGAGTTCGGCATTGATCTGTTGCGGCGCTGCATGGAAAATGTCACCTGCACCTGGGGTTACACTTGGGACGCCCCCAACACGATTCGTGGTGATATGGACACCGGCCAGCGGCACTTCGGCGCGGATTACTACCAAAACATGATGCTCTGGTTCCTGCCCGCTGCGCTTGCAAAACAGGATATGACCGGCCCCCTGCAAGAAGGCGGTTTGGTAAATCGCGTCATCCGAGCGGCCCGCGGGGAGACACGCTGATGCGCGCGGGTGCAGCGCTCTGGCTCACCTCGGGCGCAATTCTCATCGCCGCGTTAGCACAGGCCGAGGACTGGCCGCGATTTCGCGGTCCAAATGGCGCAGCCAAGGCGGTGAACGCGATCATTTCACTCCGCTGGAGCGAGCAGGAGAACTTGCGCTGGAAAACGCCGCTGCCTGGTCCCGGAGCGAGCAGCCCGATTGTCTATGACGATCGCGTGTACGTCACGTGCTACTCCGGCTACGGAATCGATCGCGAAAACCCAGGTGAAGTCGCGAAGCTCGTGCGACATCTCCTGGCGGTCGATCGAGCCAGTGGTCGCATCGAGTGGACCGCCGATTTCCCAGCCACTCAGCCCGAGGACACGTGCAAGGGGTTCCTCGCCGAGCACGGCTATGCATCCAATACACCCGCCACTGATGGCAGTTACATTTACGCCTTCCTTGGCAAGTCGGGCGTTGTGGCAGTCGACCTTGCGGGCAACACCGTGTGGCAGACAAGCGTGGGAACCGGCTCGGTCGAGCCTCACTGGGGTTCCGCTGCCAGCGTCGTGCTGCACGACGACAAGGTGATTGTCAACGCGTCGGACGAAAGTCACTCGATCTGGGCGCTCGACAAAACGACCGGCAGGGAGCGCTGGCGGTATGAGGATGAGCGGTTGAAGCTCGCGGTGGGGACACCCGCCTTAGTCAGCGCGGCTGCGGTGCCACAGGTCGTCATCGCCTGTCCCGATCACCTGTTAGCTATCTCCGCCGAAACAGGCAAACTTGTGTGGTCGGCCGAGATTCCGATTGACGACAACATC
Source organism: Pirellulales bacterium (assembly GCA_040901765.1). GTDB lineage: Bacteria > Planctomycetota > Planctomycetia > Pirellulales > Lacipirellulaceae > JBBDYG01. The sequence goes on from JBBDYG010000114.1 coordinate 29,769, forward strand.
GCTCCCAGCGTGACCGTTGGCGACGACGTTGTGTATGCGACAGGCGGCCTGGAGGGTGGCTCTGTCGCGGTGCGGCTGGGTGGCCAAGGGGACGTAACGAACAGCCACGTTCTCTGGACCAGCCGACATTATAGTTACATCGGCACCCCCGTCTTCCATGAGCGTCATCTCTACTGGATTAGCGACCGTGGCCTGGCCTACTGCCTGCGAGCGACCGACGGCGAGCTCACCCATCGTGAGCGGCTAAAAATCAAAGAAGGGGCGGGGCGCGCGTTCTATGCATCCCCCCTCCTCGTCGGCGACAAACTGCTTGCCGTCAGCCGCTATCACGGCGCATTCCTCTTCGAAGCAGGTCCTCGGATGGCGCTCGTGGCAAATAACATATTTCAGTCGGACGACTCCTCGTTTGGCGCCACTCCAGCAGTGGCTGGGAGTGAAATCTTTCTGCGCTCCGACAACTTTTTGTACTGCATTGGCCTGCCGCAATGATTTGTCCTACAGCGTGATCTCGACCGGCTCGGCCAACTCTTTCACGTCCACGTCGTCGTGTTCGGTATCACGCCGGAGGTTGACGAGCTGCGTGGCAGTTTCCGTGATCGGAAATGCGGGCCAGTGCCAGGCCCCGCGATTGACCGTAAAACCCACGATTCGCTCCATTTTGAAAGCCACGACCTTGGATGGGTCGGGTTGCTCCTCAGGATCATCGGGGCTGCGATACTCGGCGAAGCATGCCACGCACTCGCCGTCAATGGGAACGAACCACTCCATCGCCTTGGTGTGGCGTTCCATCTTCGTAAGGAGCATCTCGCGGCGTTTTTCTGTCAGCAAGCCAATCGTGCGCGAGATGCCCGCCTCGAATTCGACCATTTTTTCCCAGTAAGTAAGGCTCTCGTTGTCGGCAAGCGGCTCCTTGTCTGGCCGGAGACGAACCAGCTTTCCATATTTGCTGAAAGCCTCGTCCGTTAGCGTCGCCACTCGAATGATTCGCGTCATGTAATCTGCTCCCCTATTGATTCATTTTTCGCAGTTCGTCCTCCGTGCGCCACGGCAAGACGCGCAGTTTGATTCCGCCGTCAACGACGAGATTGGCGCCCGTCGTGTAACCGCTCAGGCGGTCGGACAGCAGCAGCAGGGCGGCGGGGGCAAGCTCCTGGAGGGCATCCCCAGACCTGCGCCAGGGAATCTCACCCAAAACCCGGTTCATCAATTCACCTTCGAACGCAAGATCCTTGGTCATTCGCGTGATAAACAGTCCGGGCGTGAGCATGTTCACGCGAATTTTGAACGGCGCTAGCTCCGCCGCGAGCCCTTCCATGTACGGAACGAGTGCCGATTTGGTAACGCGGTACGCGATCTCGCCGGGATACAACGTATAGGTTGCAGTCGAACCGATGATCAGGATGGAGCCGCTCTGCTGGGTAATAAATCGCCGGCCGACTTCGCGGCAGCCGTAGGCGCAGGCGGAAAGATTTGTAGTCAGAGTGTTTTCCCAGCCCTCGGCGGTGATCTTGGTGGCAGGCTCGTCGCAATGGACTGCGACATTGTTGATGAATAGGTCGAGTCCTTCCAACTCGTTGATCGCTTCGCGAACCATGCGGACCACATCCGCCTCGCTGCTCACATCCGCGCAGAAGTGGACCGCCTTCACGCCGTGCGACCGCAATTGGTCGACTGTTTCGGGATAGTCGTGGCGATCAACGATC
>JBBDYG010000114.1:31481-65137 GCA_040901765.1 Pirellulales bacterium
GCGCCCCACTTCGACACCCTCCGCGGCAAGGGCCAACGCCAGGGCCTTGCCAATGCCGACTCCCCCGCCGGTCACTAGCGCCTTCTTGCCGCGCAGTCCTGTGTCGAGCATGACGCTTTACCTACTTCGAAGCGGAACGGCTGGTTGCCTCCCGCAGCTCGGAAAATCTCCTGAATGGAGGGCGGTTCGAGCTAAGAACGATGTTCGTGTCGTTCCCACTCCGATCTTCCCATGCGAAATCTTCCAGCGGCGGATGGACCTCGAATACCGAGTGTCGAGCGCCTGGCTCGAGCACCAACGCTTGATTCCGCTTCTCGAATGTGAAGGTGCCCATAATGACGTACCACTTGCCATACCCGCCGGCCGCGCGAATGGCGATCGCACCGGGCAAACTGGCATCGACGTTCACTTGCCACACGCTGCAATCGACGCCCCCCGCGCTCTCCTCGATGCAGGTCTGGCACATCCGGACATAGCTGAGCCAGAACCAATTCGTATCGCACTTGCCGAACGTCGAGGCGGCGCCCTCGCGAGTCCCGGCGGCGCCAACGTAAACGCCCCGCTCAAAACCGAGCACGTCGGTGCCTTCGAATCGATTGACGCAGACGTTTTCCGCCGAGGGATCGACAAGCAACCCCGTGCCGCGTTTGTTTGTGCCGATAAGCCCGCTAAAGTTAACAAAACTCATTAGTGCCGGCATTCTCGCCGTCGGTCGTACGCACAATGCGGCGCCGCTCGAGCTACTCTCGATCGTCCCGAAATTATAACGGCAACGATTCATGCCGCGAATCACGACGGCATCACCGTCGGCCGGCTGATAGTCGAGCGTCGTTCCCTCCGCCCGGATTGCGCAATTCGCGGCATCGGGCACCTCGAGCGTAGCTGAGATATGGTAGGTTCCCGGCAACCACTCCACGGCATGGTTGAGCGTGCATTCCACGGTCTGCTGCGTTTTCGGATTGACGTCGATCTTTGTTTTACCGCGCCGGCCCTTGGCCAGCGACGCAGCGAGCTCGATCTGGTCGTCTTCGCCATCGCACACAAGATCCGCTTTCGCCTTTTCCTCGGGAAGCGAATCGGAGGCGGCAACTACAATTGCGGCCGGAATTGGGCTCGCGGCAGCCAGCGCCAGCCATGCGGCGGCGCTGAACAAGCAAGATGCTTTACAGGCTTCGTTCAACAGCACGATCATCGGCGCGGTGACTCTATCGAGCAAAAAAGCACGGGAGGCGCACCAGTTTCAACGGTGGTATTCGTTCAACACGTACGCCAGGAATTAATTCAAGGATTGAATTTGCAGACTAACGTGCCGCGCGCCGGCCGAGGGAACTTTCAAGGTTGAACACCACGGGTTCCTCCGTCGGAGGAACGGTGCACGAGAGAGGGGTAGTTTCGGCGCTGAGATACACCCTCGGCAAAGCGCTAGGGGTGTAAGGCAGATTCGCCGTTCTCCCACGCATCTCCATACGAATCAGATCCTCCGGATTGTTAGGATCGACATTTGCAAACTCTTCTGCGGCCGACTTGGGGGTCTTGGATATCACCACCTTGTACTCACCTGGAGCCACGCCATCTCCAGGCTGAAACGTTGTGAACTGAACCAGGCCCTCCGCATCGGAGATGCCTACCGCCGTACGCCGGGCCTCTTTTCCGGTTCCGACCAGGGTGACGCTCGCGCCCTCCAATGGCTGGCCGTCCAGCGTCACCTTGGCATGGAGATCGCACATGCCTTCCCCGCAGCCGGTGACACTTCCGACAAGAATCATGGTGGTCAGTGCCATTATCCGGTATAGCATCCGCTTAGTCCTGATGCGAAAAACGACTATCAAACGACCGATCACCGCGCCACTGTTGGAGCTGTGCAAGTCAAAACGGCGCTCCATACGGAAATGGCACGCCATCGCTTTTGTGGCCGACCAGGTTCAGGGTCAATTGATCGATGGACTCGTTAATGAATTGCACGGACCCATCAACCAGCACGAACAGCGCGCCGCCAGTATGGTGCGAGCTGAATCCGGCCGAGGTGTTATAGTTCGATTTATGGAAATTGGGCGGTGTGCAGTTGGTTTGATCCGGGTTGATCGCGAAGTTGATCGGCACGATCGTGTTTCCGAAGGCATAGCCGCTATTGGTCCCCGCCCACCAGCCCACGCTTGGAGCCCGTGCGACCACCGCGGAATGGCCTTCGTAAGCGGGACGCTTCTCGCCCACCATAATCGTCTTGCTGGTGCCATCGGTGACTTCTTTCAATTTCACGCGAATCGCTCCCCAACGCGTAAACATGCCGTGCAAAGGACAAGGTTTGCCGGGGCCGCAAGAATCGGGCAAGCCATGGTCGATCGACGTATTTTCCCAATAGGGAGACTCACAAGCGAATTGGTTGAAACTACAGAATCCACTGCTTATGCACGTCGGTCCCATGCTTCCCGTGTAGTTCGAGTGGGGTAGATCGCGTTCGTAGTCGTCACTGGGACAACGAAACAGGCCAATCACGGGAATCAACTGGTCGGGGCGAGACATAACCCAGACCATAATTGGCGCAGTGGTGTTATCGGGGGGAATTTGGTCCGCGACCGCCTGCTCTTCAACGAAGGGCAGGATCCATGCCATCCACGATTGGTGCACGTTGGCAAAGCCACCCGACCCATTTCCCGGCAGGCCACCCGGCACATAACGATTGCTTTGGTCGCGCGTAAAGCCAACCTCGCCACCGACGGGGAAATGTCCGTAGACATCGTGAAAGTTCACAAGGCCTAAACCGATCTGCTTGATGTTGTTTTGGCATTGCGATCGGCGGGCTGCCTCGCGGGCCGCCTGGACGGCCGGGAGTAATAGCGCAACCAAAATACCGATGATCGCGATCACCACCAAGAGTTCCACGAGGGTAAAACCCCGTCGTAGCCGCCCCATGTGTCTACGCCCTTTCACGATGTGCCGAGTAGTGCGGAAAAGGAGACTAGAAACCGCATGATAGCCTGCTCTCGCCACTGGGGGTGCTGAGTGACAAGTTCCCACTCAAAGCCCAGATAGCGAGAGAAGGCACGCCGCTGTTGAAAACTATTGTAGCGAGCAAAAGCCAAAAGCGGGAGACCTTTTGTGCGAATTTTTTTGACTTTTTATTGCTAAGAGTCCATTCCAAAATGCATTCCCGATGGCCTGATCGAGTATTTTCCCGTCCGCGAACAGGGCTAGGCCGGATGCACGCTACGCCCTATGCCGATCCCGGAAACCCAATTCCAGAGGGGCTCAGTCGGCGAATATATGCCTGGAAACGGCACAAAACTGGTGCGGTTTGGATTCCCCCTCAACTTCCCTTCCTATTCAAGCAGTCGGACTCCCAGGGTGCCGACAGACGACCTTCCAGAAAATTTCTATCAATCCTTGGGAAATCTATTGACACCCGCAACGGGCGCAGTACGATCAATATTTAGATTGCTAAAAGTCCATTGCGGAATTGGTGGTTCGAAGCTCGGGGTGCTTCCGTTCGCACACGGACTGGAGCGGTGCAGGGGCGTTGCGATTAGCGGGGTGCTATTCGCGACTCGTGGGTATCAGCACAGCGTTCGGCATACGGCGAAAATCTGCAGCGCACTAAGTGGGTTGCAGGCTCGGCGACCGCCGACTGATCGTTCCATTTCAGAAAGGGAGGGTGAACTTATGACGCAATTGTGTGTGCGACGCGGCCTGCGGAGGGTAGGACTGGTGGCTGCTGTGGTATTCATAGCTAATCCTGTTCTGGCCCAATTAGACTACTCCGCAAGCCTCGGCGCCGATTTCCGTGCGAACGTCGGCGGGGTAGTTGGTGGCCAGCCGACGAGCAATCCATTCGGCGCTAATCTCGAATGGACTTTCTTGCCACCCGCTGGAAAGAGCTTGGCGTCAGTTCCAGGCGGAATTCCTGCCTCGGGCCAAGCGGGTTGGTGCCAGTCGGATGACGGTACTTCATGCAACGGCGATCCGACATGGAGCTATTTTAGTACTCCCTGGCAACCAGGTGTCACAATTGAACCGGGCTTAACTGGCCATGGTCCTCAAGAACTCTTGTGGACCGCGCCGGCCAATATCAATGAAGGTGGAGTGGCGATCAGCGGCTCGATCGAGCAGCTTTTCGAGACCGCCCGCAGAATGCGGTTGTCGGTTTTTAAGAACGGCAACGCGACTGCCGCGTTTACGGTCGACGCGCTCCCGCCGTTTGTGAATGGAGTGTTGCTGCAACGAGTTAATTTTGGCCCCCTCGACGTCTTTGTGGGTGCCGGCGACACACTGCTGTTCCGCATGGATGGCAGCGGCGAAGGTGGCAATGGCGTGCCGACTTTCGTGGCTTGGGACCTGAGCCTCCGCGAAGCGGTCGTGGTGCCAGAACCGACGACGATTGCGCTCTTGCTCACTGGCTTAGCGGTCGTTTGGGCCGTCAATCGTGCGCGATAATGTCAGCGACGTTGCTGAAGTTTACATAGCTTACACCTGGATAGCGGAAGGAGTTTTGCGTCACAAATTGCCATCGAAGGACGGCGAACTGTGACCGCGATCTTCTTCCGCTATTTTTCACCGCACCATGTGTGCATGGGTTTTCATTCGGTGACATGGCACGCGCGCCGGTATAGCTCAAGCAGCGATGCGATATTGACGAGTCGTGCGCGGAATCTAGCCCATCCGGCCGATCGGACACGGTTGGTCATTCTTGGAGGAACATTGACATGAATCGGCGTCTAGTGCGGTTGGCAGCATCCGTTTGCGTGTTGGTCGCAGGGGGAGGATCAAGTTTTCCCGCATACGCGGCCGTATCGAACTTGGCGGCTGAGTTTTCCCTCGCCCAAAATCCGAACGGAGTGTGGACCTACGGCTATCTGAATGCGGGTGGCTTCACGCACACGAATGACGATTTCATATTGAATGGTTCGAACACGGGATTTGTCGCCTACGACCAAGTCTTGGGGGCCGGTGGCGGCGGCGGTTCAGGATGGTCAACGGGCTTTGGCTTCCCCTTTGCCGGCGTGTGGAATGTGCCGCCCACGGCAGCGTCGGTTGCTCCCTTCCCCAGCTTGACCGACTTCCCCAGTGCCGAGGGCGACAATCCTGATTATCCCAATGGCGTAATCGGCGGACACGCACCCAACTGCAATTTCTGCAGTGGCTGGCATGCCATCAGGTACACAGCGGCAACCAGCGGACCGGTCGACATCGACATGGTCTCATGGCAAACGGGAATCTATCCCAATACGGGGCCGGGAGGAGCTGATCCCTTGTTCGGCGGCAATACCCGCCCTCACCAAGTGATGATTCAGAAGCAGGTCGGCGCAACGACGACGACGTTAATTCGAACGCCCCAGGTGACTCGACACGGCTGGAGGAATCTCACGGGAACACCGGAACACACAACGGCGGGGGCTGCAACACCCGGTGATGCCTACTCATTCGCCAGTCAGCAGGACGAGATCGACGCAGCGATTCGCAGTTCGGCGAATCCCAACCTGTATCGTCTGACCAACGTACAGCTCAATGCGGGCGAGTCACTCATCATTAGCTTGGCAGCCTATTTCGGCGACAACCAAGTCGGCTTTAACGGCTTGAACGCCGTGGTTCGTAGTGGCGTCGATCGAATCGCTACGTCGCGCTGGGACCTATCCGACGATTGGAGCGTGCATGGCTCCACGGCAGCGGGCATTGGGCCCGACGGCGCCTGGTCGTACGGTATTTTGAAGATCGGGGCCTTTGCCGCCTACGACAAAACAATGTTCGGCCGCCTCCCCGACGACGGCACTCTACCCCGCGAAAATCATGCTTGGGGAACAAATGCGCCGGGGTGGTTTGTTGCCTCCGCAGCCGAGCCTGAGACGGGTCCCGTGGTGCCGGGCATGGTCAAAGACTATTCCGGCTTCAACAGTCTGACGAAGGTCTTTGACTCAGGCACGGTGAGTCAGGTAATTGGGGACTGGTCAGGCGGCGAGGTCGCCCTTCACACCCCGAGCACCGAAGTCGATGCCGACCGTACCAGCGTCATCCGCTGGACCGCGCCCCGCAATATGACCGTCAACGCCGATGGTGCGTTGTGGCGGTTGACGCTCCCTGACGACACCGATCGCCGGCACCAGTTCGAATTGCTAAAAAATGGCGCGTCATTGGCGTCCGGTACAATCGACGAATTGGATTTCGATTGCGCCGGCGGTGGCATGAATTCAGCTTGCCCCGCGGAATTCAACGTCGGCGGCATCAGCGTCTTGACCGGAGACCTGCTCGAACTCCACATCTCGCCGCTCGCGGGAAGCCTTGTGGGCGACTACAACGGCGATGGAACGGTCAACGCGCCCGACTATACTGTTTGGCGCGACTCGCATGGCTCCCAAACTCAATACGATGATTGGAAAGCGAACTTCGGAAGCACCGGCGGAGGAGGAGGCAACGCGACACCAAGCTTTATTGGCGTCGATTTCACCGTCAGCGAGGATAGCATCGGAAACGGCGGCGCAGTTCCCGAACCGGCATCGCTGATGCTGTTCGTCGCGGCAGCCGTTTTTTCCGCCGCCGCATTGCGGCGTCGGATTGGGTAGTTGCACCAAACTGTAAATAGGAAGGCACTTCGCCCGATTGGCATCTTCCAAAGCCGCTCGGACCCTCGCTGGCTATGCGAGCACGTCTTGCACCACGTTGCCGTAGACATCGGTAAGACGAAAGTCGCGGCCTTGGAAGCGATAGGTGAGTTGTTCGTGATCAATGCCAAGCAGGTGCAACAGCGTGGCGTGCAGGTCGTGAATTTCGATTGAATTGTCGACCGCGTGGAAGCCAAATTCGTCCGTTTGGCCCACGCTGCCTGGCTTCACGCCGCCTCCTGCCAGCCACATCGTGAAGGCATTAATGTGGTGATCGCGGCCCACGCCTCCCATCGCCTGCGGCTGAGCGACCGGAGTGCGTCCAAATTCGCCGCCCCAGATCACGAGCGTTTCGTCGAGTAGGCCCCGTTGCTTTAAGTCGCGCACGAGCGCCGCGCACGCCTGATCGATTCCGCGGCACTGATTGGGGTGTGACACGCCGATATCGGAGTGGTGATCCCAATCGCCGTAGTGAATCTGCACGAATCGGACTCCCCGCTCGACCATCCGCCTCGCCAGCAGGCAATCGCGTGCAAAACTCGGTTGGTGCACGTCGGCGCCATAGAGCGCGAGCGTCGTCGGGCTTTCGTCGTTGAGATTCGTTAGTTCCGGCGCGCTCGACTGCAGGCGGAAGGCAAGTTCGTAAGCGGAAATTCGGGCGGCAATCTCCGGATCGCCCGTGAAATCAAAGCGCATCCGATTCAGCTTGTTCACGGCGTCGATCACGCGACGCTGATCGTCGTCGTCGATGCCCGAGGGGTTCTTGGCATTAAGAATCGGCGGTCCCTGAGTACGGAATTCCACGCCCTGGTACGTCGGGGGCAAGAATCCATTGTGATAATTGCCAACCTTTCCCCGCGGGGGACCGTTGCTATTAATCACCACGTAGCCGGGCAAGTTCTGCGATTCGCTTCCCAGACCATAGACGAGCCATGCCCCAAAGCTCGGTCGGCCCGCGTTGCGGAAACCAGTGTTCATGCAGAACTCGGCGTGGGGATGAATCGTCTCCGTTGTCTTCACCGTGCGAAGAAAGCACAGCTCATCGACGACTTGCGCCGTATGCGGAAGAAGGTCGCTGACCCATTGTCCACTCGCACCGTGGCGCTTGAAGCCCCACGGGCTGCGCATGATTAAAGGCTGAGAGTCTCGAATCTGCGCAAATCGAACCTCGCCCAAAATCGACGGGGGCAAGGGCTGCCCGTGCTGCCGGTCGAGCGCCGATTTGTAGTCAAACATGTCGAGATGGCTCGGCCCGCCAGTCATGAACAATTGGATGACGTTCTTAGCTCGTCCGAGAAACTGCGGCGGCTTGCTCTCGAGCGGAGACGCGGCGAACCCAGACCGTGCGCCGACGGCGCCTGAGCTTTGCACTAATGACGCAAACGCGACCGCTCCCAGGCGCAATCCTTGACCCAAGAACGCACGGCGGCTGGCATCGGAATTCCGATTTGCCGAATGGCTGTCCTTCATGCGAATTACTCCCGGGTAATGAATTCGTCCAGGTTATGTATGGCCCGGGCAACGGTAGTCCAGGCGGCAAGTTGAGCTGGATCAAGTCCAGCCGAGGATAGAATGTCCTCCAGCAAGGCCGCCGCTTGAGCCGGACGCTGTTGATAGGCCGCCCGCTGTTCCTCGAGTAACTTCAGCAGGATCTGTTGTTCTTGCGGAGCAGGATGCCGCGCAAGACTCGCGCGAAACATCCAACCTAAACGGTCCTCGTCCTTCCCCTCGACCTGGCGACATGCCTGAGCAGCCAGGGCAGCCGCGGCCTCCGTGAACCACGGGTCGTTCAACAGCGTCAGCGCTTGCAGCGGTGTGTTGCTTTGGGTGCGACGAGCGCAGGCGCCGGATGCGTCTGGTGCGTCGAACATCTTCAGGTAGGGGTGGGGCGTTAGCCGCCAAAAATGGATGTAGAGACCACGGCGGAATCGCTCGTTGCCGTCGCTCATGACCCATTGGGTTTGGTCCGCGCGGGCATCCATAATTCCCGGCGGCTGATACGGGAATACACTCGGGCCACCGATCGCCGGATCAAGAATACCGCTGGAGGCCAGCGCCACGTCGCGAATAATCTCTGCTTCGAGCCGAATGCGCTTCTGTCGCGCCAGCAGCCGATTATGCGGGTCTGTCTCGGCGAGTTCGGGCCTCAGTCGAGATGATTGCCGATAGGTGGACGAGGTAACGATCAGGCGGTGAATGTGTTTTAGCCGCCATCCATTCTCCATCAATTCCACCGCCAGCCAGTCGAGCAATTGGGGATGAGAGGGCTGATCTCCTTGCAATCCAAAATTGTCACTCGACTCGACGAGGCCGATGCCAAAGTAGTGCTGCCAAATGCGATTGACCATGACTCGCGCCGGCAGTGGGTTATCCCGCGCAGTGGACCAACGGGCCAAGTCGAGCCGATTTGGCTGACGGCCTTCAATCCCGAGTGGAGGCATAAAAGCGGGCACTCCCGGCTCGACCTGTTCACCCTTGTTGCGCTGCTCGCCGCGAACAAAAATGTGCGTTTCAACCGGCTGCAGCCGCTCGCGCATCACGAGTGTCGTTTCCGTCTCGGGGACACTTTTCTGCAGCATCTCGATTACTTCTTGGCGCTTCTTGTATCCGGCGTCCTGCTGCCAGAAAGCCTCCAGCAGCGGCTGCGGCGGGTCGGGAGGCCGCTCTTCGAGCCTGAGGGCAAGATACTGTTGGGCAGCCGGGTTTAGCGCTTGACGCTCTTCATCGGTAAGCTTCGTCATCCAAGCCTGAAGCCGCTGTAGAAAGCGGTGCTGAAACTCCGTGGTGGCCTGGGCGTGCTGTTGGCGAATCGCTTCGAGGTCCTGCTCCGTGCGATCTTGATTCCGTTTTTGGACGGCCTCCATCATATCAAGCGGAATCGCCCGCAATTCGTCCGCCGTGAGCTGAGCGGCCCAGGCGACGGGATCCTTATCGGGGCCGTTGCGATATCTGAATTGCTCTTTCTTGAGATGCGCTACCTGCCTCAACAGGGCATCGCGGATACCTACCTGCTCGGGTGAAGAAAAGTCATAACTGGAATCTTCGGCTTGATTGAAAAATGCGAAAAACTGATAGTACTCTGCTTGCGAAATCGGGTCGGCAACGTGATCGTGGCACTGAGCGCAACCAAGAGTTAGGCCCAGGTAGGCCGTGCCATAAGCGTTGACACGGTCGATCGTCGCCTCGTTGTTGTCGCCGTACTGCTTCAACGCGTTGCAACTGAAACCGGTAGCGATCTTTTGCATCTCGGTGGCGTTCGGCAGCAAATCGCCCGCGAGCTGCTCGATCAAGAAGTCGTTGTACGGCTTATCATGGTTGAACGCCTGTATGACCCAATCGCGGTATTTCCAGATGTCGCGCTTGGTGTCAAATTCGTGACCGGCGCTATCTGCGTAGCGGGCGACATCGAGCCAGTGACGCGCCCAGCGTTCACCGTAGTGGGAAGATTCAAGCAAGCGGTCAACCACTCGGGCAAATGCTTCCGGCGATGATTCGGACGCGAATTCGTCGACCTCGGACGGCGTGGGAGGCAGTCCAGTAAGGTCCAACGTGACCCGGCGAAGTAACGTGACGGGGTCGGCTTCGGGGGACGGATCAATTCGTTCCTGCTTCAGCCGAGCTAACACGAATGAGTCAATCGGATTCGCCGGCCACGTCGAGTTCCCCACATTGGGAACCGGCGGGTGCTCGACCCGTTGAAACGCCCAGTGGTCGCTGGCCCGCGCGCCGCCAGTTACCCAACTCGAATACAGCAATCCGGCGATGACGAAGCGCCGCGCGAACTGCGTCCAGCGGTGTTTCCGCGCTGCGGGTTCCATGAATCTCTGTTGTCGTTTGAGGTGGGGAGCCGGCTCTCGGTCGAGGCCAAGTCACTCCGCTGCAGAGCGGACTGCCTGTGAGCTCAGTTTGCCGCGGCTCGGTGTATCGGCGGGACTCGGCGACAAGTGTCCCGAGCCAATTGACATGGAGTTACCCCCCAATATAATGCCAACTATTGCTAAAAGGCAAGTCTTGCTGGCACCGCGAGCTATTTTTTTTCGCCCTGTTGAGGTGGCGAGATTCAGTCGGCTGACGCGCGGAAATGCTGTTGGGCAAGGGCCTTGCGCATGCGCTCCACATTTCCACGAAGGAATTTACGGATGCCCGAAGCCCCTCCGCCAGCCGCAAACGTGTTGATTGGTTTCGGTTTCATCCTGATCGCGGCCGTCGCTGGCGGAGCGTTTGGCCTCCAGTACCGCGTGATGCGAAGGTACACCGTCGAGAACACTTCTTTGTTGTCGATGTTCTTCGCCACCATCGTGGTGCCGCTGATCGCCGCATATTACTTGCTTCCGGGTTGGACCAGCGCCATTCAACAAGCAGGATGGGCTCAGAACCTGATCGTCTATCTCTTCGGTTTTGGCTGGGGTTTGGGCGCAATTACCTATGCCTATGGATTCAATATGCTTGGCATGGCGCTGGCCGCGGCCATCATCAAGGGAATTACGATTGCGATTGGCTCCGGTTGGCCGCTCGTGCGACGCTGGGACGTGGTAGAGTTTCTTCCCAAGACGGCAACCATCGCTGGACTGTCAATTCTGCTTGTCGGAACTGCTCTCTCGGGGATCGCCGGGGTTCTGCGGGAGAGGCAACTAAGCCACGAACGGAAACACGATCCAGAACGACCAGAAGAACAACTGCGCACTATTCCCCGACCGACGGGCCGGGTGTTCGTGGTCGGTCTAATCATGGTGCTGATCTCGGGTGTGCTCAGCGCGTGTGCGAACCTTGGGTACGACTACGCCAAGCCGCTGGAGCAGGCGATGGGGACCGATCTGCACTGGAAGGCCACGATCATCCGCTGGATGCCGATGTACTGGGGCGGTATGACCGCGCTGTTGATCTTCATGGGCGGCAGCATGCTCCGCAGCGGCGTGTGGAGGAACTATTTTGCTCCCGGGACGATGCGCGATCTCGTCATCGCTTGCTCGATGGGCGCCGTCCATTTCGTGGCGCAAATTCCGTACGGCGTAGGTGCATACTACCTTGATAAAGCGGGTAAAGCGGAATTGGGAACTACGGTTGGCTGGGGCATGAACATCGGGATGGCCCTGATCGTTGCCGCCTCCATCGGCTTTGCAACCGGCGAATGGACCGGAGTCTCTCGGAGATCCGTCAATTACCTTTTAGTTGGTATCGCCGTATTGCTCGCCGCAATTGGCGTACTTGCATACGCAAACAGCCTGGCCGCTTAGGTCGTGCGTTGATACGGCTATGAAGATGTTCCGTCGACTGAATCGCACAAGAGCCAGCGGGTGATCCAGACGATTTGGCTTTATTTGCACGTTGGCAGTTTGGGGACGACGGGGCACAGTTCCTCGGCACCCTGCTCGGTAATCAGATACATGTTCTCCAAGCGAACTCCGAACCGGGCCTCTGGAAAGTAGCCGCCCGGCTCGATGCAGATTATGTTGCCCGGCTCCAACTGCCCGCCACGCTCCAAATTGATGTCCGGCAGCTCGTGCGCTCGCAGGCCGATCGCGTGCCCGCCGTGGTGTATCAGGCCCTTGCTGGCCAGCGTCGGGTGTTCGCGAATCATCCGATCGAGTTCGAGGTACACTTCGCGACCATCGACGCCGGGGCGTAACAGGTTCAAAGCTTCACCGAGCACTCGCCGAATGTGGTCATACAAACGTTGCTGCTCGTCGGTCGGGTCCACGCCGACCGCAAACGTCCGCGACATGTCCGACCAATAGCCGCGATAACAGGTCCACGCATCGATGATGTACAGCTCACCGGCTTCGATTGGGCGGTTTCGCGCCGGGCCGTTGTACTGCCCACACTGGTAGTCTCCATCGTGAATAACTTTCTCGCCGGCCGTCAGCATCGCGCCTCGGCATCCGGCGGCAAGAACTTCAAGTTCCGTCACGCCTGGTCGGATGGCCGCCTGGGCTGCTGCGTATGCCCCGAGGTTGGCTCGAATGCTTTCTCGAATGACGGCCACCTCATCCGCATCCTTTCGCCGTTGCATGTCGGAAATGGACTCGTCGATCGGAACGAGGTGGGCGTTACAAAGGCCGGCCAGCGTCTCGCGCGCTTCCAGAAGAACGGAGTTTCGCTGGATGCCAAACCGCTGGCAGTTGAGGGAACGGAAGGGAAGAGCGGCGGCGTCCAACATGCGGCTTAGCGAGTCGGGATGCCGCGTCCCGCGGTGGTTCCATTCGTATTCCACGCGGGAGGTCAAATCACCCGGTTCCTGCCGTTCGGGTGCAACAAGCATGGCCTCTGCGTCGGCCGTCACCAGCAGCAGGGCGGGCAGATCGGGCGGAAATAGTACGCCGGTGAAATAGTAAATGTCGCGGGAATCCGTTACTGCGGCTGCGTCGAGGCGCTTCGCTGCCAGGAAGCTCGCCAGTCGCCCGCATCTCATCACGCAACCGTCAGGAGTCAGACTCGGCATGAAGAAGTCTCAATTGCTTTGTGGAGAAATCAAATTGCCCAACGCATCGTCGGCCTGCACCGCCCATTTCATGCACGCTACCAACAACAATGACTTTTAGCAATCAATGTCTTGCGTCCGGTTATCATTCTTGTTAGCCTGAATTGGCTCCATTGACCGATCAGCAAATTCACGATCCAGAGAGGATTCAGCGTGAGACTAGTAACGTTCGAATCCAAAAACGCTGAGCCACGTCCGGGGGTGATGACGGGCGAGGGCATCGTTGACCTCTGCGAATTAAATCCTTCGCTTCCGAGGGGCATACGGGAAATCCTCGCCGCAAATGCGCTAGGTCGGGTTGCTGAACTGGCCAGCGGCCCGTCCGCTGCGAGAGCGGAAAACATCCGGCTCCTCTCTCCTATTCCACAACCGAGCAAGGTCATCGGCGTGGGGCTGAATTACCGCAATCATGCGATCGAGAGCGGCATGGCGATTCCGGCTGAGCCGATCGTCTTCACGAAGTTTGCCACTTCGGTGATCGGTCCTGAGATGCCGATCCGTCTTCCGGAGATAAGCGAGGAGGTTGACTTCGAGGCGGAGTTGGCGGTGGTCATTGGACGCCGCGGCCGCAACGTCGCACAAGGCGACGCTATGAATTACGTCGCCGGATACACGTTAGCCAACGATGTATCCGCCCGCGACTGGCAGCTCAAGAAACCCGGCGGCCAATGGATTCTCGGCAAGACGTTTGACACGTTCTGCCCGCTCGGACCAGCCCTGGTTACTTCTGACGAGGTGCCCGATCCACATAACTTACGAATTCAGCTTCGACTCAACGGCGAGACAATGCAGGATTCGACCACCAGTGAGTTGATTTTCCGCGTCGATCAACTAATTGCGTATCTATCGCAGATATTCACGCTAGAGCCGGGCGACGTAATCCTCACGGGTACCCCTCCAGGAGTCGGATTCGCGCGCAAACCTCCGGTGTTCTTGCGACCGGGCGATGTATGCGAAGTGGAGATCGAAGGCCTGGGAATCCTGCGTAACATGTGCTTGCGCGATTAGATTGCGGAAGGGCGGAAATTAGAATGGGCCAGCTTACTTGTCGATCGTTGTGTGCCGGTTTGGTGATTGTTAGCACGGCGATGCATCTTGGTTGTGGCCGCGGAGCCACCCCGCGCACCGAGCGACCGCGATTCGCGTTCGTCGTGAACGTCCCGACCGACCGATTCTGGGATATTGCGTTTGCCGGTTGCCTGAAGGCCGCTGCGGAAGAAAATGTTACCGTTGAATTTCACGCTCCCAACGAAGCCACCGCGCAGCAACAAAAGCAGATTGTGGAAGCGCTGATGAGTCGGGGCATCGACGGCATGGCGATTTCGCCGCTTAACCCAGAGAGCCTGGGGCTGGTGCTCGACACAGCGGCGGAAATGTTCCCCGTCATCTGCCAAGATTCAGACGCCGTGAATAGCAAGCGGGCTTGTTACATCGGCACCGACAATGTGGCTCTCGGCCGCAAATTGGGCGAGTTAGCCAAACAGGCGATCCCCGATGGGGGCGAAGTCGCCTTGTTGGTGGGTCAGCTCGACGTGGCCAACGCCAAGGAGCGCCAGCAAGGAGTACTGGAAGCGCTCGAAGGTAGTAACCTGAAGGTTATCGGCACCTTCACCGACGGCGGGCAGCTCGCCGAGGCGAAGCGCGTTGCCACAGATGTTATCGCGCGGAATCCGAGCTTAGCGGGAATGATCGGTCTCTGGGGCTACAACGCGCCGCAAGCCGTCAACGCGCTTGCCGGGAGTTCGAGCCGCCAAATGAAGGTAATCGGCTCCGACGAGTCGGTGGAAACGATGCGGGCCATTCAAGAAGGAAAACAATACGCGAGCGTAGCCCAGAAGCCGTTTGAGTTCGGATACCAGTCGATCAAAATGTTGGCGAAGCTCCATCGCGGGGAGTCGGGAGACCTGCCCGAAGACCGAATTATTTTTGTCGACACGTACGTAATCACACGCGAGAATCTCCAGACGGTTGAGCAGGACATCGAACAGAAGCTGCGGTTGCGCGATGAATTGGCAGAGTATGGCAAATAGGTTGTATGCTGCACCCGGTCGCGAAACCAAATACTTCGATCGGCGCTTGACAACATGAATTGAAAAAGATGGCTAGGCTTGTCGCACCGGCTATTTCTTGCAAATAATGTCACAAACTTCTCCCCCACTGCTGCGGCTTCAGGCGATTGCGAAAAACTTTCCCGGCGTGAAGGCGCTGCAACGGGTTCATCTCGAAGTGAACCGCGGCGAGATTGTCGCGATTGTGGGCGAGAACGGCGCCGGGAAGAGTACGTTGCTGAAAGTACTCGGCGGAATCCATGCGGCCGATGAGGGAGATATCTTCATCGACGGCGAGCGGCAACGGTTCGATGGAGTGCGCGATTCGATGCAGTGTGGGATCGCATTGATTCACCAGGAACTTAACCTCGCCGACAATATCAGCATTGGGGAAAACATCTTCCTAGGTCGGTATCCCAGCCGCGGCCCGCGCTGGCTATCGCTTACCGATAAAGCAAGCCTTTACCAGCGAGCAGCAGAGTTATTGCAGATGGTGGGCCTGCGCGTAGAGCCGCACACATTGGTGGCGCGGCTAAGTGTCGGCCAGCAACAATTGGTGGAAATCGCCAAGGCCCTTTCCGCCAAGGCCCGGATATTGGTCTTTGACGAACCGACGAGCAGCCTGACGCTCACCGAGGCGGAGCGACTGCTCGCGCTTGTCGAACGGCTCCGCGAGCAAGGCACGGCGATTCTCTATGTGACCCACCGATTGGCCGAAGTGACCCGATTGGCCGATCGTGTGATTGTCCTTCGAGACGGCGAGCACGTCGGAACGCTGCGTGGCGAAGAGATCACCGAGCCGCGACTGATTTCACTTATGGTTGGCCGCGACCTGGAAGCACTTTTTCACCAGAAGAGCGAGCACGCCAAACCAGGCGTGCCGGCGCTCGACGTACATGACCTTCAACATGACAACGCCGCTGGACCGATCAGCTTCAGCATTCAGCCTGGCGAGATCGTGGGGTTTGCGGGGATCGTCGGCGCCGGCCGGTCGGAATTGGCGAAGGCCCTGTTTGGCGTCGATCGACAGCGCGGCGGAGAGATTCGCGTTCATGGTGAGGTAACCCAAATTCGTACTCCTCGCGACGCGATCCGCGCGAGAATTGCCTTGGTGCCTGAAGACCGCAAGCTGCTCGGCCTGATCTTGCCGATGGCCATTCGCATCAACATCAGCTTGGCCTCGCTGCCGCAAGCGTCGTGGTTGGGATGGCTCAACCGCCGCGACGAGCGCCGGCTGACACGGGAGCTCATGGAGCGACTTGCGATCCGCGCGAAACACTCCGAGCAACGGGTGCTCGAGCTGAGCGGCGGCAATCAGCAGAAGGTAGCTCTTGCGAAGTGGCTGGCCCTCGCCCCCAGCGTGCTTATTCTCGATGAACCAACGCGGGGTGTGGACGTCGGTGCAAAGCAAGAGATTTACCGGCTCATGCGTCAGGCCGCCGAACGCGGAATGGGCATCATGATGATCAGCAGTGAAATGGAAGAAATCGTCGGCGTGGCCGACCGCGTGCTCGTCATGCGCGAGGGCCGAATCGTCGGCGAGCTGCTGGACGAAGCGATCAATGAGCAAAACGTACTTCGGTTGGCGGTCGGAGCTGCACAGGGAACTGCGGCATGAACCTTGAGTCAACCACCAGCGAACTGAAGCACAAATGGCTCGCCCATCTCAGCGATGTAAGCGTGCAGGTCGGCGTAATGTTCGCGCTCTTGGTCGGGCTGGTGCTGCTTACCGGCTGGTGGGATCCCAACTTTTTCACGCCCTACAGTCGGCACAGCGTCCTCCGGGATACAGCCGTGTGGAGCCTATTTGCGCTCGGCCAGGCCGTAGTGATTATCGGCGGCGGGATCGATCTCTCGGTCGGTTCGTTGATTGCGTTCTTTGGCGTTTTGACAATCTTGATGCTCAATAGCGGCCTGCCATTTCCGCTCGTTGTGCTGCTGATCTTGTTGCTTGCCGCCGCCATCGGCGCGATCCACGGGTCGCTCATTTGCGGGTTGCATCTGCAACCCTTTCTCGTGACTTTGTGCAGCTTGCTGATTTTCCGTGGTCTGGCCCGAGTGATCACTCATGACAAAACGGTCTCGTTTAATTCGAGCCAGCAGGAATTGTTTCGCGAGCTCGCCACGGGATCGTGGGGCGGTTTGCCGATTCCCGTGCTGATCCTGGCCGGGGTATTGGTTCCTTTGGGCCTGTTGATGCACGGTACGGTGCCGGGCCGCTACATTTACGCCATGGGCTACAACCTCGAGGCGGCGCGATTCAGCGGCGTGCAGGTCAATCTTCTGCGGACCTTCTGCTACGCTCTCTGCAGCGTGCTGACGGCTATGGCCGCATTGCTTGAAACGGGCGATGTGGGCAGCGTCTCACCGTCCAGCGCCGGATTGGCTTACGAAATGTACGGCATCACCGGTGCAGTTCTCGGCGGCTGTGCGCTGCGCGGCGGGCAAGGATCGTTGATCGGCGTTGTGATCGGCATGACCATCTTGCGGGTCATCAAGTCGGCGGTCGTGTTTCTTAACTTCGACACGTACTGGACGTTCACCGTCACCGGCCTAGTGCTGCTGGCGGCAGTGATCATCGATTCGGTCGTCCGTGGCCGCCGAACCGGCTATCGTCACTAACGACTTAAGGGAGCTAACCTTGCACGAATGCATTCAGAAGTTTCGCGAAAAGCTCGGCTCCGAAGCCTTCTGCATCGGCTCGGGAATCACGTTGTCCGATCCCTCGATTGTGGAGGCTTTGGCGCCGTTGGTCGACTTCTTGTGGATCGACATGGAGCACAGCCATTTGAGCTTCGAAACGGTTCTGACCCATTTGCTGGCTGCTCGTGCCTGCGGCACAGCAGCTCTGGTGAGAGTTCGAGGGAGCGATCTGCCGTCGATTAAGCCGCTGCTCGACATGGGGGTTGATGGCATCATCGTGCCGCAAGTCCGCTCGGCAGAGGAGGTTCGTCGCATTGCGTCGATGTGCCGCTACGCGCCCCTAGGCGAGCGGGGTTACGGTCCCCGCCGCGCGGCCGACTACGGTCGTGACGGCGGCCCCGAATATATGCAGCGCGCAAATGCGCAGCTTTTCGTCGCCGTTCAAGTCGAGAACCGCGATGCATTGGACGAACTCGACGCAATTGCCGCGGTCGAAGGAGTCGACTCGCTGGCCCTCGGCCCTTATGACCTTTCAATTGCGCTCGGGCACCCCGGTGAACTGCGTCATCCGGAGGTGTTTGGGACGATGCAGCGCGTCGCCGCGGCCGCTCGCGCCGCCGGAAAACTTATGGGCACCGGAGTCGGCACGTGTGCCCCGGACATCCAATGCCTCATGGAACTTGGCATTCAATGGATGCAGTGTGGGGATGACTATGGTTACATGGTCGGCCACTTGACCCAATTGGTCGACCATGTGCGAGATTTAACGATCCGCGGCTCGCGCTGAGCTCGTTCCGACCGAGCCGTTACTGTCGTTCCCAAATCCCCGCGTTGAATCGCATCGCGTTGCGCAGATGGGCCTTAACCTGGTGAATCGCCGCCTTCTCATCTCGCTTGCGAATCGCCTTGAGAATTTCGCGATGCTCTTCGAATGAACGCGTCGCGCGGCCGTAACGGAAGCCAACGGTCGTGATCAGCATGACCTTCCGGATCAGCGGCTCCAGCGTTTCGGCCAGGATGCGATTGCCTGAGGCCGTGCTGAGCACCCGATGGAACTGGTAGTCGGCCTCTCGGCGGTCGTACACCGTGGCAAGCTCGCCGAGTGCAATAAGGCGTTCGGTCTGTTGGGACAGGTCCTCGATTTCTTGATCGGTAATGCGATGAATGGCACTCGACAGAGACAACGGCTCAAGCAGCAGTCGAATTTGGTAGGCGTCCTTCAGATCGCGCGGACTGAGCAGGGTTACACGCCACCCCCGCCGGGGGAGGCGCTCCAGCAGCCCGTCCTTATGAATCCATTCGGCGGCTCGCCGAATGGTAGCCGGGTTGACTCCGATTTCCATCGCCAGCCGGCGCTCCTTGATGACTTCCCCCGGGCCATAGTCACCGTGCAGGATGCGTTCCAGCAGAAACTCGTAGGTACTATCGGTCTGATTGGCAAATTCAAATTCCGAGGCCTCGTGAACGGCGAGGCGCGGCGGCAGCGCCACGACGACCGCATGTCGCGACGCATCGGTCTTCACCCAGCCGTCCTCAATCAGCCGTTCGATGACCTTATTGACGGTGGATCGGCTCACGTCCAGGTCAACGGCAATTTGGCGAGCGTTGACGCGATCTCCCACCTTGAGTTGCCGGCCTGCAAGCCGGGTCTTCATGTGCTGGTAGATCTTTTCAGTAAGCGATTGACGTTGGACGGGCTCAGCCAAGATACCATTCCTGGATCAAGAACAGGTAACGAGCTTCGGCGACGCCAAGGAGTCGGCGAACCCGAGCTGCAATGATAGACCTTCGATGCGCTTATTTCAATGTAGGTGATGATGGATGCATTGCCTGTTACAACGACGGGAATCGCTCCACTCATGACGGTGCTGCAACCGGCGGCCGCCGCACCTGTAACGATTCTTTCGATTTCCAGACCTCGCAGTCTGAAAAAAACGAATCTGCCGCGGGTTGCTGTTTTCATCACGCCATGTCACGCCACCAGCAGCGGCAACGCGTTGCCATGCACATCGGTGAGCCGAAAGTCTCTCCCTTGAAAGCGGTAGGTCAGCCGCTCGTGGTCAATGCCCAGTAGATGCAACATGGTCGCATGCAGATCATGCACGTGAACGGGGTCCTTCACCACATCGTAGCCAAATTCGTCGGCTTCGCCGATGGTTGCGCCGGCCTTAAATCCGCCGCCGGCCACCCAGATCGAGTAACATTTCATGTGGTGATCGCGGCCATATTTCTTGACATCCAACTCGCCCTGGAGCATGGGGGTACGGCCGAATTCGCCCGCCCAAATGACGATCGTGTCGTCGAGCATGCCGCGGGCCTTTAGGTCGGTGATCAGTGCCGCGGCGGCGCGGTCATTCGCCTGGCACATCGCCGGCATTGCGCCGGGTAGCCCCAAGTGATGGTCCCAATCGGCGTGGTAAAGTTGGATGAACCGCACCCCCCGCTCCGCCAATCGCCGCGCCAGCAGGCAGTTGGCCGCTTGCGTGCCGGGCTTGTGAACATCCGGCCCGTAGAGGTCGAGTGTCGCCTGCGTCTCACCCGAGATGTCCACCAGCTCCGGCACGCTGACCTGCATGCGGAATGCCTTCTCATAGGCGTCGATTCGCGTGGCAATCTCGGGATCGCCAATCGTCTCATTCTTCAGGCGATTGAGATCGCCCATCGCATCGAGCAGAAGCCGACGCGTGGGACGGTCGATGCCCGGTGGGTTGGAGACAAACAACACTGGTTCCCCCGAGCCGCGAAACCGTACGCCTTGATGCTGCGACGGTAAGAATCCGTTGCCCCAGTAACGCACACTCAAGGGTTGGCCCGGCGTCGTCACCGAGACAAGGACCACATAAGCCGGCAAATCTTCCGACTCGGCGCCAAGGCCATACGACATCCACGCTCCCATCGTCGGGCGCCCCGGCTGCTGGCCCCCCGTTTGCATAAACGTGATGGCCGGATCGTGATTGATCGCCTCCGTGACAACTGTGCGAATAATGCAGATGTCGTCGGAAATTTTGGCGGTGTGGGGCAGCAGTTCCGAGATTTCCGCTCCACTCTCGCCGTGGCGGCGGAATTTATAAGGCGAACCGCAAACGATCAGCTTTTGGCCGCGGATTTGGGCCAGCCGTTGCCCTTGCGTCAAGCTCTCGGGCATGGGTTGGCCGGTCATCTCATTGAGCTTCGGTCGGCGGTGGAGTAGCTCGAATTGCGAGGGGCCGCCCGATTGAAACAGAAAAATTACCCGCGTCGCTCGCGGTTGAAAGTGAAGCTGCTTGAGAACACCGCCGGCCGCCTGGCCGGAGGTCGTCGACGCCGCAAAGAGCTGCGGATCCAGCAGGGACGCGAGACTGAGTGCCCCGATCCCGGTCGTTGTACGGCCTAAGAACTGACGCCGCGTTTGTGCCTGATCAATCGAGTATTGAAGTGAGTCCACGGCCCGTTCACTCCTTGGTCATCGTTTCGTCGAGATTCAAGATCACGTGCGTCACACACGTCCATGCAGCAAGCTCCACGGGGTCGAGTTCATCGGGTCGAGGGCGTTCGCCGACGGAAAGGAGCTGCTCCGCATCGGTCGGCTGATTTTGGTAATTGGCGCGCATTTGTCGCAGAAGCGTCCGCATCCGGTCTTGCTCGGCTGGTGAAGGCGGCCGACTCAGCGCAAGCTCGAACCCCCACTCGATCTTTTTGGGCTCGTCGACCGGAGCTTCCTGCATTAACCGCTGCGCGAAGACACGCGCCGCCTCGACATAAGTCGTCTCGTTGAGCGTCACAAACGCTTGCAGGGGAGTATTTGTGATGGGTCGCGACACCGCGCACACCGTGCGATCGGCCGCGTCGAATAGCGCGAACTGCGGATAGAGAACCGACCGCTTCCAGAACGTGTACAGCCCGCGGCGATAGAGGTCCTGGCCGTGGCCTTGCTTCCAGGTTTTCCATGGTGAATCGGCCCAAGCCTGCTCCTCCCACAGCCCCGGCGGATGATACGGGTGTACGCTTGGCCCGCCCAATTGTTCGTGCAAGAGGCCACTCATGAACAGAGCGTTGTCACGGATCATTTCGGCCGGCATGCGATGACGTGGCCCGCGGGCGAGCAGTCGGTTTTCAGGATCGCGCTGCTGCAACTCGGGAATTATTCGTGAATCCTGGCGATAGGTGCTGCTTGTGACAATCAGTCGAAGCATTCCTTTTACGTCCCAACCCGACTCGACAAATCGACTGGCGAGCCACTCCAGTAATTCGGGGTGAGTCGGCCACTCACCCTGCGAGCCAAAATCGGCCATCGTCCGAACCAAGCCGTAGCCGAAGCAGACTTGCCACAAGCGGCTGGTCGTGACGCGTGGCGTCAGCGGGTTTTGCCCACTTATCAGCCACCGCGCCAGGGTGAGGCGAGTCGCAGGTTCATTGTCCGGCAATTTGCCCAGCGACTCGGGGACGCCCGGCGCCACCTCCTCGCCAGGGTTGCGATAGTCGCCCCGCATCAGGATGTTGGTCGGCCGCCGCTGGGGCACGTCGCGCATCACGCGTACTTTCGGAACCGTCGCCAACAGTTCTTTCTCTTGACTCGCCAGGCTGTCCAATCGGTTGCGCAATTCCGCTGCCGCCGCTTCTTCACCGCCCGACTGAGTCCCGATCGCCTCGAGTTCCGACGTAAGTGTGGCTTTCTGCAGGGCCAACTCGGTCAATCGAGATTCTTGCGCCGCGGACGGCACTGGAATTGAGGGCGGAGAATCAGCCCCTTCGTAGAGCGGCTCCTCAGGTACTTGATTGAAGAACGCGAACAACCGGTAGTAGTCCTTCGCCGTGATTGGATCGTACTTGTGATCGTGACATTCGGCGCAGCCCACCGTGATTCCCAACCAAATGGTGCCGGTCGTGTTGACGCGATCGATCGCGTATTTCGCCGCGAACTCCGCCGGGTCGACGCCGCTCTCCGAGGTGGTGGGACCGTTACGATTGAATGCCGACGCAACGAGCTGGTTGGAGGTCGCATTTGGCAGCAAATCGCCGGCAAGTTGCTCGATCGTGAATTGATCGAACGGCATGTTCTCGTTAAACGCCTCGATTACCCAGTCGCGGTAAGGCCACATCTGCCGGTGGCTATCCTTTTCGTAGCCATCCGTGTCGGCATAGCGGGCCAGGTCCAGCCACAGCATTGCCATCCGTTCGCCGAAGCGGGGCGAAGCGAGAAGGCGATCGACGACGCGCTCGTAGGCGTCGGATCGCCGATCGCTCAGAAAGGCCGTTACCTCTTCCGGTGTCGGCGGCAATCCAGTCAGGTCGAGCGTCACCCGCCGAAGAAGAGTTCGCCGGTCGGCCGCCGGCATCGGTTGCAGTCCAGCGGACCGCAACCGCTCAAGAACAAAGAGGTCGATTTCATTGTTGCTCCAATCGGCAGTGTCTTCGACGTGCGGCAACTCGGGCCGCGTTAGCGGCCGAAACGACCAGTGATCGGAATACTGCGCGCCGTCGGCAATCCATTGCTTGAGAAGTGAACGCTGCTCATCGTTGAGCGGCTTCTTCAGCTCGGGAGGCGGCATCTGCTCCGATTCATCATCCGAATAAACCCGCCGAATTAATTCGCCTTCGTCGGGCGCTCCCGGCACGATTGCGCGCTTGCCGGAATCCAGTTCCGCCAGCGCGTTCTCGCGCAGGTCGAACCGCAAGCCTGCCTGCCGCTTTCCCGCATCGGGACCATGGCAGCGGAAGCAATGGTTCGAAAGAATCGGACGAATATCGCGCGCAAAGTCGATCGTCTGGCGCACTTCCCCATAGGTCGGTGCCGCAACGCAGAGGCATACGATGGCCGCTACCCGGGCTGCCGCCCAGTCGGTCATCGACTTCCATATCAAATATCTGGCGGGAGCAGCGCGCACGCGCGCCCCGTGTTGTCGCCGATGGGTGACCAAAATCGAGACCTCCATTAGTTCCCGGCAAGTGTTGCTTTTTATCAATATATGTCTATTGCAATTCAGCGTTTGCGTCAAGTGTCTCGTTTCCGCCGAGGCTCAAATTACGCCTGCTTCCTTGCAGCCACACGATTCATGCCGCGCGCAAATAAGTTGACATTTAGCAACTATTATGCATACTGGGCAGCAGTTGCAGCAAGTCGGTTTGCACAAAGGATTTCAGCCGGCTCCAAATTGGATGGGGCTGCCCGACATTTCTCGTTCCGGAACTGGGCGCAAAGCGGTGCTTTCACTCTCGGATCAACTTCGGTTATTTGGCCGCGCGAGGCAATTCTCCAAGGAGTGCCTGTAATGCGCATCCGCAGTTCCGCATTGCCGCGACAGCTCCGGTTGGAAGCTCTGGAAACTCGTTGCCTGCTTTCCGGTCAGACCTGGAACATGGCGAGTGATTTCGCCTCAAGCTTCGTGGGAGGGTTACCGCAGAATAACCCCAACGGCGTCTGGGCATACTACGGCAGTGACGGGACCACGACTTCGTTGCAGCCCACCAACGGCACTTCGCCCAGCACGTTCGGCGTCGGAGCCGGATGGGCTGAGGCGGACGGCATTCCTTCCTACGCCCGCGGAGGCGTATTTGGATTTCCCGCTCAATCTATCGCCGGACACGGTCCCAACCACATCGTCTGGACCGCTCCCACAGAACTCGATTTGGGTGGCGTGGAGATTTCCGGCATCTTTACGCAAGCGCCATTTGAGCCGACGCGCCAGATGCAGTTGCGTATTTATAAAAACGACGTCAGCGAGCTGATTGCGGTCAATGCGAACTTCGCGGTGCAAAGCACGATCGTGACCTTACCCACTACGCAGATTGCCATGCAGCCGGGTGATACCCTGAACATCTACGTGGATGGCACGGGCCCACAGGGAAACGGCGTATCGACCTTTTCAGCGTGGAACGTCATCATTCAGGAGGTTGGGGTCGCAGGCGACTACAACGGCAACGGCGTGGTCGATGCGGCCGACTACACCGTGTGGCGCGACAGCTACGGGCGCACCGGCACCCCGGGGCAAATCGCCGGCGATGGCACCACCACCAGCAATCTCAACGGCATCCCCGATGGCGTCGTCGATCCCTGGGATTTTGCGTTTTGGAGGCTGAATTACGGCGAAACGTTCGACCCCGGCGGCACCCCAATCAGCTTCCAACCGGCCGCAATTATCGTGCAGACGAGCGGCGTGACGCTTCCCGACGGAACCCTGCTCGATATTTCGACTTCTCAGACGCAAGGCATTCAGGAAGCGTTCAATCTCTCCGCCGAGCAAGGCTGGGATGTGTTCGTCCTGCCGGGCGCCTACACGCTCAATGCCCACTTAGACATCGAAGAACTGCAATTGCGAACCTTCCGCTTTGAAGACGCGGTATTCAACTTCACTTCAAATGTCACCGACTTCGGCATCCGATTCGACAGCACCATGATGGTGAACTGGTACTGGAAGGGCGGCGCGATCAATGCGCCCTCCGCAACGCATGGAGTTCTCTTTCAGCCGCGGACTCCGCACCCGCTCGACGGACAAAAATTCGGCACGATTGGCGTGGTCGATAGCCGGTTCCATTTCAACGTCGACATCACCGCCGGAACGAACCGCGTGACGATGAATTCGCTCCAGGCGACGATCAACGACATCGCCTTCCAGTTCAAGGACATTCTGCCTAATCAGATTCACTACATCGGTGGAGGGTTCGCGGGCTACAACATCTTTGAGCCGGCCCGGCTTGACGACCCGATACCGTTTGACTTGTTCAACACGGCGGGACGCGTAACCGTTGTGCCTCCCCTGTCGGACATCTCCGCCGGAATTCCAGGGACGGTCTGGCTTCCCGACGGTTCTCGACTCAACGTCTCTAACACCCAGACCTTCGGACTGCAGGAAGCGTTCGATTACGCCGCGGCGCACGATCTCGACGTGCTCGTGTTTGGCCGCGGCGTGCGAAACGTCGCTCCGACCACGAACCTGGGGTTGTACAATTTGACCGCATCGCTGGAGGTCGGCGATCTCGCCGACCGAATGTACCGCATCTACGGCGTCACGTTCAACTTTCCTGTAGCGGAAGAAGATGCCCTAATTCTAGGCGACGTGGTGGACTCCGACTTTGAGTTGACCGGTCAGGTGGTCGCCTATACCTCGGAAAACGCGATCATCATCCGCCCCGACGGTCCCGGCGTGCAAAACAGCGTGATCCGCATTCAGGCGATGGTCGGCAGTAACAACACTTTCAACACGAATGTGCGGATTGATCCCAGTCTGGCCTCGATTCAGAACAGTCAATTCCTGCTCCACGAGGTGAACACTGGCTATTTCGGCATCAAGGTAATGAACCCCTCGGCGACAACTGAATTCAGCGGCAATCTGATCCAATCGCTTCACACCCACGCTGCGGGACACATCGGAGTACAACTGGGAGAGAATTCGACGAACGCCGCGCAGATTCATTTCAACACGGTGATCGTCCGAACGAACACGGACGGTGTCCCGGCGGCTGCCGCCGCGCAAGTGTGGGGACACTCCAACACCTTGAACCTCTACGCTCTTAACAGCGGCTTGAGTTTCGGTGTCAAATTTGAACCGAGTTCCGCGAACAACATCTTGTATTACGGATTTATTCAAGCGGCGACGCCCATAGCTGACGCAGGAACTAACAATTCCTACATTGCAATCGGCGCCGGCGAGGGAAGTCTTGCCGTGCAAGGCGACAGCCTCGGCGGAAACTTTGCGAACGTCGAGAGCACCGGCGACCAAAGCGGTCCGTTGCTAGGAACGAAGGATCAAGCGGACGTTTGGCTGATCGACGACGAAGACAATGATCCTTACGCGGCGGCGTTCGCTGCATTGGCCGAGGAGAGCGAATACGAAGAAACAGAGCGCGATGCCTGGCCGTCAGTCGCTGTAGCATGGTTTCCCGACCTCGCCGCCTAGCCGCGATTTTCAAACACCTTAATCCGCCGCCACGAAGTCGAGCGGCAAGGCTGTTGTGTATTTCACTTGCTTAAGGGCAAAGCTTGATTTTATGGAGGCAATGCCGCGGATTTTGGTGAGATGCTCCATGAGAAACCGCTCAAATGCATGTACGTCCGGCACGACCACTCGCAACAAATAATCGGAGTCGCCGGTCATTAGATAACACTCGACTACCTCGGACCGCGCCGCGATCGCTTGCTCAAAGCCGCGCAAGGTCGGTTCGTCCTTTTTCTCCAGGCTTACTTGAATGAAAATGCTGGCTCCCAGCCCAAGTCGCACGGGGTCGAGCAAAGTAACGAATTTGCGAACGTAGCCTTGTTCCTCCAAGGCTCGTACTCGCCGCAAACAAGCCGAAGGTGAGAGACCTACCGCATTGGCTAAGGCAAGGTTTGAGAGGCGCGCGTTCTGCTGAAGCCGGGTAAGGATTTGGACATCCACTTCCAGCAACGGGTGCATTGGCATAAAAATTCTCTCCGACACCAAATTGTGATTGATTATTGCGTATTGTCCCTCAAAAAGCATCCGCGCTGCAACCAATGGTCGCCAAAATCGGGATAGAATCGTGTCGCCCAACTGACCGGACTCCTTTCGTTGGCGATGCGTTCATGGCCACTTACCCAAATCCCGAGATGCGCGGTTCGACTGCCTGGACGCCCGTAGCACGGCTCTGCATGTTGCAAGCGATCGAGAAAAAGGTGCTCTGGCTTGCTTCTTGGATCATCCATCATGCCAATCACGTTCGGCCGAAGAAGGACGGCCTCAAGGTGGGTGGCCATCAGGCATCCAGCGCCTCGGTGGTGACGCTGATGACCGCCCTCTATTTCGATGTCCTGCGACCGGATGACCGCATAGCCGTGAAACCACACGCAAGCCCAGTCTTCCATGCCATCCAGTATATTTTGGGACGTCAGGGACAGACAAATCTGGAACGATTTCGCGCGTTGGGCGGCGCGCAGGCCTATCCCTCTCGGACCAAGGATGCCGACGAAGTGGACATCTCTACCGGATCGGTGGGGCTAGGTGTCGCGCAAACGATCTTTTGCTCGCTCATCCAGGATTACTTACATCTCAAGGGGGCGATGGGTGCCAATCGCAGACTTGGGCGTTTCGTGGCCGTCGTCGGGGATGCCGAGCTTGACGAGGGAAATGTCTTCGAAGCACTCTTTGAGGGGTGGAAACACGACCTGCGGAATGTCTGGTGGATAATTGATTACAACCGTCAGAGCTTGGATCTGGTGGTCGAGGACCAGTTGGTGTCGCGGGTTCAACAAATGTTTCGCGCTGTCGACTGGGATGTGGTTGTGCTGAAATACGGCGAGCGGCTACAGGAGGCCTTCGCCGGACCCGGCGGCGAAGCGCTTCGCGACTGGATCGACAATTGCCCAAACTCGCTGTATTCGGCGATTGTGTTTCGCGGCGGTGCGGCCTGGCGCGAACAGTTGCACCGAGACTTGGGCTCGACTTCCGGTATTCGGACGCTGCTCGATTCGCATGATGACCAGGCCCTCCACGCGTTGATGACCAATCTAGCGGGTCACGACCTGAAAACGGTTCTCAACGCATTTCATCGCATCGACGACGATCGACCGACGGCCATCGTGGCCTATACGATCAAAGGCTACGGCCTACCGATGGCCGGGCATAAAGACAACCATGCCGGACTGATGTCGCCGCAGCAGTTCGAGGCGTTTCGTCAGGAAATGAAGGTACCCCTCGGAAGCGAATGGGATCCCGCAGCGGGCCTCGATGTCCCGCTCGAGAAACTCGAAGCATTTTTCACTCAAGTGCCGTTCACGCAGCGGCGCTCACGAAACTACCGAGCTTCGGTTGTGCCAGTACCCCATGACGTGCCACTGCCCATGAGCGAGGTGATGTCGACTCAGGCCGCGTTCGGCCGCCTGCTCAACGAATTGGCCCGTCATACGCATCCGCTCGTCGAGCGAATGGTGACGATGTCGCCCGACGTCGCGTCGAGCACGAACCTTGGGCCTTGGATCGCCAAGCAGGGCATTTTCGACCGCCGAGCGCAGCGCAACCATTTCGCCGAGCAACAGGTAACTTCCAATTTACCATGGTCGGTCGGTCCCCACGGCCAGCACTTCGAGCTCGGCATCACAGAGACAAACCTCTTTCTTCTCTTGGCCGCGGCGGGACTTGCAGCGGAGCACCATGGCGTGCGGCTCTTCCCCATCGGCACGCTCTACGACCCGTTCATTCACCGCGGGCTCGATGCACTCACCTACGCCTGCTATCAGAACGCGCGGTTTATCGTCGTCGGAACTCCTTCGGGGGTCTCTCTGGCGCCGGAAGGGGGAGCGCACCAGTCGGTCATCACGCCGCTCATTGGGATTGGCCATCCCGGACTGACCTATTTCGAACCGGTGTATGCCGATGAATTGCGCGAGATCGTGATGTGGGGCCTGGAACGCTTGCAAGCGGATGACGGTGGCTCGCTCTATCTGCGGCTGACAACGCGAAAGCTTCCGCAACCAAGGCGACCAATGACGCCTGACCTGCGTGACGCAGTGCTTGCCGGAGGCTATTGGTTCGTGCCGCCGAAAGCCAACACACAACGGGTGATCGTAGCGATGGGCGCGATTGTGCCCGAAGCGATCGCCGCGCAGCAGATCCTCGCCGAACGTGGACGCCCGACGGCGCTGTTTGTGCTCACTTCACCCGATCGTTTATTCCATGAGTGGCAAGAATGGGCCTCTCAACCGGCCGATTCGGGATTATCTCCGCCGTACGTGCATAAGCTGCTGAAGCAATTGTCTTCCCAGGCAGAGTTAGTGACGGTACTCGATGGACATCCGTTGTCGCTTGGTTGGCTCGGCTCGGTGATAGGGCACCGCGTTCGACCGATGGGCGTTACCCATTTCGGCGCTTCCGGCAATCTGAGCGAGGTGCATCTATTGCATCGACTCGATTCCGAGTCGATTGTCGAGGCAGTTTCTGAGATCACGATAAGCTAATTGCATTTTTCATCTGGAGTCGTTACTCATGCCCGAGACACCATTCTTGAAACCGTTGCTGAAAGAAGGCCGCCCGATTTGGGTCATGGGCGTTCACGACGTTCTGTCGGCGAAGATCGCGGAAAAGGCGGGGTTCGATGCGGTCGGCATCCAGTCGCTGCAAATGGGTTTTGTCAACGGCCAGCCGGACACGGGCGTAATCACTCCCACGGAGCTGCTCGACACCGTGCGGAAGATTCGCCGCTCCGTCAGCCTGCCGATCATGGTCGACTTCGAGCAGGGGTTCGGCGACGTCTATGCGGCGGTCCACTGGCTTCACGAGTTCGAACGGGCTGGGGCGGCGGCGCTTCACATCGACGACTGTGGCATGATTTACAAATGTGTATTCTGCCCGCCGCATGTGCCGGAATTGGAGACCATGGAAAGCACCTGCGAGAAAATTCGCGCCCTCGTGGGAGAGCGTTACAACGAGAACTTCATGATTTTCGGTCGCGCTTCGAGCTATGCCTGCACAAAGTTTCGCAGCGAAGAGGAGCGGCGAGCCAACTGGGTGCGGCGGTCCCAGGCGTACAAGCAGGCCGGCTCCGACGCGATTTTCGCCATCGCTCCCTCCCTGGAGCACGCGCAATTCTTTCGTAGCCAAATCGACGGTCCGATGGTGATCATCCGCACGCTTGGCACACAAATGAAGCAGAAGGAAGACCGTCTAGAGTACGACAATCGGCTGATGGAAGCCTCGGTCGATGACCTGTTCCAACTAGGCTACCAGATTCAGTGTGAGCCCTCGACCCTTTTAGGCGTGGCGGCAAACGCGATGATGAAAGCGGCCACGCGGGAGCGGGCCAGTGGCCGGATGATCGATCTCCAAGAGGAGCACGGCAATTTATACGACATCCTCAACACCTGGATGAACGTGCCAGAAGTAATCCGAATTCGACAAACGTACTGCGACAAGAAGTAAACCTCACAGGCGAGAATTCAATGTCTACGCGCTTTGCATTGGCAACATGGGTACTATCTCTCACATCGACAGTTACCTCGGCCGACTTGTTTGACGCGCAAGCACCGACCCGCAAGTGGGCCGAGTTCAAGGCCGCTGGATTCGAACGGCCGGTGAGCGGCATCATCTTTACCGACCAGGACAAAATCTGCGCAGGCATGCCGCTAGGCGGCGTGGGAACCGGGTGCCTCGATATCGAAACGTCGGGAGTGATGGGCTTTTCCAGCGTCTTCTTTCCGTCGGTAATGGTTGAACCGACGCCGTACCAAACACTTCGCAATGCCCAGCTCCTGACGCCGTTTCTCGGCCTGTCGGTGGGCGACACAACGTGGGTGCTCGCTTCGCAGGAACTGCTTGATGGAGGCAACTTCCGCGGCTGCATCGATCCGGTCGATCCCGGCAAGTACACCGAAAACGAAGCCTACATGGCCCATTGGCGGGTGAAAGTGCCCAAGACAGAGGGGGTTCGCCCAGCACACGGAATTCGCTACTGGGGGCATTACCCGGTCGTCGATATCGACTATCAGACCGACGCGCCCGTGGCGGTGAGCCTGCGCGGCTGGGCGCCGTTCCTGCCAGGCGACGCGAAGGCCTCCTCGATTCCCGGTGCGATATTCGAAGTCCATCTGGAAAATACCTCTACCGAGCCGCAGAAGGGCGTGTTGGCTTTCAACTTTCCCGGTCCACATCCGAACGAATCGGGAAGCAAGACGTACCTGCGCAGCGAGGTAAAGGACAAAAACCTGCGGGCGATCGTCGTTGAGGCCGAGCGGGCGAAGTATGCACTCGCCGTCCTGGATGAAGCCAATGTCCGCTTCGGTGGGAACCTGTCGGTTGGTGGCACCGCTTGGTCGAAGATCGCCGAGCAACTTCCTGCCACCAATGAGAAGGAAGCTGGAGCGTCAGCCGCAGTAGCGTTTGACTTGCAACCAGGCGAGAAAAAACAGGTGCGCTTCGTCTTGGTTTGGTACATCACGCATTGGCTCGGGGGAGCGTACGACGAAATCAAGCACTTCGACGAGACCTGGGTCAAGAACGAATTCACTCTCGGCCGCTACAAACGAGAGGAGCGGAGCAAATACTACCCCGATTTTACTCGTCGATACAGCGGCCCGCTCGATGTGGCACGGGAGCTTGCCGAGCGACACGCGGAGTTGCTCCGACGGATCGTAGCCTGGCAGCAGGTGATCTACTCGGAGCAATCGCTCCCCGTTTGGCTGCGTGCGGCGCTGGTGTGCAACCTCTCGCAATTTGCCGAGGATAGCCTCTGGGCGGCGCCAGAAGACGACATTGCCAAGTGGTCAGCTCCGCTGGGGGCGTTTCAATTGACTGAGTGTCCGCGGACCTGTTCGATTGTCGGCTGCATCGCGTCCAACTTTTACGGCGATCTTCCAGTTGCCTACTTCTTCCCTGATTTGGAACGGCAGATTCTGCGGGGTTATGTCGCGTACATGCGTCCCGATGGCGCGATCCCATTCCTGTATCCACCCATGGACTTCACCAAGGCCGCCTACGAGTGGCAGATCGGCCTGAATGGCGCTTGCTTTGCGGACCTCGTGCATCGCCTGTGGCTCCGTACGGAAGACGACAGCGTGGTAAAGGAGTTCTACTCGGCGGTCAAAAAGAACACCGAGTTCACCGTCCACTTAGCATCGGGGCCGCAAGGCATCATCAGTTTTCACCGTGAGGGTGTCGGACAGGAATGGTGGGAACACACACCGGTATTTGGCATGGTGACCCACTTAGCCGGCGTGCGGATGGCACAGTTACGCTTCGCCCAGCGCATGGCCGAGAAGATGGGCGATGACCAGTTCGCCCGCCGGTGCGCCGATTGGATTGCTGAAGCAAGCAAGCTCACCGAGGAACACCTGTGGAACAAAGAAACGCAGTCATACGATTTTTTCAATTACCCGGCTGGCGGGAAGCACTCCGCCGACATCATGTCGAGTCAACTTGACGGACAATGGATGGTTGATCTGCAAGGTCTCGAGCCGGTGTTCCGCCGCGATCGAATCAAGACCGCGCTTGACACCATTCAGCGGACCTGCTTCGTGGAGCGAGGCCTAGCCGGTTTTGCCGAGCCGGGCAAAGGTCCAGACCTCGCGCGGTACGGCACGTTTCCGCCCGAGGTAAATATTGTGGCGATGACCTACATGTACCATGGCAATCGGGACCTAGGCCTGGAGATCGCCCGCCGCAACATGGACAACATCATCCGAGTTCAAGGGCTTGGTTGGGACATGCCCAACCTGATCCGCTGCGATACGGGAGCGCGGACCTACGGCGCGGATTACTACCAGAATATGGTCCTGTGGGGTCTCCCGGCGGCCATGGCAGGTGAGAATCTCACCGGCCCTTGTCGCTCAGGCGGGCTGGTGACGCGGATCATCGAAGCCGCTTCAGGGAAGAGGGAGAAATAATGTCGTCACGCCCAGACAGTCGTCGCTTTTTGGTACGTCCCAGAAGACGTACGCGTGATCGCAAAGCGGTAATGGCGCCGCCGCCGAGCCGCTCCGCAAACCCGCCATCTTCGCGTGCAGGGACAGAAAGTGGCTATTTAATTCTGCGCACGGTCGTGATTCGATCGGTCGGCTGGATGCTCGGAAGCATAACGCACGGTCTCGAACGTCAGTGCATACCGTTCGAGCAACACTCTCAAGGTTTCCACGCCCTTATATTCGCCTGCAAGAAACTGTTACGCATCGGGTTGGAGTCCATCAAACAGCTTGCTAGATTATGCCATTGCTTGCTTGCGTTGGGTTTAGTAGAATTCTTCGTCTTCTGCTACTTGCTACTTCCTCCAATTGATCGTGACGCTGCCAACGAGCGTCTAGCGATTTAAGCGCCAGTTCGATTGCAAAAGCCGCGTTGCATTGCATCGCTTGCGGCACACCGATAGCCGGGACGGTGCCAAGTAGCAGTTCAGTGGTTTCGCAGAAAAATGCGATAGCTCAGGACGGCCTTGTTGACTAACTCCACTCGAACTGGGGCAGTCCGAGGTGGGTGAAGTGGT
>JBBDYG010000115.1:0-12063 GCA_040901765.1 Pirellulales bacterium
AGCGCACCACCGGAAAGCGAGCACCCGCGCGCACGACCCCGGCCGGGGTCGCAGCCAATTGGTGTAAAGCTGCTGGCACACCCTCCGGGGTGCTGTATTTGTATTCGGCTGAACTCCGGCAGTGGCGCTAGCGCTTACTGCCGGCTAATGGCTGTCAAGCCGCCGGCTTGAATGAAGATGACGTCTGGTTGCGGCGAGCGCCGCGTTAGCGATTTGTTTTCTAGAAGACCGCAACTCGGTCCCGACTCTTCACCAGCGGTGCGTTGGCCGGTGCATGATCTCGCTAAGGATAATTGCCTGCTGCATTCCTTGGGGACTTGCCAGCAGGGCGGCGATATTCTCGGCCGGCGTCTCGGCAAGAGCGAGAACGCCTTGCTCCGCGGGCGTGGCTTCCCGAGCCGACAACGCGCCCAAGTTGTGATCGAATTTCCGGTGCAGGTTCGCCTGCATCCGATCGTCCGCTTGACCGAATTGCTCGCCCATATGTCGGGCATGTTCCGCGACGCCGCTTTCGGCCAAGTGCCGCTGCTGGAGCGGAACTATTTCCACGTTTGGCAACGACACCGGCGCGCGATCGCGAAGCTCTCCGGCGGGAACGGTTGGCGTTCGGCGAAGCGGAGGCGGCGTTTGACGCTCCCTGGGCACCAGTGGACGACTCTGAGGCGGCACGGGCAATTCGTCGGTTTCGTCGACGAGCACTTCAATCCGCGGACGCCGGCCTTCGGCGACTTTCGCCGGGCGGCGTTCTCCATCGCCTTGGCCACGGACGCGGCGCAAGAATTCCTCGACCTCCGCCCGCACGTTGTCTTCCACCGGCTTCGCAACGGGACCGGGGGCACCACCGCGCGCGGCCGCGTCGGCCGGAATCGGCGCGACTTTCTCCGCTGGCACCACGGGCTGCGGGCGGGGTCGCGCTTTCGGCTCGGCCGGAACCTGCTTTTTCGCTTCCGATAGCGCGCTAAAAATCCAATAGGCCAGCACCAAGAGAGGCAAAATCGCCTTAATGGCGTCGCCCCAATCGGCTGCTAACAGTATTGGCAAGAATTGGTTCATCGCTTCGGCTTCGTAAGATTCGCGTCACTCAATTATTGCATTGTCCACGACCCCGGCGATGGCGGCATTACGTTCGGCGTCCTGGCCCCGACCCGGCGATGGTCGCCCGCATGTTCGTATCGGCCTGAACATTCTGGAGCCGGTAATAATCGAGGACACCCAGGCGCCCGGAATTAAACGCCTCGGCGATCGCCCGCGGCACCTCGGCCTCCGCTTCGACTAATTTCGCCCGATTCTCTTCAATCGAGGCGATATTCTCCTGCTCCTTGGAAACGGCCATCGCCCGCTGGCCTTCGGCCCGGGCACGGGCTACGCGGGTATCGGCCTCTGCCTGGTCGGCCTGCAACCGCGCGCCGATGTTGTCGCCGACGTCGATATCGGCAATGTCGATCGAAACGATCTCAAAGGCGGTTTGCGAGTCGAGCCGACGGGCCAACACTGCTTTGGAGATGCGATCGGGGTTCTCCAGCACGTCGGCGTGCGAGTCGGCCGAACCGATGGCGCTGACAATGCCTTCGCCCACTCGGGCCACGATGGTTTCTTCCGTGGCCCCACCCACGAGTTGGTCCAGATTCGCCCGCACGGTAACGCGGGCCTTCACCTTGAGTTGAATGCCGTTCTTGGCGACCGCGTCGAGAGAGGGCCGCTTGCTGTTGCGGGCTGGGCAGTCGATCACGCGCGGGTAGACGCTCGTTTGCACGGCTTCGAGGATGTTCCGCCCAGCCAAGTCGATTGCCGTGGCTCGCTTGAACGTCAACTCAACGATTTTGGCTTTTCGGGCGGCAATCATCGAACGGATTACCAGCGGTACGTTTCCGCCCGCCAGGTAATGGGCTTCGAGCGCCTTGGTCGTCAGCCCTTCGTCATCGGTAAGCCCCGCCTGTACGGCCATGATCTTGCTACGGACGAGCACGGTCGGGTTCACTTTGCGGAACGTCATCCGCAACAGGTCGATGATGCCAATCCCCGCCCCGCTAAAATACGACTGAATCCAGAGCCGGAAGTAGCGGCCGATAATCGCGAAGATCACGAGACCAATTACCAGCAATCCAATCAACACCACCAGCAGGAAGTTGCCGCCGCGGGGCCACCAATTCTGGGCAAGCAGCGGCAGACTCGGTAGATCGGCGAGGGAACTGAGCATGTGAGACATTCCTTTCAGACGTTGGCCGCAGGCGTTAACTGGCGCGGCGGCAGAAGCTTACGTCTAGTTGTAAGCATCCCGAGAGGAGTTTTCAAGACGACACACCGTTCGCCGCGTTCGCTTGCGACGCGCTGCTGAGAAGCGCGTCGCAAGCGAGCGCGGCTAATTTATGCCAGCGGCTCGTCGAAGCCTTCGATGCCCAGTTCGTCCAGCGGCTGGCTGAGCACGTCGCGGGGGTCGGCTTGCTGGGGACGCTGTCCCTCCGCGGCGGGCCGGACCACCACCCGGTTACCCCGTACTTCAATCACTTCCACATATTGGCCGGGATCAATCGGCAGGCCTTGCGTGACCGCGTCGATCATTTGGCCGTCGATTTCAACGGCTCCGCTGGGAAGCATTTTGCTGCGGGCGATCCCCACGCGGCCTACTAAAGCTTTACGCGGATCGCTGGTCAACACTTCTTCGTCGGTCGGAAGCGTGCCCAACAGCGCCTTGCCAATGGGCGTGTATGGCAGGTATTTGAACGCGAACGACAACACCACCGGCACCACCACCATCAGGCCCAGACTGAACGATAATCCGGTACCACTCCCGCGCTGGAAGGCGAAGTAGATCGCGGCCAGAAACGACGTAGCCGACAAGAAGCCAAGAATCCCCGCCGAAGGGATGAACACCTCCAGCACCATCAGCGCGCACCCCAAGAGCATTAACAAAAACGCCCACGCGATGGGATCAAGCGCATTCATAAATCAGCACATGCCTCCTGGTGCGACGCCGTCGTCCTCGTCCACCCGCTTATTATACCGCAAACTGCGGATTCAGGGCGAGCGGCTGGGATTCAGACTTCCGAGGGCGATAAATCCGCCTGTTTCGCGTGGCGGATGGCCAAGACCGTCACCGTGTCGTCGCGAATCGTGAAGATCGCCCGATAGCTGCGGCTTCGTCCGTACAGTAATTGTCGAAGCTCATAGGGAAACTCCGACTGCTCTGTGGCAAGACCGCAGCGACGTGGATACGACGCAAGAGACTCCATGGCGGAAATGAAACCCCAATACCAGCGCTGCGCTGTCTCGGGCGCGCTGGATGCAATCCAGTTGGCGGCCTCATCGAGTTCGCATTCCGCACGGGGAGTAAGTTCGACGCGATAGGTTGTCACTTTGCGTCAAACCCATATCTATGAGCAATCTCGGCGGCAACTTCACTCAATGGACGAGTTCTTCCCGCTTCCATATCGGCAATTCCTGCGCGAATCGCCTCCACATCCGCGTCCCGTTCGGCAAGCGTGGAAAGCGCCACCCGGAACAGTTCATCGTGCGAACTATATTTACCGGAATCCATATGATGGGCCACTAATTCGGCCACCTCGACGGAAAGTCGTTCGGACAGCATGGGATTTCTCCTTAACAGAGCAACGGGGCGACCGCATCCATTGTCGCACGACTGGAGCATTCGCTCAAGCGTTCCGAATCGCGCGGACCATCACGCGCGTGCCGCGGGCGGAAACGACCTCGACAGGCGTGCCGCGGTCGATCACGTCGCCGTCGGCGATCACGTCGATTAGGCGGCCGTCGATCGTGGCCTTGCCGGCCGGCATGAGGTGAGTGGCGGCCGTACCCTCATGCCCGACGAGGCCGGTGAAATCGGCGAGCGCCTCGCGGTGCTCTCGTTCGATGAGTTCTTCGCCAGCGGGGGGCGCGAGCATGATGTCGCGCAGAATCGGCGCGTGCGGCAAGTAGCGGCGCAAGGCCATTGCCGCTGCGAGTGCCGCCAGCAATCCGCCGACGACCACCGTGAGCGAGCCGCGCAGCTCGGCCAGTTCGTTATCCGTGCGGGGCAACCACGACGTGGTTCCCGCGAGCACGATTGCTGCCAGAATCATCGCCGCGCCGCCGAGTCCGAAGATTCCAAATCCAGGCAGCACGAGCAGTTCCAGCAGCAGGAAAAATACTCCGCCCAGAAACAACAGAATCTCCAACCACTCGACGGTGCCGTGGAGGAACTTGCTCCAAAAGAAAAGCAGAAACGCCACCGTTGCAACGAATCCGCCAACGCCCAGTCCGGGGGTGTGCAGCTCGATGTAGATGCCGATGATGCCGATCACCAGCAGTGCGACCGCCAAGCCAGGTGAGGCCAGCGCTTCCACCAGTTCGAGCGCCCAGTTGGGTCGGACCTCGCGGGGTTCGCCTTCGCCGAAGCCGTACAATTGCCGAAACTCATCGAAGTTGTCCACGACTTGCGAGGCAATTCCGAGTCCCTTGGCGTCCTCGGCGGAGAGTTTTAGCGGAGCGCCAGCCTTGGTGATCGCTTCATCCTGTCGCCAATCGTTCGCGTCGGGTTGCTCGTTTGCTTCCGCGGGCGAGAAAAACTTGGTCTCGCCCGTTTGTCGGTGCGTGTAGCGGAACACCTCGATCGTCGGGTCGACCATTCCAATCAGCAGCGACCAGCTATGATTGGTCTTCGCCGCCAGGGACTCGCGGATCGACACTTTCGCCGATTCGAACTCGGTATCCACCTCGGGCAGGTCGTTCGGATCGCCCGGGGCTGCCGGCATTCCGCCGACGTGTGCTCCGGGCTGCATTACGAGTTGCTCGCAGGCCAGCGCGACCAGGGCCGCTCCGCCGGAGGCTTCGACGGGAACATAGGCCACCGTGCGGACCTTCTCGCGATCAAGCGTGGCGAGCGTGTCGGCAAGTCGTAGGCAGTCGCTCCAGCGGCCCCCCGGGCTGTCGATTCGCAAGCCGATCCAATTCACCTGGCTGCGTTCAAGTTCGCTGCCGATCATCGTCTCGACCCGCTTTACCACGCTGGCCGTGAGCGGACCTTTAATGTCGATCATAATCGGCCGCCAGTCGGCCACCAGCGATTGGTCCTCGATGAGCGACGCGGGAGAAACCTGCAGCACGCGCGCGAGCGAATCGCGGTCGTCGGCAAAGTGCTTCACAAACCGTAGTTCGCGACCTTCCCTGCCGCTAAACAGCCCCAGCGAACCGGGCGGCACGAGCGTTTTCTCTTCGACGACCGTGTGGTTCCGCGCTAGTTCCTCTAGTTCGTCGCCCAACACGAAGTGCGTTCCATCTTCGGTCTCCACTTGCAGCACTTCGGCCTCGCCCAACATGCCGATGGCAATCGCCTCGGGAATGGTGCGTTTGCCTTCGGCAATTTGTTCGTACCAGCGCACGACACCCGGCTCGACGGGGCGAGTGGGATCTTCATCCACGCCGGCTTCGCCGATCTCGGCATCGGGCGCCATGACGATCTCTTCGCAGGCCATCGCCACCAGAACCGCATGGCCTTTGATCGTGCGGGGGATATAGGCCACCGTCTTGATGCCATTCAGTTCGTCGCTGGTCAGAAACCGGGCCACGGAGAGTGCCCGTTCGAAATCGCTGCCTTGGCCGAACCCGTTTCCAGCCCGTTGGGGGTCGAATTCGACGACCAGCACGGGCCGGCGATCGGCCGCGGCCGGCCCCGAGGCTTTCATTTGGCCGACCGCGCGCTGGATCACATTCTTGAAGTGAGCATCGGCATTGCCGGTGATCGGCAGGCGCAATCGGATCAGTCGGCTTTCCACTTCTGTGGTTTCGGCCGCCGGGGCATCCTCGGCCGGTTCGGCAACGGATTCTTGTGCAGTCGCCAAAGCGACGAAGAGGAAGCCGAAAAGACCGGCAAGGGCTGACGAACGCCGCCAACCCCGCAACACCAAAGCACGAAATGGCCGCGGAGGTGCGGCATGATTGGCGGTGATGCTCCGTGCGGCGCGAAATAAATTCATGGCGGTTTCCTGGAGACGCGCCCAGCCTGTGTGGCCAATTATAGGTTGTTTCCGCTCAGAGGCAAAATGGAGCGTAAAGGCTGTTGGCTATCGGCTATTGGCTATCGGCCAGAAAAGACGCTGTCAATCTTCTGGCTGACAGCCGCCAGCCGACAGCCGATGGCCAAATAGCTGTAAGTACATCAATATTCGTGGTACGCTTGAAAATGGCTAGCGGCAATTCGTATGCCAGCCGCCGATCTTGCCCGCGGTTGAGCTAGCCTGCTTCTCCTACATGGAAAGAATTGGGGAATGCGGACCCCGACCGACGAACTTGATTCCGCGGCCCCTCGCGGCTCGGTGCCCCAAACCGCGCAATCTGCTCGCCCTGGGCACGTCGTTGGCGCTACCGCACTACCCGAAGCGAAGCCAATTCAGAAACCGCAATCGGAGACCAGTTCGTCACCCGATTATTTGCCGAATCGTCCCACGACTCCATCGCGAACACCGCAACTGCTTGGCGAATTGCTGGCAAACAGCCCGAGCTGGCTGACGAGCATGGCGGTTCACATGGCGGCGCTACTGGTATTGGCTCTCTGGTACCTGCCGGAATTGCCGGCGCTGACCGCGGGACTTCTCGAATCGCTTCCGAGCGATACGGAGCAGGCCGACGACATTACCGAACTCGAGCCGTTGGAGCTTGACCCCATTCAACTGGAAGACCTGCCCGAAGCGCTGGAGGTTCAGCCCAACACCGACGTGGTCGCCGACAGCGTGGATTTTTCTGCTGCGCAAGATGTCGCTGCGCCACCAGCTTTCACGAACCTTGCCGACTTTGGGCTGGATACCGCGCCGGACATGTTGACCGACAATCTCGGGCCGATCGGAACGACCGGCCTGACAGGTCGCGGGCAGGTGTCCCGAACGGCGCTCGTCCGCCGCGGCGGTGGCAACGAAGGGACCGAGATCGCGGTGGCCATGGCGCTTAAATGGCTGGCCGACCACCAAAACTCCGACGGCACTTGGAGTCTCGACCATACCGGCGGGAAATGCCAAGGGCGTTGCGATCATCCCGGCACCATTCGCGATGGACTCAGCGCCGGCACGGCGCTGGGTTTGTTGCCATTTCTCGGCGCGGGGCAAACGCATCAAGAAGGTCGCTATCAGCAGGTCGTCGAACGCGGTCTGGCGGCGCTCGTCCGATTGGGTGAATCGTCGAAGAACGGCATTTCGTGGCGCGACGGCGGCACGATGTATTCGCATGGCCTGGCCGCGATCACACTCTGCGAAGCCTACGGCATGACGAAAGACGAACGGCTCTATGTGCCGGCGCAAGGTGCGCTGGCCTACATCGTTTACGCTCAAGACCCACAAGGCGGTGGCTGGCGATACGCTCCGCGACAGCCGGGCGACACCTCGGTCGTCGGCTGGCAAATCATGGCGCTCAAGAGCGGGCATCTCGCCGGATTGTCGGTCCCGCCGGCAACGGTCGCCAAGGCCAGCCTGTTCCTCGATAGCGCCCAGACCGACGACGGGGCGCGATACTTTTACGGACGTTTTCCCGGGCAAGAACCGAATTCGAGTCATACGACCCCCACCGACACCCGCAGCGCGGTCGGACTTCTCGCGCGGATGTACATGGGCTGGAA
This sequence comes from Pirellulales bacterium, assembly GCA_040901765.1. Classification (GTDB taxonomy): domain Bacteria; phylum Planctomycetota; class Planctomycetia; order Pirellulales; family Lacipirellulaceae; genus JBBDYG01. Next base: position 7,598 of record JBBDYG010000115.1, read on the forward strand.
GAAAGACAACGTCGCCCTCAAGGACGGCGTCGCAAGGCTCGCTAAGAGTGGTCCCTCGCGGAACGACTACTACTACAATTACTACGGCGCTCAAGTGCTGTTTCAGCAAACGGGCGGCGTGGGAAACACCTGGCGCACCTGGAACGACAAGCTCCGCGATCAACTCATCGAGCAGCAAGACAAGAAAGGCCACGCCAAAGGTAGCTGGTATGTCGAAGGCCCGCACAACGACCGTGGCGGCCGCATCTTCACCACGTCGCTCGCCACGATGACGCTCGAAGTCTACTACCGCTACATGCCGATCTATCAGACCGAAGCGGTGGACGACGAATTTCCGGAGTAATTCCGTAGCACTAGCGCGCTGTGGCCTGTTCGTACTTCGACGACACCGCCACGCGGAACTTGCCGGTCGCGTCCACTTGGTAGCGGGCGCCGTAGCCGCCCTGCACTTCACTCATGCCGATCGGTCCATAGAATTCGGCTGAGATCGAGCGGCACGTGCTCACTTCGAGCACGAGCGGCCCCGTTACCAGCAGCCGCATCTGCGACGCTCCGGCACCGGTCGCTTCAATCTCGGCGTCGAACACGGCGCAATCGCGGCCGTCGATTTCTTCGAGTCGCACGAGCTTCATCTCGAAGCGGCTTACCTTGCCGAACTGGTCATCCGCGCCAAGCAACTCGCGAGCGACTTCTTCGGGAAGCGAGATCTTTTCATCGAGGGCCACCGACCGCTCCGCGAAAAAGTCGGCCAGCGGATGGGCACGGCCGAGCATCTCCATGCACGGGGTGACGAGCCGGAATTCTTCCAGCGGCGGCAATTCGCCTTTGGCGGTGTGAATCATCAGCCGCTCGCCATCGCGCTCGCAGTGGTACGTTTTGCCAACCACCGGCTCCGCCGTTTTAGGTTCGTCGTCCATCTGGCGGTCGGCGGCGAGGAATTTCACGTAGGCCGCCTGCGTGCGGCCAGCCTCGACTCGGTCGGCGGTAATCACGCGGTGCTGCCGGCGGGTCAGCCGTTGTTCGCCCCGCTCGAGGACTTTGGTTCCTTGGCGGGTGAGGGTTCGGAGCGAAAGCTCGACTTCGACGTTCTGCTCAACCTGATCGCCCACTTGCGGCGCGCGTCGGCCGAACGTAACCGTCGTGCGTGAAGAAGGTGTTTCATATTTCGCGATGGTGGTTGGAGGAAGAGGCGTCTGCGCCGCCGCGACACTGCACAGCAGGCTGGCCAGCAACGCGCGCAATACACTCGAACGGCGGAGCGCGTCCATGAATGCCTCAAACTAAATGAGATACCGAAGCTTATGCGGGATCATCGGTAGCCGGCCGCGAAGCGTCAACGGCAATTCGCGGCCGAAGCAATCCAGTTTCAGGTCAGGGACGCGACCCTCGTCGTTGACCTTGGTGTTCCTGCGAAAGGCTCAATAAACTGATGAAGTCAAGCCGGAGGCTTTCGCTCATTCGTCCAGTACCGTAAGCATACACCGTATTTTTCCGAGCTTTAAGGGGTGTTGGGCGATTGTCCCAGTTCACTGTGACAGAACTGAGTCAATCAGCAGGTTCCTTTCGTTCACGCTCACTCAGGTTGCGGCTGGGGCATCTCCTTCGGGGGTGACATCCTCCCGAGCGCTGCCAGAACATCCGGCAGACCGCCCTAGAGGGCTAAGCTGATTCATTTGGCGACGGGCTTCCGCGTCGTGTACATGATAGTAGTGGCGGACCATTTCGCTGTCTGCATGGCCCAGCCACTCCATCACCATGAACTCGGAAGTATTGTCGTTGACGCACAACGAGCAGAAATAATGTCTAAAGCTGTGGAACCGACCATCCTTGAATCCTTGTTCGCCGGCGGCAGTAGGAAAACGGTCAGCCAACTTTAGAACTACATCTTCCTTGAATTGAAGTCGCAAACGCGTTACATGAAGCTTGCCGCCACGAGCGCCCTCGAAAACGTACGTGCCAGTCTGCGGCCGTCGGGCCAGGACCGCGCAAAAGTCCGGATGCACCGGCAAAGTGCGGCTGCGGCCATTCTTTAGCTGCCGTCGGGGCCCGCTCCTGTGGCCCGATTCGTCGGTAAGTTGAAGGACAGTACGCTCCAGATCGATGTCCGACCATCGCAGCGACGCCAGTTCGGAGATGCGTAGCCCGGTGCATGCCAGGCTCGCGATGACGTCGCGGAGGAGGTGTAGTCGAGGGTCGGCCTGGCAGTGGTCTAGCATCGCCTCCACTTCTTGAGGCCGCCAACAGTAATGCCTTTCGGAATGAACGCGACGTAGTTTCAATCGCAACGGCTCACAGCCGAAGAGGTGCTTTTCCTGAATCAGCCATTTGATGGCCTGCTTAATCAACTTCACCTTCTCAAAGATCGTCTTAGGGGCGGCGTCTTTCCGCTCCAACTGCTGGGCGAATTTTTGGAGAATGGAGTCGTCGATCTGATTCCAGTACCTTACATGGTTCTCACGGAGGAACGTCAGCACGCTTTCGAGGTTACCACGATACAGCGACTGGGTCGATTTCCTGACGCCGCCCATGATTTCGGGGCGCTTCACATGCTCTAGGTAGAGATCGCGACCGTCGTCAAGGGACAAGAAGGTTGGCGTTTCTGCGGATCGCTTTGTTCGCGGCACTAGCCCCAATCTCTCGGCTTGCTTTCGATCCAGCAAAGGCAACGCGTGGAGAGCCTCTTGCCGATCACGAGTGCCTAAGGAATAGCGGCCAGCGTTGGGGGTGTTGGTCCGGCCGTCGGCGTACCAAACGCCATCGCGCTGGGAAAGCGTCCAACGAAAGTACGGTTGCTGGATAACTTCGAATTTGCGTTTGCCCGGCATAGAATGGAACCTTGTGAGGAACGATTGTTGGATTTAGCAATGCTCTCGCTGCCACAGCGGCTTAGGACCCGAGAGAGAGCGAGGCTTTTGTTGGCCGTGGGAATTGATTTGGTCGGCGGTGGGGCGGGTCGCACCCGTCGCCCGATGCGGGCCGACGAGCGCGTCGTGGGGAATCACTATCCGTGACCGCTTTCCCCCCGGTTGGCGGTGGGGGAGCGTGCCATCTCGGACGCCGTCCACGCTCGTCTGACTCGCCCGCGCGTCCAAACCCGGTTGGCGGTGGGGGAGCGTGCCATCTCGGACGCGGCGGCGGACGGTCGATTCGGACAGGCCGCTTCGCGTGGCAAACTCGGCGGGCGACAAGAACTCCTTCGGGACCTCGCAGGCGGGAGCGTCGATTGCAAATAGGTTTCGAGGCTCTAGGTGGGACATGCACTGGGAATCGTGGGGGAGGTGGGCGATAACGGCTCACCTTCTCCCCTGTACCAAATAACGTCCTCGTTAGGTTTTTGAGGAACCCGGGCCTCCGCGGCTGGGAGCCCTCACCAGCCGAACGACGGTTACCGACCAACAGGCTAGTAGGTTTGATGCTCGGATCTTTTAGGAGCTATCCAGTGAGCACAGCGTGCGACGATTCGACGGGCCCAAACAGAGGTTTTCAGTTTGTGCGACGTAAGCCGGAAATCTTACAAGAACTGCCGCACGTCATAGCTGCCATCCGATACGCGGCGAAAAAACGTCCTGAAAACCGATTGAACCACATCCTCCGCATCAAAACGCGACTGCAAGTCTTGCCCCGTTTTGTTCCGGGCGAGAACGTGCAGGCGACGCGCGTAGCGCAGGTAGAGGGCCGTGGCCGCGTCCGACTCACCGTGACGAAAACGGCGCATCAGCGAGGCGTCCGACGGAGTGAGTTGGCCTTCACTTCCCGCCAACACGGATCGCTCCTGTGGAGAGGAGGAGGATCCGCCGCTACCGTCCGCCAGTTCGGTCGTCGGTTTTTCGAACATTACGTACGAACTGGATGAGGGGAGTAGGAGACACCCTGATTCCAAGCCCCATTCTACTTGTCAGCCCCGTGTGCGGCCAGCAATCTCCAGATGTCAGCCAAAAACGCCCCAAGCCACGCATTGGATTGATTGGAATTGCGTGAATCCACAAGAAGTCGGGGCGAAAGCTGCCGCGGCGACGAGGGAATGGATAGGCCGCAAGACTTTAGTGTCGAAGTCGATGCCCGCCGCGCGACGAAGCCGAGCAAGCCAATCGCGATGAGACACAGTGGCACCGGCTCGGGAACTGGGGCTGCGCTAAACTCAGTTGCTGAAGCTGCTCCCGCAGTCTGGCCTAAGTCTTGCATCCTAACATCGAGATCGCTATCGCTCGGATGGCAATGACGGCTCGCCAAAGAATCGCCCAAAACCTTACCTGGGCAAGCGTTTGGCACTGTCCGTCGCTGCCTGTCGAAAGGCGGCAAAGTAGAGGCGGTGGAAATCGAACCTGCAGCACTAGAACTAGGCAAGCTGCGGACGGGTCTTCGTACATTTAGCCGCGACAACGCGACGCGGGAATCCAGCCCGCTCTCGGAGGAGGATGGCCTCCAAACCTTCATGTCCGCGTCTTTACTATAAGTTCATATATAGC
>JBBDYG010000116.1:0-3636 GCA_040901765.1 Pirellulales bacterium
TTTCACCAATACCAGTTATCAAAACTGTTGCATTTGAAGTTTGACATCACCGTTTTGAAGAAGAACCGCTAATAAACGCTAATCGACGCTTATGAATAAGGAAGGTTGTATTTGATTATTAGCGGCCATTAGCGTTCATCAGCGGTTGCTACTTTTTTTTCTTGGCCATTGGTCGAGACTTCGATTACCTCGCCATCTTCCATCGTCGCCATGCGGTCGCCGAAGGGGAAGACCCGGGGGTCGTGAGTGACGACGACCACGGCGCGGTCGGGTTGAACGGCAACGCGTTTGAGCAGCTCCATAATCGCGTGACCGGTTTTGGCATCGAGAGCGGAGGTTGGTTCGTCGCACACGATCAGTTGTGGCTCGCGGATCAGCGCTCGGGCGATCGCGACGCGCTGCTGCTCGCCGCCGGACAATTGCTTGGGATAGGAGTTGACCCGTTTCTCCATCCCCATTTCATGCAGCAGTTCGGCGGCCTGGCGAATCGCCGGGCCGCGATGCTTGCCTTCTACCAGCAGCGGGACGCTGGCGTTTTCCGCGGCGGTGAGCGCCGGCAACAAGTTGAATTGTTGAAACACAAACCCGATGTGCCGGCCGCGAAACGCGGTCTTTTGGCGCGGCGAGAGACGCCCCAGTTCGTTGCCCAGCACCGTAACCTCGCCGGACGTTTGGTCGAGAATGCCGGCGATCACCGACAGCAGCGTTGTCTTCCCGCAGCCGCTGGGGCCAACGATTAACGTCAGCTCGCCCGGCCAGATGTCGAGACTTACGTCGCGCAGCGCGTGGACGACGTTCGCCCCCTCGCCGAACTCTTTCGACGTATCGCGACAACTTACGACGGGTTGCCCGGTGTGCGCAGTCTTCACAGTGGTCTTACGTCCATGGATTTCTCGGTAATAGCTGTCAGCGATCAGCCATCAGCCACTCGTCAAACGGAATTCTTCTCTGGCTGAAAGCCGATAGTTGATGGCTGAAAGCTGTTTTTCCCATCGTCATTCTCCCTTGAAGACGACCGCCGGCTCGAGCCGCAGCACGCGCTGGATGGAAAGGATGCTGGAAAGGATCACGATCAATACTACCGCAAGGCCGGTTAGGGCCAGCACTTGCCAGGGCATGTAAAACGCGAGTCGCGACACGCCCTTCGTGAATTCGCCGAACAACCCGGCCATGCCGACCCCGAGACCGTAGCCGAGCAGGCCCACGACCATCGCTTGAAACAGGATCATGAGCAGAATCCGCCAGTTGCTTACGCCAATCGCTTTGAGCGTGCCGAACTGGCGGAGGTTCTCGACGGTGAAGAGATAAAACGTCTGCCCCGCCACGGCGAGGCCCACGAGAAAACCGAGCAGGACCGTGATGCCAAAGTTGACGGGGATACCGGTGCGGGTCATGTAGTAGTCAATCGTCGCCCAAATGAATTGTTCGCGCGTCAGCGCTTGCAAATCGGTTTGTTGTTCGATGCGGCGGCAGACTTCAGCGATCGGCACTTCCGCATCGTTCTGCGCAAGGACGAACGTGAGCACCTTTCGTTCGCGGGGGATGAACTGCACCGCCTGCGAGTAACGGGTGTAGACAACGGGAAAGGTCTGGAACGTCTGCGACGCGCGGCAGACGCCGACCAGAATCGCCCGACGGTCGTTCATTTCAAACACCCGGCCAAGCCGGTAGGGGTCGTCCGGCCAAAGTTGCTCGACGCCCCGCTCGTCCATGAACACGGCATCGGGCTTGCGCAGGTCGGACAACTGCCCGGCCACGATTTCCTGCGGCGCGCCGATTAGTGTCGCGTCGTCCAGGCCCAACAAGATCATTTGCTGGTAGTTGCCGTCGGGCAGGCGGCCGCGAGTGAGGCCTTTGTAAAACCGCACTGCCCATTTCACGCCCGACACGCCGCGGACGCGGTACAGCTCGTTGTCGGACATCGGCTTGAGGTCGTCGATGAACTGAACGTTGGGGTCCATGACCCAAATGTCGGCGCCGCGAATGTCGCGAATCTGGCTGGCCGTGAGCCGCATGAGGCCGCAAAAGATCGAGGCCTGCTGCGCGATGAGCAGCGAGGAAAACGCGATGCCAAGAATGATGCTCAGGTACTTCCCGGGGTTCCCGGTGAGCATCTTGAAGGCGACCCAGGTCATGCGGCAGTTGTTCGATGTTACAAAATCAAAAGTTCGGTCGCACCGGCATTATCACGTCGTCGGCCGATTTTGGGAAAGTGCCAAATCGGCGCGATTCGCTGAATTAGCCACAGACGTAGTAGTTTTTAGCCACAGATGAAACACGAATTGAACACGGATAATTGAGCCATGAGCTGTCAGCCGTCAGCTATCAGCCAGAATGCACTGGCTGCTGGCTTAGAGCTGACGGGTAAAAGCTCTCCTTATTAGCGCTCCATTAGCGTCCATCAGCGGTTCTCTCTTCTTTGCCTTCCTCTCCGTGTTCCATCCGTGTTCCATCCGTGGCTACCGATCTACTTGGCTTTTCCGCTGTAACACCTCGCCAGCCGGCCGTATGAGGGACAGAGCCGGCAACTGGGCCATCTGATAAGAGTGCCCGGTGCCCATCCCCATCTTTCGGTCACCCAACAAAAAAGGTGCAGGTGTATTATGAAGCGTACCGTGTTTTTCGCCGCGATTTTCGGGTCTTTCACCCTGGCGACTGCCGCTTCGGCCGGCAACGAAGTCGAAGTTACCACAAACCCGATGGTCGGCATTGCCGTGGAAGATATTCTGGACGACGACAACGACCGACCCTCCAGGAAGCGTAAGTTCGGCCGGCTCGGCAAGATTGGCCAGCTTGTCGAGAAGTTTACGAAGGACGACGACAACGAGCAGAATCCGCCGGTCGTTCCGATTGATCCGGGTATGGGTAATGGCCAGCCCACGGCTCCTCCAGCTCCTCCAGTTCCCACCCGCCCAGGCTACGTCTGGGTCGGCGACCACTGGGAACGAGAGAAGGCCCCGCAGAATAACGTCCAGCCGCCAGCGGTGGTCAATCCGCTCCCCGTTGGACCCATCCGTCCAGTCGCACGTCCTGGCTACGTCTGGGTTGGCGACCACTGGGAACGCGTGAAGGCCCCGCAACAGCCGCTGATGATTGTCGATCCGATCCCGGTGAAGCCCGTCGCTCCCCAAGGCCGCCCCGGATACGTCTGGGTAGGCGATCATTGGGAGCGGGTGAAGGCCCAGCCCAGCCACAATGCGCCCCCACGCGATCCCCGTAAGCCAGTCACGCCGTGGAACTACCCCCAGTACGGCCAAGGTACTTCGTCGGCCACGAGCGGCCCGATCATCCGCGACCACCGCACCCCAGCAGCCCGCATCACGGTTGACAGCAGCCGAGCACCCGGCGGCGTAACGGTCACAAGCACCCCGCGTCCTACCCGTCGGCCCTCCGGCAGCAACGCAATCACCAGCTCAAGCCCCCTCGACGGAGTGTTCGACGCCGTGGGAAATGTAGGCGGCTTGCTGGGCGACACCCTGGGTGCCGCCGGCAACGCGGTTGGCATCGGCCACGGCAGCATCACCCCGGTTGGACCAGCCGCACCGGCGAAGCCAGCCTACAAGGCCCCCCCGGGAGCCACTGTCCGCGATCATCGCTAACGGCCAGTACAAATTGAAAACGACGGACCGGGGGGGG
>JBBDYG010000116.1:3646-64731 GCA_040901765.1 Pirellulales bacterium
GGCAGCTCCTTGCGAGCTGCCCCGGTCCTTTTTTTGGGTTCTTCAGGAAGTTTAGTGGGTGAATATGGCCTTCGGCCCAATAACGTGATGACGAGCCTCCCTAGGGCGTTGCCCTAGGCTACGGTGACAATAGGCCTTCGGCCAGACGATCGAGGACGTTTCCCAACAGGCTATGATGACGACCTGCATATTGGCCAACGGCCATGCTCATCGTAGCCTAGGGCGACGCCCTAGGTCGGCCGACGCGCTCGCAGGTTATTGGCCGTAGGCCATATTCACCCCCAACGCGCGAATAGCCATTGAGTTTCCTCAAGAACCTTTTTTTGGGTTCCGTCTGATTCCAAACGCTGCATCCGCTCTTTAGAATGGCAACTCGCTCGCTGACGATGTGTCGCTCATTCGTAGGGGGGAGGATCTTTGATGCCGCGTCGAAAGAATTGGTGCGCTACAGTCGCCTTGTCGCTCTTTGCAGTTGCAGCCGGCCGCGATTCGGCCTTCGCCGATGCCACTGGCGGATTTGCAGTGGTACTCGACAAAGCTCAAAACCAAGCCGGGGATTCGAAACGGAGCCTGGTGTTCTACGATGTCCACGACATGGCAAAACCGCTGTTCGGAGTGTTCTTGGGAACGGAGGCCATGTCTGGATCATCGGCTTCGGCGTTTGAAGACCCCGAATCGATCACGGTCAATCCCCGCACGGGCGACGTCTACGTTCTGGCATTCGATAGTGGGACGCCATCGATTCTGCAGTTGACGCAAGTCGAACCCGACGGAGACATCGACGGACGAGGCGATTACGATTTACTGCGCGTCGACTTTCAGGCGGCCTATGCCGATTGGGAAGCGAATCACCAAGCAACCAGCACCTACGTGACCTACGGCGATGGCACGAGCGAGTTCGATCCGTCGCATGCCAACCCTCAGGCTGCGCCGAGCGTGGTTACAAAGATTGGCGAGATTGGCCGTAGTCCCGGCAACGACGTGGCCTTCTCGTTTGTGAGCCACCTCGAGTTCATCAGCCCCACCCAACTGGCGTACATCGACGCCAATACGGCCGACATGTTCGGTAATCCGAACGTCGGTGGGGAATACGACGTGCAGATTCGGTTGATTGACAAGGTAACCGGCCCCGCGGTCGCCACCGACGGCGGCACATTAGGCGGCTTCAATAACAACACCGCCGAAGCCTGGGAGTCGTCCCGCGTGGGTTACGTAAACCTCGACGCTTCGAGTGCCAGTAGCGTGGTCAGCATTGCCGCGGTGCGAAACCGCGATGGCGTGACCGGACTGTGGATTCTGGAAAACGATGACGGCAGCGGCGACGAAGTCGCTTTTTTCGATTTCGCGGCCGCAGCTTATCGACCCATCAACACGTTTGGAACGCTGGACCGATTCCAGCTCGATAACAACCCGTCGCTGAATCCGGATGAGAACCTCGGCAATGGCGACAAGGTGCTGGTCGATCCGAGGACCGGCGACCTGGTGGTGGTGGAATCGGGACACTTCGATGGACATCAACCGACGGTGTATAAGCTCGAAATCAATTCCTACGATGACGCTGGCGCAATCGCACCGGCTGGGTTTACATCCAATCAGCAAATCAATCTGGCGACGGTTTACAACGATGGGACCACCGCCATCGACGGCCGAAATTCGTTTTACGACTGGGTAACGAACGCCGTTTACTTTCTCGATGAAGACAACTCCGCGGACACGCTGTCGGACGGGGTTCCGTTCGCCCACGATTGGTATCGGCTCGATTTGACCACGGGCGAAACGACCGCCGTGGGCCCGGATGCCGATCTGAACGGGTTGTTCTCCGCTGCCGGACTTACCGACGATCTAGTCGAGTTTTTCTCGATCCGACCCGCCGGCGACTACAACGACGACGGGACCATCGACAGCGCGGATTACGCCGTGTGGCAGTCGCAGTTCGGTGCTACCGGGCCACTCCCAGCATTCGGCCAGAACGCAGACGGGAATGGCGATGGCGTCGTCGACGCCGGCGATTACGCTGTGTGGCGCGATCGGGTCGTCAGCTTGCAACAACTTGCCATGACTGCCGCCGACGCGAGAACCGCCGTGCCCGAGCCGGCGCTGTTGGGATGGCTGATGATTCTCGGAATCGTCGCATCGCACGCACGCTGCCGCAGAAGCGGCGCAGGTTCACGGCGAATCAACTGTGGTCCCCGAGCGTGTCTTTGACGTACAACTCGCGGACGAAAACGTAGATCACGACCGTCAGCGGCGTCGCCAGCAGCAGGCCCAGCACGCCGGCCATCATCCCGAACAGCAACTGCGAGGCGAGAATCAAGCCCGCCGGCAGTTCAACTTGCTGCTCGTCGATCAGCGGCGTGATGAAATAACTTTCGACGAACTGTAGCGCCAAGTAGAAACCAGCCACGTAGAGCGCCATTTGTGGTCCCTGCTGAAACCCAAACAGCACCGCCGGAACGGCGGCGATCAGCGGCCCGATGTTCGGAATGAAGTCCAGCACGCCGGCGATCACGCCCAACGTGATCGGCAGGGGAACGCCCATCATCCAAAGTCCCGCTGCGGCGCTTACGCCGATCAGGACCATTCCAGCAAGTCGGCCTAAAATCCAGCGCCACAGTTTTTGTGTAGCTTTGTCGAGCACCTCCTCCACCCGCGGCCGCGACTGCAGCGGGAGCAACTTCAACAAACCGCTGCGATACAAGTTCGACTGAAGCGCAAAGTAGAAACCTAAGAACAGAACCAACACTACCGCGCCGATCGCCCAGACGACGCCCGTTGCGGCCGTAGTCGCGGTTGCCAGCACCTGTTGTGCGGCGGCATTCTGCTGCTCTTGCGCGCCGTCGCGGAACTGCTTCAGCCAGCCCTGCTGCTCCATCCGGACTTGGATTTGATCGACCGCAGCGGTGAACTGCTCGGAAAACTCACTCGCTTGCTGATTGATTTGGCTGCCCATGAAGTAAAACGTGGCGCCGATCAACAGCACAAACGCGAACACGACCATTGCAAACGCGGCGTTGTAGCCGAGGTTCGCGGCCGAAGCCAGGCGGCGGCTCGACTCGTAGAGAAACACGCCTAACAGCACGCCCGCGAATAGGAGCAGCAAACCGGTGAACAACGTCGCCAGCGCGCCCGCCGCCAATAGCGCCACGCCGACGATCGCCACCACAATCAGCGCCCGATGGGTAAAGGTCGGAAAACTGCTGTGCTGCGGTGTAATGTCGGAATTCATATCGCATTGCGTCCCGGCCTAAAATCGGAAATGAGCGCGGAAATTTGTGGATGCCTCAATTGCAGCATATTTTGCGCCAGGGGCAACTGCCCACTCCGGCTATTGATGTTCAGAATATCAATAGAACTTTGGGGTGGCACGCCCAGAGTCTTCGATGGGCGTGGCGAGGCTGATAACCGCATCACCACGCCTTCGCGGACTCAGGATGTGCCACCCGTTTGTTATTTGAAGCTCAATAACAATAAATCTACGACAATTGTCGTTGACAACCTACGATGGATGTCGTACAACAGCATCTATGAAGGAGAAGCCGAAGCAAAAGCCGACCGATGCGGAATTGGCGCTGCTCGCCGTTCTGTGGCAGCGGGGGCCGAGTACCGTGCGGGAGATTCATGATTCCCTCGGCGCGGAAAATGAGACCGGTTACACCACCACGCTCAAGATTCTGCAGAAGATGACGGAAAAGGGACTGGTCCGTCGCGATGAGTCGCAGCGGTCGCACATTTATCATGCGGCGGTGGCCGCGGAGCAGACGCAACGGCAGCTTGTTCGCGATCTGCTGCGGCGGGCCTTCGGCGGCTCGCCCGCGAACCTCGTCGTGCAGGCACTGGCCAGTGAAAAAGCGTCGGCCCAAGAGCTAGCCGATATTCGCAAGCTGCTCGATGAGCTCGAAGCCAAGAACAACCGAAAAGGCAAGAACCGAACGTAAGCCACACCCAGAAGATACGAACAGAAGTTCGCAAAGGGCGCAAAGGAATTGAAGAAGCCATCAGCTCGATCAATTGGAGTTTTTTCTCTAATATTCTTTGCGAACTTTGCGGCCTTCTGTTCAAGTTTATAGTTCCTGAGCTATCGAAGTGCAAAGGGCGCAAATATGACACTCCATCACGTGGTCGATGTCGGCGGTTGGACGCTGCTACATTCTCTTTGGCAGTTCGCGGCGATAGCGCTGTTGCTGGGCGTCGCCACACGCGCCGTTGCAATGGGCCGCTGCCACGTGCGGTACGTGCTAACTTGCGCGGCGCTGCTATTGATGATCGCCGCGATGGCCGGAACCTTCGTCTGGCAGATCAACGCGCCGATTTTGACAGCGACGTCGCAGGAATTACAGGCCGACGGCACGGAGCAATCGGATGTTTCTTCCGTTTCACTAGAAAGTGCCGCTGCTGTCGCCGCGAAAAACATACTTGGGCCGATTTCAGCAGCGACCCCGAATCACAACGAAATTCTGGCCGTTGAGGCCGCGCCACTGCGGGCCAGAATTGAAAATCTGCTTGCTCCGTGGATCGGTCATGTGGTCGCACTATGGATGCTGGGCGTGAGCCTGCTTTCGTTCCGCTTGTGCGTTAATTGGCTGGCCGTGCGGCGGTTGCGGACGAGCGGCAGCGAGATTATCGAACCGGCCTGGACGCGGGCACTTGCGCGAATCGAAAAGCGGCTGGGCGTTATGCGGCCGGTAGCGCTCCTACAATCGAGCGCTGCCGCGGTGCCGATGGTCATCGGCTGGCTGAAACCGGTGGTGCTCGTGCCGATGGAGCTCGTGACGGGCCTAACGACCGCCGAAATCGAAGCGATCCTGGCCCATGAACTAGCCCATATTCGCCGGCACGATTACTTGGTGAACCTGTTGCAGAATGTGGCCGAGACGCTGCTGTTCTACCACCCGGCCGTATGGTGGGTCTCGCGGCAGATTCGGCAGGAGCGCGAGTTCTGCTGCGACGACATCGCCGTCCAGTTGTGCGAAGGCACCGCCGCATACGCCCGCGCGCTCGCCACCGTCGAAACGATGCGGAGCCTGCCGCCCGCGCTAAGCGTCGCGGCCAACGGCGGCTCCTTACTGGAACGCATCCGCCGACTCGCCGGCCGCGAACCGAAGCATGCGGTTGGCGCGAGCGGTGCGATGACGGCGGTATTGGTGCTGAGTTTTGCGATGGTGCTGCTGGCGAGTGTGGTGGGGCGAACGGCGGATGCCGAGGAGACTGGAAAGCTCGCCGATGAGGAGGCAACGGCGATTGCACGGAAGGCGCATCTGGCGGCTGCGCAGATCGACGAGTTGCCGCGGTTTTACTTCGACGTGAAGTATCGCAATGCCGACGTAACCACGATGCAAGAGGTTAGCGAGGTCTCAATCGACAATCTCCGCAAAGCGCTCGACGGACCGGTGAACGAGGAAGCATGGATCGAGGTCGAACAAACCTTGGCGTGGGAACCCGAACGAATGTACCATGCGAGTCGCCACCCGGGGCTGAAAAAGAGCAACGGCGAAGATATTGAAGGTCGCAGCGACCATTTTGGCACCGCGACGGAAGGCTGGGCACGCGAGCAGTGGGACAGTCGAGAGCCGGCTCGATTCTATCGGCGCAGGAGCATTGAGGACTTTTGGCGGAATGCGGTGCCGATGGGTCTCAATTATTTCGCCGTCACACCCCGCGAGTTTTGGTGGGGAAACAACCACGGTCACAATCAGGGGCACAGTCCCGTGCCGCCAGGCAAGGTCGAATATCGACATCTAGGCACCGAAACGCTTGGCGGCGTGTTATGCGACGTGGTGGAAGCAAAAGGACGAAGCGAGCGACTGTGGATCGGTCGCGATTCAGGGTTCATTCGCGGAAGTATGCAGTACATGCATCAGGGAACCTTTGCGCCATTTCATGAAACTGAAGCAGCACAGCAGATCACCGGCAGGTCGTTCTCTTCCCGCAAAGAGTACCAACAGTGGAGCAAGGAACACCGTAAGCAGCTTTCTGACGAAAAGCAGATCGAGTTGACAAAGGCTTGGAACGAATTTGCGTTCGATTCCGATTTCGAGGGGCACTTCCTGCGGCCGTTCAACCTCGTCGTGTACAGCGAGTTCCGAGAAATCGCACCCGGCGTGAAGTTGCCATTTCGGGAAGATCGCGCCACGTGGCTCCACAACGATGAGAAATTCAAGTATCTACGGAGCGAGTCCGTCGTGGATCGAGTTGCACTTGACGTTGATCTCAAAGCTCGCTCAGAAGACCTAGCGCCAAAGACAGGCGACAAAGTTCAAGATCAACGGTTCGCGGCGGTGATTGAGTACGACTACGACCCGGAGCTGACCGACCAAGATTTATTGCCGTTCGTCGAGGCGAAGCAAGCAGAGCTGGCGGAAGGAACAAAACTGCTGAATGAACTGGCGGAGCCGATGGAGAAGAAGGTCGGCCAGCCGGCGCCAGAATTGGCTGCCGAGGGCTGGATCGGCGAGCGTCCAGAACTCGCGGGCAAACCGTATCTCATCCACTTCTGGGCGACGTGGTGCGGGCCGTGCAAGAACGATCTGCCGATTCTTAAGGAGGTGGCGAAGAATCACCAGATTATTGGCATTCACCCCGCTGGCACGCCAAACGACGAGATTATCAAGTTTGTCGAGGAAGAAAAACTCGGCTATCCGACGCTGGTCGCCGAAAAATCTGACGACGAGTTAGTAGCGGGTTATCCGACGAAGATGTATCCCTACTGTGTGGTCGTCGGCGCGGACGGAAAGGTCGCGGCTCACGGGCGGTTAGGCGCTGAATTGTTGGCTAACCTCCGCGAAGCGGAAGAACAGGCCAATGGTACTTCGCCCGCCGGCTTCCGCCACATGACCGTCCGCACCGTCGATAGCGCCGGCAAACCGGTGCCAAACACGCGCGTTTACGTGGCGATTTGGCCGGATGAGGATAGTAAGTACAAGACTTCAAAGGAAAACTACTTCACCGACGCCGAGGGCAACACCCGCGTGCTGGTGCCCGACCCGCCGCGGTTGTTTCGAGTGTGGACGCAGCAGGATGGTTATGTGCCGCTGTTCGCTCAGTGGTGGCCCGAGGAGCAGCCCGACGGCGATCAGATTCCCGAGGAGTTTACGTTCACACTTACCAGTGGAACGAAGATTGGGGGGGCGATCATTGACGACGCCGGCAATCCGATCGAAGGCGCGACCGTCGAAGTGATGCTCGTGGTTGACAATGCCAACGACGATCCGGCGATGCGTCAGCGGCCGGTGCCTTCGATTTGGCTCGCCGAGAGTCCCGGACCGGGAGAGAACCCGTGCATCACCGATGCTCAGGGACGGTGGAGCTTGAACAGTGTCCCCGCGGGCGATGAAGTTACGGTCCGCGTGAAGCTGACGCATCCCAACTACATAAACGATACAGACTGGGGTGGTTTACAAGCGGAGCAAGCGGTCACGATGGCGTCGCTACGCGACCAGTCGGCAAGGATCGCCATGCACGACGGTATCCGGGCGACGGGCACGGTGACCGATGCTGACGGCAAACCGGTCGCGGGTGCCGTCATCGTGTGGGGCGACGACCCGTATCTGCAAACCGGCAGCCAAGAAGTGCGCACCAATGCTGAAGGCGTGTACGAGCTACCGCCGCTGACGCCGGCTGTCTATCCGCTCACCATCGTCGCCGAAGGCTGGCGGCCGGAGTTAAGCATTGTCGAGATCGAAGATGGGATGCCTCCCGCCGACTTCCAACTAAAGCCGGGGAACGTGCTCCGCGTTAAGTTCGTAGACGAGAATGGCGAACCGATTCCGGAGGTCTACGCGGGCATTCGTGAGTGGCGGGGCAAGGAGTCGCTTTACAACCACCGGCACCCAAACGTGCTCGACACCAAGATTCCACTTCAAGCGAACAAAGACGGCATCTACGAGTGGAGTTGGGCGCCGCCCGATGAAGTGAAATATTCCTTCGAGAAAAAAGGCTACCAAGATAACGAAAGCATCTTAATCGCCGATGGCGAGGAGTTTGTGGTAGAGATGAAGCGGGAGTAGCCACGCAGGTGTGTTCCTCCGAAACTCGCGCGAACCCAGTTTTGGGTAAAAATCGGCAACGTGCAGAACCCCCAAATTTTGTCCCACATTCCGGCCAACTACCCAGCGCGCACAGCGTGGCCAAACGTGGTATTCCACGAGAAAATCACCAATTGGTCTCCGCGCGACCAACTGAATTTCCGGTCAAAACTCGGATCGCCACGTTACCGCACGGGTGCCTGGGGTCGTAGGCGCGAGCCGAAGCCCCCAGCGGAAGTGCGTGCCAAGTCTCCAAATCCTCTCAGGGTTCGCTGGGGGCTTCGCTTCGCTACGACCCCAGCCACCCGCCCGCGTTGATACTGCCTGAAGGCAGGGCTACGAGCGCGTCCTACTCCACATCAATCTCCTCAAAGCTCACTGTGCCGATCGGGTAATGCTCCCAATCCTTGTAGTCGAAGTGCCACCATTCGAGCGGGTAGATGCTAAAGCCCTCGCGGTTCATTGCTTCGCGCAACAGTCGGCGGTGCCACCGGCTGTGGGCGTCGCCGCCGGGGTAAAAGGGATACGAGCGGGGCGACATTTCGTCGTAGCCAGCGACCATCGTAATCGGCTCGCCGGTCGCAAGGTCGTACAGCGTGAGATCGACCGCGCAGCCGCGGTTATGCTTCGAGCCTTTTTCGGGGTCGGCGACAAAGTCGCGCAAATGGGGCGGCGTGCCGTCCCAGAACATCTTCGTGACGTACCACGGTCGGTAGGCATCGTGAATCAACAGACCATAGCCGCGCTCTTTGAGCCATTCGTTGGCTCGCACGACGGCCTCGGCGGCGGGGCGCTGCATGAACGCCCGCGGCTGTTTGTAAAAGACCGAGTTCATAAAATTGTTCGTCGTCGCGTAGCGCACGTCGAGCTTGATCGACGGATCGAGCTTCACAAACTCCACGAAATCAGGCTGGCGAAAATTGCCGCGCTCCACGGGCGGCGAGTCGGCGCGGGCGCGGTCGTAGAGCAGGTCAATCGGCGCTTGCGGCTCGATCTTGAAGGTGACGCCCTCGTCCGGCGCGATGTTCCGCCGGTTAAACGTCACGCCCGCCGCGGTCACGCTCGTTGCTTTGCCGCTGTCGTCGCGCTCGAACACAAGCTGCTCGCCGAAGTACATGCCTTCGTCGGGAAACGCAAACACATCGGGGGCGATCTCCGAAAGCGGGTAGAAAAAGAACCACTCGATAAGCACCCACAACTGGCCGCGGTCCTCGAAGATATAGGTCGGAATATGGTCCGGCCCGTATTCGCCGATTAGTCCCTTCCAACGTTCGGGAGCGGGCGAAGGGCAGGGGATTTCATTGCGCGCCCATACCTGGTCGCCCATCACGAGCTTGCCATCATCCGTGACTTCAATCGTCGGGCCGACGCCGATCGGATCATCCACAATCACTTTGCCATCCAGCGACCGTAGCCGCTTATAGAACAGGCCGTCGTAGATTTTAAGCGTGCCTTCGTAATCGTCGATCGTGATGAACTGATGGCCGCTGGAAAACGTGCCGAGGAGCTTGTCGCGCAGCTCGTCGGGGATCGGCTTGGTCGATTTGATTTCCGGCAGCGGCTTGCCTTCGCGCTTCGCGAGCAGCAGCCGCACTGCGTAATCGGTGAGGCGAGTGACGAAGCCATTGGAGCAATCGAGCGAGGCGGACGCGACGACGCCAAGCTTTTCGTCGGGCAGGCCGACAAGCTGAGTGGAGTAGCCGTAAACCGCTCCGCCGTGGCCGAAGGTGCGGTGGCCGTCGATTTCTCCTAAGCGGAAACCGATGCCATACAGATTCTGCTTGTCGCCGGAACCCACGACGGGGGTGAGCATCGAATTGAGGACGGCTGGTTGTATGACCGCGGTATCACCGAACTTCCCTTGATTGAGAATCGCCACGAGGAAGTTCGATAGCTCGTTCATGCTGGCGTACAGATTGCCGGCGGGAAACGTGCCCAGCACGAACGTCGGGGCGGGGAAGGGGGGCGCGTGGTTGCAATGCATCAGCGCGTGCGCGAGCTTCGCGTTGATGGCGTCGGTCGCGCGGAACCCGCTATTTGACATCTTGAGCGGTTCGAGAATTGTCTCCTGCACATATTCTTCGAAGGGCTTACCGGCAACGCGCTCGACGACCAAGCCGGCCAGCGCGATCCCGGCGTTCGAGTATTTTGTGCGCGAGCCGGGTTTGTAGACGAGCGTGGTGCCGTTGAGGCTCATCACCGTGTCGGCAAGCGACGGCTCGGTCTCGTCGAAGTAGTTGCCAACCGGCGACTCACGGACCAGCCCCGCCTGGTGCGACATGATTTGCCGGAGCGTGATCGGCACGCCGAACGGGTTCTTCGGATTGAAATCGGGCAGATACGCCTGCACGTCGGCATCCAGGTCGAGCTTGCCCGCGGCCACGAGTTGCATCACCGCGAGGTCGGTGAAGAGCTTCGTCACCGAGCCGACGCGGTAAACGGAATCGCCGTCGGCCTTCTGCTCGGGATTCTGTTGGCCGAACCCCTTCGACCAAACGAGTTTTCCATCGTCGACCAGCGCGATCGAGACCGCGGGAATCTGCTTGTCTTTGATTTCGTGCTCAATAAACGCCGAAAGGCGGCGGTCTATTTCCTGATAGTCTTCCGTCGACTGTGCTTGGGTAGCGTCGGGTTCGGTTGGCACTCCGGCGGCCAGGGCAAGCACGTTCATAATCAGCGGTTCGAGCGGAGCGCCTTGCAGATTGCACATGAGAGCGACAGCCGCGCGCCGCTCAGGGCATAGCACGTAGAAGGTGGAAACCCCCGATTGTCCGCCACTGTGGCCGACGACTTGCTGGCCGGCAAGCTCGCGAAGGCGAAAGCCTAGGCCGTAACCCGTGGATGTGCCGTCGGGCAATTTATGATCGGTCCACATGATGGCGAGCGTTTCCGGCTTAAGCAATTGTCCGCGATTCAATGCCGTCGCGAAGCGGATCAAATCGGGCGCGGTGGAGAGCAATCCGCCGCCGGGAACTTTCATGCTCGTATCGTGCATGGGGGCGTTATAAAGTTCGCCAGGCTCGAAACGCTCGCGCAGTCGGCGCGGCAGTTTCTCGCGGATTTCATCGTTCATCCGCAAGTAGCCACGGGCGCGGTTGGGAATCATGGCGAAGTGGTCGTCGGTACGCGTTTGTTCCATATCGGCGGAAGCGAAGATCGACGCACCCAGTTGCGCCATGAAATCCATGCCCGAGGCGCCTTCGACCACCGCCCCGAGCAGGTTGTAGCCAAACGTGGAATAGTGGTGCTGCTTGCCCGGCTCAAACTGCAGTGGGTCGTCGGCGAAGGTGTCGAGCGCCTGCTGCACCGACGGATAGTACGTCGTCGAATACGTTTCCCGACGACGTGCGCCATCGTAGTGGCGAATGCCGGCCGTATGGTTGAGCAACTGCCGCACTGTAACGGGCCACTCTTTCTCGGGAAAGTCCGGAACGTACCGCTGCACCGGCGTGTCGAGGTCGATCTTGCCCCGCTCGACCAACTGCATGATCGCCACGGCGGTCATGCTCTTGGCGATCGATGCAGTGCGGAAGAGCGTATCGGCGGTGACCGGCACGTTGTGTTCCACATCCTGCAAGCCGAAACCGGCGCTATAGACCAGTTCGTCGTCGATGGCCACGGCGACGGACATTCCCGGAATGCCAGCGGTTTCCATGTGCTTGGTGACCGCGTCGACAATCTGCCGCTCGACCACGGGAGAAAGCGCGGCGTCCGAGTCGGCCGCCAGAGCGCCGATCTGCAATTGCAAGAGACTCAAACAAATGATGGCACGAAGCAATATCACGGTGATGGGTTCCCTGTGTAGGCAAGTTGGAGGACGGACCGCGGCGCTTGACGGTGTGACCATCAGGCTAAACCACGGATTTCACCGATGACACGGATCGGATGACAAAAGTGACCGTCGAAGTATTCATCCGTGCCCATCGGTGCAATCTGTGGTGGCTTGGCCGAGTACTGTGACGATTATGACCGGGCATTCGCCGGCATTCAACTTACGCGCAATGCAAAGTATTTCCGTCGCAGCAAATCGGCACCGCTCGCGTAACAATTAGTCGTCGCACTCAATTCTGCTGGAAGTTGGATATCGGAATCTTGGTGAGGTAGATCGACGTGCGGCCCTCGTGGCTGGAGTAGTACGAGACCCACAGATTGCCATCGTGGAGGACCATGCCGGGATAGCTGGTGTCGCCGCCGCTGGGGAGGCGGACTTGTTCCGTGAACTGGCCGTCGAAGGTCAACCGTCCCAGGACGGTGGAAGGGTTGTTGCCCCATTCTCCATCGAAAGCGCGCGTGGCGAGAACGATCGGCCCCTCCGGCAAGCGGATCAAGTCCGGGCCACCGAGGAACAGCTTCAAGTCTTTCCAATCCCAATCGGCGTAGGGGGGTGAGCTGAGGCCGAGATTGGCGATCTCGCCGTTCCGAACGAGAATTATCATTCGGTCGCCGTCCAAGAAGAGCACCGTTGCTTCGCCCGGCATGCCGGCCAGATCGAATGTGGCGAGATGATCGTAATGGATGCCGTCAAGCGTCTTCACAAGCTGAAATCCCCACGGTCGCTCGTCGGAGTTTCTCGGCCCCTTTTTGGCACTGGGTGGATAGTACGCTTGGTAGACCAGTCCATAGCCGACTCCGTTGTGCCACGTGACGCGCCAAAGCCAATCATTCTCGCTGGCGGCTTTCTCATCGATAACGACGGGCACCGATTTCATCGGCTTGTTGCTGTCGCGCTCGAGAAACGCGACCCGCGGCAAGCGCCGCATGAGTTGGCGATCCTCGTAATACGAGCCGCCCATGAGAATCATGAGCCGGTCGTCGGGCGTGATCGACAGCTTGGGATCGCGCAGATCGATGCCTGGCTCTTCAATGAGCGCGACCGATTCCCACGCTTGGCCATCGTCCGACGCGATCACGCGCACTTTACCATCCGCGCCGTGAACGTGCTTTTCGCCTTCCCGAAAGGTGCAATAGAATCGGTCGTGCCAGCGGACCAAATCGGTGAAGGCATTGTGCGGGGCCTTGTCCCAGATTTTGGCGACGGTTACATCGCTCGCCTTCGGCCTCGAGTCCTTACGCAACTTGACGTGGACGCGTGCCACGTCGCCCATGTAGCTGTTCTTGGCGGCGGCGTTCTCTGCCGCGAGCGTAAGGTGGCGCAGCGCGTCCTGATCCTGGCCGAGGGCTTCGTAGTAGAGGCCGACGTACAGATCGGCGTAGAACTTCGCAGTGCCGCCCGCTTCCTCACCGGCCCGCAAAACATCGTCGGGCGTCACGACGCCGGCAAACATTTTCTGTATTTCCGCCATGGGAACCCGTGCATCGCGGCTGACGGGGATCAGCGCTTTGCGCGCCGATTCAACGGAAC
Source organism: Pirellulales bacterium (assembly GCA_040901765.1). Classification (GTDB taxonomy): domain Bacteria; phylum Planctomycetota; class Planctomycetia; order Pirellulales; family Lacipirellulaceae; genus JBBDYG01. Next base: position 17,030 of record JBBDYG010000116.1, read on the forward strand.
CCTCCGGCGCGCGTACGGCGCATAAGAAATGCCAGGCGGCGTTCTCGACATCTTGCGGATTGACGGTCTGGTGAAGTTCAAACTGCCGCGCGCCCTGTTCATATTTGTCCGCATAGTAGTACGCGATGCCGCGTTGCCAGTGCTCGGCGGCCCGGTCGGGCGCAAGCTCGAGTTGCCGATCGAAGTCGGCGATCGATTCGGCAATTCGGGCCTGGCGAAAATGCTCTTCGCCGCGGCGTTGCAGCGCGGCGGCCGCCAACTCGCGCACGTCCCGTTGGGTCGTTTGATCGATTTCGTCCGACTCCAGCAGCGGCTCCAAGTGCTCGAGGGCGGCGTCAAAATCGCCTTCGCGATATTTCTCCCGAGCCGCCGCGAGCTGTTCGGGAACATCTTCCGCGGAACTAAGACTGGCGACCACTAGCAACACGGAGGTCAATGCAGTTGTAAATCGAATCATCGCGTTATCCTCCAAAGAGCGGTGTTCAGCCGCCTCCCTAGCCATTAACCTCGAAGATGAGGTGGGGAAATGTTACGCTTTTTCGGGTGTCTTCACGTGAAATTCGCGCTGCGTGCAAAGCCACGCCGCGAGAATTGTGCAGACGAGGCTGCCGATGAGCAGCACCATCAAGCAGGTCGAAAGTTGTGGATGCTCGAGCAATTCCGGATCGCGGCCGATATCGAGCTGCCAGGCCTCGGCAGCGATGTTCTCCGTTCTTCCACCCGGACTGGTGAATACAAAATCGAGCGATCGATACGCAATTAACCGGGTGTAGTAGATGACGGTTATCAACCGAATGCCAAACGGCAAATTGGCAAGCAGCCCTTCGACCACGGCGATGTAAAGAATGCCCACGACCAGGATTCGCTTGGTAAGCAGGCTCATCAATCCAAAGAGGCTGCAGTACGCCACAACGGCCAGAGAGTGAATCGACGCCGCTTTGAGGCACCGCGTGGCAACGTTCTCGGGTTCAGCGTCGGCACCAGCATAAATTGCCGCGTAAGTGAGAACAGTAAAGATCGCGGCGAGACTGACCGTGGTCGTCAACGTGGCCAAGAGCTTGCTGAGGTAGATAACCGATTTTGGAATGGGTCGAATGAGCAAATAAGTGATAGTTTGCTCTTCCTGCTCGTCTTGGATGAGCCCCGAGGCATACAGCAGCGCCACCAGCGGCAACAGCGCTTGAGGGATGAACATGAAGGCCAGAAGGAATTCGAGCGCAACGCTCGGCACGTCGGGTTCGGTGGAGCGGACGAGAACGGCCAGGCCCGCCGGCAGCAGGAATAACGCCACTATCACCCACCATCGCCTGCCATGGAAATGCTGGCGCAGCGTGAGGACGTACAACGTCCAACACGCCCGGAGGCGCGCACCGATGGAAATAGATCTGAGTTTGCTAGCCGTGGCTAACGACTGTGCGGATGTCATCGGTTTACCAGGTATTTGAACACGGCTTCCAGGTTGTCGTCGTCGGAGTAAACCGCCTTGATCGCCATGCCGTCTTCGAGCGACAGCTCGGGGAGTCGGCCGTAAAAAGCGTCGGGCGCGCGAGTTTCCACCATCAGAGCACTCTCGCCGGCGAGCACTTTCACGCCTTCCACGTCGTCCCAGGCGAGTACGCGGCCTGCCAGTTTGCGGTAGGCGTCGCTCACTAGCACGATGTGGTGGGGATGCTTGTCAATTAGATCGCGAATCTGCCGCACGTGGCCTTCGGCGACGAGCCGACCATGATTGAGCAGCACGATGTTCGGCGTCAGCGATTGCACTTCGTGCAGCACGTGGCTGGAGACGACCACGCTTTTGCCTTCGCTTCCGAGACGCTGGATGATGTCCATCAAGTCGCGGCGGGCCACCGGGTCGGTGCCAGTGAGCGGTTCGTCGAGAAACAGAACATCGGGATCGTGAACGAACGCCTGGGCAAGCTTCGTGCGTTGGCGCATGCCCTTGGAATAGCCGCGGATGGGGCGATTTTGATTCTTTGTCATGCCCACCGCGGCGAGCGTCCGATCCGCGGCATCGCGAGCCTCGCTACGGCCCAGTCCGGTCAAACGCGCGCAGGTATGTACGAAATCCCAGCCGGTCATCCATTCGTAAAAGGCATCCTGCTCGGGGCAAAGGCCAATGAAACGGTTCAGCGAGGGGTTGTTCCACACCCGCTGGCCCAGCACGCGGACCGCGCCTTGGCTGGGCCGAAGTTGGCCGGTCGCCAGTTGCAAGAGCGTCGACTTGCCCGCGCCGTTCGGCCCGAGCAGCCCGGTAACGCCGGCGCGGATTTCGACCGTCAGCTTGTTGATGCCGATGACGTTGCCGTACCACTTCGAGACGTCGTGGAACGCAACGACGGGCGTCACTTCAGCCGGTCGAGCGACTTGATTGCGAAGTTCAGGATGCATAGGGAAAGTCCGGCGAGGGCGACCAACACGGCGGCCGACCAGTACCACGGATAATGAAAGCCTTGAAAATCTACTAAGAACTCAGCCCGCTGGCTTTCGGGGCGGGTCTCGCTGAGCCTGCCCCATGCCGCGTCGGTGCCGAGCAGTTGCTGGCCGATGCGCGACAGGTTGGCAGTATAGGAAATGAGCGGTCGCCAGTTCGACTCCGCCGATTCGAGCGCCTCGGCCTGGGAATCGACTAACGATGCGAAGGACTGATGTCGCCGTTGCTCTTGGTTTACCAATTCAAGCACTCCGGCGGTCGTGCTGCTGACCAGCCAAATTCCGAGCCAAAACAGCGCGATGTACCGCGAGTTTCGCGACAGCGACGAGAGTGCCAGGATCAATAGCCCGGCGGAGAGCGCGATGACCAGCCCATACGCGATGCTTGCCAATAGGATGCGGAAGGTATCCCGCAATATCGTAAGGTCGAGACTAAACAGCAGACCGAGCACGTAGGCCATGATCGACGGCACAATAATAACCATGCACAACAGTGCCACGATGACGCCGAGCTTGCCGAAAAAATAATCGAAGCGGCGCAGCGGTCGAGAAAAATAGAGGGGCAGGGCGTTGTAACGCAGATCCTGGCTGATGAGGTTGGGGCCAACCATGAGAATTAGCACCATGGAGAACCACAATTCGATGCCGAGAAAGTAGCTGTAGCAGAGCTTCCAGAATACCACCCGGTACTCGCGCGGGTCGGCGAGCATTGCCGGGTCGAGAAAGCCCAGCAGCGGGCGAAAGGTGGCGATGTACTCCGATTGCCGTTCCAGCAGTCCCCAGAGACAGAGCATCGCGGCCAGCACGATCGCCGGCAACCAGGCCAGCAGCAGTGCAAGTCGCAGATAGCGGCCCGTCAGGCCCGTGCGCAAGCCTTGCCGCGTAATTGCCAGCCAGCGCCAAGCGTGGCCCGATAATTGGCCCGACCAGTGCTGATATCCCTGATCGAAAATTGGCATTCTTGAGTCCTAGATTGTCAATCTATCAAAGCAACAGCTTAGTTTGGCTATCGGCTGTCGGCTATCGGCCGTCAGCCAAAGGAACCTAAACATCCAGTCTGGCCGATAGCCGATAGCCGACGTCCAACAGCCATCATCACGATTGATCCACGGCGGTTAAGAAAACTTCTTCGAGCGTGCTGCGTTGCGGCCGCAGATAACGAATCTGCTGGCGCTCTCTGGCCGCCACTTCCCACAAGAGTTGTGCGGACCGCCCTTCGGGAAGTTGCACGCGGAGCAGGTCGTCCGCTTGCTCTGTCGTGCAGCCCAGCTCCGACAACCGGCGCGCAAACGGGGCGAGATCCGCCTTCAGCCGCACTTCATAGCAATGTTCATGCATTTGCTTGAGTTGTTGAATCTGGCCTTCGGCCAACAGCTTGCCGGCGCCCAGTACGATGATGTAATCGCAGACCGCCTCCACGTCGGGCAGCAGATGGCTGGAGAACAACAGGCTCATCCCTTTGTTGTGCGCCAGATCGCGGGCCAGTTCGAGAACCTCCTGCCGCCCGGCCGGGTCCATACCGTTGGTTGGTTCATCGAGGATCAGCAGTTTCGGATCGTGAACGATTGCCGACGCCAGCTTCAGCCGCTGCTTCATGCCGGTCGAGTACGATTCGACCTTGCGATAGCGGGCTTCGCCGAGGCCCACGTAATCGAGCACTTCGTGCGCCCGCTGCATCGAGTCGGCGGGCGACATACCCACCAGCTCGCCGGCGTACGCCACGAATCCGACTCCTTCCACGTGGGGAAAGAGGCACTCGTCCTCGGGGGCGAAGCCCACTTCGCGGCGAATGTCGAGTTGTCGGCGGCGGAAATCCATGCCGAGCACTTCGCCTGTGCCCGAGTCGACGGGGATTAGCCCAAGCAATGTCCGGATCATCGTTGTCTTGCCCGATCCGTTGGGGCCGAGCAATCCCACTGCCCCAAGGGGCACAGTGACCGACAAATTGTTGAGCGCGGTGATGGCACCGTAAGTTTTCGTGATATTATCGAAGCGAAACAGCACGGCAACTCTCGAATAACGTGACGAGTCCAGATTTAACGGAAAGAACCGCGGACGACCAGCATTGAAAGGTTTATTGATCCTGCTGCATCACCCACGCCGTGTTAAACTCAGCGTGTTTCATCGATTCGCCGTCGCTGACACTGTAAGTGTAGACGGCGTGGATATTGCCATCGCGCCCTTGAATTACGGCTGGATAGTGAAACGAACCTTCAGGCTGATTCTCCAGGTGCCGGGTCCATTTCCATGATTTGCCTTCGTCGTCGGAAATCGACACCGCCAACTTGTTGCGGCCCTGGGTGGTGTCGTTATAGACGAGCAGCCACTTGCCGTCGGCCAGCCGAACGCCGTCGATGCCCGCGCCCGGATTGGGCAAGTCCCCATCGCCGACCGGCCCCCAGGTGATCCCGTCGTCTTTGGACGCGGACATGCGAATTTTACCACGCGGGCCATTCTCGCGCATGTAAGCGACCAGCGTGCCATCGTCGCGGCGCAGCACGGCCGGTTGAATATTGCCAAACCCGATGAGCGGCTTGCTCGCGTACCATGTTTTTCCATCGTCATCGCTAATGGCCATGATCGAAATCGAAAACGTATCGGTGTAGAGCGGCAGCACAATGCGGCCACTGGGCAGAATCGTGGGCTTGCAGCGCGGCTGCCAGCCGAGCCGCTGAAACAATTTGTTGCCGAGCTTTTCGCGAGCCGCGTCAATTCCGCCGCGCGCGCGCTCGGGCAGCTTGGGGCCAGTCTCCAGCAATTCGTCGAGCAGCCGCTCCGCTTCCGCTTGAAAATCAGCGGGCTTAAGCAGCACCAACCCGCTCTCGTCCCAAACGGGAACGCCGGGGCGCTCGTAATCGCTGCTGACGCGATAAGTCGTTAGGCACGATTCCCAGGTGTTGGCGATGATGATCGGCCAACACAGCCATAGCCGGTCTTGGCCGTCGATCCACATGCACGTATTGCAGTCCGGGAAGCCAGGCGTATCGGCCATCAAGAACGGCTCGCTCCACTCGCTCTGACCGCGCGATTGACGAGCGCCGTAAACGGCCACGTCGTCGCTGCTGCGTTCACCCGACCCGCGATACCAAGAGACGAGCAAATCGCCATTGGGGCACTCGACAATGCCCGAGGCATGGTTGTGCTGATCGTGCAATGGGAAAATAAGTTCCGCTTCATAGACCGGCTCCGCCGCAACTTGAGCGAATAGGACCGCGATCCACAGGAAGCAATCGGCGAGTATCATGGGGGCAATCTCCGAGATGTGATGTCAATGTTCTTGATACGATCGTGCAAGACTAGAGAGCCTTTCGGCGCCAGGGTCGATAGAACGCACAAGCCAGCGTCAACAGCAATAGGCAGACGGCAAAAACAATCGTCGAGGGCGTTCGTGACGTTGGTTTATCCCATTGCCAGGGAAAACGAAAAAAAGCGAAGTTCAGCAGGTAGTACGTCCAGCTTGCGAGCAACAGGCTCCATCGTGCGAACGCTTGGCCGCTGTCGCCGTACCGGCCGCGCCACGCCAGGACCATGGCTGCGATCATCATGGCAGACATCGGCAACGCGAACAGAAAGATCCAACCGTAGAGCGGTGTGATTTCTTGGGTATTGTACGACATTTCGCGGAGCGTTTTGCCGCATATCGGCAACGCCACGACCGGTAAGGCAATCAGGTACGGCGAGTACCGGCCGCCAACAATGAGCGCCAGCGGCAGCAGGCCCATGGTGAGCGATTGGTCGGCTACATGGTCCAACAAGCCAAATGAAATGAAATTCCACGCGGCAATTACGGCGACATGCCCGGCGAGAAGCACCCCTTCGGCCACCGGCTCGATCTCCACTTCGTCCACGAAGGTTTGCGGCAACTGCTTTCGATGCAGCCAGACGCCTAGCCCCAGCCCTAGCCCGAGCACGGCGCCGAAAATTGTCTCCATCGTGTTCCACCAGTTCATGTACGGCTCGATGGAAGCGAACCAACCTTCACGGAAACTGGCGACGTTCCAACTGTGATAAGCCTGCACGCTTTGGCCCAGGGGGAAACCGATGCCGCCGAACAGCGCGGCAATCAATCCGATATTGCCGGCAACCTTGTCGCGCTTCCACACGCTGACATAAAGCCACAGGCCGGTTAGTGCCAGCAGCAAGCCGCCCCAGACTTCGCGTCGCGGACGCAGTTCGGCATTTTCGGGCTGCCAGTACCAATCGCCCGAAAAGTAGATCCGAGGAAGCTGCCGCGCCGCCGGATCGAACGGCTCATTGAGCAAATACACGCCAAGGAAATACAGCCCGATCAGAAAAATGAACAGCAGCAAGATTTCCAATGGTCGGTAGCGCTTGCCTCCCAAGCTCATGCCCATCAGCACCCCGGCAAAACCGACCCAGATGCTGCCGATGATAAATAAGCCCAACATGCCCCAGCGGAGGGCGTCCCAATTGCCGTTGAACTGCGGGTCGTGCGTCAATCCAACGGTCTGGCCGTAGGTCATCGACCCGCCGAACGAAATGCCGACCGCGGTGAGCGCCGCGAGACGGGCGGCGAAGAGCGAGGATTGCCGTCGGCAGAAGAGCAAACCAATCACGAGCGCCACGAGCAGACCGGCGATCATGGCTCCCGTCTCGTGGCCGTATTGCCCGCGGATGCCCCAGCCCATCCCGCCAGCGGCGGCGGTCAAGAGCAGCGTCAACCACAGCGACGGATAGTCGTCACTGGCCGTTTCCTCTTGGGATGTAGCGAGGCGGTCATTTGCCATATGCCGGATTCTAACCGATTCAACTACCCGCGAAAGCCGTTTTTTGCGGCCAGAGCAAAAAGTTCCTGCACGCCGCAACCGTCGCTGATAGACTTGAGGTCCAGTCCCCGACCGTATGATGTTCTATCGCTGTAAACGCAATGATCTTGAAACCACCTGTCGTTCAGATTGCCCTCGACTATGCGACGATCGACGAAGCCTTGGCGATGGCCAAGATCGGCGTCGAAGCCGGGGTTGATTGGCTGGAGATTGGCACGCCGCTGATCGTTTCGCAGGGTCTCGCGCCGATTGGCGAGATGGTTCGCGCCTTTCCGGGCTACCCGGTTTTGGCCGACTATAAGACGATGGACTCGGGTGGCAAGAACGTGCATCGCACCAAGCAGCAGGGCGGCCACTTCATGACGGTGTGCGCGAACGCTCCGGACGAAACGATTCAAGCGGCCGTCGCCGCCTCCAAGGAGACGGGCGTTGGAGTTGTGGTCGATACGATTGGCGTCAAGCAACAAGCAGCTCGTGCCCGGCAATGCGCCGAGTGGGGAGTCGACATGATCTATCTGCACTACGGCGCAGACCAGCGCGCCGCCGATGCCACCCGAGATTCAACCCAATGGCTCGACGAAGTGCTGGCGGCCGTGTCGATTCCCGTGGGCGTGGGTTGTTTCGGGGTCGAAGACGCGGTGCGCGCCGTTCGACAAGGCGCTGAACTTGTCGCGATCGGGCATCCGGTTATCAGCAGCACGAATCCTTTGGAGCAACTTTCCAAGTTCGTCCGCGAAGTTCGAGCCAACTACAAGCCGCGCGCAGGTCGTTAGCATCAAGCCTTGGAGTTACATCGCATGGCAACATTTCGCTATTGCCTCAACACAAGCACGATCCGGGGACAGAAGCTGTCGCTCGTCGAAGAGATCGATCTGGCAGCCAAAGCTGGGTACCAGGCGATTGAACCTTGGATCGACGAAATTGAAGTCTACGCGCGTCAGGGCGGCTCGCTTGCCGATTTAAGGAAACGGATCAGCGACCGCGGGCTGACCGTCGCCAGCGCGATCGGTTTTTCGGAATGGATCGTGGACGACGATGCTCGACGCGCAAAGGGGCTCGAGCGAGCGCAACGCGAAATGGACCTCGTTCGCCAGATTGGCGGTACGCGCATCGCGGCGCCGGCCGCCGGCGCGACGGACGTTTCCAATATGGATTATCTGAAAGCGGCCGAGCGGTATCGCGCGCTGCTGGAACTGGGCGACCGGATGGAGGTGCTGCCGCAAGTCGAGGTATGGGGTTTTTCTAAAACGCTGCACCGGTTAGGCCAAGCCGCGTTCGTGGCGATTGAAAGCGGCCATCCTCGCGCTTGCATCCTGCCCGACGTCTATCACCTCTACAAAGGCGGCAGTGATTTCACCGGCTTAAAGCTCCTGAACGGAACGGCCCTGCACGTATTCCACATGAATGATTACCCGGCCGACCCACCGCGCCAGACCATCAGCGATGGCGACCGGGTTTACCCCGGTGACGGGGTAGCACCTTTGTCCGAGATCGTTCAATCGCTGCGCGAGATTAATTTCGACGGCTATCTGTCCATCGAATTGTTCAACCCCAACTACTGGCAGCTCGATCCGCTGGAAGTGGCACGCGTGGCGCTAGCCAAGACACAAGCTTTGGCAAGCTAAAATCCCCGGTGGCGGACTCCTGCCGGCACTAAAAAACGAATAGCGCGCAAAAAAGCTTCCACAGGTGGGGCAGAAACCTGTGGAAGCCGGGCGTCGAGCGTAAAATCCGTCGACTCTCAAATGGTAGAAAGAAAACGGGGGAAATACAAGCATCCTGCGCCAGAAAACGACTAGAATTCCGACAATTTCCTAATATTTTCCGATTTTTTTCGGAAGTCGCCCAGGGAAACTGAATACAATCCTGCCTGCCGCCGCTGGCCGGACGACCGCGCCGGGTGCCCGAATTGTCCTAAGCTCTGCCGTGGCGTATAGTTCCAACGAATTTAGGGGGCCTTCTCACGCCCGCTGAACTGATTCAAAACGGCTTCCTTGAGGGTTTGATTCCGATGAAAACGCTGTACCCACCGGTCTCTGCGGGGCTTCAACTCGCAACAGGGCGCCTTTTAGCTGCAATCGCGGTTGTGCTACTGGTTTCCCCCGCCGTAGCCCAGTTGGCAAATCCGAAGCCTGAGACGAAGACGGTAAAGACGAAGGCTGCCGCGGAACCAACCGTCGGCAACGACTGGGTTCGGCTGGAATTGGACGAAGCCGGTAAACCACGGAGTATGCAGACGGCGATCGTCCGCTATAAATCGAAGACCGATCCGGGCGTGGCGGTCGATCTGGTGGGAGCGGTTCACGTCGGCGACAAGGCCTACTACGAGGATCTCAACGAGCGGTTTAAGCAGTACGACGCGCTGCTGTACGAACTAGTGGCCCCGGATGGCACCGTGGTGGAACCGGGCCGGGGGACTTCCAGCCGGCATCCGCTGGGGGCACTGCAAAACGGCATGAAAGACATGCTCCAACTGGAGCACCAACTAGAACAAATCGATTACACCTGCCCCAACTTCGTCCACGCCGACATGTCGCCGGAGCTGTTTTTCAAGTCGATGAAGAACCGCGACGAGAGTTTCGCGAAGATGTACTTTCGCATGATTGGGACTTCGTTGGCGTACCAAAGTCGGATGACCGCCCAAGGCGAATCGGCGGATGTCGATATCCTCAAGGCGATCATGTCCGACGATCGGCCGCGCCAACTGAAGATCGCCCTGGCCAAACAAATGGCCGACATGGAATCGATGCTTTCGGCCTTTGGCGGCGAGGAAGGTTCGACGCTGATCACCGAGCGAAACAAGAAGGCCCTGGAGGTGCTCAAGAAGCAACTGGACGATGGAAAGAAAAAGATTGGCATCTTCTATGGCGCCGGGCACCTGAATGACATGCACCAGCGGCTGGAAAACGAGTTTAAGCTACACCCCGCCGAAATCACTTGGCTTCCGGCCTGGAAGCTCATCGCCGAGTAAGACTGTTATCGGGCGGCGGAAGCTGGTAGATTAGGTCTCGTCCAAATTGCCGATTTCTGATTGATGATTGCTCATCGAAACATCATCACGTCGCTTCGCAATCTCTTCAATCAGCAATCATAAATCATCAATCCAAAATCTTCAGGAGTTCCCATGGCCAAGCCAGGTCGCAAAGTAAAGAAAGCCAATCACGGCGCCCGCCCGGCGTGCAGCCGTCCCCGCAAGCAGCGCCGCCACAAGGTAAAAACCTAGCGGAATTGATAATTGCTGATTTCTGATTGATGATTGCTTGCTGTGCCGAGGCGCTTGAGGTCAGGACTTTCTCGATCAGCAATCATAAATCATCAATCTGAAATTCTCCGTGAACAGCAAAGACCTGATTCTCGACTTTCACGAGTTCGATCTCGGCCGGGTGTTGGCCGATCAGGACGCGATCCGCGCGATCAACCCCCAACGGGGGCCGATCGAGCAGCTTACGGCAATCGTGTTCGAGGACATCGAGCGCGGTATCTGCGTCGGGTACAAAGACGTGGCGGACGACGAATTCTGGGTTGGCGGCCACATGCCCGGTTTGCCGCTCATGCCCGGGGTGATGATGTGCGAAGCGGCTGCGCAGCTTTGCAGCTATCACGTCCAAAAGTACAACATGCTGCAAACCGAAATGATCGGCTTTGGCGGCCTCGACAACGTCCGCTTTCGCGGCGTGGTGGTGCCGGGCGACCGCTTGGTAGTCGTGGCCCAGAAAGTGCAGCTTCGCCCGAAGCGGATCATGCGTTGCCGCTTTCAATGCTTCGTCAAGGAGAATCTCGTCTGCGCAGGCGAGCTTACAGGCATCCCCATTCCCACCGAACTACTCCGCGCGGGGCTGGCAGCAAAATGAATGATTTATGATTGCTGATTTATGATTTGGGAGCGGCTGAATCGAAAACCTTGGGAACGAAGGCATCTTCCTCCAATCAGCAATCATAAATCAGCAATCAGCAATTTCTTCCCATGCTCTTCCCGCTCTACGACTACAACCCGCACTCGCGATTTCCGATGTTCACGATCGTGTTGATCGCGGCCAACGTGTTCGTGATGTTTCGGATGAGCGCGATGAACATGCAGGGCCAACTGGAGACGGTGCTGCAGTACGGCTTCATCCCTGCCCGGTTGACGCAGGTCGATCAGCCGCAGCCGATAATGATTCGCGAGCAAGCAGTCGATCCGATGGGAAATCCGATCCCGGGTCGAGCGATTGTCGCCAAGCTCTCGACCGACGGGCGGGACGTGTATCCCACGATGCTCACGATGATGTTCGTCCACGGCGGCTGGCTGCATCTCCTCTCGAACATGTGGATGTTGTGGGTGTTCGGCAACAATGTCGAAGACCGTCTCGGGCGGCTGGTGTATCCCATGTTCTACATCCTCGGCGGCATCATTGCGGTGTTGGCCCAGTGGGCGGTCGACCCCCACAGCACCGTACCCGTGGTCGGCGCAAGCGGGGCGGTGGCCGCCGTGCTGGGCGGCTACCTGATTACCTATCCCGCAGCGCAGGTCCGCACACTGCTGTTCATCGGCATTCCGCTGCTAATCAACCTGCCGGCGTTTCTGGTCTTGGGCGCGTGGTTCTTGATGCAAACGGCGGCCGCGCTGAACCTGCTGCCGCTTGGTCTGGGAGCCGGCCCCGAGGTGAAGGTCGCCTTCTGGGCGCACATCGGTGGCTTTCTGGCCGGCCTGATCCTCATGCCGATCCTCGGCATCGGCAGCTCGCCACCCGGCAAAAGTTGGTATGATGAAGCCCGCGAGTTGTTTGATTTTCCGAGCGGCAACAGGGATGAACCAAGGTCGAGGAGTTAGCCCAAGCGTTTTTCCGATTGCGGATTTCGGATTGCGGATTGCGGATTGTAAGATGGTCGGAGCGTGTTTGGCGTTTGCCGAATTCTTCGATTCGGCTCCGCTTACTCTGAGGCCGCAATGACTGCCGATGAACTTAAGAAACGGACCAAAGATTTCGGCGTTCGCACCGTGAAACTGGTTGAAAAGCTTCCCATTAAACGGAGCGCACAGCGGCTGGGCGACCAACTGCTGCGTAGCGGAACGTCCGTGGGTGCGAACTACCGGGCGGCCTGCCGAGCACGTAGCGATGCAGAGTTTCGAGCGAAGTTGGGGATTTGTGAAGAGGAAGCCGATGAAGCGATTTATTGGCTGGAAATGATAGTCGAGCTTGGATACGTTCCTGCAGAACGACTCGCCAATCTGATCGAGGAAGCGAATCAACTCCTCGCGATCATTGTTTCTTCCATCAAAACATCGCGGCGCAACAAATAATCCGCAATCCGCAATCCGCAATCCGCAATCCAAAATTGACATGATCGAACTCCGCGGCCTCACGAAGAAGTACGGCGACCTGTACGCCATCCGCGAGATCAACTTGGAGCTTGCGCGCGGCGACGTGTTCGGGTTCATCGGTCCCAATGGGGCCGGTAAGACCACGACCATGCGGATTCTGGCGACGCTGCTGAACCCGACCTGGGGCGAGGCTTACGTCGGTGGCAACTCGATCTACACCAAGCCCAAGGAAATCCGCCGCATCATTGGCTACATGCCCGACTTCTTCGGCGTATACGATGACATGAAGGTGATCGAATATTTGGAATTCTTTGCGGCGGCGTATCGCATCAAAGGCGCCCAGCGCAAGAAGATCTGCGACGACGTGCTCGCGCTCGTGGACCTCGGCTACAAGCGCGAAGCGCTGGTCACCAGCCTGTCGCGCGGAATGACACAGCGGCTGGGCCTCGCGCGGGTGTTGCTGCACGACCCCCAGGTGCTGCTCCTCGACGAGCCAGCCAGCGGCCTCGATCCCCGGGCCCGCATCGAAATCCGCGGCCTGCTCAAAGAACTCCGCAACATGGGCAAGACGATCATGGTCTCCAGCCACATCTTGCCGGAGTTGGCCGACATCTGCAACAAGATCGGCATCATCGAGCGCGGCGAGCTCATCGTGAACGCCGACGTGGCCGACGTGATGCGCCAGGTCCGCCAGCAAACGGTGCTTAAGATCGGCGTCGCGGGCGACGCGGAAGCCGCCGCTTTAGTGCTGGAGTCACACCCGTTGGTGGACAAAGTCGAGCTTCACGATGGGGTGCTAACGGTCACGATCATCGCCGGCGCGGAAGACTACAGCCCGTTATCTATCGCGCTCATCGAAGGCGGCCATCGGCTTACGCTGTTCAAGGAGGACGAGATCAACCTCGAAACAGCGTTCATGGCGTTGACCCAGGGAATCACTTCGTAAGTATTTTTCGGCGCAGCCGTCGCACCACGTGCGACACGGTCCCGGGCGACACGTGGTGTCGCGGCTAAGGTGCCGACTTGCCTATCCGCGCCTCGTCCTTCATAATTCCTGCAATCCCAAATCCCAAATCCCAAATCTGATATCACCTCCGCCCCCATCGTCTAGTGGCCCAGGACGCCGCCCTCTCACGGCGGAAACAGGGGTTCGACTCCCCTTGGGGGTACTATTATCTCGCATTCACTCTAGCGGCGTGGCGGCGTAAGACTTGCCCCGACCGGCTTACGTCAGTTCGCCAATCGGCTGGCCTTGGTTGAGTATCTTCATCGGCCGGCCGGCGTGATCGTGAAATTCGTCTTGCCAGTCGATGCCCAGCACCCGATAGATCGTCGCCAATACGTCACCGGGTGAGTAGGGCTTGCTCGTTGGGTACGCGGCGTGACGGTCGGTCGTGCCGATCATTTGTCCCATCTGCAGGCCTCCGCCGGCCATCAATACGCAGAACGCGCCCGGCCAGTGATCCCGGCCCGCGTCTTTATTGATTTTAGGCGTCCGCCCGAATTCGCCCATCACGTTCACCAGCACGCGCTTCTGCAGCCCCCGTTCGTGTAGGTCGATGATCAATGCGGACAAAGCCCGGTCCAGGCGGGGCAGCAACACGTTCTTTTGCTCGCCGAAATTGTTCACGTGCGTGTCCCAGCCTCCGCCGGAGAGGCAGCTCACGTAACTCACGCCGGCCTCCACCAGCCGGCGGGCCAGCAACAAGTTCTGACCCAGGGAGGTCCGTCCGTATCGCTCCCGCACTGAATCTGGCTCTTGCCGAATGTCGAACGCTCGGATGGCGCTCGAGCTGGTAATCAAATCCATCGCCTGCTGATAGAAGGCGTCCATCCCGACCAGGCGGCCGGACGCATCCATCTCGCGGCGCATGTTGTCGAGATCCTGAAGCAGACTGCGCCGACGTTCGACCCGCACCGGCGTGACGCCCTCTGGAATCTTCAAATCGCGCACTTCAAAATCGTCGGCGTTTGGCTCGACTTCCGTCGTAAACGGATTGCAGGCGGCTCCCAGATATCCAGCGCCGGCAAACGCCTGCGCCCGGGGCACGGCGACATACGTTGGCAAACCGCCCAACACGGGCCCCCGCGCTCGTGCCACCACCGAACCCGTCGAGGGGGTCACGTTTCGTCCGGAGATGGCGTTGGGAGCGACGTACCCGGTCTGCATCAAATGGGAACTGGGGAGGTGCGACGAGTTCTCATGCGTCACCGATCGCACCACGGAGAACTTGTCCATCACGGCGGCGAGTCGGGGCAGATGCTCCGAGATTCGAATGCCGGGCACCGAGGTCGAAATCTCGTGGAACTCGCCGCGTATGTCCGCCGGCGCGTCCGGTTTGAGGTCGAACGTGTCGAGTTGGCTTGGCCCGCCGCCGAGGAATAGCTGAATCACTGCCGTGTTAGCAGAGGGTTGCGATTGCGACGCTGCCGAAGCGCGCCGGCGGAGCAGATCGGGGAGGGTCACGCCGCCCAGGGCCAGCGACCCGATGCGCAGCACGCTGCGGCGGCTGACTCGATCGCAATTCTGAAATGTCCTGCCGCACAATTCGAGCATGGTTCCCTCGCGTTCAGGCCGGTCAGTGTAACGCGAAACAGCCACTCAAATCAAGCGAATTTTTAACGGCGGCGACGAGGGCGTTGAGTGTAGTCTTCACGCTCCGTCCGCCACGGCCGATCTTCGACGTGAAGTATTTCCTCTCGCGGAGCGAGAGGATTACACTGGCGATGAAATTGCGACGCGACACCAGAGACGCCTACTGTGCCCGAAGACCAGAAGAATGGAACAGCGAACACGCCCGAATGTACTCGCGAGGCCGGCAAATGTCCACATCTTCGGTAGAACTAGCCCATTCGGCGTCAGCGGCTTTATGTCCCGTCCCACGCCTGCCGGCCCATTTTGTCGAGTTGTGCTAGAATAGTGGCATGAGCGTCCAACGTGAGAAAACCGTCCACGAACAACCGACGCCGTGGTATCGCGGCGCCGATGTCCCAATGTCGGTCATCCGCCGTTTCGCCCGCCAGGTCGCCGAGCGATTTCATCCCGAGAAGATCATTCTCTTCGGCTCACACGCCTACGGCCAGCCGCGCGCCGACAGCGACGTCGATATCCTGGTGATTATGCCCTGCCGCAACCAGCTCGATCAGGCCTTCAAGATCCGGCTGGCCGTCTCAGCCCCTTTCTCGATGGATCTAATCGTCCGCACTCCGAAAAACATCGCATGGCGGCTCAAGGAAGGTGAGTCGTTCCATACAGAAATTGTGAACAAAGGCAAGGTGTTGTATGAAAAGGGCGACACGGGAATGGGTCGGCAAAGCCGAAGACGATTACCGAGCCGCCAAGTTTCTCGCGCGAAGTAGCGAACCTTTCCACGATCAACTCTGCTTCCATTGTCAGCAGGCTGCCGAGAAGTACTTGAAGGCGCTATTGGAAGAGCTCGGCCTTTCCATCGAAAAAACGCACGAACTGGTACGGCTGCTGGACTAGCTCGTTCCTCAGCATCCCTCCCTCAGACCGTTACGGCGCGGATTGAAATTCTTGACCAATTTTTCGGTCAACGTGCGCTATCCGGGTGACAACGCCACTGGCCGTCAGGCCAAGGCTGCTCTGCGCTGGGCCGGCGAAGTTCGCGACGCGTGTCGCGAATTGCTGGACCCGCGGCCACCAAAGCGACGGCGATAAACGAACGCAGCCGACGACAGCGCTAAGAACCAGTTTGCCGGCTCTAATACCAATTAATTACTCGATTCCAGCTTAAACAACTCTGTCCCATCCTGCCCATTCCAAACACGTAGTACTTGGTCGGCGCCGCCGGCCACGACCTTGTCGCCCGTCTCCGTCGTCGCGCAACAGAACAGATAACCCGACGCGCCCGAGAATGTGCGGACCACCGATCCGTCGTCCGCGTTGTGAATTCGCACGTTACGATCTCCGGAACTCGATACAAGTTGCCCACCCGTCCCAAAGAACGCGAGTCCGGTAATCTCTTTGCTGCCGGCGTCGATGGTCCGTCGCTGCTCGCCTAGCGAGAAGTCCCAAATCTTGATCTTGTTATCGGCGCCACACGTTGCAAGCTGCTTGCCGTTTGCCCGCCAGCTCGCGCCGATCACGTGATCGGTGTGCCCTTCAAACGTGCGAATAAGCTCGCCCTTGGCCGTGCCAAATACTTTCATGGTCCGGTCGGCCGACGCGCTCGCTAGGAATTGGCCGTCGGGCGAGAACGCCAGGCCGAATACGGCATCGCTGTGCGGTTGATCGATCGAGAGCACGAGCGTTCCGTCGGCGACGTTCCAGATGGCGATCTGGCCGCTGCGCGAAGGTTCGCCGCTTCCGGTGGCCAGTAGCCGGCCATCGGGACTGAAGTCCACGCTGAGGACGCGATCCACCAGGGTTTGGGCATCGTCGGGGCTGCCAATTGTTCGCGCAAGCGTCCACTGGGGCGATACGGCCCAATGCGTCAACTTGCCTTCGCTCTCTGGACCGCGCGCGAGCACTGTATAGTTTTCATCGTCGACAAACATTCCGGCCACAAGCGCCGCGTCCGTACCCTCCCACGCACTTAGTGGAGAAAATGTCTGCGCTTCGTACACAAACATCCGCTGATGATCGTCCGCGAGAATCAGGCGCTTTCCATCCGGGGAAAACGATGCAGCCACAAACGCCGGTCGTTCTTCCAGCGCCCGCTGCGAAGTCTCTGCCCGCAGTTTTTCCTGCGCCGCAAGCTTCGCCGCGCAAGTCTCGACCTCACGTTTTGCAGCTTCGATGGCCTCGGTGGTCCTGACAATTGACTCGTCGCCACGCGATAAGATGGTCGCTGCGTCCTTGCTCGCAGCGGTCGCCGCATCAAACGCTTTCTGTAGTTCTTCAAGTTGCTTGGTGAGAGCGTCTTGTGCCATCTGAGCTTCATCACGCTGTTTTGTCTGCGCATCGAGGGCGGTTTGAGCGTCCCGATCCACGATTTGCAAGTACGCCTGTCGATCCTGGCGAACTTTTTCCAGTGCCGCCGTAGCGGCAGCAAGCTCGTCGGGGTTTTCAACCTGTTTCACAGCGGCGGCGAGAAGTTCAAGCTCCTTTTCCGAGTCAACACCGCGCGCTTTGGCGTCAGCCAGGGCTTTCTCCGCTTGGTCGCGTCCCGCGCCCAATTCCGCCAGCCCCGCGGCACTTGCTTCGTGCTTGCTATTTGCTTCGTTAAGGGGCGTTGTCTTTTCCGCTAACAGCTTGTTTGCCTCTTCAAGCCCAGCCACGGCCGTGAGCTTTATTTCCTGATCGGTGGCCAATTGCTTCTCCACAGTTTGCACGGCGTCCTGGGCATCCTTCACGTTTGCCTGGGCTACCTCAACCAGCCGGAATAAATGTTCCACTTGCCGCGCTACTCGATAGTCGCCCTGCAGCGTGGCAACAAGATCGGGGCCGGAAACATTCCAGACCTTAGCCGCCCGATCGGCGCCGATCGATACAAATCGCGACCCGTCGCCTTGCACGTCGATCGACATCACTGCGTCGCCGTGAATCCACGCGCTCACTTGGCTGCCGTCATCGGCATTCCACAGCCGGACCGTACCATCGACGCTGCCCGACAAGAACTGCCTTGGGTTGCCAGGGACAACTGCCAGCGCCTCAATTTGCCGGCTGTGCCCGGCAAGGGCGCGTGTGGGCTCCAGCGGCGCAAGTGCGGACGGGGCACCGTCGGTAGGAGGCTCCGTCGGAATCGCAAGCGTCCAAACGCACAGCACGAGATCCTCACTCGCCGTTACGAGCAGATCATCGGCCGGCATCGCCAGTCGCGTCGGCGGCACCGATAGCTGCCATCCAGCCAAGCCCGCCCCGGTGGCCGATTTCCACGCTCGTACAACGCCATCCCTGCCGGCCGAAATCAGCATTCCACCATCGGCGTTAAATGCCAGGCCGATCACCGGCTGGTCGTGCCCTTTCCAACTGCGTAAAGATCTCTGATCTACCGGATCGATCAGTTGAACCGTGCCGTCTTCGCCGGCGACGGCCAGCAGCTTGCCATCCCTTGTCGATGCAGCAACAGCGCCGGCTGGAATGACGCATTCTGCTTCGCGCGATGGATGATGGCGCTGCCACAGCTTCACACAGCGAAAACCTGCCGTGGCGATCCAGTCCGAGTCTCGGCTGATGGCGACCGCACGCACCATGTCCAGATGCGCGCCGCCGCGCGGGCCAACGTGCGCTGGATCGAGCGCCGGATCGACCAGACGGGCCGAAACTCTTTCCTGCGGAACTCCTGGCTGCAAATGATAAACGACCAGCTCGCCGCCGCGTGAGCAGACCGCCACGTCCCCGGCAGGAGCCACGGCCGTTGCCAGGATCGGCCGATGTTCGTCCGGCACGGGTTGCCAGTGAATGGCGGTATCGGTCGCCACCATTCGCGAATCTTTTGCGCCCTGTTCAATCCAGCGCTGTAGCAATCCCAACTCGGCTGGTTTCAGCGCGACCGCGCCGACGTCGTTGTCCGCGGGGGGCATCAACGGCTCAGCCCGATGGGCGGCGACTCGCAGCAATCGGCTCGCCTCCACGTCGCCCGGCATCACCAGAGCGCCGCCATCACGCTCCGCGCGCAGCAATTCGGGCGTCTCCAGAACGATGTCCCCTTCCGCGGTGCTCGCGCTGTGGCAAGCGAGACAATTCCGCTGCAGCAGCGGTAGTACGTCGGCGGCGAAATCGACTTCGCGGTCGGCGGGGGGGGCTTCGATGGGAATCGGCTCGTCGGCCACGGCGGAGACGCAAAGCGCAGCCATCACAACGAGGCTTTCGAGCGCCTTAACCACCCATCGCTGCCATTTGGCCATGCTCATTCCTTCGCTTTCTCAATGACGCTGAGCGTTCCGACGTTCGATACGACTTCGCATTGCCGCTCCGTCGGCTGAGCCGCGGCCGTCAGTGCTGCCGCACGTTCCGTAGCCTCTTTCAGGGCTGCCTCGCCGCGCGCAAGTCGGTCGTCAATCTGCTTGATTTCGGGTGAAGTAGCGTCCGGCGCGGCGCCAGCCGCAGTGACCAACTGCTCGCGTTCTGATTTGAAGCCTTCCACCAGCTTCGCGATTCGCGCCTGATCCTCACTGGCCCGGGCTGCTGCTTCCGGGTTATTTTGATAAACGATCTTCGGCTTGCCGGCGACAACAAAATCATACGCCCCCGGCGGAACTTTCTCGCCAACGGTCAACTCCAGTTCGGCCGACTTCTGATCCTCCGCGAGCGTGACCTTCGCCGTCACGCCTTCCGGTAATCTGATTGGTATAAGGCTCAAAGCCTCTTTTAATTCCGCGCGTACGGCTACGGTCAGTTTTGCGTTGAGGACTCCACCGGGGGTGGTCTCCCACTTCGCACCTTCGCATCGCACGGAAACCGGCGCCGCCTCGCGAGTTACCGCGATGACCAATTGGCGATTGAGCCGGGAACGATCATAATTTGCCGTCGTCGTGTCCCACGCCAGCGATGCTGCAACGGCTGCCTTCCGGACCCGCGCCTCGCCGACTTGGCTTTCCCCCGCCATGTGGATATTGCCGACCCACTCCGCTGTATCGGGGGCGGCCATAAGCACCAGTTGCGCCTCCGTTTTTCCGGCGCGAATGGTCACTGGCTCGCACGTCAATCCGGGCGGCAGACCTTCGGCGGAAACGACGATGTCACTAGAAAAACCATCGTGCCGCAACGCGATCACGGGAATCGCCAATGCCCCCCCGGCGCGCACCGTGAGTGGCCAGCGGGCGGGGATCGCGGCACTGGCGGCCCACGGCGAGACGGGTGCCGCGAGCAACTGAAAGTCGGGCTGGGGTCGGCGAATGACGAGCCGATAAACGTTGCTCGGGTCGGCGCGGGAGAGCGAGTTCTGATCGCGGACCATGATGCGATACCGCGTATCTTTCTCCAACATCAGGCGCGCGTGGGGGTCTTCGCTGGCGGTGTTATAACCCGGCGTAGCAGGCCGCACTTCGCCGCTGTCCGCCTCGGCGACCTGTTCCAACGACTCGACTCCCTGCGGGTCCGTCACCAACCGCGAGATGACCAACTGCGGGTCCGTCGGCAAGCCCAGCCGGTGCGAGAACACCTCGAACACCATTTCACCTGCCTCCTCCGGCTGTACCTCGATCCAGTCGATATCTCCTTCCGGAAAGAACTGCCCGGCCAGTTCGCCGGGCGCGGCGACTCGCTGAGCCTGCTCAGGCGTGTCGTTCGCCGGTTGCTCCGGCACAACATCGGCCGAAGCGAAGCCAAGCCAGATTTCATCAGAAGCCGGCGCTGCTTCAGGAAATGCGTATGCGAACCGCTCGGCATCTACTTCCCGCGGTTGAGCTGCCGCCGGATAGCGGAAAATCTCAGCATCAACTTTTGTAGGGACCGCCACTCGCACCGTGCGCTGTTGGGTTGACGAGGCGCCGGTGTCCGAAGCCGGAGTGCCTCCCGCCGCCTTCCCAAACAGGGTTAGCTCAAACTCCGTTTCCGGCATGGCCGCCGGTGGCAGCACGTAATCGATCCCCCCCCGATTGTGGATGGCCAATCGGTAAATGAAGGGATCGCCGCCGCGGAATGTGCCATCATGAACGCGAATGAAATACTTTCCCGCCTCCGGCGCGGTAAAGCGAAGCACGGGATCGCGGCGCTTCCACCGCCGCTGCGCCTCAAGTGGAGCGCCGTCGGCGCGACACACCTCGATCCACATATTCGCCTGAGAATCGATTCGCTGCGCCCAGATCTCGCAAGTTAATTCGTCTCCTGGCGACAATTCGACCGCGTAATAATCTTCTTGATCAGCTTCAGTTCGGCCGGTAATGACGGATTCCAAAGCGACCAGTTGGGCTTGCTCGATCGCGTGATTATTTCCGCCATCGGGGGCCTCGGCCAAGTCGGTCACATGGAATACCCGCACCGTCGAAACGCCATGTCGGCCGACCGCTCGCACCTCGTGAGACCCGGGCGGAACATCGGCGCCAATCTCCATCGTAAACTGATTGGCGATGGGCTGCCCGTCCGCGTAGAACTCGTCGGCCGGAGTGCGCCGCGGCCGGGCGACGATTTCAGGGTGTGAAAAAATCAACTCGCGAGCTTCATCCAGATCGGTACCGCCAACGGAAATATCGACCTGGGTTCCGCGCTGACCTCCGGGCGGATAAATCCAGTCGAGTTTCGCATGGGGAAGCTGCGCGCAGGCAGAGGCCGACAACCCAACAAACAACAGACCCGCTGGCCAACAGCGGCGCAGGTCTGCAAATTGTCGCCGCATGATCATGCAACCGCCCGCGATTATGCCCTGCAATCGAGTTCAATGATTGAACAAGAACTCTTTTGTGTTGACCAAGGCCCAGATAACGTCTTCGTATCCTGCGCGGAGCGCCGCCGGATCGCCCTTCTCAACGGCTTCGCTCAAGTAGGACGTCACGCGCTCGCTTTCTTCTTGTTTCGGCTCCCGCGCAAAGGCGGTGAGATAAAGTTGCCGAATGGTCTGATCGCCATCGCGCTGGGTGTCGGTTGCCAATCGCGCTGCCCGCCCGGTATCGGCGGCCAGTTGCCGGTAGAGCGCGTCGGAATTAATCAAATGCAAGCTTTGAGCCAGGCTCGCGTCGCCTGAGCGTTCGCATTCGCAGGCGCTCACGGCCTGAGGTCGACCGAAGGCGGTCAAAAAGTACGAGTCAAATCCGCTGTCGGGCAACTCGACGGCCCGGGTCCCCTGGGGCATGCCGGCGAATTTCGTTTGCTGTCCAAATACGCTGTCAACCGCGTCCAGTAGAACTTCCGCTTGCAGACGGCGCGGATAAAAGCGAGAAAAATTCTGCCGGTCGTCGGCGTTGTATTCGTTTGGCTCAGAGCTTAATTGGTACGTGTTCGACTTGCAAATCGTTGTAACCAAGTCTTGCAGATCGAAGTCGCTCTGGATGAAGTGCGCGGCTAGCGCGTCGAGAAGTTCGGGATTCGTCGCCGGATTCGTTTCCCGCAGGTCGTCTTCCGGATCGACTAATCCGCGCCCGAAGAAATGCTTCCAGTAACGGTTCACGAGGGCGCGAGCGAAAAACGGATTCTCAGGGACCGTCATCCATTGGACGAGCGCTTGCCGCGGATCGTCGGTGGGCGGAAGCTCCATAGCTTCGCTACCGAAGCCGGCCGGTTGAATCGCCGCGCCGGTTTTTGGATTGGTCGCCGTCGCGAGGCCGATTTGGTGGACGATGCGCACCTCGCTGGGTTCCAACCCCGGCTTGCGCCCCATACGCGAGAAGAATGCCGCGAACGCGTAATAGTCGTCCTGGCTCCATTTCTCCAGCGGATGGTGATGGCAGCGGGCACATTGTATCCGCAGTCCCAGGAATAGTTGGGCGGCATCTTCCACCTGCTCGTTCAGCTCGTCCACCTGGCGATACCAGGCCACCGGCGGATGGCTTCCAACCTCTCCGGTGGCCGCGACGATTGCGCCTACGAAGTCGTCGTACGGCATGTTCTCGTACATCGCCTGGCGGATCCAGCGGTGAAATGCGTAGTTCCCGCGCTGCAACGTTTCGTCACTGCGTTGATTGCGAAGGATGGCCGACCATTTTCCGGCGAAGAAATCCGCATAGTCGGTGCTTGCCGCCAAGCCGTCGATAGCACGATCGCGCTTGTCCGGGCTGGTATCCTGCGAGAACTGCTCCGCCTCTTCGAGCGTCGGCAGCCGCCCCGCAACGTCAACGGTCACGCGCCGCAGGAATGTGGCATCGTCGGTCACGGGCGAGGGTGGCACTCCCAACAGCCGCAGCTTCTTCACCACGAGCTCATCGACAAAATTTCGCGGCTCCGGCACCGACTCAAGTGGAGCGCCCAGCGGCAAAATCCCGCGAAACACCGACACGTGAGACTGGTAGTTGACCATCACCGCCACGTCGCCAGGCCGGGATCCAGCCTTCACCAGTCCCGTTTCCGTCACCTCGGCCATGTCCGGTTCGCTGAGCTTGTACTGCGCAAGCTCCGACACGTCCTCGGTGGCGCCATCGGCGTAGTGCGCGATAACCGCCAGTTGCTGGTGCGAGTTTCGCGGCATGATCCGTATGTCCGGCAGCACCTCGATGGATGCCACGCGTCGCACGTTGGGATCGCCGGGGCCAGCGCCGGACGCGATCCAGCGCCGAATCACTTCATAGGAAGGTTCGCCCACTTCCAATCGCCGGCCGCCGCCGTGCGGCACCGTGCCGGTCGCCTTGAGCAGCAGGAGGCTCTGTTCGGGAGATGCAACCGACAATCTTCGCCCGCGGGCTTCCTGCGCGATGTATTCGTAGTCTTCGCCCGGCTCGAAACCAAGGAGCGACAACGCGAAACCGTTCTGCCCGCCGCTCTTGCCGTGGCAACCACCGGCATTGCACCCGAGTTTGGTAAAGATCGGTACGACCTGCGTGGGAAAATTAATGGGCAGTTCGCGCTCGGCGACTTCGACAGCCACCGTTATCGACGTCGACAGCCCGGACTCATGGACCGCCGTGACTTGGGCCGTGCCGCTATCCACGGGTCGCACGACCCCGGTTGCATCAACGGAGACAACACCCTCGGGAGCGACTTCAAACCGCGCCGCGCGCGTCAGATCGCGAACATCCTCTGTGGCATTGTGGCCGCTTACTAGCAGTTGTTGTCGCGAGTGATGGCCTTCGAGCACGAAGCGCCCGTCTTTGTCGCGCCCGGTTTCTACTTGCAATGGCACCGGCACAAATTCAGCGGTGTCGGCGACGACCGGTGATGCCTGCCCTCCGGTAGCGATCCCTACCCAGAAGGTGGAGCTGAGCAGCAATGTTTTTCCCATTGCGATCATTGGATACCTGCTCGCTAAGGAACGCGGGAAAAATAACTTCGGTATTTGGCCAACGGCCTTTTTCACCGTAGCCTGGGGCAACGCCCCAGGCATGCGACACACACCGCCGCGCTTTGGCCAAAGGCCATAATCAATTCTTGTAACGCAATACACGGTGCGGAAGGGTGAATATGGCCTTCGGCCAAACATCTGTTTCGACTTCCATTCCTGGGGCGTTGCCCCAGGCTACGATGAATCAGGGCCTTTGGCCAAACGGTCAATTGTTTTGTTCCCCCGCGACTCGAATCCCTCGCGAACTGAACCACCGAAGTTATTCTTCCCCAATTCCTAAGTTCGGGTTACTGCCTCCATGCACTAACTGAAGAGTTTAACCCGATCGCCGCCAGATAGCAACCAGCGACAACTTGACGTAACCTGACTGCCCACTTAGCCTTAGATTGTGAACTTGCAGCGGTCATCC
Organism: Pirellulales bacterium; assembly: GCA_040901765.1. Taxonomy (GTDB): domain Bacteria; phylum Planctomycetota; class Planctomycetia; order Pirellulales; family Lacipirellulaceae; genus JBBDYG01. The sequence continues at coordinate 41,795 of JBBDYG010000116.1, forward strand.
CGATTTACCGGGACAGTTCCATGTTGAATCAAGCTGGTCACGTCCACGCTTCGCAGCACGCCTTTGGCGACCTCCATGCGCGATCGCGGGAAGGACTGGTCGTCACGAGCCGCCGCAGCATGTTGAAGGCAGGGCTGGCGGGAATGGCGGGGCTGACGCTCCCCGCGCTAGTTCAGGCCCGCAGCGGGGCGGGACAGGCCGGGCGAGTTTCGCCAAGCGGAAAGAGCGTCATTCTCCTCTGGATGGCGGGCGGCCCGAGCCACCTTGATATGTGGGATCCGAAGCCCCATCAGCCGATCGAGAACCGCGGGCCCTTCGGGGTCACGCAGACGAAGCTGCCGGGCATCGTCATTTGCGAGCATTTGCCGAAGCAGGCCGCGATGCTCGACAAGTTCACGCTGATCCGCAGCGTCGACCCCCGTCGCAGCAATCACGAACCCAACAAGGTTTTCCAGACGGGCAACCTGGAAGCGGAGCCGCGAATCAACCGCCAAGGCGACATGTATCCCGCAGTCGGATCGGTGATCGCCAAGCACCACGGCGCGAATCAACCTGGCGTTCCGCCCTACGCCACGTTTATGAAGTCGCGCTCGCACGTCGCGATGGCCGGCTACTTGGGGAAACAATACGATCCGTTTGTCGCCAACGATGCGGCGCGGCTGCCGATTTACTCGAACGTGGGCGTGGACACCGGCCAGATGACCGACGCCGCAGCCTTTCGCTTGCCAGGCGGTTTGACCCACGAGCGCTTGTATCGCCGGCTCGACCTCGTGAATCAACTCGATCGCTTGCGCACGGGCGTCGATCCCTCGATGGAATCGCTCGGCGCCTTTCAGCAACAAGCGGTCGAGATGCTGGTCGGCGGCCGCGTACAACAAGCCCTCGATATGTCGCGCGAGCCGGAAGCCGTGCGCGCTCGTTACAGTTCTCACCTGTGGTGCCAACAAGCACTCCTCGCGCGGCGGCTCGTCGAAGCCGGCGTGGCGTTTGTGACACTCGACCTGAGCCACCACACGGCATCGGGAACTTGGGACACGCACGGCGACAACATCCCGCCCTACGGCGGCATCACGAAAGGGTTGGGGCCGCTACTGCCGATATTCGACCATCTAATCACAACGCTCGTAAGTGATTTGGAAGAACGCGGCCTGTTGAACGACGTGCTGGTGCTCGCCATGGGCGAGTTCGGCCGCACCCCCAAGATCGGCACCCAAGCCAGCACCGACGGTCGGGACCATTGGCCCTACGTAATGTCGATGGCGCTGGCCGGTGGCGGATTTCGCCACGGGCAGGTGATCGGAGCCAGCGACAAAGACGGCGGCCAAATCAAAGAGCGACCCGTAACGCCCGGCGACCTGGTGGCCACCATCTACCACCACATGAGCGTGCCGCTCGATGCGACCTACAACGATTTACAGGGACGGCCGCGGTTTATTGTGGAGAATGGTGAGGTGATTCGGGAGTTGGTGTAGCCCTGTCTAGACTTGCCGCATGATAACGCATGTGTTATGATCTAAATGATCGAAGTCGTCGAGTACCAAACGGAAGACGGCAAGCGGCCCTTTGCAGCGTGGTTCGCAGAATTGAATGCTTCAGCGGCCTTGAAAGTGCGGACGGCGGTTGCTCGGCTGGAAAACGAAAACTTCTCGAACGTCAAACCGGTCGGGCGAGGAGTCAGCGAGTGCAAGATCAATTTCGGACCTGGCTATCGGGTCTACTTCGCAATGGACGGTGATGTGCTGCTGGTCCTATTGGGCGGCGGCACAAAGAAGCAGCAAAACCGCGACATCCAGAATGCCCAAAAACACTGGGCCGATTATAAAAAACGCAAGCGGAGAAGCTAACCGCGATGGCACTCACCCGAAGTTTTGTGGAAACCGTGAAGGAACGCGCCGCGCGGGACTCAAAGTTCCGCGTCGGCCTGCTCACCGAAGCGGCGGAGTGCTTTCTCAATGGCGACGTTGCCGTTGGGAAAACTCTGCTCCGCGACTACGTGAATGCTACAATCGGCTTTCAGGAACTTGGCAAGCGTATCGACAAGAAACCGGCGAGCTTAATGCGGATGCTCAGCGAGAAGGGGAATCCGCGGGCGGATAATCTTTCGGAGCTGATCGCGTCACTCCGGCACCACGAAGGTATTCAGTTGCACGTCGAAGCGTGCCATTAGAACTAAAGGACCTGCAAGGCCGGCCGCGGTTTATTGTGGAGAATGGTGAAGTGATTCGGGAGTTGTTATAATCACCAGAGGTTCTTAAGGAGTCTGTCATGAGTCACGTCGAAGCTGTCTACCGCCGGGGCGTGTTTGAGCCGCTCGAACCGGTAAATCTTCGCGATGAGCAGCGGGTCCAGTTGAGCTTCGAGCCTGCAAATGGCCAGACGCCGCAGGCATGGCTCGAACAGGTCAAGGCGGTTCAGGGGGCCATCCTTCATCGGCAGGGGGTTCTTCCCGATAGCACCGCGGAGATTGCGGCGGATCGAATGCGATGAGCGACTTGGTCGTCGATAGCAGCGTCGTTGCCAAGTGGATTCTTCCGGAAGCAGATTCCGACAAAGCTCAACAGTTGATTCTGCAAACATCTGATTCGGGAGACCGGCTCATTGTCCTCGACTTGGTTTTTCCCGAAGTGGCCAATGCAATCTGGAAGCGGCAGCGCCAGCAGCTAATCCAGTTACACGAGGCGCGCGAATTGTTACAGGCCTTGCTCGGCAGTCCCGTCGCCGTGGAGCCGGCAGCATCCCTACTTGCACCCGCGTATGAAATCGCTGCCAAGTACGACCGCGCCGTGTACGATGCCTCGTTCGTAGCGCTGGCGGAGCAACACGGGGTGCCAGGGATTACGGCCGACGAACCGCTGTTTAACGCGATCCACGCAGATTTTCCTCGAATCATCCTGCTTCGCGATTTTATATAGCTACCAATTCCTGATAGTGCATCAGGACCTGGCCGTCCCGATCGACGCGACGTACAACGATTTGCAGTGCCGGCCGCGGTTTATTGTGGACGGTGGCGAGGTGATTCGGGAGTTGGTGTAGACCTGAAGTATGATCGCGAAGTTGCTCGAAAAAATCTCTGGTAAGGACGATCTTGAACGCGTCGCGTGCAAAGAAGATCTTCGCTTACTCAGTGATTACCTTAAGAAGCGGCGGCTGTGGTTTCCGGTTAGGCCGCAACGATTCCTTGACTCGGACACCTTCACTCAAGATGAATTGCTCGCGCTGGTGGAACAAGAATCGAAGAACTTGGGCGGCGACGAGTATGAGCTGTGGATTTTAGAGGTTGAGGGAAAGAAGCGACTACCGGCGTTCTCAAGCCAGAATAGAATGGAAGCATTTTCTGTAACCATGTCCTCAAAGCTCAACAAGGTATTCTCGCTGGGATGCGTTGAGGCGTTGCTGTCCGATGTCACGAAGAACTTGGATGTTGATTTTGTTGATCTGAATCTCTTCAGCCCCAAGAGTTGGGAGATTGGCTTATACGACCTGATTCGTTGACGGTTTGGAATCCGCTCGTAGACGAATTCAACATCGACGAGACCTACACGGCGCAGGAAGCGGCTGTATCGAGCGTGTGGAATGACGCACGATTAGACGAGTACACCGAAGCGGACGGAAATCCAATCGACTGACGCGGCTCTTTTCTGTCAACCACAAAGACCCGCACCTCCTCGTATCTTACAACTTCGAATCGTCTTATTCCGTAACGCAGAATAAGTTTTTGGCGAATGTAGCGTGACAAAAAGGCTGACGTTCGTCACGGTTTCATCCAGTTTGTGCCAGCGCGCGCAGCGTGGCACAACTGAGTTTTTCCCGAGGAATTCGCAAATTCCCGGTGGCGCGTGGCACAAACTTCCGTTCGACCAGGGACCGAAAATAGTCAGGTCGATCTAAAACAACTCCTCAATCACCTGCCCGCCATCAATCGCTGCCACCGGCCGGCCCGAGCGATCGAGGAAGTGGGCCGTTGGATCGACGCCGAGAACTTTGTAAATCGTGGCGTGCAGGTCGCCCGGAGAGATGGGCCGATCCTTCGGAGACTCACCGAGTCGATCGGTGCTGCCGACGATCCGTCCCCCTTGCACGCCGCCGCCCGCGATCAGCACACTCATTGCGTTGCCCCAATGGTCGCGGCCCGGCGTGCCCATGCTCAGCGCCGGTCCCCCGTTGCCGCCGTTGTTCATGCGCGGCGTGCGGCTGAACTCGCCGCACAACATGACCATCGTCGTGTCGAGCAGGCCGCGGTCGCTCAGATCGGTGAGCAAGGAGGATACCGCCGAATCCACGATTGGCAGATTATTCTCCATCCCAGTCTTAAGATCCCAGTGATGATCCCATCCGCCATAGTGAACGGTGACGAACGTCGAACCGGCTTCGACCAACCGCCGCGCGAGCAGCGAACTTTGGCCGAACGAATTCCGCCCGTAACGATCCCGCAAATTGGCGTCCTCGCTGGCGATGTCGAACGCCTTCCGAGCGGCCGGACTCGTCACCAGCTCATACGCTTGCTGCTGAAATCGATCCATCGAGGCGAGCGAGCCGGAGACGTCCACATTGCGCTGCATCTGATCCAGATACTTGCGCAGCCCATTGCGGTCTTCGAGCCGATCGACGGAGAGTGCGTCGATCGGTTGCAGATTGCTCGGCTTGAAGTCGGCCGCGTTGGGGTCGCCATCTGTTTCGTAGGGATTGAACGGCGTGCCTAAATAGTTGCCGCCGAAGTAACCGGGCCGCAAGCCGACGCTGCTGGCATAGGGAACGGCGACATACGCCGGCACCCCTGGCTGCCGCGACCCGCAGACATTTGCCGCGATCGAACCGATGGAGGGGTTTCGGCCCATCCGGCTATTGCCGTCGGGGCCGCCGCGCGATGTAAGAATGTGATGGGCTGCCGTGAAGTGGTCGCCGTTGTCGTGATGCAGCGAACGAATCAGCGAGAACTTGTCGGCCAGCTTCGATTGCAATGGAAATAGTTCCGTGATTCCCATGCCCGGCACATTCGTTTTGATCGGACGCCAGATGCCTCGGTACTCGGCCGGCGCGTCGGGCTTCATGTCGTAGGTGTCCATGTGCCCCGGACCGCCATCGAGCCACAGCAGGATGACCGACGTACTCTTGCTGCTGCCGGAGACCGCGGCCGCCTCGGCCCGTGCCCGCAGCACCGTCGACAGAGACGCCGACGCGACGCCGGCCACCCCAATCTGGAGGAAATGGCGACGCGAAACACCGTCGCAATAAGCTCGGCTCGTACCACCCGAAATTCGGAACATGGCTGCCTCGCATGGTTTCGTCCGGGGTACGGACCTCTCGGCACGATCGCGTGCGATTAGAACGTCCCAGAACAAACGGTCGATGCAAATCGAACTTCCTCCGAATTTACTATGGCTGAGGAAAGATAGCAATCTGTGGTCAAGCTCCTGCATCGGGAGCTTCCGCCATTAGCGGCCATCGTAGGGCATCAGAATATCGACTTCCGGCACGTCTCTTAGCAACAAAGAGCCGCCGCCGCCAGCGAAGTCGTAAGCCTGGCGTCGCTGTCAGTCGGATGGGTTGCTTAAAATCGAGGTCGAATCGAGACGAAACTTTCAGGAGCGTTATTTTATAAGGCGTCCCACGCGGCCAAACGGTGGTCCTGCACGTCGAGATCCACCAGGGCTTGATCGATGGCTGCTTCGCGTTGCAAGCGGTTACGGAACTTGGCTTTTTCCTTGTCGGTATCACCGCGGGCAGTCATTGGCACATCAGGGGTCGGTTGCACGAGCGTTGTGATGAAGTCGTTGCCGCCGGCGCTGGTCTGGACCCGCTTCGACGCGAATATGTCGCCGGTACGCGGGCCGGTCACGCCGACAACGCCATAAGCGGCATCGAGCGCGGAAGTATCGCCGGACGTGTCCATCAGGGCCGCCACGGCGAAATCCGGCTGTGGGATGTCGATCCCGTTTATATCGTTGCTGCCGAGGCCGAACGTGGAGCCGTCGAAGAACAGCGTGGAGCTGTAGCTGCCGGCGGTCGAGCTGCCCAGGCGCGAGGGCGTGAACGCGAACACATCTTCGTCGGCGCCGGAGCGGCCAGGGGCCGAGAAATTGTCAATCGTGGAGAGGTGGATTTTACCGCCAGCGTCGAGGGCGGTGGCGTCGATGTTTTCGCTACTGCTAGAGAGGCCCACATCGCTGCCGTCGACGTACCAGGCCCAGGTGCCCGCGGTAGTCGCGCCAAGCGAGGACGGCGTGAAGACGATAAGGTCTTCGCCGCGGCTGCTGACGCTCCCGGCACTCGCCGAGGAGAGCGTCGACATCACGAGCCGGCCATCGTCGAGCCGGTGGAGCGAGTCGATGTCCTCGTTGTCGGTGGTGAGGCCCACATCGCTGCCGTCAAAGTACATCGAGAACGTGCCGGCTGTGTTCTCGCCCAGGCTGGAGGCGGTGAATAGCACGAGGTCGGAATCATCGACGGATCCGACGCCGGTGATCGACGCGGGAGCAGCCAGCGAGATGAGGATCTGGTTCGCAGCGATGACGTCGAAGGCGTCGAGCGTATGGGCCGAGAGGCCGACATCAGAGCCGTCGAAGAGCAATCGGAAGGCGCCAGTTTCATCGCGGGCCAGGATGTCTTCGTTCGCCGCGGCGACTCCACCGACGGTCGCATTGTTGAGCAGCGAGAAATACAGGATGTCGGCCGGGGCAGGCGGCAAGTCGTCGTCGAGGTTGGTGAGCGACACATCGCGCGGTTCGATACCGTTGTAGTCCGGATCGGTGCTCATAGCCGCGCCGACCAGCACGCTATAGGAGTTGTCGCCGTCGACCGTGGAGTCGTCCACGCCGGTGATCGTCACCAACTGCGGCACGTTCCAATCTTCGGGCGTGAACGTGACGCTGGCCTGCGCGACGGCTCCTTCCAGCGAATCGCTCGATTGGACGGGGATAGTGACGTCGGCACTGGGGGCCGTCGTCAGCGAGACTTTGAAAGTCGCTGATCCCCCGCCTTCTGTCGTCACCAATCCCGCGGCAGGCGAGACAGAAACGGCGGGCGTGACAATGGCGATGCCGACCGGGACCGCTTCGGCGATCTCTACCACATCCGAGCCATCGAGATTCGCGCGATAAAACGAATATGTCTGCAGATCGGACCAGTACAATTTTCCGTGGCGCAGGTCCAAAGCCAGTCCCGTAATGGCCGAACCATTGGCGATGCTTGTCATATCAAACACGACTTGCGAATTCGAGCCGTCCATATCGGCCGCGAAGATTTGATCTCGTGCCAGATCGGCCCAGTACATCTTTCCGGCGGCGAGGTCCAAGTCGATGGCGACCGGGCTGTCGTATTCGACGCCAGTCCACAACACTTCAATGTTCGAGCCGTCGAGATTAGCTCGGCGGATGTTGTTCTCTTCGATGTCAGGCCAATACATTTTTCCGGCTGAGACATCAAGCACGAGATCGCGCACGCCGCTCAGCGAGGCCCCGGTAATTAGGTCTTGGACGCCGCTGCCGTCGAGATTGGCGCGCTGAATCTTGCGCGCGGCCGCGTCGCCCCAATACATCTTGTCGCCGGCCAGGTCGAGAACGACGCCGCCGCGCAGTCCATTGCCAGTGAGTCCCGACACGAGCGTCTCGACGTTCGAGCCATTGAGGTTGGCCCGCTGGATGCGGCCGACGCTTTCCGTCCAATACATTTTTCCGCCGGCCGGATCGACCGCAACGCCTCGCGGCGAGTAACTGCCAGAGCCATACAGTGCATCGAGGTTCAAGATTGTCTCAACGTCCGAGCCGTCAAGTTTAGAACGCTGAATGCGATCATTCTGGGTGTCGGCAAAGAAAATAAAGCCCGATGCGCTGTTGTCGATGTTCGCAGCCGCAATGTCGGGCGGATCGAGTCCGTCGTATTGCGGGTCTCCGCTCGTGCTCGGCCCAATGACGATGCTGAACGGTATATCGCCGTCAGCCGCTGCGTCGAAAACCCCGGTCAAAGTTACCGACTGCGGCACATTCCAGTTGGACGATGTGAACACCATGGAGTTGGTCGATACCGTGCCTTCGCCCGTGTTGCTGGACGCAACCGAGACCGTCACGTCTGCCGCCGGCCGCGTATCGAGCATCACCTGGAACTGGGCCGTGCCGCCCGTTTCCTTGACTGTCAGCGGTTCGGATGCGGTTGCGGTGATGCCGGCCGCCGGAGACGAGATTTCAACTGTGTAAGTGCCGACGAGACCATAAATGGCCGTTTTGCCGATTGACAGATTGTATGCGCCGGGCAAAAGGTACTGCGCTAATTCAGCGCCGAGCGTCGCCGCAGGACTGGCTGAGGCAATCAGCAAGCCACCGGCGTCGCGCAACTCCAAAACGGTATCCAGATTGGGTCCAATTGCGGCTGGGTCGACCGCAATACGATAGGAACCAGCCGCGCCGACGCTGAACGACCAGATATCGAAGTCGTCGTTCGTGCCGATAATCCCGGTGCCGATATAACTCCCGCCATCGAACGACAATGGCGTGGCCGCCGATGTCGTATTACCATGATCGTCGGGGCGATAGCCAAAGCCATTGAGCGTGCCGGCGATCACAGCCATGTCGTCCTGAAACTGTCCGACGACATTCATGCCGCTGATCCAAATGGAGGCGGTTTCCTCATCATGGCGCATAATCGACGACCATTGATCGTCGAGCAGCTCATCGCCGGCTGGATGCTGCAAGCCGAAACCATGCCCCGCCTCGTGTGAGATCGTATCGCCGAGCGGCGAAGTGGTTCCGTTGTTGCTGAACACGTAAACGGTATTGGCGTGGGTATTGGTAAACGCATTGATGTTGCCGACGCCCGTGATGCCCTGTTGCCCAAACCAGTCCATGGTCGATCCCCCGATGGCAACGCGCAAGGCGACGCCGTTGGCCGCATCCATTGGCTGGCCTTCGGCAAGCACGTCCGGCTCCACCGTCGTGACATCGATATTGAAGGGAGCGAAGTCCTCGGCCACACGGGCCCACATCAACTGGATTTCCTCGAGCTCCCTTTCGCTGAACGTGCTGTAATCGCCGTCAATGCTGTAGACCGGCGTCGTGATGTTCGGATAATTGCCCCACTGCGGCTCAAAGTGGCCGTCGAAATCGAGATAAACCGAGGCCGGCGCCCCCGGCAGGCTATGCAGTGCGGGAACGCCCGGCGAAACGCTAAGCATCATCCGCGCTTCGAGGGTTTCGATGGCGAACGGTAGCCGGCGGGAATAGCTTCGCGATTTCCGGTTGACTCGGGATCGATGATTGCAGCGACGTTTTCTCTGAAAGAAGTTTCGCATTTCCATGCTCCATTGGTTGGTATTCAGGCCCGATCAAAAAAACAGCACGTCCTGCGGCGCGCAGTTCGAGCGCTCGTTGGACTAGTCTGGCCGGTGAGGAGGTTGCTTGGCCGCTACCGCATCACGGGTCAATCGTTCGATTTACTCTTCCCGCCAGGGTTTGTTTTGGCGAAAGCTTTCCAAATGTTTCGCGTATTCTTTGGTTAGGTAGTTATCGGAAAGCTCGACGGCCACTTCCGACCACTTGACGGCCGATTTATAGTCGCCAGTCTCAGCGAAGGCGGCGGCGAGTGCGTCAATTTTTGCCGGATCGCTATAATCGGTGAGCTTGCAAGCTTTCGTTGCGAGTTCGACGGCGCGATCGCCGTCTCGCATAACTTCATCGGGATCGGTGGCAAAGTACTTAGCAAGCTCGCCAATCACCCTTGGATTTGAAGCCATCGTCAGTGCTGTTTCGTAATCGGCTTTTGCCTCATCATAATGTCCCAGGCGGGCATGTGTGTTTCCGCGATTAAGTATGGCGTTGTAGTCGTAGGGTCGGATCGCCACACATGCGTACCAGCCGATCAGCGCCTCCGTGTATCGACGCTCGTCATCCTGCAAGCGCAGGGCCATGAAGAACATTGCGTTATAGTAGGTGGGATCGAGCCGCATCATCTCGCGATGGTCCTTGTAGCTCTCCTCAAACGTATACGCCGGGTAGCCTCGATACTTTGATACCGTGCCCCACCAGCGGTCACGATTGATATAAAACAGCTCGGCCGCAGACTGGGGCGGAGTTTCCAGCGCAGTCGTGCGCAAGCTTTTTTCCTTATCGCGATCGCCCATAATTAGTGCGCAATTCGCCATGAGCCAATAGTACCCACGAGATGGTGGGTGAAACGCGATTGCTTTTTCTAGGTGCGCAACGGCTTCGCGACACTGAGCCTCTAAGCGCGCTTGACGACTTGCCTTTGGCCAATGCGCTGGCCATCGTGTGAGTTGGTCAGCGTTTAGCAGCAGCAGCTCGTAGACGGCCTCGCTTACGCGATTGATATGAACGCGTGGAAACCCGGCCTGGTTGAGTGTCTCAAGCCAAGCAGGGGCTTCCATCACCTGATAAACGGCCAGCGCTAGGCCCGCTGAATCATTATTAACTCCTTTAGACGAACGACTATTTCTTGCACTCCTGTAAAGTGTTAAGAACTTGGCGTATCGCTCAGATTCAGCTTTCAAGGCAACCACCTCTTCTACAAGGAGGGAGTCGACCAGCCGTTCCGCCTCGATTCGCCCCCCAGCTTCGGCCATTCTCTGTACCGCTTCCTCAACGTCATTTGATTCGAGGGCGGTACGTGCAGATTGAAGCGAAAGCTCGACGAAATGATTGTTGTCTTGAGTTTGTCGGCGCCGATCGACGACAACCGCAGTTCCACAGATCAGAATCAAAATAGCGGCAGCGGCAACAATATTGGCTGCAACGCGGTGCCGCCGAATTAGCTTTTGTGCGCGTTGAAGAAGTGTCGGGCGCCGGGCGTGGATTGAACGATGCTCTGAAAACCGTCGCAAGTCATCGGCCATCTCCCGAGCGGTGGCATATCGGTCAACGGGATTCTTTTCGAGGGCCTTCAGGAGAATCGTCTCCAAATCTGGTGGAATGCGAGCGTTGATCCGCCGTGGCGGCTGCGGATCATCGAACGCGATCTGGCGCAACAGTTCCTGGCGATCGTCGCCTATGTAGGCGGGCTGTAGCGTAAGCAGCTCGTACAGGGTGACGCCCAGCGAATAAATGTCGCTGCGGTGGTCGACGACCACGCGCTTGGCCAAAGCTTGCTCGGGGCTCATGTAGCGAAGCGTGCCGAGCATGTCGCCGGTCATTGTCATGCCGGCGTCGGCCTCGATGCGGGCGAGACCGAAGTCAGTGATCCATAGTTTGCCGCTATCGTCCACCAAGAGGTTGGCTGGCTTGATGTCTCGGTGGAGGATGCCGTTTTGGTGGGCATGGTCGAGGGCTTCCGCAGCCTGGATACCGAGCTGGGCGACGGTGCGGAAGTATTCGCGGGAGTCGAAGGTGGGGAGCGTGGAAATGGCAGCTTGCAAGTCGCGGACGGTGCATCCGTCCCCCTCCCCTCGATGGGGAGGGGTTAGGGGAGGGGCGGGTGCAGGAGCAGCAGAGAAGGCCGCGGTCTCTGCCACTGACAACGGATCACGGACGTCGGACTTCCCGCGCATCTTCGCGATCATTTGTGCCAGGCTTTGGCCTTCAACAAGCTGCATCGCATAGTAGTGGACGCCGCGGTCGGTGCCGACCGAATGGATGGCCACAATATTCGGGTGGTCGAGCGTGGCGGCGGCGCGGGCTTCATTCTTGAAGCGGGCGAGTTGCTGCTTATCGAGCATGGCCGCGAACGGGAGCACCTTCAGCGCGATGCGACGCCCGAGCGAGATTTGCTCCGCTTCGTAGACGACACCCATGCCGCCCCGGCCCAACTCCCGCAGAATGCGGAAATCGCCAAGATGCGCGCGCGGCGGGACCGTGAAAGTACTATCCTCAGGTGGGGCTGGAGTGTTCGCCGATAACTGGGGACTCGCGTGCTGAATAAAGTCCAGATTGCGAAGGCAGTCGGCAAGCTCCTCAGCGATATCCGCATACCTTTCGAGGAGATGATCGCGGTCAAGCGATTGGCCCGCATCCACAGCGGCATAAAACTCATCGATTGCCTGACAAAGTCGATCCTGACGAGGGCAATCGAGGACCGCGGTTCTCGAGGTGTGACGAACGCGAGAATTCAGGTCGCTCCCCGCAGGCCTTATCATGTTGGCTCCTTCATCAGGGTTCGCAGCTTCACCGCCGCCCGGGTTCGCAAACCTCGCACGCTGGCAACCGAGCGCCCCATGCGCTCGGCGACCTCTGCCAATGAGAGTCCTTCCAAGTGGAACAGCACCAAGGCCTCGCGATACTCGCTGGGCAACTGTGACAATGCGTCGGCCAACACGACGGCGGCTTCGCGTCGGGAAGCAATCCGGCTGGGCGACGCGCCGGGCGCGGTCAGCAGCCCGGCTAGTGCGATCGACGATCGATCGAGCTGTTGCTCGAAATGATGCTCTCGACCGACAGCGCGACTTTGAGTCCCTTTAAATTGACGAATCATTGCGGCACCGGTATTGGCCATAATCTGTCGCAACCAGGCGACGAACTCAGCCTCTGTTTCACCGCGAAACTGGGGTAAGTCGCGAGCGGCTTTCAGGCACGTTTCCTGCACCAAGTCGGAGGGGTCTGCTTTTGCTTGGAGATTCGCGTCGATATGCACGCGAGCCAGCAGCAGCAAATAATTGCGATACACCCCTAACAAATCCGCGACCGCTTGTTGGTCGCCGGCCTTTGCGCGCTCGACGAGGCTGTCCGACTCAATCTCGCGGCGCTGAACCATCGTCAAACCGGCTCTCCCCATAAGAAGAGGTGCGCATGATAGACGAAGCGCGCGCAGAAAATCCGCTTAACTCGCGAAATTTCGGATCAGAACCACACAACGTGTTAGCTGTTACCGACTTACGCAATGGTACGAAGTCCTGAAACTTAATTGATCGGCTTGACGGAAGTGCTCTCGCCCGAGCGTTTAGCTATCTCTTCGGAGCCAGCATTATCAGGTATCGTAGCGCATCAAAATATCGACTTCCGGCACATCTTTTAGCAACGGCGAGCCGCCCTCGGCCAGCATCGCGCCCAACCGGCCGAGTTGCTTGAAATCGCGGTCGCTGGTGCGCCGGCCGGTCAGTTTATTTCGCGTGTCTTGGGCGAAGGTGGCGGCAGCCTGCCGGATCGTTTCATCGTCCTGCCGCGCCGCGTACAGGCAGGTGGCGAGCATCACGATCAGCGACTGGATTCTGCCGGAAAGCTCGGCCATTCGGCATTGGCGGTCGGCCAGCTTGAGCTGATGCTTGCGCATGGCGCCGCTGACCTCCAGGGCGGACGATTGCAACATTTGGCAAGCCCACGCGGCGTGGGGTTCCAGCTCCGCGGGCAAAGGCGGCAGGTCGGGGCGAACTTTGCGCGCGAGCTTTTGCTTGAGCATCCAGTTGGCGTAGGGCGGCATCGCGGTGCGGAGCGCCCAAAGATGCGCCGGGTTCAGCGGGTTGAGTCGCTTGATCCCCGCGGCTTGCAGCGCCTTGCCGACCGGCTCGAAGAACTGGGTGCCGTGTTGTTTCACCAGCGATTTGAAGAAGGCCATGCCGAGCATTTCCCCCTCGCCTTCGTAGATGCAGGGCGCCAAATATTCATGAACATGATCGCCCAGGATGTGGCCCTTGAGGAAGGAGCGGCCACCGTGCGTCTTCATGCACAGTTCAATGGCGGCTTCCTTCTGGGCCTCGCTGCCGAAAATCTTGGCGACGATGCACTCCATCTCGCCGCGATAGCCTTCGTCGATCAGCCACGAGCACCAGTCAACCAGCGCGTCGCTCGCAACGATTAGGCCGGCCAGTCGGGCCACGCGGCGCTGCACAAGCTCGCGCTTGACGATCGCTTCGCCGTAGGTCACGCGGTACTTGGCCCAGGGAATCATGCTGGCGAGCATCAGGCGCATCGTTCCGGCCGCGCCGGCGCACAGGGCAACCCGACCCAGGTTCAGCCCGTGGTACGCAATGGTTAGCCCGTTGCCGCGCGTCGGTTGCAACAGGTTCTCGGCCGGCACCTCAAAGTCGCGGAAAATGATTCCCTGGTTGTGCGTGTGCTTCAAGGCCCATAGGCCGTATTTCCGCAGTTGAAAATGCTCGTTCTCTTCGGCGGGCAGGTCGCACACGAGCACCGCGGGAGCATCGTCGATCAGGCACACCAGCCCAATGGTTCGTCCTGGCACGACGTTCGTGATAAAAAGCTTTTCACCATTCACCACGTAGCGATCGCCGCGCAGCTCGGCGCGGGTCTTGAGCGCCGTGAGGTCGGAGCCGGCGCCAGGCTCGGTGAGCGCGAAGGCCGATAGTCGCTCGCCCGAGGCGAGCTTCGGCAAGAACCGTTGCTTTTGCTCGGCGCTGCCGAACGTGCGGACGGGATCGACTGCGCCGATGCAGCCATGCACGCTCGCCAGCCCCGCGACCGTCGCATCTTCGACGGCCATCCGCGTGAGAAACTTCGCGAATGAACGGAAAGGTGCGGCGGTGCCTCCGTACTGACGATCGACCAGAAGCCCCCAATAGCCAACGCCCGCAAGCTCCTGCAGAATGCCCTCTGGAATTTTTCCTTCTGCGTTCAGCAAAGTTCCTGCTTCACGGTGACGGCGGACGATCTCAATCGACCGATCCATCACCTGCTGCACGTCGGCCGGCGTATCGACCGGTTGCCCTTGGAACAGATTCACAGGCAGTCGGCGGTCCCACACCGCACGATGCGCAGGGCTGCCCGCGGTCTGGTACTCGGGGCGGAACAGAGTTTCGACCTGATCGTCGGCCCGGTCGATGTCCCCCGTGCGGCGGGCTTCGTCGTCGCTCTTGCCGCCGAGCTTGAGCGCCGTCTCGGCAAAGGAGATCTCCCGATCGGGTTCATCCTTCAGATCGATTACCGCACTTGAATCGCGTTGCATCAGAAAACTTTCCTTGCTTAAAACGTCGTTGTTGTTTCAGATCGAATCGGGGGATCGTCAAGCCTCGTGGCCTGTCAAACTTGAACTACCGTAGCTTAATTCGCAAGAATTCAGCCCTTGAAGGAATGAATCTGAACTCTTGCGAGTTCAGCTACCAGTCAAGTCAGTAATCGGTTGCGGCGGCGGCCGACGAACCTTTGTATTCAACGGCCACACCTCCTCCGGAGTAAAGTGCGGCAATCTCGCTTTGAAAACGCTTATGAATGGCATCCCGCCGCATACTCAGCTTCGGGGTGAGGAGTCCATCCTCGATCGTAAACCCACGATCTAGCAGCAGAAATCGCTTCACCTGTTCATAGGGCGCTACCGACTCCAACGCTTGGCTGATTCGGTCCTGATAAAGCTGCACGACGCTGGGGTGAGTTAACGACTCGGCCTGGGTAGCGACCTTTAGTTGCTGTGCTTCCATCCAAGCGCTGAGCGCCTCGGCGTTTGGTACAATGAGCGCGGCGAGGTATTTTTGGTCATTGCCGACCACCAGCGCCTGAAGGATGAACGGAACGCGGCACAGCAGTCCTTCGATGTGCGTGGGAGTCGCCTTCTTGCCGGTCGACAGGGCGATCATCTCCTTCTTGCGACCCGTAATGGAGATGAATCCATCCGCGTCGATCGAGCCGAGATCGCCCGTGTAGAGCCATCCGTCGCGGATCGTCTCGCGGGTCAACTCAGGCTCCTTCCAATACTCGAGCATCACATGCGGACCTTTGGTTAGCAGTTCTCCATCTTCCGCGAAGCGAACCTCGATACCCGGCAGGGCCTTCCCCACGGTTCCGCGCCGAAAGTCGTTTATCGTCGAAAAAGAGATCACGGGCGACGATTCGGTAAGGCCGTAACCGGGGAGCAACGGAACACCGCGCGCATGAAAGAAATCGAAGGTGCCCACCGGTAGCGGCGCGCCGCCGCAGAAGCAAGCGCGAATGTTGCCGCCGAGAATCTGTTGGATCGTAATCGGCGCGGCGGTGTTTTCCGATTCGGCCACGCGCTGCGCGATTCGCTCGTAGAAATACGGCACGCCGTTCATCAGCGTCGGCTTGACGAGTTGACAGTCGGCGAAGATCGTTTCTCTGGTGCGAGTGAGCGCCAGTTCCGATCCGCGCGCCAGCCAGGTGTAAAGGTCGCAGGTTCGCGCGTAGATGTGGCTAAACGGCAGGAAATTGAGCCGGCGATCGCTCGCTACTTCTCCAACCGCATCGACCGCGGCGTAGGCGTTGGAAGTCAGGTTGGCATGCGTCAAAGCCACCGCCTTCGGCTCGCCGCTCGTGCCCGAGGAATAGAGTATGGTGGCGATCGCCTGCGGGTCGAACCGCGCGGCCTGCTGCTCCATGATCGCCATTCCGTCGCCGGGCGAAATCGCGCTGATCCGATCGAGCAGAGATTGTTCTCCGTTCGTGGCGTCGATCACCTCTTGCACTTGGTTCGGCGGGCCAGCGGCGGCTTGGCCGCGCAGTGCTTCGGCCATCGCCGCAGTCGCGATCAACACAAGCTTCGGCTCGGAGTGGGCGATCTGTGCGGCGGCGCCGCTGGCTGGCAGCGAACCATGCAGCGGCACGTGAATCGCCCCCAGGCACTGAATGGCAAAATCCACAACAATCCACTCGTAGCGGTTATCGCTCCACAGCACGACCCGATCCGCCGGCTGCACCCCGAGCCGATTCATATACGCAGTCAGGCGAAGAGTATCGTCCGCCAACTGCCGCCAAGTCTTATGCGGCAGTTGATCCTCTTGCGGGAGATACAGCGCCGGCACGTCGGGCGAGGAGCGCGCCAAGTCGAACAAAGCGGCCACCATCGGCCGATCCAGGCGAGGCTCCGTAATCGTTTCAATCGCCATGACGCGATTCCTGTTAGCCAACGAGGAGAACTTTGATATCTATTCGCGCAACCGCCTCAGTATACACTGCCGAGCATCAAGAGCGTGCTATTCGACGCGCTCCAAAACAGTCGCGATCCCTTGTCCCAACCCAATGCACATGGTCGCCAGGCCGAATTGAGCGTCGCGGTCCTGCATGGCGTGAACCAGCGTCGTTGTGATGCGCGCCCCGCTGGCGCCGAGGGGGTGTCCAATGGCGACGGCGCCGCCGTGGACGTTGACTTTGGCTTCATCCACTTTGAGAGCGCGGATGCAGGTCATGGCCTGCACGGCGAACGCCTCGTTGAACTCGGCCAAATCGAGGTCATCCACCGTCAGTCCTGCTCGTTCGAGTGCCTTCTGGCTGGCGGGAATGGGACCAGTGCCCATCACGCATGGTTCCACACCGGCCACGGCGGTGGAGCGAATCTTCGCTAGCGGACGAAGACCCAGCGCCTTGGCCTTCTCTTCCGACATGACCAAGAGTGCCGCTGCGCCGTCGTTCAGCGGAGAACTGTTGCCAGCCGTGACGGTTCCGATCTTTGGCAAGAACACCGGATCGAGCGCGCCGAGCGCCTCCATGCTGGTGTCCTCCCGAACGCACTGATCGCGATCGACTCGAAAACGCTCGCCCGACTCGGAGCGGCCATAAACGCCAATAATCTCGCGGTCGAACTTGCCTTCTTGCCAAGCCCGGCTGGCTCGCTGATGGCTCTCGAAAGCGAAGCGGTCTTGTTCTTCCCGTGAGATCCCCTGCGTCTGGGCCAGGAACTCCGCTGTGACGCCCATCATCATCGCGGGCTTGGAAGTTCGCTGGAAAAGTTTCGGATTGATATCAAGCCCGTGATCCATGGGAAGATGATGCATGTGCTCGAGGCCGCCGACGATATGGACCTCCTCCGCGCCCGCCATGATGGCATGCGTCGCCTGATGTAGCGCTTGCATGCTGCTGCCGCACAGCCGATTGACGGTCGAACCGCCGCAGGCAATCGGCAGACCCGCCATCAACCCAGCGATTCGGGCGATGTTCATGCCTTGTTCCTTCGTCTGCTGCGTACACCCAAGATGCACGTCTTCGATGATGGCAGGATCAAGGGAATTTCGTTCGATTAGCGCCGCAATACACGCCGCCATCAAGTCATCCGAGCGCACATCGCGATACCAGCCGCGCTCGGCGTGCGCTCGTCCGACGGGGGTGCGAACGGCGTCGATAATGACCGCTGTTTTCATGGCTTGGTGGTCCTTCGATTCAAGTCGTAGAACTTCTGCTGATCTCTAGCCAGTTCAGTGAGTAGTTCGGAGGGTATGAAACGCTTGCCGAGTGCTGCATAGGGTTTAAGCATCTCGACGATCTTGGCAGCGCCCACGGTATCGGCCCAAAACAAGAGGCCGCCTCGAAAGGGAGGAAACCCCGTGCCAAAAATCATGCCGATGTCGACATCGCGAGCGTGTCGGACCAGCCCTTCTTCGAGCACTCGCGCCGCTTCGACCAGCATCGGCAGGAAGAGCCGGTCCGTAATCTGTTCGTTCGAGAGCGACGACTTCGCTCCGGCCCGCAGCGGATCAAGCAATTTGGCAACCTCTGGATCGGGCGCGGCGCGGCCCTTCTTGTTCTGATGAGAGAAGAACCCCCGGCCCGACTTCTGGCCCATCCGCCCAGCTTCCACTAGCGCGGGCAGAATGCGCGAACCGCTGAAGCGGTCGGGGAACGCCGCGCAGAGAACGTTGCCCGCATAGAGCGCGGTATCAAGGCCTACCATGTCGTAAAGCTCAATCGGCCCCATTGGCATGCCGAAGCGCTTGGCGGCCTTGTCAACCGCTTCGATCGGCACACCTTCTTCCAATAGCTTCAACGCCTCGTCCATGTAGGGCAGCAGTAGTCGATTCACGAGGAATCCCGGCCCGTCGAGCACTACGACCGGCATCTTTCCAAGATTCTTCGCATATTGGACCGCGGTGACGACCGTCTCGTCGCTTGTCGCGGGTCCGCGAATCACCTCGACAAGTTTCATCTTGCGCACGGGATTAAAAAAATGGATTCCGCAGAATCGGTCGGGCGATTTCAATCCCTTTGCCAATCGCGTGACGGGAATCGTCGAGGTATTGGTTGCCAGAATCGCATCGGGCCGCATGAGCGGTTCGAGGCGGGTGAGCACCTCGCGTTTCACCTCTTCCTTCTCGATGACGGCCTCAATGACGAGGTCCGACGACGCTAATATTTCCGCAACCGTGGTGGCGGTGAGGCGGGCGGAGTATTGGATGGCGCGGTCCGCGTCCTTCCGTTTGGTCTCACGATTAAAGGAGACTTCATCGAGCACCAGTTGCTCGCCCCGCTCGAGCGCGTCGGCACGGCTGTCGCTAAGGACGACCTGTAGGTCACGCTTAAGACTCGTTGCCGCGATGCCGGCGCCCATGATGCCGGCACCGATGACGGTGACCGAGCGAATTTCCTTAGGCTTGACCGCGTCGCTTGCAATCCCGCGATCTTTTTTGTTGGCGTCGGTCAGAAAGAACACATTCAGCAGCGCTTGATTGACGGGAGAACCAAATAACTCCGCCATCCCCTGCGCTTCGAGTTCCAGGGCCGCAGCGCTATCGAGTTGCACGCCTTGCAGCATGGTCTCCAGCGCCGCGAGCGGAGCGGGATACTGTCCTTTCGTCTGCTGTTGAATGTAGCCCGATGCCGCGGCACCCAAGAAGCCAAGCTCCGTTTCGGTGATATCGACCGGCCCTTGCCTGCGGCGACGATCCGCCAGGTAGGCCTTACTTTTTTGCTCGTCTCGCACGATGGCGATCGCACTGGCAAGCAATCGCTCGCGCGGCACACAGTCGCTGCCCCAACCCATCGCCATTGCTTCGGTCGCCGAAATCGACTCGCCGCTGGTGATCATCTCCACGGCGTTGGAGAGTCCCACGATCCGCGGCGCGCGCACCGTTCCGCCCCAGCCCGGATAGATTCCTAATTTGACTTCGGGAAAACCGAGTTGTGTCGAGGGGTGATCGCTGAACACCCGCCGATCGCAGAATGAAACAAGCTCGGCCCCGCCGCCGACGCAGATTCCGTCGATGGCCGCGACGGTTACAAAAGGCGCGGTCGACATGCGGGCGAACAGTCGATGCCCACGGCGGCACATTTCCACCGTCTTTTCCTTCGGGCCGGCCAGGGAAGTCAGAAACTCGCGCAGGTCGGCGCCGGCGATAAACTGCCCGGGCTTGCCCGAAATGAGGATCAAGCCCGCCAAATCTTGCCGGCCTTCCAACTCGTCTAACTCACTGCTCAACCCATCGAGAACGGCTCCCGACAGCACGTTCGCCCCCTTGTTGGGCATGTCGATCGTGAGCACGACGATGTCCGGTTCCGGAAACGAACGCCGGAACGTTGGCGAATCTGCCATGCACGAGTCTCCTCAAAATCACTGATGTGAGCGGGAATCAAATTGCTACCTCGTATGCTAGGTGGATTCACAGGTTGGCGAAAGACCCTGATTTCCGACTCGTGATCGGTATTCCAGCGGGGGTTTGAACGGTCTTCCGGTTGGCCTCGTCATCAGGCGACGGCTGGTGCCCGCAACCTTCTGCGATTGAAGAATCTCAAGATAACGACGGCACCAACGATAAGTGCCCCGTAAGTCGATTTCGCCGGTTCCGGCACGGCCGTTAAACCGGTCCCCAGCGGCCCCTCGGTCACTGGCGAGGTAAGCCCGAAGTTCGCGAACCATACCGCGTGATCATCCTGGCCTATGGTGCCATCGGCGTCACCATCCATCGCGAGCAAGCCCGCGCTCTCCGTGCCAATTGCATCGCGCCACACCACGTAGTCGGCCGCGTCGACAACACGATCGTGATTGTAGTCGCCACGCACGCCGTAGACGTAGCGAGCGGCGGCAATGTCGTCGGGGTGAAGTTGGCGATTAATGGCGGTGCAACAAAAGGGTGCATTGGGGTTCTGAAAATCGCCGACGTACATCAGCCGTCGATCGGGGTCTTCGCCGTCCCAACGGGGATGATCAAGCCCGATCGCGGCATGTCCTAGTTCGTGGAGGAAGAGTCCCTCCAAGTCATCGCCGAAATTGAATACGTCCACTGGAGTTACATCTTCATCGCCGGGCGCGATGTGAAATGGCGACTGCTGCGCCGGACGAGCAAGGTTAAAGAAGACATCGCCTGAAAGTGGGAATTGCGTAATCTCGTTCGGCGGTCCCGGCGGACCAAAACCAATCGAGCCCGTATCCTTGAACCAGTGGTTCGGATCGGGCTGAAACGCGCCGATGCGAATGTTCGGGTAAATGGCACTGGGCGAATCGACGTCCAGGCCGGTGTCGGGAACTGGACCTACGAAGGTGATGTTCGCGACGGCAGACCAAGTATCGAACGCCCGCTGGATGGCGGCATCGAATGATCCCGCGCCGTGATTGGCTTCAATCAAGTTACGCAGTTCAGTAATGTTGCTCGTGCCGACAACGCCGCTGATGTCTGGTAAGCCGAAGGGATCGATGCGAAAGTTGGGATCGACACCCGTGCCGTCGAGCATGTATCCCCAGGTGACGACGGCCCCGGTGCCAGCGACGGGGTCCGCGCCCCATTTGGAACCGTAACCGTTGCCAATGGTGTCGAACGCCAGTGCCGAACTGCCGATAATCAGCGCCAACGCGACCAGCGCAGGTGGCAAGCGGAATAAACGATGGCTCGGACTGGTGTAGATTGACATGGGTAACTCAACTGCACTTTCAAAGGACGTTCTGCAGGCTTCATTTTACCAGATAAACGCGGCTAGTCGGCAATCATCGGTTGCTTGTGCGATGAAAACATTATGCCGGCCTGACGAAGATGCTCGTGAACTTGTTGGAGATGTTCGTGGTCGCGGGTCTCGATCAGGCACAGCACGTCGACGGCCGAGGCGTCGGGGCCGCAGAAGACGCGGTCATGTGTGAGCTGCTTGATCGACGCGCCGCTGGCCGCCAGCACGGTTGCCAAACGTGCTAGCCCCCCCGGGCGGTCGCTGATCGTGGCAGTGAAGCGGGACAGCCGGCCATCGGCGACGAGGCCCCGTTCGATTATGCGATCGAGCATCGTGGGGTCGATGTTTCCGCCGCCGAGCAACAGCACCACGCGTTTGCCAGCCAGTTCTGGCAGCTTACCAGATTCAAGCGCCGCGAGTGTCGTAGCCGCAGCGCCCTCGACGACGGCCTTTTCCCGCTCCAGCATCCGCAAAATGGCGAGTGAGATTTCGTCCTCGGACACCTCAACGACCCGGTCAACTAGATCGCGGGCAACGGCAAACGCATGCTGACCGATATCTGGCGTCGCAAGGCCATCGGCCAAAGTGTGGCCCGGGTCGATTTGAACAGGCTGACCGGCGGCCAATGCGAGGCGGAACTTGGGCATGCTGGCGGGTTCCACGCCGATGATCTGCACTGCTGGCCGCACGCTCTTTACCGCCAGTGCGACGCCGGCGATCAGGCCCGCGCCACCGATCGGAACCACAATCGCATCGACATCGGGCACCTGATCGAGAATCTCCAGCCCGAGCGTGCCTTGGCCGGCGATGATCGCCGGATCGTCGTAGCCGTGTATATAGGTAAGCCCTTGCTGCTCGGCAATCTGACGAGCGCGGTCGATGGCTTCCCGGAAGCTGTTGCCGTGCTGAATCACATTGGCTTTCAGATGCCGGCAGGTGGTGACCTTTACTAGCGGCGCAGTCAATGGCATGACAACAGTGATCGGGATGCCCAGTCGCATGCCGTGGTAAGCCAAACCGAGCGCATGATTCCCGGCCGAAGCCGCGATTGCGCCGCGCGTGCGCTGCGATTCGTCGAGCAAGAGAAGGGCGTTACGTGCGCCTCGTTCCTTGAAGCTGCCGGTCCGCTGCAGGTAATCGAGCTTGCAGAACACCCGGCAACCGGGCGGAGCAAGCTCCGACAGAGGAATCGATTCGAGGCAGGGAGACAGCGAAACGCCGTCGGCAATTCGCTCGCGTGCCGCAATTATGTCCTCGTAGGTTACTTGCGCCACGAAACTGCCTTGTTCGGTTGCCGCTCTTGGTTGTATTTACCACGGAGCCACGGAGGGCACAGAGAATTATTTCAAACCGCTAATGAACGCTAATAGGCGCTAATGAGATTTTGAAATCACTTTTGTGAAAGGTGATGTCAAGAATCAATTGCAACAGAGGTACTTGGCAATTACTTCCGCTGGA
>JBBDYG010000117.1:0-11732 GCA_040901765.1 Pirellulales bacterium
TGACCAGCTCAATGTCACAGGCCTCTTTATGCATGGGGGAACGGTGACGATCGACGTTTCGCAGTTCGTGCCGCCCGCTCCACAACAACTCCAACTGAAGTTGATCGGCTGGGGGTCGGAAGCGGGCGATCGGGGCGACACGTTGGTGTCGTTTATCGGCGGCGACGCCCTGCCAATCGCCTATCGCAGCGACGGCCTGTATGTGACCGCGGCCGTGCCTGAACCAGGCGCTATGGTCCTACTCGCGATGGGGCTGGTGGTCCTGGCCCCAGCGAGCCGACGACTTCGCCGGGCAGGGCGGTAAGCATGAAGGGTAGAATGCGCGTTATCAAATGGATCCTCTGCGCAACGGCTACCGTGGGAGTTGCGGCTCCCACGGAAGCCGTCCCCTTGGGCGCTATCGAATCGCAAACGGTCGTCTATGAAGATGCCCATACGGATCCCTACGACCGAAACAATCTGTACGGTTTCAATCATGCACCAAGCGTAACGGCTCTCGGGGGCGAACGAGTCATGGCCGCTTGGTTCAGCGGCCCATTCGAGGGGTCCGTCCATCAGGTCATCCTCGGGTCGGTGAGCGAAGACAGCGGCAAGTCGTGGGGGCCGGCGCGTGTACTCAACGACGCGCCGCGCGTGAGCGACTTCGACCCGGGCTTCATCAATGCGGGCGACCAAACCCTGTTGTTTTTCTCCAATGGTCGCTGGGCCAGCTTGCCATCGCCTGGACCGAGCAAACGAGACAGACCCCAGGTAGGCGTTGACTCGTTTTTTATGCTGCTCACGACGAGTCAGGACCAAGGAAAGACTTGGAGCGAGCCACGCGAAATAGGTTCCGGGCCAGGTTGGAATTGCCGTTCCAACGGCATCAAATTAAAGAACGGCACCCTGCTAATTCCCACGCATCACCTTAAGGCCCCCCATATCTTAAGTGTGCTGCTGTCGACCGACAACGGAAGCACGTGGACGCGCGGACCGGAAATCAAAACGCCCAAAGACGTCGGATCCGCCGAACCAAGCGTAGCGGAGTTGCCCGACGGCAAGTTGGTCATGGTATTGCGAACCACGGACGGCAACCTGTGGCTGGCGCGCTCCAACGATCAGGGACGCACCTGGCTCCCGCCGGAGAAGCACGACCTGCCGGCGGCGGCGTCTTCAGCCAATTTGTTTTGCACGTCCAGCGGTAAGCTCGTGCTGACTCATAACCCAACGAAACCGCCACTCAGGACGGAATTGACCACCCGAGTCTCGAACGACGGAGGTCGAACCTGGTCGGAACCGTTGACCCTAGCGGAAGTCGACCCGACGACCAACTTCAATTCGCTGTGGAGCCGACAGGTCTGCTACCCATCGGTGTGCGAATTATCGGATGGAATGTTGTTAGCGGTGTGGGCTCGGATTGCGCTGGGTGCTGAGAATCAGTCTGGTGCCATTGATTCGGCCCGCATTCGTTTGAAATAACTTCAGGTCGCTCCGGTGTCAACCATGAGCATTCGTTCTGATATGCAAGAACTGCTGACTGCAAATCGGCTCGCGACGATCGCATCAGCGTATCTCGCTCGCCTAGATTCCTTATGCGTCGTCCAAGTTGCAATTCTGCTATCCTTGTCGACTGGCCTTTCCTACGGTGCTCCGCCGAAGTACATCGGAGCCGAGCGGATTGCCGATCTACCGAATTCGATCGGCGTCGCTGCGCCATTCGTTGGTGTTGCTGGCGACGCGCTGATTGTCGCCGGAGGAACCAACTTTCCCGACGCGCCGCCTTGGAAAAATGGAACCAAGACCTGGCATGACGCGGCTTATGTGCTGCCGTCTCCGGATGCCAAATGGCTGCCAGGTTTCAAGCTGCCGCAGCGCATGGCCTATGGCATTTCGCTGGCGACCAGAGAGGGGGTGCTTTGCATTGGCGGCTGCAACGATAAGGCGAATCTGGGCGACGTATTCGTATTGCAGTGGGACGGAGAACGATTGACCCAGCGAGAAATGCCGTCGCTGCCAAGCCCCACGAGTTGTGCCGCCGGCGCAATGGTTGGCTCGCGCGTTTACGTCGCGGGAGGACAAGCTGGGCCGGACCCAACGGCCGGACCATCGTACTCTTATTTTTGGACGCTGGACTTGGATGCAGAGTCGCCAAGCTGGCGCGTGCTGCCGACATGGCCGGGTCCGGAACGGTTCTACGCGATCGGAGGCAGCGATGGCAAATCCTTTTTCCTGTTCAGCGGCATACGCCGAACGGAGGACAAGCAAGGCCAGCCAAAGTTGAAGTATCTGAACGACGCATACCGTTTCGACCCCGAGGCAGAGAAATGGGAGCGGTTAGTCGACCTGCCGCACGCCAATGCCGCGGTGGCCTCTCCGGCGCCGTACGTCGACGGCGGACTGTGGTTGCTTGGCCGAGGCGCGGACGGCAGCGGCACCGATCTGCCGCTCGATCAGCGGCCGCCATTCGGCCGCGAGGCGCTCCGTTACAACGTATCGGCTGGACGCTTCGATACGACCGGGACGCTCCCGTTTGGGCTTGCCGCAGTGGCTTCGACGCAATGGGGCGGTTCCATCATCATCGCCAGTGGCGAAAGCGCGCCGGGCGTGCGGTCGCCGGAAGTGTGGTCGATCGGTCCTGAGTCGCTCACGGCTGGCTCGCGATAATCCATTGATAGCTCGACTCAACAAATGCAGGGATTCCCGGGCAGATGCCGGCAGTTCTATGAGCGTATTGGATAAATTCAAATTGGATGGAAAGGTCGCGGTGGTTACCGGCGGGGCCGGTTTGTATGGCCGGCAAATCACGGAGGCTTTGGCTCAAGCCGGTGCGCGTACCTACATCGCCAGCCGCAATCGCAAACAGAGCGAGTTGTTGGCGAGTGAGTTTCGCGACTGTCGCCTTGATGTACGCGCGATGACGCTCGACCTGTCGGATGAGACCAGCATCGAGCAATTGAAACGTGCGCTGCTCGAAGACGCCGGTCGCGTCGATGTCCTTGTGAACAATGCTGTGCTGCGGCCTGTGGCGAACTGGAACTGCTCAGCCGCGGACTTTTCCCGGAGCATGCAGGTGAATGCAACGGGGCTGTTTCTCATGACGCGAATGTTCGGCGAACTGATGGTTCAGCAAGGCGAGGGAAGCATCGTCAACATCGGATCGATCCAGGGAAGCGTGGGACCAGACTTTTCCCTTTACGAAGGTCTGGGATGGGAGACTCCGCCCGACTACTTCTTTCACAAAGGAGGCATGCTAAACTTCACGCGATTTGCGGCAGCCAAGCTGGGCCCAGGAAATGTTCGCGTCAATGTGATCAGCCCGGGCGGCTTTTATGCGAACCAGCAACCGCAATTCGTGAGTCGCTACGTCGCAAAGACATACCTTGGGCGAATGGCCAATTCGACCGACCTCCAAGGAGCCGTCGTATTCCTGGCGTCGGATGCGTCTGCGTACATTACCGGCGCAAACCTGCTTGTTGACGGCGGCTATACGGCCATGTGACGTTACGATCAATGAAATCCAGCGCAACCAAATCCAACCTGTAACCATCTCAGTTATCCGTTTGCGGAAAATATGGAAGTGGAGCTTGCCATGCGTCGTTTGAATGACAATTATCCCGGCTATTCGCGAAGATCGTTCTTGAAACTTACAGGAATGGCGGCCGCGGTCGCCGCGATTCCCACAATAACCTTGGCGAGGAAGCCCGAGCAAAAGCTCAACCGCCCGCTTAATCCGCAAGAGTTCAAAAAGAATTTGGCCGGTCCGATTCTCTCGCTGCCGACTACTTTCAACGAAGACTTGTCCGTCAATCATGACGCAATTCATCGGATGATTGGCCGAGCGATTCGGTACGGCGTTCCGATTTTTGAACTGACGGCGGGCAACAGCAAATATGACTGCCTGGAGTTCGATGAAATCAAAGCGGTCACGCGTTCGATGGTCGAGGCGGCCGATGGCAACGGTTTAACCATCGCCGCCACCGGCGCCTGGCCCACGGAACAAGTTATCGATTACGCGGACTTCTCCGAGACGCACGGAGCCGATGCGATTCAGATTCTACTTCCAGACGGCGTTAAGGACGAGGATTTGCTGTACGAGCATTTCTTGAAGATCAGCAAGAGCACCACGCTGCCGATCGTACTGCACGGCGAGTATTCACGACCGCTTCTCGAGCGGCTTGCCGAAATCGATTCGATTGTCGCCATGAAGGAAGATGGGCCGCTGACCTACTACATCGACCGGGCGGTAGCATTTGGCGACCGATTTGAGATCTTTTCTGGGGGGGCGGAAAATCGTTACCTTGTCGGCTATCCGTATGGCGCGCGGGCGTTTTTTTCCACGTATACCGGCTTTGCTCCTGACAAGCCGATGCTGTTTTGGGAAGCGATTCGCAAAGACGACCTCAAACAGGCGGTGGCCATCACCAAGAAGTACGACTATCCGTTCATCAGCCGCTTCACTCACCCATTTTGGCACGCCACGCTGGAATACTTTGGAGTTGCCCAGCGGTTCATGCGAAAGCCATTCGAGACGCTGCCGGAGAGCGAGCTGCCCGATGTCAAAGCATTTTTTGACGGCCAGGGGATCGATCCGGCCGACTATCAGGCATGACGTGGCCGCAACCGGTCCCCTAAGCAAGTTAGAACGACATTCGTAGAGCGAATCCCATGTGTAAAGCCAATCCAATCGCGTTCGGAATTGCGTTGTTCACCGCCGCCGCCCTCAACGGCTCGATGAGCCTATCCTTCGGTCAACAAGCTGACGACGCGGAATTCTTTCCCGGGAAAGTGCGATTGGTATTGCCGCCGGTGATCTACGCACTTCCCGGCATTGAGAGCAACGTCTACTTCGACAATATCATCCTAACGTTGAATGTGGATAACTACGCCTTCGACGTGACATGTCCAAAGGGGCTTCAATTTCAAGAACGATGGGCCTACACGCCAACGACTGAGGACGCGGGAGATTATCCGATTACGATCGAGGTTCGTGACGATTCTAATTCGCTGGTCGCGCGCGGTCGTTCAATCGTTCGTGTGTCTGCCGAAACGCCAGAGGCTGACCCCGCAACCCTGTTGATCGTCGGCGATAGCCTGACTGAGTACTCTGTATATCCGAAATACATCCTTGAATTGAGCAAGCGCGGCTGCGCGGCGCCTCTTCAGCTCATCGGCTCGCGAGGAATCGGCAATATGCCCCCGACCGATGACCTGCGTCACGAGGGGTATAGCGGCTGGACCGCGGAAGCATTTGCCGTGTTGTCGGGCCCTTTATCGCGTTCCGGATATCATCAACGCGGCGCGACCGGCAGCCCTTTTGTGTACGAAACGGAAGACGGCGCTAGGTCTCTGGATTTCGGGCGCTACTGCGCTGAGTTCAACGCCGGCAAGGGGCCCGATCTCGTCACGATTGGCGTCGGCATTAATGACGTGTTTACGGCGAATGATGCATCCATAGATGAGCGGATTGATGGCATGTTCGTTCACTACGACGCGTTGATTGAGTCGATCTTGCAGGCTCGGCCGGATACGAAAGTCGGTGTGCAGATGGAAGCGCCGCCGTCGACCTCCCAGGACGGATTCAGGAACTATATTGGGGCCGGCAAGCAGACCCGATGGCAGTGCCGCCGCAATCAACATCGGTTGATGGAACGCATGATTCGCCGTTTCGGGGATCGTGCAGATGCACCTATTTATCTCGTTCCCAACTATCTGAATCTCGACGCCGACAATCACTATCCGACTTGGTCGCCGCCGATCAATGCACGTGCTGACGAGACAATGACCCGCGTAAACAATGGCACGCATCCATCGGAAGCGGGCTACCAGCAAATCGGCGATGTTGTCTACTGTTGGATTGTCAACATGCTTGCTACTGCCAAATAGCGACACAATCGAAGCTTCACGTCCAGCGAATTTTCCTGTACGGCGTCGCTGAGGGCCATGGAATGTTGCGGACCATTCAGACAATGCTTCTAGTCGCCGTTGGATTGTTCGGTGTGGAAGCGTCATTGAACCCACTCTGGGCGGCGGACGCGACACCCGGGCAACAATCCGCAAGTGCGCAAGCGCAAGCCCCCGAGCAACCGAATATTTCGGCTGAAATCGTGGCTTGGGCTGGATTTGGCTCCCACCGCGTTCTGCTGAAGGTCGACCCCGTCGAGTTGGACGATCAAGATTCGGACGAGTTGCTCGCACAAGTGGACATCGACTGGGAATCGCTGATGAAAAGCATCGGCGAAAATGGCAAGGCCGATCTGCGGACGATTCAAGTAATGCAAGTCGATGTCAACAGCGGCCGACCGATCCTCCATTCGGATTACGCCTACCAGCGTGGCCCGTACGATCGTGCCTTTCGCTGGTACGACGACGTAATACCCTACGAGTTTTCCGAAGTTCTTGCGCCCTCCAGTTACACCGATGGCGAACGCCGCCGCCGCACGAATGTTCGCGCCGGGCACATGTACAACGCCGTCGGCGACTGGAAGTCCGGCAAGTTCGCGTGGACTCATACTCAGCTCGGCGACAAGCCGTCCTACTACGCGGTTTACTTCGACCCGATCGATGCCGACACGGTTCCGCCGGCAGCGCCGCCGACCGGCTGGTTGGGCGATGCCATGCCACGACACGCCCGATGGGGCGACAGCTCCACCGGTGCCGATACTACCCAGATTGCGCTCGATGACTGGAATGACGATGGGATGTTCGACATTGTGTACGGGGAGCAATACGGGCAACTGTTTTTCATGCTTAATCAGGGGACGCGCGAAGCGCCCGAGTTTGGGCCGAGCCGGATGATTCTTGAGGCCGACGGCAACCCGCTCGATATTGGGGTCCACGCCGCGCCGCTAGTGATCGATTGGGATGACGACGGCGCGAAAGACTTGCTCGTCGGCACCTATCAGAATCGCATCGCTTTCTTCCGCAACACGGGAACAAACGACGCCAGGTCGTTCGAGTTTAAGGGATTCTTACGCGATTCCACCGGCGAGTTTCTCGCGCTGCCCGTAACGCCGGTCGCTCAAAAAAGCGAGGGCGCTTTCAAGGAGGACTATTTTCCCGTTACGACGGCGGTCGATTGGGATGACGACGGCGACTTGGACCTATTGTGCGGCGGTTACATCACTGGACGCGTTTATTTCTATCGAAACACCGGTCGGCAAGACGAACTGCCGGTCCTGGAGCTCGTCGGCCCGATCGCTGCCGATGGCGAGCCGATCAATGTACGCGACTGGTGCGCCGCGCCGTGCGCCGCCGACTTGAACGGTGACGGCTTGCTCGACTTGGTCGTCGGTTCGTACACGTGGGATGCCGACCAAGTGGAACGACCATCCTTTTTGCGGTACTTCGTTAATACCGGGACGGCAGCCGATCCTCAGCTTAAGGAAATGCCATTGCCTGTGCGGGGCGAGATCACGCCGCTGCGTCTTCCCCACCCTCGCCCCTCGGATGTCAACGACGATGGCCTGCCCGACTTGGTTGTTTCGACTGGAAGCAACATCATCATCTATCCCAATGTGGGAACGCCGACGGAACCTCTATTCGACATCGATCAGGATCCAATCCGGGCCGCCTGGGGAAATGCTCAAGCTAAAGTCGCGCATCAGGTGCTCGACTGGAATCACGACGGCTGGCCGGACTTGGTCGACGACTACACGATTCGGCTCAATGATGGAATCGGCAAACCCTACTTTTGGACGAAGACCGAACCCGTGCTGCCAGAGGGCATGCATATCGCTCACCCCGTTGAATTGGGCGATGGGCATTTCTATCCCTATCTGCACGATCTAAATCACGATGGAAAGATCGACGTCCTGTTCGGCGACTGGTATGGCCACGTCTGGTTCCATCGCAACCAGAGCACCGATCAAGACAAGAATTTCGACGCCGAAGGGCTAAAGCTCGAGACATCCGACGGCGCCCCAATCAAAGTGGGGCCGATCGGCGGCGATACGGAAAGCGACTTTCAAGCGCTGCAGGGCGCCCGCACGACGTTGGTTGCCGGAGACTACGACGGCGACGGCCTCGGCGACCTGATCGTCGGGGACACCTATGGAAAGGTTCGTTACTTCAAGAACGTCGGCCCGCAGGAATCACCCCGCTTTGCGCCGCCAGAATTGATCGCGGATCTAAAATCGCGACTGCACGTGGAACAGGCCGATTGGAACCGCGACGGTCGGCTGGACGTGATCGTGTCGGGGAGCAATCACAAGATTTACGTGCTTCTCAACGAAGGCTCGTCAGGCGCGGCCAAATTCGGAGAGCCCGTTCCTTTGGATGTAGAGATCAAAGGACCGATTGCGATGGTCGCCGACTTCAACCGAGATGGTGATGATGACTTGCTGGTAAACGGCACCCAAGGAACGACGTTCGTCGAGCGTTCGTTTTTGGAGCATGGCTACGCACCGGCGCGGGTGCTTAAGATCGAAAGCCTCAAGAAAGAAAGCAAAGACTGATTCGGGGGGCCGAGCCCACAGCACAGTTAGCCGCCACTCGCGTGCTCGCCTTCCGAGTTCTTGGGTAAAGCCGCCGGCGTGGTGATGCCGTCAAACGCATTCCTGATTTCGATGATGTCTTTGGCGCCCGAGGCGCTGATTCCAATCGTCTCGATCGAAGCGTCCGTATCCGCCGATGCATGGAAACGATTGAAGCACACCCAGGCAGCGGCGTCGGCGGCGATGCACACGCCGTATTTCATATTGCGGACATTGTTGTCGACAATCGTCGCCTCGGCATTCGTGGCGACCCACACGCCGTAGCTGCGAGGAAGCACTTCGCTCGCCGCCATATCGTTCTTCGCCACGAGGCAATCCTGGCTTACTTCCGCGCTGAATAATACGAAGACGGTTTCGACGTTTACGTCTTGGGCGGCCTTGCCTTTGGGGCTGGCCATAAAGCGATTGTTCGTGATCACTACGTTTTCGGCACCGATATTGATCCCGATGACGTAGGTGCTGTCCTTGGCCTTCGCCAGATCGTAACGAAAGTTTTCAAACACATTGTCGGAGATCACGACATCCTTGGATTGAGCCACGTTGATTCCAATATAGGGAATATCATCGAAGCGAATGTCGCGGATTCGCAGCCTCTCGTTTTGCGTGCAATGCAAATTAAACCAAAAACCGCCGACAGTGCCGTTGGTGATCGTTACACCCGTTCGGTCGGGCGCCACAATTCCAAAGGTGCCCTCTTTCGGTGCGCCGGTATAGCGAATGGCGTGCCCACAAAGATCGATCGTTACATCGTCGGCCTCAATCGTGATGCCGGTGCCGCGATCCACCTGAATATCCTGTTGCAAACAGTATCGCCCTGGTTCTGCAATAACTCCGTTCTTGGGAACGGGCTGCCACTCGGCTGACTTCGTCGCGCGCGGAGATTCCTCATCTGAAGCAGCGCGGCAGTCGACGTCGAGTACGCCGCTTGCAAGCCAAAGCAGCACGATACAGCATTCGGTCCACATTGTGCGTCTCATATCAATTCCCTTCGAGTTCAGTGGTAAGCAAAGCACGCGGAGTCGGCGGACATTCGATTCGCCCGTGAACTTGTCGCACTGCACGCTCAAGATGTGCGATATCCGTCGGCGCGACGTTCCAATCCGAAGGTTTACTCGTCAATGGTGCCGCCCCGGCATCCCTTCGCTTTCGGCAATTCTGCAAAGTCGATGCTGTGAGCCAGTATACCCTTTGCGATGTGCGGCGGCCAGCATAGCAGCAAATGTGAAAATCCCGTCCTAATACAACAAGACATTGGATGGGCCTATCGTCAACGTCGTGTGGCTTATGGAGAAGCACGGCGCGATTGTCGAGATCACGCCGCAGATCAGCCGAGTTATCAGTTCGGCTTGCGGATGCCCTGGCCGGTTGCGGCACCCAGTGTGGTCTACAGCCCCCTCGGCGTAGGTTACAGCCACCTCATGCGCGCCGAATGCCACGCGCACATCTGGCTCGACAGGAACGGATACGACTACGACGTCGTCACCGAGCTTGACCTGCATCGCGATCCGGACATGCTCAAGGGCTACCAAGTGCTGTTCATCAACGGTCACAGCGAATACTAGTGTCACCGTGCATCCATAACCAGCCACCCGTGAGCATTTTCGGCATTTTCAAAACCAGCCATTTTGCAGCGATAGGAATTCGTCCTACTGGACCTTCAGCGGCAGTGCCGCAGAAAGAGGTCTGGGATGGCGAATCAGCTCAAGATGGCAGTGATCGACGCGATATTAACATTGCACGGGCAAGGCTGGTCGCAGCGGGCGATCGCCAGTTGGCTGGAAGTGAACCGCGAGACGGTCTCGCGGCACCTCCGGCTGTTGGGTGACAGTTCAAAACCGGCCAATCTGCACGCCGGGAATCAGCCGCCGGCGCCGGAGGCCACGTTGCCGGTCCGTCGCAGCTATTGCGACCGTTTTCAGGAGAGCATCGAAGCGAAGCGGTTGGCGGGCCTCACGGCCCAGCGCATTTACCAGGACTTGGTGGCCGAACTGGGCTTCGCGTGTAGTTACTCGACGGTGCAGCGCTACGTCCGCCGGTTGGAACGGACTTTGCCGCTGCCGTTTCGGCGATTGGAATGCGCACCTGGTGAAGAGGCGCAGGTCGATTTTGGCGTGGGAGCGCCGCTTGTCACGGTGGACGGCCAGCGACGGAGGACGCACGTGTTTCGCAGCGTGCTGTCGCACTCCCGTAAGGCCTACAGCGAAGCGGGCGACCGGCAGACCACCGACAATTTTATTCGCTGTCTGGAGAACGCTTTTGTCCATTTTGGAGGCGTGCCTCAGACGCAGGTGATCGACAATTTGAAGGCGGCCGTGACGCAGGCCGACTGGTACGATCCGGAGCTCAACCCCAAGCTCCGCGCGTTCGCCGCTCACTACGGGGTGGCAGTGTTGCCGACCAAGCCGCGGACGCCGCGACACAAGGGAAAGGTCGAACGGGGCGTGGGCTACGTGCAATCGAACGCCTTAAAGGGTCATTCGTTCGCGAGCCTCGCCGCGCAGAATGCGCATCTGGTCGAGTGGGAGACGAACGTCGCCGACTGCCGCATTCACGGCACGACGCGCAAGCAAGTCGGAATCTTGTTTCGCGAGATGGAAGGTCCGGCATTGCGGCCGTTGCCTGCCGAACGATTCCCGCTATTTTACGAGGCCCAACGAACGGTCCATCGCGACGGGCACGTCTCCGTCGAGCGGGCCTACTACTCGGTTCCGGTCGAGTATCTCACCCGCACGGTGTGGGTCCGCTGGGATGCGCGGCTGGTGCGGATCTTCAATCATCGGCTGGAACAGACCGCCATCCATGCCAAACAGCCTCCGGGGAAGTTCAGCACCCAACGGACGCACATCGCCACGGAGAAGATCAACGGCGTCGAGCGGGGGGCAGCCTGGCTATTGCAGAAGGCGGGCGCGATCGGACCGCACGCCGAGGCGTGGGCCGCGGCAATGCTCGAGCAGCGGGGCGTCGAAGGGTTGCGGGTGTTGCAGGGACTTTCGGCGCTGGCTGCCAAGCACGGCGCCTCGGCCATCGATGCGGCTTGTAAAGTGGCCCAGAGCTACGCCGCCTATCGTCTCCGCACGGTGCGCGAATTGGTGAAGCGGCACGCGCCGGAGCAAGTCGAGTTCGAGTTTCTGGCCGAACATCCGCTGATCCGGAACTTGTCCGACTACAGCGCCGTCGCCCGTCGCGCGATCCAGCGCACCGAGTTGGCCACGCTCGGGGGAAGGAACCAGCCGGGCCCCCCGGTTCCTTCCCCCGAACCCC
>JBBDYG010000118.1:0-1714 GCA_040901765.1 Pirellulales bacterium
GTCAGGCAGAAAACGCTCGCCCTCTTGACATAAGTAAGCCATATCAACGTCCACGATGACGCGCACCGTGCGGGGCGCGTAGCGCATAGCGAAAGGTGTCGTCGTCCATCGTGCTGTTAGACCACAGTTACCGATAGTCGCTTTGGTCTGGGTGCGTCACGTGCATGAATTCTCGCAACTTCTCGCTTCGACGCTTGTAGATGTATTCGCGTATAGCGGCGATGAATTTGCGCCGTTCCTTCGTGACGTCGATCGACTCAGGGATGTAGTTCGCCTTCAAGCGATTGCACACCATGCAACTGAGAATGAGATTGTCGAGCTCGCGGCCCTTGCCCCCTTTTGAAGCGGGAACCAGGTGGTCCTCTGTAGCCATCATGAATCGATCGTAGTCAGCCATTAGGTCCATGCCACAGTAAACGCAGCGACCCTTGTCGCGCTCAAAGAGCTGCATGAACTTGGACTTCGGCGGATGTGCCATCTGTGGTCTAACGTCGTGGTGAACGGCGGGCCACTACGGGCGCAGGAATTGTGCGATGACTGCTGAAGGCCCGTCCGTTCCACTTAGAGTTAGATCTCATTTGCTGACGTCGAGATACTTCTTGAAGTTCTGCTTTGCCGGCTCGAACTGCCCTGTAAGCCACGTGAGCTCTTTGTGCTTTTCCTCTACCACCTTGCTGTGGTCATAGCCCGGGGACTTTTCTTGGCGATAGTCACGATACTCCTCGTTCCAGCGCCAAAGGTTTAGCCCGCGTTTGTAAATCTCGTCGATGTACTCTGGAATTTCAGGACCAAACAAGAAATCCGCTTCTGAGACAGATGTCCGAAACTTCAGAAGGTCATCGGTGCTCGCATTCGCATCCCGCAAGATGATGCTGAGTATGCGCCTTACCTCTTCGTATATTCGGAGGCGTCGGTCATAGCGATCAAGGATCAACTTCTGTCGATTTGTCTGCCACTGCTGATATGCGATATACGTGGCCACAATGGCGATTACCGGGGTGAGAAGGCCCTGGGATATTTGGAGAACCTCGGTCATAGTCAATGAGATCTAACGTTCGCGTTTTGCCGCGCCGCGCGCAGCGCGTAGCGCGGAGTGAAAGGCGTCGGTCAACAACGCGTTGTTATACGTCATAAGCGATCTCAAAAGTGCGCGCAGTTATCGGTTTCAATGCGGCGAGAGACATCCCGTACATGTGCAGGTGGTACGTTGGCTCCGCACCGACCACTTCGGTTGAATGTACAGAATCGATAGTCAGAACCAGCGTGTCGCCGACCCCGATGCATACGTCTGCAGTATGCGCCGCCCTCTTTGAGGTAGT
The DNA here is from genome assembly GCA_040901765.1 of Pirellulales bacterium. Taxonomy (GTDB): domain Bacteria; phylum Planctomycetota; class Planctomycetia; order Pirellulales; family Lacipirellulaceae; genus JBBDYG01. The sequence continues at coordinate 1,320 of JBBDYG010000118.1, forward strand.
AGACACGCGTTTGTATAGGCGATTGCGTTCAACGCCAGAGCCACCCGCGATCACAGCCCACGTCTGATGCTCATGCGGCGGACTGGTACTGCCTGGGCCATCAGATACCAGATAGAGGGCGAACCCAGAAATGGGATCGACCCCAAGTTCGTAGCAAAGCTCGTCGCCGTGTGCCGCTGCCGGTAGTTGCCGCTGCCATTGGCGACAACCTTTGGCTAACTCTCCCAATCGAAGTGCGACTTGCTCAAGTAGTGCGCTTCTTACTGCCCCTTCTCCCAGCATCGAGCGGGTCTCAGTGAGAAATGCGCGGGCGAGCTCGCGCTGCATCAGTTATGACGTATAACGTTCGCGTTTTGCCGCGCGGTGCGCGCGGCGTAGCCGCAAGCCTAACGCGT
>JBBDYG010000119.1:0-11576 GCA_040901765.1 Pirellulales bacterium
ACGTTGACCACTAGTTTCGCTTCAATGTGGCCGCGGCTAATTGGCCGCGGAAGGGCCGCCTCTCTAACTTCTGAATTGCCAAGGAGCGGGAAGCGTGTTTGCGAGCGGCGGGGCCCATGTTGGCCCTTCGCATGTTGTACCGCATTGTACCCATTCGGTAAAACATTGCAGTGCCTTGACATAGCTCATGCGAGCGGTGCCCGGGTTTTCTCACGCACCTCGCCGCTCGCGATCCGATTTTCGACGCTTTGGAGTCCACCGGTCCGCTCACTAACGCGTGACAAACACAGGATACGTGGCGATCTCGCCCGTCAGCAGCCGTGCAAGGAGTCGGGCCTGGATTTCTAATAGTCGCCGGTAGTTGACACGATAGCCGAAAATTGGATGCGTAACCAGCGTGTCCATCCGTTGTTCGTATGCTCGAAAAAACGCCTTGCGGCCATTGGGCGTCAATGCCACGGCTTGTCCTGTCCGTATGAAATCACTGGCAGAAACCATTCGCGTATTGATGGCCGATAACACCGCCGAATCGGCGATCAACGGTCGGAACGGTTCCATCAAGTCCAGCGCAAGTGGCGCTCGGCCAAAGCGCGGTTGGTGGTAAAAGCCGAGATACGGATCGAACCCAACCGCATGGCAAACGATTGTCAAATCCTTGGCCAGCACACTGTAGGCCAGCGACAGCAGTGCGTTGACGGGATCGCGCGGCGGTCGCCGGTTGCGATTTTGAAACTCGAAATTGAACTCCGCCGGAGATCCAGCCTCCGCTCCGTCGCCATTGTCAACTTTGATCATGCCGGGAAAGTGCTCGAAGTAAACCTTCGCTGCGTTGCCCTCGATACCCAGAAGTTGCTCGATCGACGCAGCTTGCTCCGAATCTTCTTGCATGCATTTAAGGAAGGCGATCGGTCCCGCTGGCGGCTCGACGTGGTTGCGCTGGAGCATCGTCCGTTGATTGCGAATCTTGCCCGACACCAATGCTCGGGCAAATTCCAGGCAGAACAAAGGGACCTCGGCCGAGCGAAATTGATCGCGCCGGAGATAGACATTCTTCACGCCCAGGCCGTGGGTGATCCCATAGAACCACCCTCCGTAAGAAAAGTACGCAATTGGCACTTCGTTTTCGCACAAGGCCTGGATGGCCTGGGTCGAGCACTGAACGTTGCCGAACAAGTTGACCTGGCATGTTTCACCGATGCGGACTTCCTGAACGACTTTTTCTTTATCCTTGACTTTCAACACGTTGCCCGACTTGCCGACGTACAACCCTTGCGAATTGAGATACAGGGGCCGCAGATCATCGCGGGCTGCAACCAATCGTCTCGGTTCAGCGCCGTTGGTTGACGAAGCTTTTCGTGGCTCCACCTCAAATCGAGTTTGCGGGTCGGTTTCGGCATCCGCGGTCTGACACGCCAAGGTCTCGTCCGGCAGGCAGATGCCGACCAGCGAGCAACGCGGGCATTTCGGGCTATCGACCAGCGGCGAGGGGATTTGCTGCGATTCCGCCGTGGCGCGGGCTGCGGCTAGCGCTTCCAGGGCCTCTGAAACGAGCTGCTCATCAATCGGCACGCGAACGCGCTGCTTCGTGGTGACGTAGTAGATCACTCCCTCGTCGCAAGTATAGCCGTTGTCGCGCAGCACCAGGCCCTGCGCGGCAATCTGCATCCGGTCGGTGTCCCAGACTTCAAGCTCGCCCGTCTCGTCGTTCTTGCGCGGCTTGCCGCGCTTATAGTCGACGGGCGTCACGATGCCGCCGGCGGCTTCAATCAGGTCGAGCTTGGCGATCAACTGGTGCGTGTCGCTGGAGAGCGTGACCGAGCGGGAGTGGATCGTCTCCTCTGGATCAAGCTCCGCCGCGGGGACGAGTGCGTCCTGCCGGTCGTCCATCTTCGCGTGCCGCAGCGCTCCCTCGACCGTCTCGCGGTTGTGAGCGAAGACCCCCTCGACCCACATATAGTAAAACAGCCGCGGGCAGTAGACGAACTCGTTGAGCATCCGTGCCGGCAGATAGTCGGGCGTCGTTTCGGTAGCGGACACGGGGCACCTCCGTTGGGAACGAGCCTCCGTGCGGGGTAAGGACTGGGGATTGGGGACTGGGGGCTTGGGGCTGGAAAAACCTAGACCACGATGCAGGGAGCGCTGATCGGCGAGTACGGTTGTCCGAGCGCGCTGATCACCCGCTCGCCGCGGCCTTCGGTCGGTCCCAGGTCGACGAACAGCACCTGGTCTTCGTTGTGCTTGATGATCTCCGCGAGCGTGTGCCGGCACTTGGCCAAGTCGATCGCCGTGAACTGGCATTCGAAGATCGAGTATTGCAGATGATCGCCAAAATCCCGCATGGTCTTAAAGACCTTGCGGAGTCGCTTGTCGTCGCAAATGTCGTAGCAGACGAGATAGGTGTTACGCATGGCCGAGGTTCGCGCGAGGCAGCGTCCATGCGGGTCGATACGACAAGGATAGCTCGCCGCCGGCGCGGCCAGGTTACGCCGTCTATGCTAATTGGGCGGGCGCGGGGGTCAACTGGTTTTTGGCTGTCAGCTATCGGCCGTCGGCTCTCGGCCAGAGAAAACGCCCGCCACGACGGGCAATTTTGTCCGGAATATGGAAAACACCGCGGAGCGGACAAAATACCTGGATGGCTTTAATTCCCGAGGAATATGCCCCGAATAACGTCCGCCCGGCTCGCCGCCGCGTGGACAAAACCCAGGCCGCCCGCGGTAGATTTCACTCGCGATCCGGCGGCCTTCGTAGCCGCACGATGCGAGCGTACCACTAGCGCTCGGCTAGCGCTCGACTACGTGGTTGTGGAACAGTTGGCCGTGGCAGGGTTCAGGATGTCAAAGAGCGGGCCGGCATACGATGCGGATGTATACTAGCAGAGGCGGTGGCTCTTTTCAAGAAGGAAAGTTGTGGGAATCTTAGGCGGACAAAATCACTAGTCCGTGCCAGCCATTAAGCCGAAGCCGCAATGGCGGCCGGCGCCGAGGGTGAGGGGACCGGGGACGGCGTACTCAAACGAGAGACGCATGTGGACGGCGGTGAGGTCCTTCAAGTGCGCTGGCCGATGGTAGCCGGTGTGTCGGCCATCGCGGTCGTACTTGTGAGCGCTGAGACAGTTTTTGAGGAAGGGCAAGGCTTGCCAAGTGAACTTACACGGCGTCTCGATACCGGCACGTTGGAGGGCTTTGCAAATCAGTTTCTCGGTTTCGCGAGCGATTGCCTCCGGCTTGTCGTTTTTAGATTTTTTGTTGTGCCCGTCGAGGATGACTGGCGTGACCGTGTGCCAGACGGGCGACGTGCCCAGGTAATGCGTGTCGATGAATTTTCCCTTGGGCGGCGTGAACAGGCGAAGTTCGGCGCGATAGGTATCCGTCGGCGAGGAGTCCGACTTGCATTCTTCGAATTCTCCCTCGGGCTTGAGTGGCAGTCCGTCGATGCGTCGGGCCAAATCGGCAAGCTCGCGCTCCATGCCGATCGGCGCGACGAGCATGACGTTGCGGATGATGCCGTCGGCGTGCGCGTGGCCGATGGAGGGGAGCGGAATGTAAGAAATCTGCTTGTGTTCATTGCCGGAAGACGGATCGCGCTTACCGCGAATGACACGGTTGACAAACTCGGGATCTGCTCCGGAGCCGGTCATCGCCTTGATCGCCAGATGCCGCACCATGCCGGCGATGTGGATAAGCTTCGCGTGCGGATACCGGGCGGGGTCTTCGTTGTCGTCGAGGAGCTTGAAGACGGCGTAAGGGCGCGGCAGCGGATCAGTGTCACGGCGATAACGCACCCGATCGATATCCTTGTCCTCCTTAAGTGTCGAAACAGGTGTCCAGTGGCTGCTGGTGAGGCGCTCGAGAAATCTATCGTAGCGTTGGCCGAGCGCGTCGAGCGAACCCTTGCGATGGACGCGGAGTGGTTGTCCGCCACGCGTGGTGGGCGTCCACCGTTCGCCGATGAGTCGAGCGGCTTGCTTATCGTCGATAAGCGTGGCGTCGGCGATCACCTGATCGATGCCCCAGCCCAGGCAGTGGACCGAACGAACGGAAGGAAGTATTGCGCGGAGCAACGCGGCAGGATCGACGGTGGCAGCGTTGAGTGGATAGAGGTAGTGGATGGTAGGCAGATCGTCGCCGAACGTTTCGATGCGCATTGGGCGAAACGACTTTGTCGCACTTCGCACGGAGCCGTTCAGTTTCCTAAAGGCTTCGGTTGACTGCTCCATTCCGCGGGAAAGGCCCATGAAGACAAGATCATTCTGATTGTGTGGTACGTATGTCTGATAGCCCATGCCGCTGATTGTTGCCCGCGGTGCAACAATGTGCGGACGCAGGACTTCGAGCACATGGAGCGCGGACCGAAGTTCGGGCGCAAGTGCTCGCCCACGAGCACGCAGGCAGGCGGCGTTAATCAGCGCCTGAAACGCGCGCATGGGCGACGGTGGCCATTCCGACATACCGGCGTCTCGCGTGCCGTGATAGAGCGGGAATGGCTGGATGAACCGGAGGCTGAAGCAGAGCGTAGTATTCATCGATTACTCCGGCTTGGGTTCTGTGGCGGCTTTGGCTTTCGCCTGCGCTCGCCCTTTTTTCGTTGGTGCTACATCGCCCTCACCCGCGATATCTTTCTTTGCAAGCGAAGGATCGAACGTCACGTTCTCTGATGCACCAATCTGGAACGCGCCTGCAGCCAACTCCGCGAAGCCCATTGCCTGTTCATGCGTGAATGTGAAATCGCTGCGCGTTCCGTCCGCATGAATGAGCATTACCGAGCGCGGCTGATCAACATCGGGGACGAGGTTGCAGCCTTGCCGAAGATAAATCTGGGGCGGAGACGTAAGCACAATCAGAGACAGACCAAGAACATAACGACGCAACATGAGTGTCTGCTCTTGGTCATCGCGAGCATTCAGAAGTCGAAGTGCGGCCAAGCTGAACGTAACATCGCGTCGAATGCCGCCTTTTGCGATCACGCCTCCATGCGTCGCGGATGCAAGCGCATTCACGAAACCTCGCTTCGAGAGAGGGTTCTTGCTGTCACCGGTGGCCTTCGCTTGCTCCTCTTCTGTGAACACATCCATATTGACGTAGTTGAGCGGTGGTACATAGACCGCTCCGCGCGTCAGGCGTTGCACATCGAATGCGCGGATCGTGGAGGAAATCAGTCGCGGCAGCTTGGCCTGGGTGTCGCGCGAATCCCAGACGCCGAAGACGAGGGAGGTGGGAGCAATTTTTGCCATGCTCAGCGCATTGCCCTTGAGGATATCCTTAAAAGCATCCTGCAATTTCTTCTGAAGCGGCGTACAGCGAACGATCGCGTCGCCGGCGCGGTGGCCGGCTTCGAGCAGGTTGACCGACTTTTCGCCGGCTGTGATCACGATCTGTGGCACGAGCGCGGCATAGTCTGGCTTGGCAAACAGCGGCTCGATACGATTGGCCTGTGAGCCGACGCTATCGACGAGACAGACGTTCTTCTCCCCGTCGGGCGGATCGATGTTGTAGCCGCCGGGAAAAACTTTCTTGTCCTCAGCAGCAGCGTAGGTAGCGGGAAAGATCACGCCATCCGCGCCGTCAACCGGCATAAGCGGCTCCCGAATCACGATTGCGGCGGAGGTGTCAGTGTTCAACCAACTGTCATATTCATTCAGATCACTCATCGCGTTCTCCTTGATATGGAATGGCAGGCAAAAAACTCTTGAGGTATTTGGTGCGGTACAACAGTCGAAACTCGTAGATCGGATCCTCGACTATACGGATCGATTGACACGCAATAGCTGAAGCGACGGACGGGGCGAGGGGTGCTTGCCATGCTGTGTAGACGAAGCGATTCTCGCCCTTCAATTCTTGCGGCCTGAAACGTTGCAATCCGACGAAGCAAAGAAACTCAAGCGCCGGCTTGCAAATGCCTTTAATGCGAGTGATTTCGCTACCGGCGAGCGGATCGAAGCTGAAGCCGATGTCGAGCGCGGAGCCTTGTCCGCCAAGGTCTGAATCAAAATTGAACGGCAAGCCGATGCCGCGAGTTGGATTCCAGAGCGTAGATTCCGAACCGATACCTGCCGCGCCCATGCCACCGCGCATCGACGTAGCGATGTCGAGCACCGATTGCTGACCGGCCCATGTCTTGAAGCGCGAACCGCCGGCAAATTCGTCGCAGAACCAGTCGATGCGAAACGAGATCGTCCCGGAGAGCACGATCGGAAGCTCGCGGCGCAGCGATTCTAGTGCCTTCTTCTCATCTTCTAGTCCCGGCGACGCTACCCGCTGCTTCTTTTTCATTGAAGTAAGCTCGTCCAGCCGACCACGCTGCGCGGCCGTCATCGTGTTCGACACTGTGGATTGCTGCAGGGACTTGACGATCGATTGAAGCGAACCGCCGGAAACAATGCTGATGCAGAACTGATCCCCCTCAAACCACCCCTCCGCCCCCGGCCACAACCGGTCGGCAAGTTCTAACACCCCGCAACAGGCGAAGAACTGGCCGGGGTTGGTCAGGTCGACAGGGATAGTGATATTTGGTTCGGTCATCGATCAGAACACTCGAGCTTCACGAGTCACTTGATTTCACCAGCTAAGTGGCCGACAATGGGTACATGGTCATTCTCGGTCATATCTCGAATGGCGTTGTCGTTCTGGAAGGCGACGCCCCGTTGCCGGAAGGGGCGGCGGTGGCGGTGGTCTATCCCCGGCAATCGGCGAAGCCGCAGGGCACCGAGCCGCCGCGCATCGAGTGCGAGCCGGGGCGGTTTCCCTTAGTCCGTGGCGGCGCTCCGGGAAGTTTGGAGCTGACCAACGAGCGGATTCAGGAAATCCTGGATGCAGAAGACATCGAAGCCGTGAAGAGACAATGGAATGTATCTTCCTGACGTTAACGTGTGGGTGGCCCAGGCCTTTTTCGCGCACGCTCACCACGATCGGGCGCGAACGTGGTTTGATCGCGTGCCAGCGAATCGTCTCTGCAATTTCTGCCGGGTGACGCAAATGGGGTTTCTGCGGATCGCCAACAACCCAGCCGCCATGGGCGATTCCGTCGTCTCGCAAGATCAGGCTTGGCAACTGTATGATCACTTCTTGGGCCATCAACGCGTGGTCTTTGCCGAGGAACCTGCGGGACTGGAAGCTGTTTGGCGTCGATTCACCGCAGGGCGGCGATTCTCTCCCAAGCTTTGGAACGACGCCTATCTGGCCGCTTTCGCGGAGACGGGCGGATACGAAATTGTGAGCTTCGATCAGGGCTTCTCGCAGTACAAGGGCCTTCACTCGACGATTTTGTCGTAACGCTCGCGCGCGTCGTTGAGCATTCATGGCTCGGCTCCTTCCAAATCTTCGGACTCGTGGTCCGCGCTGGCAAGTGCGTCGGCACAGCGCAGCAGGTTTTCCAGCCAGGCCAGTTGCCACCAACCATACTTGCGCTGGAGCCGCGCGAATCGGCGGATGGAATCGGTGTGGATTCCGTCCGATTGTGCTTCGCAGTCGGGGTCAAAGCCACCTTTGGAAAAGTGGGGCCGCCCGCGGCCGTGGTGCGTGGCAATCATGTGCATAGCCAAATCGAACACATCGTCGTTGACTTTCCCTTTCATCGAGTCGGTGAACTCGCGTAGCGAGCCGAACTCGTGGCGGTAGCCGCGCGGCGCAATGCCGCGCTGTTTCCCGTCCGACTTACCGAGGCACTGGTGGCTTCCATTGCCTTCAAGCGTTTTCTGGTTCATCCAGTCGGTCGTGCCAGGCGTGCAAGTTCCGCCGACGGTTCGCTGAAAGAATTGGCGATTCTTGCCATGGTCGTGCCAGTCGGCGGCGAGTTGTGCGGCGTGGACTACAGTGTCCGTAAGCAAGTTGGGGTCGGATTGGCTGAATCGCATGATGATGGCATCGATCGCGCTTCGCACTTGCCGGACATGAACTGCGAGGGGTTCGGGGTTTCCTGACCCGAATTCAGGCTTCTCGCGGCGAGGAACATAGCTTACGAGTTGCACGCGCCTGTCGTCGTCGGATTCGAGTTCCTCTAACAAACGTGTCGGCTTGGAAGGTTTCTTGCCCGCTGCAATCGGTATCGGCGGTTGTTTGCCTTCCTCAGTTGTGGTGACCGATTCACGCAGCCGTTCCCATCCGGGTGCTATATCGGCGACATCCGGTGCAATTTGCCGCTGGGACTGAGCGATTCGTTGCTCTTCAAACGGCTTCTTGTTCTCGTCGCTGGGAACTTCCGGTGCGGATGGATCGAGCAGACCCTTGTAACGTTCGATCCCCCCGAAGGATGCGGGAAGGATGAGGTTGGCGAATCGGATGGAAGACGTGTTGCCGCGTTTTAAGTCGCCGATCAACTCCGCCAACGGCATGATCTTCAGGCCTGATTGATCGAGAATGACAGGCCGCGCTCCAATTCGGCGCTGGTCTTCTTCACCGAGGGTCTTGCCGAGTTGCTCCCAGCGCGCGAGTAGCCACTTTTCCGCGGACCTCTCCGACTTGCTCGCCGTCGGCACAGTCAGCGTTTCATGCGTAAGGATGCGGTGCGTGTCGAACCATTCCTCGATGCTGCCGATGTCGAGGTCGGCGAATCCGTCAAGGTCGAGTTCCGCGCGCCAGGCGATGGTGGACTGGGGCAGCTCCTCGTCGATCCCGCGCAGCCACGGCCCAACTGTCGGCCGGCCGGGCATCGGCTCGACGATGCTAGTCATGCTCCAAGCATCGAGCAGGATGTCGGTCAGCTCGACCATCGTCGGTTTGGGAGAAGATGTCGCCTCGATCTGCTGAGCCGAGAGCCGGTTCTTGAACGTCGCCAGTGCCTTTGGGCTGACATCCATGTCATCATTCAACAGGTTGGTTGCTGCCAAAATTGCCTGATCCAATGCGGTCGAAGCCTTGGGCTCAGACTCGACAAGCATGATGACCGTGGCGTCGTTACGGCCTCGCCGGTTGACGCGACCTAACCTTTGAATGAGAGAATCGAGTGTGGTGGCATCGCATACCATGTGATCGGCGTTGAGGTCGAAACCTACCTCGCCCGCGCTCGTGCAGACGAGAAAGCACGGACCGGTATTCGGTTCCGGGTCGTCTGCAGCAAGAAATCGCTTCATTATCGGGTCTTTTATCAAAAGCTCATCCCGCTCTAAACCGCGCATAGTGCCAGTGAGGATCGCGACTGCGTCGACAAATCGACCGGTCTTATTTTTCGACTTACCGTTTTCTCGAATCCGATTCGAGATTTTGTGGGCGTCCTCCGGCCTGCGAACGAAAACGACGATGCGATTGTCCTTCAGTTCAGGATTATCGGCGAGCTTAATGGCCTCGTCCCCGAGCGTGGTGTGGTCGACTTTCCCTACCGTGACAATTTTCAGCCGCTTTTTGGCTTCGTAGCGTTGGCGGACGGTATCGTCGGCGAAGTCGTCCGTGCGAGCTTCAAAGTCACCCTTCAGCCGAAACACGTTGTCATTTGAATTGTTGCCGCTCGTAGCGGACATCCGGATCACCTTCATTGGCCGGCCGCATAGTTTCTTGTCGCAGTCCTGTTGGAACCGACCTGTATCGCAGATGTCGTCAATCAGCTTCTCAAACGGCTTGGACAAATGTGCCTCATCCAGAACCAGCAGCGAATCTTGTCCGAGCAGGCCGGCTTCGAGCGGGCGGCGCTTGTAGCTGGAGCGGTACCCGGAAAAGAGCAGGGCCGAGCCGATAAGATCAACCGTGCCGATGATAATTGCGGGTCGGGATGGGTCGCGCGACCATTCACGATTGTCGGCGAGCTGGCCGCGGAGCGTGGAGATGGCGGGCGGCTCGCCATGGAATGCATCGTGCATCCACTTTGTGATCGGGCGTTGAATAAGCATCTGAGCCAGGTCGGTGGCTTGGTCGACCACGGTTCGACGGTCCACCACGTAAATCAACCGGGTCGGAATCATGTCCGGGTGTTTGGCACGGGCGATCAGCCAGATCGCCATGACCATGGTCTTGCCCAGACCGGTCGGCAGATCGATCACCGAGGGAAAATGATCCTGACCCTTGGCGAACTCGTCGAATAGCCGCTGCTGCCACAGAAACGACGGGTAGCCGGTCAGTGCCTCGAAAATAGTTCGGCATTCATTATTCAAGAATGCACCTCCTTAAAAATAACATGAACCTCCTTGTCTTCACTGAGCCAACAGTCTACCATCGATCCATAACGATGCAAGCACCTAGCTCCGAGACACGATCACAGCCTTCGGCTTGGTTGTCGATAGACCTTCGACCAATCGCACCGGCCATCGTTCTTGGCGGCCATCGACCGTAAGGCAGATTTCGGCGTCTGTCGGTGGATGATCGATCGGGTTATCGAGCAATACGTAATCCGGCGCCAGGTGGCCAACGGTCAGCTTTTGGCCGTTGACGGCGAGAACCATACGCACATCGGCCGAGAGGCTTGGGCGGTGGTGGTCAGTGGAGTCGAACATGCAGGAAGAGTTAATCCGCCGGGCTTGTGCATACGCCGACCGTCACCAACTGACGTTGGGAGAACAGTTGGGCTATGGCCTCCATGGTATCGTGTTCTTGGTGGAAAACCAGACCAAACCAGGGCGGTCGGCCATTAAAGTTCATGAACGCGAGGCTCCGTATTGCCGAGAGCGGGACATTTATCTGCGACTGCGAGAGCGACAGGTGACGCAGATCCAAGATTGCCATGTCCCTTGGCTCCTTCGGAATGACGATGAGTTGTGGGTCATCGAGATGGAAGTCGTTACCCGACCGTATGTGCTGGACTTTGCCGGGGCGTATCTCGATGAACCACCCAAGTATCCAGCGGAGGTACTCTCCGACTGGAAGGCGGAAAAGCACGAACAGTTCGGAGAAGACTGGCCGAAAGTGGAGGGAATCCTGCGGACCTTGGAGTCATACGGGATTTACCTCGTGGACGTCTCACCCAGCAATGTTGCACTGCACAGATAAAGTGATGCGCAGCGATATTTCCGCGGCGAATCAGCCGCGGCCACATTGAAGCATGTTTTTTTTAAGGAGTGTAGAGAAGCACCGCAAGAACTTCCGCGGTCGATTGACCGCGGCCACATTGAAGCCATTCCGTAGAGCACCTCCCCATGCGTCTAAAAGCCATCTACGAACCCTCCGACGAAGGCGGCTACACCGTCTACGTTCCTTCACTGCCGGGGTGTATTTCCGAAGGTGATAGCCTCGAAGAGGCGCGAGAGAACATTCGGGAAGCAGTGGCGCTCTATCTTGAGCCGGCCGACGAACTGACGGTACCTGAGGGCAGTGTTGTCGAGGAATTGACCGTGTGATATCGCGAGTCGTTCTCACGGCAAGCAGGGCGTGCGATGTTCGATCGCAATGCCGCGCCGATGCGAACCGTCTCCTATGGAGATTTTGTGCCATCGCCGCGCATTCTCCCTGCGTCCCAGAAGCCGGCCACCGCCAAGCGTCCGCCAGTATACGGAGTTTCATTTAAAGTGCAAGCATCTTGCCTGCGCGGACCAGAAGAGCGCGCGAGATCAGTAGATGGCGTCGGGATGGTCCATTGCGCTTTCGTGTTTGCAATCGTCTTAGGCCTTGTTGACTAACTCCACTCGAACTGGGGCAGTCCGAGGTGGGTGAAGTGGT
>JBBDYG010000120.1:0-62616 GCA_040901765.1 Pirellulales bacterium
CTTCGCGCGACAACGGCGGTCCCGCGGCGCAGGGATAGGGATGCAAGCCGTCCGGAGTGGTTGGGGCAATCTTCGTTGGCGGATAGAGACCCTCGAGTTGCGCTTCGTCGCGCAAGATTTGAAGCGAGGTGCGCAAGTCGCCAACTTTCATCGCGCGGGCGAATAGCGCCCGCCGCTGCATCAGGTGCCGACCCAAGAGTTGCTTCTGATTCCGTTCCGTGACGGTCGCCAATTGCTCGTAGACCCGTTCCACGTACCGCCGCAACTGCCGTTGTGACAGATTCCAGCCCCGCTCGGACGCATAATTCCGAATATCTTCAAATTCGCCGCCAGCGATCAGGATCCGCAAGACCTCCTGCAGACGCTTCTGGATCGTGGCTCGGTCCGACTTGGCCATGAGGTTTTTTCATCCCAATATGAGCTAGGTGGCGACGGAATCTTCGGCCGGAATCCGTTCGGCTTTCTGGCCCGTAAACTTCTCGAACCGCTGCACGATCACGTCCGCGTAGAGCTGATCGAGTTCCATCAAAAAACCTTTGCGGCCCGTTTGTTCGCAGGCGATCATTGTCGAACCACTGCCACCGAATAGGTCAAGGACGTTGTCGCCGGCACGTGAAGAATACTTAATCGCCCGCACGGCGAGTTCAACAGGCTTCTCCGTCAAATGGACCATCGATTGCGGATTGATCTTCTTGATCGGCCATACGTCGACGGCGTTATTCGGTCCCAGAAAGACGTGCGCGGCGCCTTCCTTCCAGCCATAGAAACACCATTCATGATTTCCCATGAAGTCTTTGCGTGTGAGGACCGGATGCTCTTTGACCCAGATGATCGCTTGGCTGAAGTAGAGACCGGTCGCTTTCAGCACCGGCGGGTAATTTCCACAATTGGCGTACCCACCCCAGATATAAAATCCGCGGCCGGGATCGAGGACTCGCGCCATGTTGCCAAACCACGCCGCGAGCAACCGATCGAATTCTTGGTCGCTTACAAAGTCGTTGGCGAGTGGTCTGTCTTTGGCACGCAACTTCTTCTGCGTTGGTTTTGACTTCTCGGGGTGTCGCGCGAGGTCGAGTCCTTGATGGTGGGTTGTGCCTTGGAACGACGAGAGACCAGCGGCAATGGCGTTGTTCGAGCGCGGCTCGACTTTGACGTTGTAAGGCGGATCGGTGTTTACGAGCTGAATCGAGGCGCCGCCGAGTAATCGATCGACGTGCGCAGGATTGCTGCTGTCACCACAGAGGAGTCGATGCTCGCCAAGGATCCACAAGTCACCAGGTTGCGTAATCGCTTCGTCGGGCGGCAATGGAACGTCGTCGGGATCGCACTGGCCCTCGGCAAGTTCAGGATTCATGATTTTGACGAGTTCGTCGGTCGAGAAGCCTAACAGTCCCAAATCGAACTCAGCATCTTTCAGCGCGATGAGTTCTACCGGTAACAATTCAAAATCCCACGTCGCGATCGAGGCCGTTTGATTGTCGGCGATTCGATAGGCCCGCGCCTGCTCGGGCGTGAGATCGATGGCCACATGGACGGGCACCTTTTCGAGGTCCAGTTTTTGAGCCGCTTTCCAACGCGTGTGACCGACGACGATCACACCGTCGGCGTCGACCACGATCGGTTGGCGGAATCCAAATTCCTTGAGGCTCTTAACCACGGCGTCGACCGCCGAATCATTGATCCGGGGATTGTTCTCGTAGGGCTTAATGGAATTGATGGGGCGAAGTTCGATTTTCATGGCGATTCTCTGCTACGGGTTGGGAATGTTTGCGTATCTGGCATGTGGGCCAACACGGCGGCCCACGCGTGCGCCGGAGTTAAAGTGGATCGGCGGGCCAGGAGCGTGAGCATGGCTGCTCGTGGACACAAGTTTGCGCACATCGGAAAGCACGGACGTAAGGACAAACTGTGACAAAAGTCGACTGCAGTTCCCGCGTGGCTCTTGGCACGTATTTGGGCAGAGCAGGAAACAGTGATCCCCCTTCCGCACCACACGCGGGCGCATTCGTTTGAAGCATGCGTGACGGAAATGGCGCAAAACGCAAGCTCGCAAAAGAGGGAGGCTAAACATCATCACCTCCTGCAGCGCGGACGAGCGCTAGAATGCCAACGCGGATGGCATCGGGAAGGCGATCCCAAGCATCGATGATGCTCGCCAACTCAGGGGATAGTTTGCCGAGAGAAATGTTTTCGGGCGATCTCGGCACCACTGTAGGCACCCCGGAGGGTGGCGTTTGACGCAACTCCGTAGTAGCTTTGGTAGTTGCATCGTCGTGGCGTCGGCCTCCGAAGCCGAAGGTTAGTGGTTCGACTCCACTCCGGGATAGTTTCTTCTCTTGCCGGTCGCCGCAATCGCGACGTTCATCTATGGCACGCCGGCGGTCAGCGGGGATGCGGAGTCTTCGTCGCGGTGCGTTTCGGAGTGCCGGTGCCTGATGATACCGCGGTGCGTGTACTCGCGCCCCTACATAGGAACTGCGCGTCGCGGCCAAACGGGGGCACGTCGTTGGCCGAGGCTGGTGGGAATCCCGCGAGTGATTTGGTAAAGTCACTCCCATGAAACAGGCCTCTTTTTTCAGGGAAGAATCGGCCGTCGCCGCGCGGCAGGCGAAGACCGATCCGCTATTTCTGGCGCGGACCGTGAAGGACGCCGCGGAAAGCAAGCTGCTGCCCGAAGACGATATCGCCCTGGCCCATCAAATCCTCGTGAAGTGGGCGGACTTGGAAAAATCGGGCCAGCTCGCGACCAAGACGGAAAATGAGCTGCAAGGCGATCTCTTAGAGGACGTTTTCGGAAAGGCGCTCGGGTATCGCCGCATCGTGGATAGTCCCGAGGGTTGGGAGCAAGCCCAGCATCCTAAAAACCTTCAAGGTCCAGAGCCCGATGGAATTTTGGGCCACTTCAAGCCTGGCCAGCCGATCGTGCCGGACGTAGTGATTGAGCTAAAAGGCCCTTTGGTCCATCTCGATCGCGATCGATCCCGTGGCCGAACTGCCGTCGACCAATGTTGGGATTACATGGTCAATATGCCGCCCGAATGTCAGTGGGGCATCGTATCGAACATGGTCAGCTTTCGGCTCTACGAACGCAATTCGACGAAACGCGCTTACGAGCATTTTGAACTTCAATGGTTGCGCGACCGCGCCACGTTTCGCAAGTTTTACGCCGTCTTCCACCGCAAAGCGCTCATTGAGAAGACCACGGTCTACAAGCATGTCCCCGAGATGCTCAAGGCGACCGCCGACGTACAGCGCGAAGTGGGTGAAAATCTCTACAAGCTCTATGCCGACAATCGGCTGCTATTGATTGAGCATCTGCATCAAAAGCTCGGGCACGATCTCGATACCGCCATCGAAATGGTTCAGCGGCTTCTCGACCGCGTGATCTTCATCGCCTTCTGCGAGGATCGCAAGCTGTTGCCGGAGAAAACGATTACCGAAGCCGCGAAGATTTCGGGGTTCTATCGCGTTACGAATCCCAAGTGGCAGAGTTTTAAGACGCTGTTTCAACTGATCGACGTCGGCGCCGAAGCGCAGAACATTCCGAAATACAACGGCGGGTTGTTCGCGAAACATCCGGTCGATAATTTGGAACTGCCTGACAACTGGACCGACTTTTTTCAAACGATCAGCGGCTTCAGCTTTGCCGACGAAGTCAATCTCGACGTGCTCGGGCATTTGTTCGAGCGGTCGATCACGGAGCTAGAGCGGCTTAAATCGACCGGCATCCTCGCCGATGCGGAGAAGGCGGAGCGTTACGCCCAAATGCCGCAGTCGGTGAAGCGGAAGCAGCTTGGCATCTATTACACGCCGCCGGAGCTAACCAGCCTGATCGTGAAGTACACGGTCGAGGAACTAATCGACCAGCGGTTTGCAAAACTGGCCGTCGAACTCGGCACGAGTGACGCGGACGCCCGGAAGGGTCTTGCGCCCGATACGCAGGAGTTTTGGCGCGGCTGCCTCGACATTCTCCGCAATCTAAAAATCATCGACCCCGCGTGCGGGTCGGGGGCGTTTTTGTTTCAAGCATACAACGCGCTCGAGAGCCGGTACCTCGAAGTGATCGGCCAGTTAGAACGCCTGAACGCGGACGACGCGGAAGAACTGGGCGACCAGATTCCCCACTACATTTTGCAGGACAATCTGTACGGCGTGGATTTGTCGCCCGAAGCGGTCGAGATCACGCAGCTCGCGCTGTGGATTCGCTCGGCGACGCGCGGGCAGACGCTCGCCACGCTGTCGCGGAATATTGTGCATGGCAACTCGCTGGTGCATGACCCGGAAGTGGAAAGCGGGTTTGTGTGGCGCGAAAGGTTTCCGGAAGTGTTCGAGCGAAATACCCCCTCGCTATCTTCTCCGGCTCCCTCCCCCTCGCGGGGAGGGCTGGGGAGGGGGGAAAAGCGGGTACCAGCCACAATCACCCCTCCCCTAACCCCTCCCCGTTCAGGGGAGGGGGACCAGAAAGAGGATAATCTGGGCGGGTTCGATTGCGTTATCGGCAATCCGCCGTGGGAACGGATTAAGCTGCAGGAGCGGGAGTTCTTCTCGTTCCCCGCGCCGGAAATTGCCACCGCCACCAACGCCGCCAAGCGGCGGCAGATGGTCGCCAAGCTTGAATCGGACGACCCACAGCTTTACGGCCGATATCAAGCCGCCCTGCGCGGGGCCGACGCGCTCTTAACCTATTGCCGCAAGTCGGACGAGTATCCGCTCACCGGCAAGGGAGACATCAATCTCTACGCCGTGTTCGCGGAGCTGGCGTCGCAGCTTGTCGCGCCCCACGGCCGAGTGGGGATGCTCACCCCCTCGGGCATCGCCTCGGACATGACCACCAAGGATTTCTTCGCCTCGATCGCCGAGAACGACCGGCTGATTCGGCTGTACGACTTTGAGAACAAGAAGAACTTTTTTCCCGACGTACACGCCTCATTCAAATTCTGCATCCTCAACTTCGGCGGTGCGGAGGTCTCGCACAAGCCGGCGGACTTTGCGTTTTTCATTCACAAAGTGGAAGAACTCGAAGAGAAGCAAAAGCACATTGCGCTCACCGGGGCAGACATCAAGCTGCTGAATCCCAACACGCGGACCTGTCCGATCTTCCGCACCCGGCGCGACGCGGAGATCACCAAGGCGATCTACCGCCGCGTGCCGGTGCTGATCGATTCGAGCCGCAAGGGGCCGACGAAAAATCCGTGGGGCGTGAGCTTCAGACGGATGTTCGACCAGACGAACGACGCGGAGTTGTTTCGCGAAGCGGAGACGCTGAAAGCCGAGGGTTGCAAGCATAAGGGCAACCGCTGGGTGAAGGGGAAGCAAGTTTATCTGCCGCTGTACGAAGCGAAGATGGTGCAGATGTACGACCACCGCGCGGCCGATGTCGTGACCGACACGGCCAATTGGGTCCGGCAAGGCCAGACCGAAACAACGTCGCTCGTGCAACACGCGAATCCCGAGCATCTGGCGACCCCGCGGTTTTGGATCGACGCGGAGCATGTGGAGTTACCGGCGTGGGGTTCGTTGGGGTTCAAGGACATTACGAGCCCTACGAATCAGCGAACCGTGATCGCGGCGTGTGGACCGTTCGCAGGTTTTACGAATCACTTTGTATTGATTCAAAGTGAATTGCTAGCGAGACAACAAATGTGCCTGTTGGCAAACGTGAATAGTTTTGCGTATGACTTCACGACACGTCAAAAAATCGGCGGTGTAACGCTCAATTTCTTTATCATCGAACAGATACCTACGCTTCCGCCCGACACCTACGCCAAGCCCTGCCCGTGGAGCAAGAAGAAAACGACGCTGGAGAAGTGGATCAGCGAGCGGGTGCTGAAACTCACCTGCACGGCCGAAGACATGCTGCCGCTCGCGGAGGCGTGCGATTTTACGGGCGGCAGCTTCAAGGAATACGAGGGGCGGCTCAACAAGTGGGACGAAGCGGAGCGCGCGGAGCTGATGGCAGAGCTGGACGCCGCCTACTTTCACCTCTACGGCCTGGGCCGCGACGATACGGAGTATATCCTCGGCACGTTTAAGGGAATTCACGTCCGGAGTCCATTGCTCAAAGGGGTGGGTTCGCCGGCGGAGTTGGTGCTGGCGAAGTACGACGAGTACGCGAGTTAGCCGCGACGCGGAGTCGAAGTGAAGCCGCCTGAACGCGGGACTACTAGCGCCATGCGACCCGGCGGGCGAGCGTCTCGTTGGTAGGTAGAATCAGCATCAACAGCCTTCGAACCGGTGGCTGGGGTCGAAGCCAGCAGGCGCAGCCCCCAGCGAACCCTGTGTGAATCCCACGGCAAAGACGTGGGCTGTCGGCATCGGTTCGCACTTCCGCTGAGGGCTTCGGCTAGCGCCTCCGACCCCAGCCACCCCCCCGCATACTCCACCTACAATTGTGACGCTCACCCCGACCTGGGCACCCCCGCTGGCTGCCATCCTTGGGGCGGCTTCCGTGCCTCCGCGGGCTGGCCCAATCCCCCTTCCCCGTTGTGGGGCTTCACTTTATGATTACGGCTTGGTTGGCTTCGGCGAGGCCCGCTGCCCCTCCGGGCAGGTCGGGCCGTTTTTGTTTTGCCCTGCCCTACTCTGCCGCTAAAGAGAAGCTGTTAGCCATTCGCTATCCGTCGCCAGCCTGGAAAAACAGATTTTCTGGCTGAAGGCCGATAGCCGAAAGCCGACAGCCTTTCCTCAAACGGCGTTTGGCGGTCAATGTGTACGATCCTCGTTGGCTTTTCCTGCTGGCCGATGCCGCGGCGCCGGCTGCCGCGCCGGAAGGCGAGGCCGTCGGTCCCGGCGGCGGACTTGGCAGCTTGCTCATGCCGCTGCTCGTCATTGGCATGTTGTTCTACTTTATGATCCTGCGGCCGCAGCGGGCCAAGGATCAGCGGTTTCGCGACATGGTCGCCAATCTCAAAGAGAATGACCGCGTCGTGACGATCGGTGGAATCTACGGCATCGTGACCAACGTTCAGCGCGATGTCGATCGAATCACGATTCGCATCGACGAGAGCAACAATACCAAAATTCGGGTCGCATCTTCCGCCATCGCCCGCTTGCTCACCGACGAAGCCGATTCCACTGCCAAAGCGGCCGAACCTCAATCGAAGAAATAATCCTCCGCGCGTGACGTGCTCCGGCCCGTCGCGAGTTCTTTTCAACCATAAGCATATGAAGACTCAGCGTGTTTCTGTTGCCGCACTGGCGATTTTCGGATTGGTCCTGCTGCTAACCGAGCCGGCGACCTCGATCGGTCAAGAACCCGCCGACACCCCGGCGGCGCCGGCGACCGAAGCGGCTCCGGATGCCGAAACCGAACCGGCGCCGGATGCCGCAGCCGAACCGGCCCCCGCTTCGACTCCACCCGCTGCCGCGGCACCCGCGGAATCGGTGCCCGACGCGGAGCCGGCAACGCCTCCCGCCACCCCGCCGGCCGCACCACCGGTAGCCGAGACCGAGACTCAGCCGCCGGCAGTCGATCCAGCCGCAACGGGCAGTCAGCCACCCGCAGGCAACCAACCTTCCGATGCACCAGCGCCGAGTGAATCGATACCCGCCGAGATTCTCAACCCCGACGCTGCCGACGAGGCCAGCAACTGGGAAATCGCCCGCCTCGTGGCGATGCTGCTGGCGCTGTTTATCATCCCGATTGTCGTCGGCAACTTTATCGCGAACTCGCTGAAGATGCCCGATTACGGCTGGAAGATTGCGCTCGTCATCGGCACGCTCGCGGCGGCGATCTTGGCAATCTCGACCGGTGAATTCAAAGGTGGCCCCGACCTCAGCGGTGGTATCACGCTCATCTATGAGTTGGTGGATTCCGGTGGCGGCGGCGCCACCACGGAGCCGGGTCAGCAACCGCAGGCTTCGGCCGGCGGTCGAGGGAACGCCGATATGGACAAACTGATCGGTGCGCTCAAAGAGCGGATCGACCCTTCGGGCACGAAGGAAGTTACGATCCGCCGCTATGGCGATGCGATTGAGATCATCATTCCCAGGACGGGCGCGGAGGATTTAGAGTATGTCAAGCGGAACATTACCGCTCTTGGGCAACTCGAGTTCCGCATCACGGCTGACTCCCGACGCCCGAGCGACCAGGGGTTTATCGAACAATCTCTCCGGTTGCCGCCTGAGCAAAAGATCCTCACGGTCGGCGGACGACCGGCGGCAGAATGGGTTGGGTTCGACACCAACGAATTTAGCGACGACATCCAGAACCCCGATGGCATTGGGCTGGTGAAGCGACTCGCCAATGGCCGCCCCGAGGCGCTCGTGCTGATCGACCCCTTTAAAGTCACCGGGGATCATATCTCGTCGGTTTCCAAGGGCTTCGGTGAAACGGGTGGATCCAAGGTGCTATTCCATTTCGATTCGATAGGCGCAGAGCTTTTCGGCGACCTGACGGGGAGAAATCTTCCGACTTCCACCAATCAATACCGATTCCTGGGAATCGTTCTCGACAAGCGGTTGCTGTCGGCTCCGAGCATCAACAGTCGCATTACGAGCAGCGGCGAGATCAGTGGCCGCGGCATGACGGAACGAGACGTGGACCACATCATCGACGTTCTCACCGCCGGCAAGCTTCCCGCCGAACTGGTCAAGGAACCGATTAGCGAAGAGGTTATCAGCCCCACGTTGGGCCTCGAGACAATTCGCATGGGAGCGCTGTCCATTCTTGCCTCGTTAATCGCCGTGCTTTTGTTCATGGCCGTTTACTACCGATTTGCCGGTGTCGTGGCCTGCATGGCGCTCATCGCCAATCTCGTGTTGACCATCGGAACCATGTACCTGATCGGCGCGGCGTTTACGCTCCCGGGTCTGGCGGGCTTGGTGCTAACCATTGGCATGTCGGTCGACGCCAACGTGTTAATTTTCGAGCGGATGCGGGAAGAGCTGGACCGAGGTTCGGCCCTTCGGATGGCCATCCGCAACGGTTTCGACCGCGCGAGCACGGCGATCATCGACTCGAACCTGACAACCCTGATCACAGGCTTCGTGCTCTACGCCATCGGCACCGACCAACTGCGCGGCTTCGCGGTCACGCTGATCATCGGCATCGTGATGAGCATGTTCACCGCGATTTTCTGCTCGCGGATTGTATTCGACATCGCCGAGCGCCGCCGCTGGATCACCCGCTTGCAAATGATGCGGATTCTGGCGTCGGCGAATTTCGATTTCATGAAGTGGCGGACTCCCGCGATGGTCGCTTCCTTGCTACTCGTCGGGGTGGGCCTAGTAGCGGTGTTCCAACGAGGCAACGACTTGCTCGATATCGATTTTACGGGTGGCACATCGGTGACCATGGTTCTTGAAGAGGAAGCGAAAATGCCGCTCGCCGACGTTCGCCGACTTCTCGAAGATAAATCGGACCTCGACGAATTCAACCTGCTCGTCGTGGAACGAGGCGCCGGCGAGACGACCTATACGATCGACAGCAGCGTCGACTCCGTGGCCAAGGTCGAACTGACGCTCGAAGACGTTTTTGAGGGCCAGCTTAAGACCTATCAATTGGAGATCCGGGATGTTGCCGCCTACACCGCCGGCGACGCGACCGGAACCGAAGCCACACTTGAGTTCGGATCGGAGGCGGACCCCGATTCGGGAATCACCCACGATGCCCTTCTGGCCCGATTGATGATCGCGCTCGAGGCGGCTGGTCACGAAGGCATTACGCCGGTGCTCACTGCGCCGGGCCACGACTTTGGCAGCAGCCAGAAAATCTACGAATGGAACGTGAGGCTGCCATTGCCCGTTGAATCGGCTGAGCCGATCCTCACGGGGCTGGCGAGTGAAATGAATAATGAGGCGATATTTCCCCTGGCCAATAAGATCGGCGGCCGCGTTGCCGGCAACCTCCAGCGGCAGGCGCTGTACGCGACACTGATTAGCCTGGTGGGGGTGATGGGTTACATCTGGCTGCGATTCCAAAACTTTGCTTTTAGCATCGCCGCGGTGGCTGCGTCATTTCATGACGTGTTGGTCACGCTCGGCATGCTCGCACTTAGCTCGTACTTTGTGGAAGCTGTGCCGACAGTAGCCCGATTCTTGCAAGTTGATTCGTTCCAGATTGGGCTTTCCGTGCTGGCCGCGCTGTTGACGCTCATCGGCTACTCGCTCAACGATACGATCGTCACGTTCGACCGCGTTCGCGAAGTGAAGGGTAAAAGCCCGAAGCTTACGGTGGATATGGTCAACTTGAGCATCAACCAGACCTTGAGCCGCACGATATTGACATTCTTTACCACGTTCCTCGTCGTGCTGATTCTGTACATCTACGGCGGGCCTGGTATTCACGCGTTTGCGTTCGCTTTGATGGTGGGCTTGATCGCGGGCACTTACAGCTCGATTTACATCGCCGCCCCGATTCTGTTGTGGATCGCGGGCGACGCGGAGACTTCGCCGAGCGGAAAATGACGTGGGGTGACTAGTATTTTCCATAGTATGCTACGTTGTCGCACTTCAAGCCGGAGGCTTGGCAGCAATTAGCCGGCGGTAAGCGCAGCGCCACCGCCGGAAAATTGACTAAGTGGAGTTGCACCCCGGCAGGGGTGCCAGCAACACCAAGCGTCGCTCAATTGCTGGCACCCCTGCCGGGGTGCTACTCAAAGTGTTCCCTGATTCCGGTGGTGCGCTTCGCGACCACCGGCTAATGGCTGCGATCCCTCCGGGATAAAGAATGCAACGCAGGGGCCATACTGCTTGTCGCATTTACGACAAGAGGTTAACGGCGTAGGGTACTTGGCTCGCTTCCCGAGCGCCCGCAGCACTTACCTACGCGGCAATCTTTTCCCGCGTCGCATAGCTTGCCGCGCGGATCGAACAATTTGCGTTTTTGCGTAGCACGACGATCTAGTCGCACCGCCATCCGGTCGAAGAATTCATGGAGTGCGAGCCTTGCTGGAGGAATAGGGTTCGCGTTTGATTCACGGATGAACTCCCGTGTCTGGGCGTAGGCGATAGCCGGTAGGCTATGCCGGCGCGCGGGCATCGCCGCTTCTTGCGAGATCATCCGTGAACGAAGCCAGCAAGTTGATGGGCGCCACCGCTCTGGTGGCGCTGGGCCTGGGACTCGCCTATTTGTGTGGCCCCCCCGCCGACACGCCACAGGTCGTTCATGATTTGAACCTGTCGCCGGAGGCGCTACGTGTCGGGCCACCCGATGCCCTTGCCGCTACCGCACCGTTAAGGTTACACGCCGATGCTGCGCCGTCGCCGGAAAGTTCTTCCGGCGGGGCGGCTCACCTGCTTCACTTCGACGCCGATCCGCCCGCCGAGGGCGTTATTCTTTCGGCCGCCGAGGCGGAAGCCGACGGTAGCGCGATGCCGACTTCCGACGAGCCGCGATGGTTCGCTCCAGTGCGGGGCGACAACCCGAATCCGCTCCCACCGCGGTCGGTTGAAGTGGACGCCGAGGCCGCGCCGCTGTCTTCGGTCGTGCCCGCAGCCGCGATCGATTCTGCAACGAATGACCAATGGCTGATCACAGCGCCCGCTATGTCGCACTCCTATGACGCGAAACCAGTCCGGGCTAAGCCGTCGCCATCATTGGCCAGTGACGGTACGACGCATCCTGCGGATGCGGCTCGCGACGCGTGGTGGACGCGCGACACGCCGCGACTTCAAGGCCTGAGCGGGAGCGCGCCCGCGAAAAGTTCCGACCCCGCGCCGCAGATTGGCGCTTCGACGGGCGTCGGCGTGAAGTTGGCTCAACCGGTGACGCCGAACACTCGCCTTGTGGGGCCGATCGACTTGAACACCGCGACATCGTCCGACCCGGTCGTGAAGCCCACCAATACCCCGCAATCAAATTCGCCGCTGGCAGTGCCACGGGAGTTCGAGCCGCCCGTCATTGTCTCGCGGACCCATCTGGTTGCCGATGGCGACACCTTGGCTCGATTGGCCGAACGCTATCTGCAAGATGCGAAGCGGGCTCCGGAGTTATTCGAGTTGAACCGCGAAGTTCTCCGCAATCCCGACCTGTTGCCGATTGGCGCCGCGTTGAGGGTTCCCGGTAGACCCGAGCCATCCGAGCCGGAACTAGGTGATACTACTGCAATCGGCCGCATGGTGCCGGTGGCCGCAGCACCCCGCAGTGCAGGTTCCCAAGCCCACGCTCGACTTCAATCTCCCGAGCCAATTGCGGCTAGCGGGTGGTAAGCGCCGATGGCTGGAGCAGGATACTCCGGCTAAGTATCTTCCGGGCGCGGGCCGAAGCTGATACATTCGCACGGTCCTAAAGCCCCCGGTGTGAATGCCATGGAAGAACTTCTCGCTCCCAATTCGCTGCTTGCTTTGTTCACCCTAGCGATCCTCGAGATCGTGCTGGGAATCGACAATGTCGTGTTCCTGGCAATCTTGACGGGTAAGCTGCCGGAGTCTCAGCAACCCAAGGCCCGTACCATCGGCCTCCTGCTCGCAGCGGTGGGTCGCATCGTCCTGCTGCTGGCCATGTCGTGGATCATCACTCTGGATAAGAGCGTGCTGTTCGAGTTGCCATTCGAAATGCCGGGGCATAGCGAGGACGCGCCCCAAGGGATAACACCCATCACCTGGAAGGATCTGATCTTACTCTTGGGCGGGATATTCCTGATCGGCAAAGCGACCTGGGAGATCGGACATCAACTCGAGGACCACGGAGACAAGAAAACAAAGACACATTCATCGTTTGCGGTGGTGCTCATGCAGATTCTGGCAATCGACCTCGTGTTCTCGCTCGACTCGGTGCTGACCGCCGTGGGTATGGTCCCGCCCGACGAGTACTCAGTCCGCTGGGTGCCGCTGACGATCATGGTCACCGCGGTGCTGCTGGCCATCGCCGTGATGCTTGCGTTCAGCGGCCCGATCGCCCGTTTTGTAAACAATCATCCCAGCGTCAAAATGCTGGCGCTGGCGTTCTTGATTTTAATCGGGGTGGTGCTGGTGGCCGAGGCGTTCCACTCCCACGTTCCGCGCGGCTACATCTACAGCTCGATGGGTTTCTCGCTGTTTGTGGAGATGCTGAACCTGCGGTCGGCGCGAAAGCGAATCGCTGCGTAGAAGCTCATGCTCCGCAGCGTCCCGTCTGAAGCAAGATCGCTTCGTAAGGGGGATTAGGTTATGGAGAAGATCAGCGGATGGAAGAAGAGTGAAATCTCGCTGTCCGCACCAAACGCTCGTCATTCGTCCATCCTTACATCTCCATAATCTCCGCTGTCTCCCTATCCCCCTTCCCAAACTGTCGATTGTGCGACGAATCATACGCGCCGCGTGCGCACTAGCTCGACCAAATTACGCGAACAACTGCTACTCCTCTTCGACCTTCAGCTTCGCCGACGCGATGACCTGTTGCTGCACGTTGCCTGGGACCGGCTCGTAGTGGCTGAACTCCATGGTGTAGCTCCCCTGGCCGCCCGTCATGCTGGAAAGGGTGCGGGCATAGGTCATCACTTCCGCCAGCGGGGCGCGGGCCTCGACAGTGGTCATGCCTGCACCGGCGGAGTCCATGCCGACCATCTGACCGCGGCGACCAGAGAGATCGCTCGAAACGTCGCCCACCTTATCGACTGGCACGGTGATGTGAAGTTTCACCACGGGTTCCAACAGCGCTGGCTTCGCTTCTTTAAACACCTGGGCAAACGCCTTGCTTCCCGCGATGCGGAACGCCGTTTCGTTGGAGTCGACTGGGTGGTCCTTGCCGTAAAAAACCTCGACGCAAATATTCTGCACCGGGAAGCCGGCCACCACGCCGCTCTTGATCCGTTCCAGGCAGCCTTTTTCAACGGCGGGCAGGAAGTTGCCAGGGATCGTGCCGCCCACCACCGAATCGACCCATAGAAAATTCGGTTCGGGGTGATGATGAAAATTCTTGAGCTGGGGGAAACGCGCCTTGGTCGCATATTCCTCGGGATTGGCGCCTTCGGGGAACGGGTACACGCGAATGTGAACTTCGCCGAACTGGCCTGAACCCCCCGATTGTTTCTTATGGCGGTAGCTTCCTTCAGCGTCGGTCTGGACGGTCTCCCGGTAAGGAATCTTCGGCTCGTGGGTTTCGATTTCAACGTGATCGCGGCGCTTGAGGCGTTCTTTGAGCAGATTCAGGTGCAACTCGCTCATGCCCGTCAGCACCATCTCTTTCGTTTCGGCGTCGTGGTCGAGCCGGACCGTGGAGTCTTCCTCGGTCACCTTGTGCAGCGCGCTGGAAAGCTTCACCTCGTCGCCGCGATTCTTGGGTGCTACGGCCAAGCCGACCATCGGCGTTGGAAAGCGGAGCGCCGGCAACTCCACCTCGCCCAGCGACGTGCCCGTGTGAAGATCCTCCGCCTTGGCGACGGCCACGATCATACCGGGGCCAGCCTGGTCGATCGGGTCCATTTTGTCCGCTTGCGGCGAGAACAGCGGGCCAATCTTGATTCCCTTGCGAGAACCCGGCGAAGGCAACGTGGCGTCTTTCTTGAGCGTGCCGGAAAAGACGCGGATGAAGCTGAGCTTTTGCACGAACGGGTCGATCCGCGTGCGGAACACCTGCGCGGCCAACGGTGCGCTGGCATCGGCCTTAAGCGTGACCACGTCGCCATCCTTTCGGCCGGCCTGTGGCAACGCCGAGGGCGAAAGCGTGGCCAGCGTCAGCACCTGCAGCAGTTCGTCGACGCCCGCGCCTTGCTTCACGCTGACGCACACAATTGGCGTAACCACGCCCTGCTTCACCGCCTCGACCGTAAGCTGGGCAAGTTCCTCGGCCGTGGGCATTTCACCCTCGAAGTATTTCTCCATCGCCGAGTCGCTGACCTGGATGATCGATTCGAGCGCCTGCTCGCGGAGCGGCAACACGTCCATCACCGGTTGCGAGTCGCTGGGAGCATCCTTGGCCGAAAACGGAGCGAGCAGGCTCGTTACCCCTTTTAAGTCGTGCCCCAGCCCCACCGGAACATTAAACAGGACGCATTGGGTACCGAATACCTCTTTGATGGAATCGACCAGTCCAGGGAAGTCGATATTGTCGGTATCGAGCTTCGTGATGCAGACGATTCTGCCCAGACCTGCGCGGCTCGCCTCCTCCCAAACCCGCCGCGTGTTGACCTTAATCCCCGCGTGGGCGTCGATCGTCACCAATACATTGTCCGCGCCCCGGAGGGCGCCGATCGTTTGGCCGATCAGGTCGGGGTAGCCGGGCGTGTCGATCAGGTGGAGCCTTTTGCCCGCATGATCGCAATGCGCAACCGTTGCCTCGATCGAATGCTTGTGATGCTTTTCTTCTTCGTCGAAGTCGCAAATGCTTGTGCCGTCGTCGACGCTGTGTTGCCCTTTGACGGCGCCCGACAGAGTGAGCAAGTGATCGACGAGGGTCGTCTTGCCCGAGCTGCCGTGTCCGCAAACGGCGATGTTCCGAATGTTCTCGACGGGGATGATCATGAGAGTAGCTCCGCAGTAAGCGTCGACCTCTTGGCCGACAGGTTGAACCAGCGACGCCGCACATCAGAGTCTCATGTCCCGGATCGCTGCCGCCTCATGCCTTTTCTCCCACGCGAATAGCTTCTTTGAGTGTGAGGGTGCCTTCGTACAATGCCCGCCCGATAATACAGCCAGCCATTCCGGCCGTTGCGAGCGCCTGCACGTCGCTGGCCGTCGTTACGCCGCCGGAAGCCACCACTGGCAGGTTCACGGCGGCCTGCATTTCTGCCATCGCCGCGACGTTCGGCCCAGCCATCATACCATCGGTCGCGATGTCCGTGTAAACAATCGCCGCCAGCGGCTCGGCCGCGAACTCTCGGGCCAAGTCAATCGCCCGGACCTCGCTTGTCTGGAGCCAACCGTCGGTCGCTACTTGGCCGTCGCGAGCATCGATTCCAAGCACCAACCGCTGCGGAAATTGCCGGCAAACCTCGCGGAACCAATCCGGTTGCTTCAGCGCCGAGGTGCCGACAACAAGCCGATGCACGCCAAACTCCAACAGCTCCATAATCGACTGGTCGTCGCGAATGCCGCCGCCCAATTCGATTTCCAACTCCACCGCCGCCAGAATGTTTTGCACCACCGGCAGATTTACGGGCAAGCCCTCGCGAGCGCCGTCTAGGTCAACAAGATGCAGGTGCTTTGCACCGTCGGCCGCAAACCCTCGCGCAACCGCCACCGGGTCGTCGGCGAAGATGGTCTCCTGCTGGTAGTCCCCTTGGCGCAGCCGGACACATTTTCCGCCTCGAAGATCAATCGCCGGCCAAATCTGCATCGCCGCCCCGCACGAATTGTGTTCGGCTGAAAAGCCGAATATGCCACAGATATAGCGCGATTTCAAGGGTTCGGTAAATCACGCGAGTAGCGGCGGTTTACGACGCTGCTGGCCGCGAGCGATATACCCAAGGCATGGGGCATCTAAAGTGAAGTTGTGGACGGCGCACTGGTTTCCGCAGAACGAGCCAGCAAATTGCGAACTTCTTGGTCAGTCGTCTGCGAAAAGTCTTCGAACCACATGCCCACGCCGAAGAAAGGCCGCGGCGTGCGAGCGCAGATCACTTCATCCGCTTCGTGTTGAAACTCGGCGCACGTTTCAGGCGCTCCGACCGGAACCCCAACCACGATACGCGCCGGTGCTTGTCGGCGAATCGCCGCGACGGCAGCGCGCATCGTGGAGCCAGTCGCCAAACCATCGTCGATGAGAATTATGGTTCGGCCTTGAATCTTGGCAGCCGCGCGGGCTCCACGAAAGATGCCTTCTTGGCGGATGATTTCTTCCTGCTCGCGGGCTGCCGTTTGTTCGATTGCGTCGTGAGGGATGCCGTAGGCCCGAATCGTCTCCTCGTTGAGCACGCGGACTCCGCCGCTGGCCAGCGCGCCCATCGCCAGTTCCTCCCAGCCGGGAACACCAAGCTTGCGGACCACAAACACGTCGAGCGGAGCATGCAGAGCTCGCGCGACTTCCGCCGCTACGGGGACGCCGCCTCGCGGCAACGCCAGAACCAGCACGTCGGGTCGGTTCGCGTAAGCCGCGAGCTTGACGGCCAGATCGCGCCCTGCCTCGGTTCGGTCCTGGTAGAGTGGTTCCATTTCTCAAAGATTATCCGGAAACTCGCTCCGCCAGGGGACAGCATCCGACTGATCCCCGGAAAACTCGCGGTAAGCCGTAAGCGGCAGGATACTCCTGGGTCAGCTTTGCCACCAGCTTTGCCTCACCCGCTGGAAGTGGCAATGTGGCAATCCTCTAGAAAAACAGTGGTTCTGCGCTGACACGTGGCAAAGCTGACCGCACATGGCGAGGCCCCGCTTCGTGCCGATAGCCTATAACGGCAACTCCGCAAAATTCTTTAGCAGCCGCAACCCATTCGCCTGGCTCTTTTCCGGGTGAAACTGCGTGGAGAACAAGTTGCCGCGGGCAATGCTGGAGCAGAACGGCTGTGAGTAATCAGTCTCGGTAGCAATCACCGAATCGTCGCGCGGGACGACATAGTAAGAGTGAACGAAATAGAAGTGGGCGCCGTCGCCGATCCCCTCGAAGATCGCCGGCCGCTGGCGGAAACGGACCTGGTTCCAGCCCATGTGGGGAACCTTGTACTGGCGCGGCACGTCGAATCGCACGCAGTCTCCCGCAAGGACGCCCAACCCTTCGTGTTCGCCATCCTCGTAGCCGCGCTCCATGAGAAGCTGCAACCCGAGGCAGATCCCCAAGAACGGCTTGCCCGCCTCGATCGCCGCCTTGATCGGTTCGACAAGCTTCCGCTGGCGCAGCGCAGCAATCGCATCGCGAAACGCTCCCACGCCCGGCAGAATGACTTTCGACGCATCGGCCACCACGGCGGGATCGCTCGTAATCACGGCCTGCGCCCCGACGCGCTCCAGTGCCTTCTGGACGCTGCGGAGGTTGCCCATTTCGTAGTCGATGATCGCGAGCATGTGTATATATAGCCGGACCATCCTGGTCCGGAATGAAATCGTTAGTTCGTAACACCTTGAATTAAGTGGAAATCCTAGGCCTGTATGCCCACACCCCGTTGCGCTTGATCCGCTCGAATGCCGAGGTCCACTCCGATTCACCGATGGTAATGCGCTGGCTGAACCAGGAAACCATGTTGCTGGCCAGCCACTGAAGCGACTGCTTTTCCTCTTGCTCGGTATGCGCCGCATCGACAAGTCTTTGCCCCTCGCTGTCTCGCAAAAGATTCTCCGCAATTTCTTGAGCAGAAATGTAATCGTGATTTTGACGATGCGCTTCCTCAATGATACGGGCGATCACGGGAAAGACATCTGCATGTTTCCAAGTTGGTTCCATCGTGAATCGTCGTCTCATCTGAATCAATATTTAGCGGCAGTATATTGAATTGGAACTTTCTCCGAACAAATCGTCTACTCCAATCGCTTCAAACGCCGTCAGCTCCGGATCGTTCCGGTACATCTCCTCAGCTAAAGCCGCGGCGGCGGCAAGAATTGCACCCCTCTCCTCCGGCGAGAGCTTGCGGAGCTGGGTAGGAGTCCAAATGCGCGCTGCGTGTTCAGTATCTGGCGTATCCATGGGGCTCTCCTCAATCGTACCGCCAATATACGCTTCCGAGAACGAACTCGCCACTTGCAAGCCGATTGGACGCCGACCCAGGATGGGTCGGCTATATAGAGCTACCGCGCCCGCACCGTCTCGGGATACACTACCAACTCGATCCGCCGATTTTTCACTTGGCCGGCTGGGGTGGCGTTCGAGACGAGGGGGTGATTCGCGCCGTGGGCGATCAGAAAAAACTGCTGCGGCGCGGCGTTCACTCCGCGGCGGAGCACATCGTAGACGGCTGTCGCCTGCGCCACCGCGAGATGGTGGCTTGAAGGGAACTGCGGAGATAGTAGCTGGCCGCTATCGGTGTGTCCCTCAATGCCGATCAGTTGCTGCGGATAGTTCGTCAGCAAGTCTTGGGCCACGGTCCGCACAAGCTGCTCGGCACTTGGTTGAAGTTGGGCGGTGCCAGAAGTGAAGAGTTGATCGCCTGGAATCGTCACCCGAATTGTGTCGCCATCCTGCCGAACCTCGACACCCGGCAGGTGGGAAAGTGTCAGCGGTCGCAGCAGGGTGTTATTCGCGCGGATTTCGGCCACTGCACGTTGTTGGCTCGAAGCGGCGAGGGCCTGTGTACGGTCCTTAAGCGTGGAATTGTCTTGCTGTGCTACGGCGAGCTGACCGGTCGTCGCACGCAATTGATCCTGGGTGGCCACCACCTGATCGCGGAGAAGTTGAAGCTGTTGTCGCGATTGGGCGAGCAAGGCTTCGAGTTCCTGATTGTCCCGATCGAGCGCCGCGGCCCGCGATTGAATCTGCTGCGTTTGCTGCGCGAGGGCCTCCTGCTGCGGCGGGGTAAGCGTCATCGCCTGCTGCTGCGTGTTGGGCGTGAACACAACCCGCCCGCAACCGCCGACCAAGGGCAGCAGCCAAGCGAATACCAGAATCACGCCACGCGGCGGCATGGCAAACCCGCGAGAGAATTTGACGGACAAGCGCACGTGCAAGCAGCGGGACGATAACAAAGGCGCGGGGAGTGGCCAAGGTCAATTGAGAGCGATGCTAGCATGGTGTCGGATGTAAGATGTTTGATGTGAGAAGGCAGAAGTTCGGAAATCGGAAAAGGATCGTCTTCACTTCTGCCTTCTGACTTCTCACATCTCACATCCCCTATAGCCTTGGCCGTAAAAGCGGCGGATGAAGTTGCGGTGCCAGCGCTGCGGTTTGTGCGGCTCCCAACCGAGCCGCGCCAGCAGGCGGTCGGAGAGCCGGGTGTTGGCTGCGTCGCAGACGAGCGCGTCGCTCCGCTTTAGCTTCGCAATCTGTTCCAATGCCGCCAGCGCCGCGCGGGAGGTGGCGTAGCTCGTGCCGCGAGTGGAAACAATGTACTTCAGGGCCAGGAAACCGGGCATGTTCCGCGGTTGATTGTAATAGAGCCAGCAGCGGTCCGCCGGTCCGCGGGCGTGGTACTCGTCCCCCACCGGCCACAAATCGCGGAGCGCAAGTAGTGTCGGCCATGGCCGCAGGTGGATCGATTGCAGTTGCCCGCCCGCCGTCTCGATGACGCCGTAACGCCGCCGGCGGATGGCTTCGCGCCCCGCATTCAAGTCGGTCCAAGTTTCGCGGCCAAACGACATTTCGCTACTCGAATTCAATTCCAAACAGCACCCGTTTAACTATCTGCCAGACGTAGAGCATTACGCCCAGCATGACGAAGCAAACCAGCAGCACCGCCGCGAGCAGGTGCGGCACGCCGAACACCAGGATCGTGCGGTCCCAAACCGTTGGCCACGCGACAACAACCGCCGCCGCTGCGAGGCACAAGAACGGCCCGTAAGGAATCACATCGCCCCGCCTCAGTAGCAGTTGCCCCAGGCCAATCACCAGTGCCGGTAACGGCGCAAGAAAGAAAATCACCAGGCCCGCTTGCCAGCCGAGGAACGTGCCGATCATCATCATCAAGGTTACGTCGCCGAAACCCATCGCCTCGCGACGCATAGCCGCAGTGCCGACGATGCGGATGATCCACACGATACCGCCACTGACCACCAGGCCGATCAATGCGGTAAGCAGTCCGATCCAGGCGCCGCCGCCGATGAGCCAGACCACGAAGACGGCAAGCGTTCCGCCGAGCCAGATTGCAAACAAGGGTTGCGAGCGAAGGTCACGAACCAGACGCGCGGTAATCAATTGCAACGCAAATATCGGCCCGCGGCGGCCACGCCAAATTCGCCGCGTCAGCGCGAAGCACCACAGCCAGAAGCAAGCGAGACCCACCACGAGCGCCGGTCCCGAACGACCGCGAAGGGTCTCGGGCCAATCGTTGGGCGCGGCCGCGTGAATCGGTTCGACGTACAGCGTTCCGCCCTGGGGTCCGATCACGGGCGCACCGCCCGGCCGTTGAATTTGGGTGCCGATCGAGGGCTGGGCTAACCTTTCAGTCACCTGTGGCAAGAACGCCATCGGCAATAACGACGCCAACAGCAGCCCCAGCAAGGTGCCGAGTACGGTCACTTGATCGGGAATCAGCCGCTCGTCGATGTCGATGAAGCTCGCGATCAACATGAGCGCCGCGAGAATTGCGTGACTGGCGAACTGTGCATGCGCTACGCCGGCCACGGAGGCCGGATCAATTGGAGGGAGTCCGGCCGGAAGCTGCGGAGCGATTAAGCCGAGCTGCATCACCTCGAATCGGTAGAGCGCAGCCAAGCCGATGCCGCACGCGAGTTCGATCGCCAGCGGGCGTATCCAAAACCCGGTGCCATGAAGCTTTGCCTCGCGGCGCAAACGCCACCATCCGATCATCGGCAAACGGTCGAGCCACTTGCGCGAGGGCGCGCTCGCCGAGCGGCGCAGCCACGGCGACACTCGCCGCGGCTGCCAGGCCCAGGCGTCAATCGCCGCGTTGATCAGGCAGCCGCCAAAAGCCCCTAGAATCGCCAGTGCTGCAAGTCGCAGTTCCATGAAGCGTCCAAGTCACGAACCGCTGATGAACGCTAATAGGCGCTAATAATAATGATAAAAAACGCGTCCATGATTAGCGAACATTAGCGTCGATTAGCGGTTGCAGTTGTTCAATGTAGAGTCCGTAAAATCTACATCGCGGGCCTGAGATGCGCGGCGATTTCGTCGGCCACATCCTGCGGCGACCGAGTCTCGGTGTCGATGGTCAGATCTGCACACGCTTGATAGATCGGCGATCGCTCGCGGAGCACTTGCTCGATTTCCGCCAGACCACTCAGTGGGGTGAGGTTTGGGCGACGTGTAGCAGTTGTAGCGTCCGCCGCCAGCCGCTCGGCGATCGTCGCCGGCGTGGCCGTCAGCCACACCACGAAGCCGGCCTGCCCAATCCGCTCGCGTGTGGACGGTCGCAGAATGGCTCCGCCACCCAGGGCTACCACCTGCGCCGCCCGCTGGCACAGTTTCGCCACGACCGATTCCTCCAGATCGCGAAACGCAGGCTCTGCCTCTTGTGCAAAGATTTCGGCAACGGACTTCCCGGCGCACAACTCAACCTCCACGTCGGCGTCGACCCACTCCCAGCCGAGCTTCAGCGCAAGGCGTTGCGCCACCGTCGTCTTGCCCGTGCCGCGGTAACCGATGAGAAAGACGTTGGCGGGCATGGAGGAAGGCAGATGTACGATGTGAGAAGGTAGAAGTGAAGAAAGACAGGGATAGGGGAAAGGAAGGCGGCATGAATTTAATCCGCAATCCGAAATTCCCAATCGTTTCATTCTGGGCTTGGTTCGGGCTGAGGCTCCGCGCCGTAGCGAACGGGGCCGATGGCCCGCTTGAGCGTATCGCGCATGATCTTCACCGGTGGCTCGCGGCCGGTGAACAACAGAAACTGCAGCGCCGCCTGGCGGATAAACATCTCGACCCCCGTTACGACCCGGCAGTTGTGCCCGCGGGCTTCCTTGATCAGCAGTGTTGATTCGGGGTTATAAACGGTATCGAAAACCAGCGTGGAGGGCTTTAGATACGACTTATGAAACGGGGTCTCATCGACATTGGGGTGCATGCCGATTGGCGTGCAGTTGATGAGCACGTCCAGCGGCGCATTGTGGCGCGCGGCCCAATCGACCGCGCGGCCGCCGAACTCGTCGGCCAGCCGATCGGCCCTGCCGCGAGTGCGGCTGGCGATGACCGTCTTGGCGCCGCGCCGCTGCAGGCCGTACATGACTGCCCGCGCCACGCCACCGGCGCCCAACACTAATACCCGTTTGTCTTTGAGCGGGCTGGGATTGGCTCCAATCGCTCCATACGAGTTTTCGAGACTGTCGATTGCCGCCTTGTAATCGGTGTTGTAGCCCAGGAACTGGCCGTCCCGGTACACCACCGTATTCACCGCCGCGATGCCTTTGACCGCGGGATCGACTTTGGTCAGGAACTTGGCGATTGCTTCCTTGTGGGGAATCGTAACGCTCAGGCCCTGGATGCCAAGTCGCGGCACGTCGGCGATAAAATCGCCGAGCGAATCGGATGGGATGCGGAACGGGACGTACACCGCGTTGATGCCGAGTTCCCTGAACGCCGCGTTGTGAATCTGCGGGCTGAGGCTGTGTCCAATCGGATCGGCAATGACGCCGAAGGCCATCGTGTCTTTGTTGATCTGCTCGTAGCGATAGATTTCCATCATTTGCTGGTAACTAAGCTGCCCCGGCGCGAGCGCCCGCTCGTGATGGAAAGTGGCGTACGTGAACGGGCCACCGAATTTGGCATGCAGGATCCGCGACGGTGTGCCGATATCGCCCATGCACATGCCGACCGTCGAAATCTCGCTTTCATGTACCATTTCGAGCATCCGCACATTGTCGTGCGGATTTTGAGCCATCGTCGCG
Source organism: Pirellulales bacterium (assembly GCA_040901765.1). GTDB lineage: Bacteria > Planctomycetota > Planctomycetia > Pirellulales > Lacipirellulaceae > JBBDYG01. The sequence continues at coordinate 23,281 of JBBDYG010000120.1, forward strand.
ATCTTGACGATGTCCGCATCGAGCGACGCAAGGCGATCGTGCAATTCGCGCAGGTCGTCGGGCGTCTTGCGAAAGTTGTGATAACTGATGATCCGCTTCGTTTTTCCGAACCGAGGAATCCTGGCGGCTACGTCCTCCTCCAGATCCACATAATCGGCGCCTTCGGCTATCGCCTGGCGGAGCATCATCTCGCGGGTGTCCTCGGTGCCCACGTACTTTCCGCCGTCCTGCTCGCGGCGGCAGGTGATGATCACGGGGCAGCCGCGATCTTTAAGCAACCGTTGGATGTTCACGCGGCTGCCGATGTAGTCCAGGCGCAGCTCGACCAGCTTCGCCCCTTGCTCCACCAGGTGGCGATGCTCGGCCATCATGTGCTTATGCCGGCTACGGCCGATGCTGACACAAATCATGGGGAGGGGTGCGAGAGGTCAGGATTCTGGGGCAGGGAATGACTTGCCGCGACGCGGAGTGGCACCCGCCAATCAGGATTGACCGTCGCACAGCTATTCTATTGTGGTTCACACCCGCGCACACTGCAATTGTCTTTAGAACTAACGACTAACGACTATTCTCACCCATCAAATCCGCTTAAACTGCTTGTCTAGCTCCTCGCAGGTAAAGACCAGGGCCGTGGGTCGGCCGTGGGGGCAGTGGTGGTGGTTTTCCGTGATCTGCCGCTGGGCGAGCAGGGCGTCGATCTCTTCTGGGGCAAGGTGGTCGCCGTACTTGACCGCCGCCTTGCAAGCAATTGTGTGGAGCAGGTCGTCGAGGATTTCGTGCGGATCGGGACTGGCGCCGCCGGCGATCAGCCGCTCGATAAGCTCTCGCAATACCTCCGCGGGTGGCAGGTTGGCAAGCATGGCCGGGTAGCTCGACACCAACACGGTCTCGCCCCCGAACGGTTGTACTTCAACGCCCAGCTTCGCGAGTAGCTCCGAGTTCTCCTGCGCTATCGCGGCCTCTTGTGCCGAGAGATCGACTGGCTCCGGCACGAGCAGCTTTTGCGTTTCCAGCCCGTGGCTGAGCACTTTGTCGCGAATTTGCTCGTACAGAATCCGCTCATGCAGCGCGTGTTGATCGATGACTTCCATGCCGCCCTCGGTTTCGACGACCAGATACCGATTATGCAATTGAATCGCTTTTCCATCGCCACCGTGTGCTGCGTCATAGCGATACGCAGCGGGCGCGATCGGTTCCGTGCCGGGGAGTTGGTGTAGCGTCAGCGGGATATTGGACTCAAAGTGCGGACGAATCGGCATCGGGCCGTCCATTGGCATCCGCTGCTGGCTCAATTGGCCCTTCACCCAATCGACCAATTGGCTTGCGCCATTTGTCGCGGCTGCTATCTCATCGTCCGGCGACGAATTGCCTGCGTCCGCCGGCCCGCGCGCCAGCGCCTTGAGATCGGTCGTTAAGAACTTTGTCCGCAACGTTCCTAAAAGCTGGCTGTATAACCGGCCGGCGTCTTGGAAACGGACCTCAAGCTTCGTGGGGTGAACGTTCACGTCCACCTGCGCCGGTGGCATGTCGAGCCGCAAGAAGCAAATCGGTTGCCGTCCCGTGAGCAGCAGTCCCCGATAGGCCTCGCCAAGGGCATGTTGCAGAGAGCGATCGCGAATCGCTCGGCCATTGAGAAACAAATACTGGAGCCGGTTGTTCGCCCGACTGTGCATCGGATTGGCCGCAAATCCGCTCAGTCGCACCGGGCCGTCGTGGCTGTCGATCTCGATGAGCGTCTCAGCTATTTCCGCTCCGAAGAGTTGCCCGATACGAACCTGCCAGTCAGTCGCCGGCGGTAAATCGTGAACCGTCCGACCCCCATGCGTGAGCCGGAAGTGGACTCGCGGATGCCCGAGCGCCACGCGAATAAACGCCTCGGCGGCGTGGCCCATCTCCGTTTGCGGGCTGCGCAAGAATTTTTGCCTCACGGGCGTATTGAAGAACAACTGCCCGATCTCAATCGTCGTCCCCACGGGACAACCCGCTGGCTCGATGGCCTGCGCCGCGCCCCCGATCACCCGCAACTCCGCTCCGGCCGCGGCCTCCGCCGTGCGACTGCGCAGCGTCAGTCGGCTAACCTCGGCGATCGACGCCAGTGCCTCACCGCGAAAGCCGAGCGTTGCCACCTGAAACAAATCGTCCGCCGTGTTGATCTTGCTGGTGGCGTGGTTGGTCACCGCAAGCGACAACTCGCTGGCCGGTATGCCGCAGCCGTCGTCGGTCACGCGGACCAGCTCACTTCCGCCCTGCTCCAGCGCGACGTCGACCCGCGTCGCGCCGGCATCGACGGCGTTCTCGATAAGCTCCTTGACCACGCTCGCCGGTCGCTCGATCACCTCACCAGCGGCAATCCTATTCACAACGCTCGGCGAGAGAAGTTGAATGGGCATGGGTGGATTTCGGATTTCGGATTTCGGATTTCGGATTTCGGATTGAAAAACATTTCTTTCAATCCGCAATCCGCAATCCCAAATCCGCAATTAAGTGAGTCCAAATTCCTTGATCTTGCGATACAGCGTTCGTTCGCCGATGCCGAGCATCTTGGCGGCTTCTTCGCGATTTCCGGCGGTGACTTTCAGGGTCTCGCCGACGAACAAGCGTTCGAGTTCGGTGAGCGGCCTGCCGACTAACTCGTGCAAGTCGCCCATGCCGTTCGGCGTCGGTTCGGCGTCTCGACTGTTCAGCTCCGGCGGCAAGTCGTCCAAGTCGAGCACGCCGTCGTAGTCAACGACGACCATGCTCTCGATAATGTTCTTCAGTTCGCGGACGTTCCCCTTCCACTCATTCGCCAGAAGCCTTCGGCGGGCGGCGGTCGTCAAGCCTTCAATTTGCTTGTGATGCCGGCTGGCATGCATCTGGATGAAATGCTCCATCAACAGCGGGATATCCTCGCGTCGCTCGGCCAACCGGGGCAAAGTGATCGTCACCACCTTGAGCCGATGATACAGATCCTCGCGGAACGTTCCCGCGGCTATGGCCGTCTCCAGATCGCGGTTCGTGGCCGATACGATCCGCACATTCACTTTGATAATCTCGTTAGAGCCGACGCGGGTAATCTCGCCGCTTTCCAAAACTCGCAAGAGCTTAATTTGCGTGGGCAGCGGCATGTCGCCGACTTCGTCCAGGAAAAGTGTTCCGCCGTCGGCATACTCGAACTTTCCAATGCGATCGCGGGCGGCGTCGGTGAAGGCGCCTTTTACGTGGCCGAAGAGTTCACTTTCAAGAATGTTCTCGCTGAGCGCCGCGCAGTTGAGCGCCACGAAGGGTCGCGATTTGCGGGGGCTGTTTTGGTGAATCGCCTGTGCGACCAGTTCCTTCCCGGTGCCGGTGTCGCCTTGAATCAGCACGGTGGCGTCGGTCGGAGCGATGCGCCGCAGGCGGTCAATCATTTCCTGCATCGCAGGACTGTTGCCAATGATCCCTTCGAAACCGAATCGTTCGTCGAGCCGCTTACTCAATTCGGCATTCGCCCGGCGGAGATGTTGGCTTCGCGCGGCGGTATCCACGACCGCCCTCAGTTGCTGCAAATCGAGCGGTTTTAGCAGGTAGTTAAACGCTCCTTGTCGCATCGCCTCGACGGCCGACTCGATCGTGCCGTGACCCGTGACGAGAATCACTTCGGCATCGGGCAGTAGTTCCTTGCTGCGTGCCAGAATTTCAAGCCCACCCACGTCCGGCATTTTGAGATCGGTGACGACAATCTCAAAGCTGTCGCGCTCCAGCAGCTCCGCGCCGCGCTTGCCGGAGTCGGCCTCCGTGCATTCGTAGCCCGTCCGGCGCAAACTGTCGGCCATCGCCTCCGCATGGGCAGCGTCGTTGTCGATCACCAGCACCTTGATCGGCAGACTGGCTTTGGCGGTAGTTCGAGCGGGGGGCATGAGGTCGATGATACGATACGAGCGCCGATGTGAGTAGGTGAGCGGAAGAAGGCTAACGGATCGGCTCCTACTCACGCGGAAGAGCCTATGACTTGCTGCCCAGCCGCGGCACCGCGGGCAACTCGACGGTGAAGTGCGTGCCACGACCAAGCTCGCTCTCCACGCTAATAGTTCCGCCGTGAGCTTCGATGATTTTGCTGGTGGTTGGCAAGCCGAGTCCGGAACCACCAGGCTTCGTGGAGAAAAACGCATCGAACATCTGGGCGGCGGTCCGTTCGTCCATGCCGCAACCGCTGTCGATCAAGTGAACCGCCACGCGATTACCGGACGTTCGAGTGCGGACAACCAGTTGCCCCCCCTCGGGCATCGCCTGCTTGGCGTTGATCAGCAGGTTGAGCAGCGCTCCCCGAAATGATTCGCGGTCGAGTAATACCGTCGGCAAGTCCGGATCAAAATAAGGAAGAACCTCAATGCCGATGTCGGCCACCTCCGGCTCGAAGAATTCGAGCGCTGCGCGAATTTCTTCGTTCAGATCGACCGGCACAAGGTGGAGGCGCCGGATCTTGGCGAAGTTGAGAAAATCATTCAGCAAATCCTGCAGCCGCTGGCACTCGCGGTGGACGATCTCCACTCGCTTCAGCGCCCGCCGCTGGGCCGGCGTGTGAGGTTCTTCAAGCTCCTCGGCCAACAATTGCATGTTGAGCCGAATCGTCGACAGCGGATTCTTGATCTCGTGGGCCAGCGCCCCCGCCAAGCGCGCAATCTCCGTGTACTGGTCCATCAACCGCTGAACGGCCGCGCCGGATTGGTCGGGAAGAACCATGGAGAATGACGAATTTCCGAATGACGAATGAAAGAGAAAATGACGAATGACGAATGACGAATGAAAGACACGAATTTCTTCCATTCGTCATTCATCATTCGGGAATTCGTCATTCTTTTCACTCGTCGCCGTTTCCCTCGCCGTTCGCTTCGGCCATCGCGGCGCGGCGGCTGAGCTTCACGCGGTCCTGGTCATCGACGGCAATCACCTTGACCGTCATCTGGTCGCCGACCCGGCAAACGTCGCCAACGCTGGAAACGTATTCGTTCGACAGTTCGCTGATGTGGCATAGGCCGTCCTTGCCAGGAAGGATTTCGACGAAAGCGCCGAAGTCTTTCACGCTCGTGACGCGGCCCTGGTAAATGCGTCCTACCTGGACGGATGCGGTAAGACCCTCGACTCGCGCCAGACCCGCCTGCACCGAGGCTTCATTGTCGGCGGCAATCGTGACCCGGCCATCTTCCTCCACGTCGATGGTGACCCCGGTATCTTCCTGAATGCCGCGAATCGTCTTTCCGCCCGGCCCGATCAACAGGCCGATCTTCTCGGGATCAATCTTCGTGCGCACCAGTCGCGGCGCGGTTTCAGCCGTGTTGGCCCGCGGCCGCGAGATGGCCGACAGCATCGACCGCAGGATCTCGATCCGTGCCTCGCGGGCCTGAACGAGCGTCGCGCGGATGATTTCTTCGCTGATGCCGTCGATCTTCAGATCGAGCTGAATGCCCGTGATGCCGTTCTGAGTGCCGGCGATCTTAAAGTCCATATCGCCGTAATGGTCTTCGTCGCCGATGATGTCGGTGAGCAATACCCATTTGCCGTCTTGCTTCACCAGTCCGATGGAAATGCCAGCCACCGGATTGGTGATCGGCACACCGGCAGCCATTAGCCCGAGCGTCGCGGCGCACACCGAAGCCATCGAGCTGGAGCCGTTCGATTCCAGAATGTCGGAAATCACGCGAATCGTGTAGGGAAACTCGTCGTGATCGGGCAGCACGGGATTAACGCTTCGCTCGGCCAACATGCCGTGACCGATTTCGCGCCGGCCGGGACCGCGGATCGGCCGGACCTCGCCCACCGAAAACGACGGGAAATTGTAATCGAGCATGAATCGCTTGGAATACTCGGCGAACAGGTTGTCGACCCGCTGTTCGTCGCGACCCGTGCCGAGGGTGACGGTAACTAAAGCCTGCGTCTCTCCGCGCTGAAAGACGGCGGACCCGTGGACCCGGGGCAGTACATCGATCGCGCATTCGATCTTGCGGAGCGTCTTGCCGTCGCGACCATCGGCCCTAGTGCCCGATACGATCAATTCGCGCACGGCGCGCTGCTCCAGATCGTGCCACTCTTTGCTGAACGATTCGGGCTTGAGGGCGTTGGGTGCTTTCGGATCGGGGATCAGGCCGGCCAGCGCCTGCTCTTTGACCTGACGCACTGCATCGGCGCGGTCCTGTTTTCCCGCGGTCTGTTTGGCTGCCTTGAGTTGGCTGTAAAACCTCTCGGCGAGTTGGTCTTTGAGGCCGTCGGAGGGCGGGGCCACGAACTGCATCTTCTCGGGGCCGACTTTGGCGACCAGTTCGTCCAGCAGATCGCAAATCTGCCGGACGTACCCGTGCGCGACCGCAAGTGCCTCCGCCATCTTGTCTTCGGCCATCTCGCGCGAGAAACCTTCGATCATCAAAATGGCATCGCGGCTGCCAGAGACGATCAGATCAAGCTCGCTAAATTCCAATTCATCGTGTGTCGGGAACGGCACGAACTGGCCGTCGATCAGTCCCAATCGAATCGAGCCAAGTGGGCCTTGAAATGGCAGCGACGAGATGCCCAGCGCCGCGGCGGCGCCGATCATCGCCAGGATGTCGCCATCGGTCTGGCGATCGCTCGCGAGAACGGAGGATTGAATTTGAACTTCGTCGTTGAACCCCTCGGGGAAGAGCGGCCGGATGGGCCGGTCCATGAGCCGGGAAGTGAGCGTTTCCTTGGTGGTCGGTCGGCCTTCGCGTTTCAGGAAGCCGCCGGGAAATTTACCGGCCGCCGCATGCCGCTCGCGGTAATCGCACGTGAGGGGAAAAAAATCAATTCCCGCTCGCGGGGTACCGGTGGCTGCCGCGGTGAGCACCACGGTTTCGTCAAGCTGCACGAGCGCAGCCCCAGCCGCTTGCTTGGCGAGCATGCCCGTTTCGATGCTGAGCGTGTGACTACCAATCTGCGTTTCGACTCGGATCTTGTTCAACTTACTTCCAACTTTCTGAATGACTTTGAAGCCCAGCGGTGGTCCATCGTTCGAACAACGCGCGCGGGCGCAGGTGTGCTGCGCTGGCGTAGGCGGACCACGGCGCGAACGGCCGCGTGGAGAGCAGAAAGTGCAGGAGTCGCTAAGCCGCAAGCGGCCGCGCGCTACTTGCGGATCTCAAGACGCTGCAACAGATCGAGATACAACTGCGGATTCGTGCGCTTGACATAATCCAACAACCGACGCCGCCGGCTGACCATTCCCAACAGACCCCGCCGGCTGGCGTAGTCCTTGGAATGCATTTGCATATGCTTGGTCATCTGCGAGATGCGGCTGGTGAGCAGCGCAATTTGAACCTCCGGCGAGCCCGAATCGCCGCCGGCACGGCCAAATTCACCAATGAGTTGTTGTTTTGTTTCTGTAGCGAGCGACATGCGAATTCCAGTAACTCTGAGTCTGGCGCGTCCCTGCTCCCCGTCTTCAACCGTTCTTGGGGGTGGGCGCCTTCTCCTCGACCGAGGCCAAATGGCTCGGGCTTCAAAAAAACCTCACGGGACACAAAATTTTACACTTTGGCTGCTTAGAAAGATGAATCTACCAGGATTCGGCAAGAATGCAACCGGCGGCGGGGAACGAACTGAGCGTCCAATTTGCAATGAGAATAAATCAATTGGTCCCAGAGGTGCGAAATACAGCGAAATAGAAGTAGGCCAGCCAACTAATGCGCGCCCGATGCGCCGCGGCGGACATCCTTCAGGCGGACCACATCCCACGCCAAGCCGAGCTTTTCCATCATCCAAATGCACCAGTACGTGGTGTCGATTTCCCACCAGCGATGGCCTTGGCTGGCGACCCGTTGGTAGGCATGGTGGTTATTGTGCCAGCCCTCGCCGAAGGCGAGCAGGCCGACCCACCATAGATTCTTGCTGTCGTCGGTGGTTTCGTAGTTGCGGTAGCCCCACAGGTGGGTCGCTGAGTTGACGAACCAGGTGACGTGCAGGACGTAGACCATTCGCACCCCGAGGCCCCAGAAGATCATCGAAAGACCGTCTTTCCAGCCACCCAGCCCAATCGACGTACCGAAGTAACCGATCAGAAAAAGGATGACTCCGGTTGCAATGTGCGACGGAAGGAACAGGTAGTGAAGGACGACCATCACCTTGTCCTTCATGATGTCAGGGGCGTATTTCTCGGCGATTTCCTTGTGCCAACGCCGGCCGAAATTGGGCATGAACCACAACATGTGGCTCCACCACTTTCCGTCGCGCGGGGAATGGGGATCGCCCTCTTGATCGCTAAACGCGTGATGCTTGCGGTGGTTGGCAACCCAAGTGAGCGCGGAGCCTTCCCCCGAAAGCCCCCCCAAAAACGCGAGCAGCCAGCGAACTGGCCGATAGGTCTTGAAGCTGTTATGCGTAAGCAGCCGGTGGTAGCCCATACAGACCCCAAACGAACCGGTCGCAATCGTGAGCGCGGCGCATGTGGCCAGTGCCTGCCAACTGAAAAAGAATGGTGCCGCGGCGGCCAGACCGTGGATGATGACAATCCAAAACACGATCGGCCAATCGAGACCCTTGTGCCAGATTTCAGGGCTGTTGGCCGGCGGCATCGCGACCAAAACGTCGCGTGGCGGAACAATCGTGTGCTGGCTGGGGGATAGCTTGCGTTTGCGCTTTGTCGCGCGATCACTGGTCATCGACATATCGTGAATTGCCTCCAACGGCGCGGCAGGGCTTGGGGAATGCGGTTGGCCGTGCCGAATGCTGTTATTTCGTAAGTTCGTCTAAATTCAGGTCGGTTCCGAAGCCAATCGAGAATGCTGTCACAGGGATTACGCACGGTGAGCGAAAAAGTTGGCAAAAATGTAGCAACTTTCGCTCCAAAACCTGTGAAACTCAGGCTTCTGTTCCGGGATGGCTTGAAGATAGGAGGATTAGGTTCGGAACGCTAGTCCACCGCCCGCGCGACAAGCGTGAGCAATCACACTCCTGCCCGCCCACAATGCCGCATTGGAAATTTAGGTAGTTTAGAATGCGATTTCTCGAGCCACCCGAGGCCGCCGAGAGCTTGCAAGTTCGATCTGGATTGGGCCGCCGCCGAGCAGAAACTGTACCGCCCCGTGGTCGGCCGTTTGCAACACCCGTGCTCCAGCAAGCTGATAGCGGTGAGCCACCTCATCGGTGCCGGCGCTGCGGTTGCCGCTGATGACCACCCACTCGGGCATGCTCCAGGCGGCAAATCCGGGCGGATCGCTCCGCAGGCTGCCGTGGTGCGGGGCCAGCAGCACATCGCAGTCGTACGGTTCTTGGCCGAGTAAGAAATCGATCCCCAGCGACTCGAGGTCACCTGGCAACAGAATCCGCCGGCCTTGATACTCGATTGCCATCACCATGCTGTTGGCGTTGTCGGTACCCACGACGCCCAACAGCGTGGGGTGGAGGACCTCGGCCGTCACTGTGCCCAGTTGGAGCCGGTCGCCCATTTCGAGCGTCTCAATCGGGATGCCGTGGGCTTCGAGTTGTCGGCGCAATTGCGCGGGTGCGCCCCGATCGCCCGCCGCGAGTTCACCCGGCCACATGTGAGGCGTCACGTAGACTCCGGCCACGTGAAAGTAATCCAACAACTCCGGCACGGCATTGTAGTGGTCCACGTCGGCATGCGACAGCACAATGCCATCCAGCCGAGTAATGCCGCGCGACCACAAATAGCTTGAGATAATTCCCGCCGCGTCATCGGGCGAGCGGAGAGCGCCGGCATCATAAAGCAGCGTGCGGCGGTCGGGCGTTTCGAGCACGACACAGGTGCCGTGTCCGACGGCGATGAAGCTGCACTGCAGCGCATCGAGAGGCGCGGGTCGCAATAGCGGCGCCGCGAAGCCGACGGCCATCCAAGCACACGCCAGCCCAATCGACCAGCGTCCGATGCTGTTGAGGAAACGCGCGTAGTAGACGACGACCCACAGTGCGTAAGCTCCCAGTACCCACCACAACGCGGGGCCGGGCGTCCACAGATAGCCCCATCGAAACTGGCTTGTCCAAACAACCACGGCATCCATGCCCGCGATCGACCAACCGCACAGCATCGCGAGGAAATCGCCCAGCGGCGGAATCATCCAGCCCACCATCAGCCATGCGAAACCGATTGAAATGGCAAAACCAACGAGGAGAAATACCAGGGGACTAATCGGGATCGCCGCCCACGAAACGAGATGAAACTGCGACATCACGAGCGCAAGCGCAGTGAGCCATACGGCGGTGGTTGCGGCGACGGTGAACCATGCGCTTTTACCGGCGGCGCCGAGTAGACGCAGGGGCAATGGACGCGAAGATGCAAGCAGGCGGTCGAGCGGATCAATTGGTTGGCGATCCAGTTCGCGCTGTCCAAACCAAATGAGCGTCGCCACGCAAAGAAAGCTAAGCTGCGTGCCGGCCTGGAATAGTTCTGCCGGGTTCCACAGCAGCACGAGGATTGCCGCGGCGGCCAGCGAGTTAAGGCTGACGACGCGGCGGCCGTACCACAGTGCCAGGCACACCAGCGCGGCCATCACACCCGCGCGCATGACGGGTGGCTCCGCGCCCGTCAAAAGCACATAAAACACCACCAGCGCCATAACTCCGGAAAGTGCAGCCCGCCGCGGCAGGAAACCGACTTGCATCGCGGCGTAAAACACAGCCACCAGCAACGAAAGGTGCATGCCCGATACCACGAGCACGTGAACGGTGCCGGTACGCAAATAGGCGAGCGTCCGTTCGCGCGGCAACGAATTCATGGAACCCAGCAACAGTGCCTCCGCAACGGGAGCTTCGTCCGGCGGCAAGCTCTGCTGAATCCTCCGTCGCCAATTCTCCCGAATGGCGTCGATCGCATGCGTTACACTCCACTGCGACCCAGGCTCGAGTACCATCACTGCCGCGCGAGAATCGGTCGACAAGGTACACAACTTGCGATCGGTGCGGGCAAATTTGGCGAAATCGAACTCGCCAGGATTGAGTGGCGGGGAAATTTCGCGCAATTGGGCGAAGACGCGCACGCGGTCCCCGGCGCGGACGCCAGTGACGTTTCCCTCGATGGTGAGTTCGCACTCGCCGCTGACTGGCCGCCAATCGGTTACGTCGCGAATCGATGTTGCTGCGAGTCGTATCCGGCTGCGCTCGCCGACGGGAATTGCGCGGAGCGGCGTCGGCACCGGCGCGGCAACGTATCGCGGTGACTGGACTACGACGGCCTCAATCGCGACCGGCGTCTGCTCGTCGATGGCAAAGCGGGCCAGCTCATCGGTGCGAAACAGGTTCCAGTGCCAGTGATGCCAAGCCGCGCCGCTCGTTGCAATGGACGCGAGTAGCGCACCGCATGCGATCGTGCCGCGACCGAGACTGTGACATACTAGCCACGCGATCCACGCGCCAACCGCCGCGAGCCACCATAGAATCAGCGTGGTTACAGCGTGGTCGGCGGCCCATTGCCCCGCCACTCGATCGAGCGTGATCCCAGCAGCCAGTGCGACGGCCACAACCACGAGCGGCTCGTAAGCGAGCTTCCGCGCCGCCAACCTCCGCGCGGCGAACTTGGCTGCGTCAAACGGCCGGTAGAGATTTCCCGGCATGGAAAGTAGGGCGAGCAGGAATCGCGCTAGTGGCTATCGCCGGACAGCCAATTTTCTAAACGCATAGGCAACGTATAAGGTACCGGCCGAAGCGGCGGGGTGGTAGACTTGCAATCATGAGCTTGTCGAATCGAAATCGCCGACAAATACTCTGCTATTCAGCGGCGCTGTTCGCCGTGCTCGGGATAGCGGGCGAGGCCCTGGCCCACATTCCCTCGCAGTCGCCCTACCATCCAAGCGTCGATGAAGCTGCCTGGGCGCAGGTGAGCTTGGCCATTTTCTTAGCTGGCCAGGGCGCAGGGTTCGCCTACCTGTTGCTCCTCCTTATTGCTTATCGACGCGGTCCGGTGTGGAAGAACTTGGGACTCGCGCTCCTCTTTCAGTTGGTGATTGCGGGGCTGCTGTTCATCGCGGGCGGGATCGCATTCTTGATGGCGGCTGGCTTTTCGCGCGACTTGCACATCGTTGCAACCCCGATTGAGATTGCGACGGTTGTCCGTCCCGAAATGATCCCCAATCTGCTGTTCGCGAATCTACTTACGTTTGCGCTCTGCGTGGGGCTTGGTTGGCTGCTTCTGTTGACCATTCGTCCCTTGCGCAAGAACTGGTTGGTGCCGTTTATTCACACGTTGGTCTATCATCCGCTAGTGTTTCCCGTGGGAATTGTTGTGGGCGTGATTCATGCGATTTATGTGTTCCGCACTCCTGCTGAAAAACACGCGGCAGAAGATTGAAGCCATCTGCTGGGGACTGGCGCTCTGCTCGTTCACTCTGGCGGCGGTATGGGTGGCCGGATTCGACGCGAGCTATCCGGCGATCTTGCTGGATGGCACTTTTTTTGGCCGACACCGACCGTTGCTGCCCGGATATTTTCTGGCGGAAGCCGCGGTCATGCTGGCCGTGGTCTATCTGCTGCCCCGGCGGCCCCGATTAGGTGTTGGCCTCGCACTTGTGGCGTCAAGCTTCTTACTTGTCGAAACGCTGTTTGATCTGCGGACCTACGCGAACGACACGCATCTGTTGCTGGAGGAGGCTGTGTTCGCGCTACTTTATTTGGCGATGATCGTTCTACTGGCAGTTTTCTGGCACAATCAGATGGGGTCGGTTCGGACCGGCGACCGAGTCAATCGACTTGCCAATCGATCCCCAAATCGAGCGTCCGCGCCGAGTGAGTCAGCGCCCCGACACTGATTCGATCGACGCCCGTCGCCGCGATTGCCGCGATTGTTTGCAGGTTCACGCCCCCGGACGCTTCGAGCACCACGCTGGGCGCGATCGCAGCGCGAAGTGCCACGGCCTCGCGAAGCGTGGCAGGAGGCATGTTATCGAGCAGCACCACGTCGGGTGCAACGGACAGCACGACGTGCAACTGCGCGAGGCTGTCGACCTCGACTTCGATTACCATCTCCGCCGCGGTGTCGGGCAGCATCTTGCGCAGGTTTTCGCGCACTAGCTCGACTGCTGCGGCGGGCGACAACTTCGCTTCGCTTGCCAGTGCGAGGTGGTTGTCTTTAATCAGCACGGCGTCGAACAGTCCGGTGCGGTGGTTCCACCCGCCGCCGCAGTGGACAGCAAATTTTTCGAGCCGCCGCCAGCCGGGCGTCGTCTTGCGGGTGTCGTAAATTCGCACCAGCGGCTGAGTTTCACTCGCAGAGATTTGGGCTGCTCGCTGGACATACTCGCGCGTGAGGGTGGCAATGCCCGACAGTCGTCCCATAAAGTTAAGAATCGTCCGTTCGCAGGTGAGCAAATCGCGGGCGCTGCCGGCTAGTTCGGCGACCACTTGCTCGGGTGCTACGGCATCACCATCAGCAAGCTGCGGTGACAGCTCGATGTCGGCGTCCATTTCGTCGATGACGGTTTCCGCCGCACGAAGTCCGCACACGACGCCCGCTTCGCGAGCCACGATGGCCGCCCTGCCCCGCCGACCGGCGGCCACGATCGCCACGGTCGTCACGTCGTGGCCGCGTTCCAAATCTTCACGCACCGCCAACCGCACAAGCTGCCGGCAGTCGTCGGCGAGCATTTCGTCCCAATTGAGTTGGTTGAATTCAGTGGGCATTATTCAAAGCGGAAAGCGGAAAGCGGAAAGCGGAAAGCGGGTTAGCCGCGACGCGGAGTCTTCGGAGCGGAGCGTGCAAGGCGGCGCCGCCGCCGTGTTCCCCCTCCCCCGCCGCGGGGGAGGGGCTAGGGGAGGGGGCTGACTCCCGAAATGATTCCCGAGCGATCATAATGGCGACGTCCCATTATTCGAGTATGCTCCCCAATCCCTTCACTCCGCAACCGAGGTCGCCCCATCCGTGCGTCGGCTGTTGCTACGTCCGCCCGATCAGGTGATCGTCGCCGCGCTCGCGCTGGTGGCGCTCGGGAGCATGGCGGGGTACTGGGTTCATCAGGGCGGATTGCGCGGCGACCTGATTGAGATCGACCGTGCCCGGCCGCTCGATTACCAGTTCATGGTCGATGTGAACCACGCCGAGTGGCCCGAGCTATCGCAACTGCCGGACATCGGCCCGGTCCTCGCCAAGCGAATTGTGGAACACCGCCAGCAAGCGGGGCCGTTCGTTTCGGCAAACCAACTTATGGACGTGAGCGGCATCGGCCCGCGCAAGCTGACCCAAATCCGCAAGCACCTGTTGCCACTGCCGGAGGACGCGCAGATGGCGGGAAGATGAATTAACGCTGATCGCAATTTGAACCACGGATTACACTGATCGCGCGGATGGGAATTGATTGAGGATCGCGATTCAAATTAATACTTTCTGCTGATACCTATCCGTGTCATCAGTGCAATCCGTGGTCGCCCAAACCCCTGAATTTGAGAAGTAGTTATGAACCTCTTTCGATTAGCGGCAGTCGCCTGCATCTTCGGCGGTACACTTCCCTCACAGGCCGACGAACCTCGCCCGCCGAATATTCTGTGGATCGTCGCCGACGATCTGGGGTACGGCGAGCTTGGCTGCTATGGCCAGCAGACGATTCGTACGCCGAATCTCGACGAGCTGGCGGCCGAGGGAATGCGGTTTATGCAATACTACGCCGGGTCGCCGGTGTGCGCGCCGTCGCGGTGCGTGATGATGACCGGCAAGCACACCGGCCATGCTGCCATTCGCGACAATCGCGAACCTAACCCGCAGCCCCTACTCAAGGCGAAATACGGTTGGGAGTTCCCCGGTCAAACGCCCTTGCCCGCGGAGGAAGTCACCATCGCGGAGCTTCTAAAGCAGCGCGGCTATGCCACGGCGGCGATCGGTAAATGGGGCCTGGGCCACTTCGGCACGACCGGCGACCCGCTCGAGCAGGGGTTCGATTTCTTCTACGGCTATAACTGCCAGCGACATGCCCATAACCATTACCCCCGCTTTCTTTGGCGGAATCGCACGAAGGAAGAACTACCCGGCAATCGCGGCGAAGCCACCGGCGAAACCTATTCGCAGGACCGGTTCATGGCCGAGGCGGAGTCGTTCTTGCGCGAGAAGAAGTCGCAGCCGTGGTTGCTTTACCTGCCGCTGACGGTGCCCCATTTAGCGATTCAAGTGCCGGAGGAATCGCTGGCCCAGTACGCGGGCAAACTCTCGGAAGAGGAATACGATCACAAAGGGTATTTTCCGCATCCGACCCCCCACGCCGGCTACGCCGCGATGGTCTCGCACATGGACGCCGGGCTTGGCCGAATCTTCGAGTTGCTCGAGGAACTGAACCTTGATGACAACACGCTCGTGCTGATCACCAGCGACAACGGCCCGACCCACGGCCGCACCGGCGGCGCCGATAGCGACTTTTTCAATTCGTCCGCCGGCCTGCGCGGTCGCAAAGGCTCCGTCTACGAAGGGGGTCTGCGCGTGCCGCTGATCGTCCGCTGGCCCGGCAAGATCGCCGCGGGGCAAACGAGCAACTTGCCGTGCGCCGCGTGGGACTTGCTGCCGACATTTTGTGGCGCGGTAGGCATCGAGCCGCCGAAGGGCACCGACGGCATCAGCCTGCTGCCAACTCTGTTGGATCAAGGCGAGCAGGCGCGGCACGATTTGCTGTACTGGGAGTTCCCCTCCTATGGTGGCCAACAAGCCGTCCGCTGGGGCAACTGGAAAGCGC
The DNA here is from genome assembly GCA_040901765.1 of Pirellulales bacterium. Classification (GTDB taxonomy): domain Bacteria; phylum Planctomycetota; class Planctomycetia; order Pirellulales; family Lacipirellulaceae; genus JBBDYG01. The sequence goes on from JBBDYG010000120.1 coordinate 38,907, forward strand.
TCCGCGTTGAAATGTCGAAGGGTAATCGCACATGGGAGCTATACGATATGGAAACTGACTTCAACGAAACGACCGATGTAGCGCAGGGGCAACCGCAGGTTGTCGCCAAGATCGCTGCGCTGGCGGACGCGAATCGACAAGAGTCGAAGCTTTTCAGGTTTCTGAAGCCGTAAGGCCAGTAGTCGCATTGGAAAGGGGTCAGGGAATATGCAAACGCTGCTTCGCCGCCTCCTTTTTCCCTGACCCCCTGAATCCCCAACTCTGCCCGCTGCTCTATCTAAAAAGCTACCCGAAAACTCGCTCCATCAGGGGATCGGATCGACCGAGTTCCCGGAAGTGCTTCACGTTAGCGGCTTACAGCGACAGTTCCTGGCCAGCTTTGCCACTAGCTTGGCCACCCCCGCTGGAGGTGGCATTGTGGCAATCCTCTACAAAAACAGTGGTTTTGCGCCGACACGTGGCAAAGCTGATTCTCTCGTGGCCAACCTGATCCGCGGCTCCGCGGAATCTCATTCGACGAGCTGCGCGGTCGGAGCTTTCCGAATAGCCTCTAACTTCCCGCGACCGAACTACGTTTGCTGGTCCCACAGGCGGAAGCCACCGCACATCCGCTGCATGTGTCGCAGCCCCCCTGCCCTTTCGCGGCTTCGGTGCCGCAGCCGGGGCCGCAGCCTTCGATCAAGGTTTCGGTGAATTTACGAAACTGGACCTTCGTTTCGTAAGCCTCGGCAAGTTCGGCCGTGCAGGCTTCGATCTCGGGTGAAACGTCGCCCAGAAAATAGAAATAAATGCCCTGCCCGTCGAACAAATGTTCCACGTCGATCAACACTGCCGGCAGCGCCCGATCGGCAAGTAGCACCGCGCAGGCATTGTACGCGTCCTGCCGGTGCTGTTCGATGCGTGCTGCAAGCAGCTCATCCTCAACGGCCATCGGCCGCAAGAGATCGCCGTCGATCGCTGTTGGTTCCAACAAACCGTCTGGCTCGGCGAGAACCTCCCCCACTTCCAACCCACGGGCCGTCCGCACTACGACGCGTGTCGCGCGGGGATAGCGCACGCGATCGACCGCTAGAAAGCGGCCAACGTGGCCCATGGCGCCGACACGGATTAGGTGAGAGGACATTGCGGATTGCGGATTGCGGATTGCGGACTATTACTATTGTGTCCCAGATTGCGTAGGCTGCCTAGGTGTTTCTGGGTTGGGTCGTCGGGGACTTGCGTGTGGCGAGTTGCGGTTGATACTACGAATCACCTCTTCGGGAGCGACGTGACGATGGCAACGGCGATTGAGAATGGGCACTTGGCGATTGGCGACCGCGTTGGCCGCTGGCATCAATTGGCGGAGCGAGTGCTGGACGGCGAGTCACTTTCCGTCGCGGAAGCGCGGGCGGTGCTGGGCTGCCCGGACGAGGAACTGCTGGCCCTGATGGACGCCGCCTATCGCGTTCGCCGCCGGTATTTCGGCAACCAAGTGCAGCTTTATTTCTTGATGAACGCCAAGAGCGGCCTCTGCCCCGAGGATTGCGGCTACTGCTCGCAGTCGAAGGTTTCGACGGCCGAGATTCCCAAATACAACTTCCTGAGCCGCGACAAGCTGCTCGACGGCGCCCGCGTGGCCGCCGAGCGGCAGGCCCGCACGTACTGCATTGTGATTTCGGCCCGCGGGCCGAACGAACGGGAGATGCAGGCCGTCGAGACGATCGTCCCAGAGATCAAACGTCGCTACAACCTCCACATCTGCGCCTGTTTGGGCCTTCTGACCGACGAGCAGGCTCAGCGACTCGCCGCGTGCGGCGTCGATCGCGTGAATCACAACCTCAACACGAGCGGCGAATACTACGAGCAGATTTGCACCACGCACACCTACGCCGACCGCGTCGCGACGCTGCGCGCCGTGCGCGAAGCCGGCATGGAGCTTTGTTCGGGCGGCATCGTCGGCATGGGCGAGCAGCCGGAAGATGTAGTCAGCATGGCCATCGAACTACGCGAGTTGGGAGTCCACTCCATTCCTATCAATTTCTTAAATCCGATCGACGGCACGCCGCTGGCCGGCCGCAAGGAGCTCGATCCCCGTTATTGTCTTAAGGTGCTGGCAATGTTTCGGCTCGTGAACCCCGATCGGGAAATCCGCATCGCCGGCGGTCGAGAGATTCACCTGGGAAGTTTGCAGGCGCTGGGCCTGTACGCGGCCAACTCGATCTTCGTCGGCGACTACCTCACCACCAAGGGCCAAGCCCCCGATGCGGATTACGCTATGATCCGCGATCTGGGATTTGAAGTGGTGCTGCACCGCCAGTAGTGATCGCGATGGCGTCTTTGCTTGCCAAATCGTTCGAATCGAATGGATTTTGCGTTATCCCCAACGTGCTCGATGCGGAAATTTGCGATCGACTCATTGCCAAGTTAGAGGACCATTCCACCCACCGGCCCGGCATTCGATCGCTGCTTGTCGAGCCGTGGTGCCTTGAGGTCAGCGAACAAATCCAGCGGCATACCGACGTTAGCCCTCTGCTTCCCAAGTCCGCAGTCGCTGTGCAGTGTACGCTGTTCGACAAGTCACCCGATAAGAACTGGCTCGTCGCTTGGCATCAGGATTTAACCATTCCAGTTCGCGAACGCACGAACGATCCGAACTGCCGCGGGTGGTCGATCAAAGAAGGCACATGGCATGTGCAGCCTCCGGTCGAAGTGTTGTCCAACTTGGTTGCGGTTCGGTTGCAATTGGACGAGACGCACGCCGACAATGGTTCGCTCAAAGTCATTCCGCGATCGCACTCCTTCGGGAGACTTGATGATGACGCAATTCAAAGATTGCGACTCGAGCACTGGGAAACCACTTGCTCCGTGCCGCGAACCGGGGTGCTCGTGATGCGGCCCCTACTGTTGCACGCTTCGTCAAAGGCTCGCGAGGGGAGAAGGCGGGTACTCCACTACCTTTTCGGACCTGCGAAGTTGCCCAGCGGCCTGAGGTGGAGTTAATGGGCTAGCCGAGGGCGGCCAAATTCAAGGACGTTCTTGCGGAAAATTTCTCGGCAATTGGAACATTCTTCTCAACCCGCAAAGTCTTCGCATCCGATAGAGGGACGATAGCGGGGGGATTATCCAGGCGCTGGCGTCATGCCGCGCGCTTGGAAGAATCGCAAGGATGCACTATGAAGCGTGGACTTTGGCTCACCGCCGCCCTGCTCTTTTCGTTCGTTGCTAGCACCGCGACGGCTCAACAGGAACTGTCGGACTCCCCACGAACGCTGGGAGAACGGCTTTCGCAATTTCGCCTTGGCTGGCCTGGCGGCGACGAGCAGCAACCCCCGCAGCGGTCCACCAACCCGCAGGCGGGGCGCAACAACAATTCTGCGCGCTCCAAATTTTCGAGCAGCTTGCCGCGCGTGAACTCGCGCAGCCTGCTGCCAGACGACCTCAATAACGGTCGAGGCGCCGCACCGTCCCCGCCCCGCGTCGCTTCCCTGCCGGAGCGTTACCAGCGAGATTCTCAGAATCCGTCGACCAGCACCGTACCATCCGGCCGACAAAACGCGGTAACCCCTGCGCGGCCCAGTGCGGCGACCCCGGTCCGCCGTTCGCCGTTCCAAAGCCCGCGGCATGAGTTTGACGCGGCGGAATTGCGCCGTGATCTCGTCGGCACCAATGCACCGTCCACGGGGACGGCGGCGGTTTCTAACAAGGAGCCGGCACTGGGTACAACGGTGGACACGACGACTGCAAGCCCGACGCAGCCCCCGCGGAGCATCAGCGATCGTAACTCCGCTCCCGAAACGGAAACGACGGTCGCATCGCCCCAGGGCGCGGTCGAAGCGTTGCCGCGAATCAAAAGCACTGCTTCACCAGCAGTTATCGTTTCGCAGCCGGTACGACCAATGACTCCAGCGCCCGCCGCGACGCTCAATGCCACCTCTCGCAACAATACGATCGAAGCACCGCAAGGTCAGGTTACATCGCAATCCGATTTGCGCACCTTGTTCCAGAACGAGTCGAGCGACACCGGGCCTTCGGCAACGGCTTCGATGCCGATTCCTGGCGACGTGTTGATGTCGCAGAAGATGCCCCAAATTGTCTCTCACGTGAGCGGACCGCGACAGATCGTTGTGGGGCGAGAAGCGACCTATAAAGTCTGGATTGCCAATCGAGGCGAACTTGCCGCCGACGACTTGTCGACGCGCGTCAAAGTGCCGGCTTGGGCGGAACTCAAAAAAGTGACCGTGTCGACCGGCGCGCTCGATCGGCAACAGGGCGACGGCGAAATGCGGTGGCAAATTGCCAAGCTCGACGCGCAAAAATTTGAAACGCTCGAAGTTGTGCTCGTCGCAAAAGAAAGCAAGCCCATCGAGCTTGGCGTCGATTGGACGCACGCACCGGTCGATTCGCGCACGCTGGTGGAAGTCCGCGAGCCAAAGCTCGCCATGACGGTGACCGGGCCGGAGGAAGTTCTATACGGCAAGCCTCAGTTGTATCGGCTTACACTTTCGAATCCTGGCACGGCCGCCGCGGAGGACTTGACGATTGTCCTGCTACCACCGGGCGGCGACAGCACCAAAGCGAGTAGCCATCCGTTTGGCAGCCTGGCAGCCGGCGAGACGAAAACCGCCGAAGTAGAATTGACTGCACGCGACGCGGGCAAGCTGTTTGTGAAGGCAACAGCCACTGCCGCGGGCGGACTAACGGCCGCAGCGGAGCAGGAGATTTTCTGCCGCAAGCCCGAGCTTGAAGTCGACTGGCGCGGCCCGGAACGGAAATACGCCGGTACCCAAGCGACGTACTACTTCCGCATTCGCAACCCGGGCACGGCCCCCGCCGAAGGGGTTTCGTTTCAAGTCGAACTGCCCAAGGGCTTCGAGGTTGTGGAAGCAAACGGCAGCTCGGCCGTTCCAAACGGGCAGCCCGCGCTTACTTGGAAACTCAATACGCTCGAGCCCGGCGATGATCATTACCTCGAGCTGAAGGGCACCGTCAAACAAGCGGGCGCGAACGAATTCCGATTCACCGCTGCTTCGCAGGATGGCCTCGTGAAGAATGCGGCGTCCATGACCACGAATGTCGAGGCACTGGCCGATCTGAAGCTTCAGGTGAGCGACCCCACCGGACCGGTGGCCGTTGGCGAAGAAGCAGTGTACGAAATCCGCGTCCATAATCACGGCACCAGCGAGGCGCGGCAAGTGACGGTTGCCGCCCTCTTTTCCGACGGCATCGAGCCACAAACCGCCGACGGAGACGGGCACACGATCGCCGACGGCCGCGTGGCGTTTCACGGCATCGAGAAATTGCCCGCCGGCGAAGAAGTGACGCTACGTGTCCGCGCCCGCGGCGTTTCCGCCGGCACGCACTTGTTCCGCGCCGAAGTGGTGTGCGGCGATTTGGAGATCAAACTCGCCGCCGAAGAGACGACGCGTTTCTACGCGGATGACGTCTCGCCGCTGCAAACCGCGAATGAAAACGCGGGCGCGGCGCCGGCGAGCGCTGGCTCGCGTTACACCCGGTGACGGACCTTTCTGTCTCGCAGACTGTAGCGGGGAGTTTGCCCGACATTCGCCGCAGAGTAAGCTGGATCGAATAAAGTTCGATCCACTCGACGGAGCAGCGGCGAATCATGTTGCATCGCGTGGCCACCAACGTGGTTCTCTTAGTTGTGTTCGTTACGGTGCATAACGCTTCCGCACGCGAACCCCATCGCCTGCGCGTTCTAAGCTACAACATCCATCACGGCGAAGGGGTTGACGGGAAGCTCGACCTCGATCGAATCGCCGCCGTGATTCGCGAGGCGGAGCCTGACGTGGTGGCCTTACAGGAAGTGGACCGTCGCGCGCGCCGCACGGGAAGCGTCGATCAGCCTGCCGAGCTTGGCCGCTTGACGGGAATGAGAGCCATCTTTGAGCGGAACATTCCTCTCGAAGGCGGTGAGTACGGCAATGCGGTGCTCACGCGGCTGCCGGTGATCTCCCACAAGAACCACCCTCTGCCTTCGCATTACGACGGCGAACAACGGGGAGTGCTGGCCGTTGAACTCGAGCTTGCCGAAAATGGGCCGCGGTGTGTTTTCCTTGCCACGCATCTCGACTATCGGCCCGACGACGCCGAGCGGCGAGCTTCCGCGGCAATGATCAACAAACTCGTCGCCACGCAAGCGGAAATGCCGGCGCTGCTTACGGGCGATCTCAACGCGCGGCCCGATACGCCCGTGCTCAAGGATTTTTCTGCTGAATGGACGCGGGCCAATAAAGAACTGCTGCCGACATTTCCTTCTCGCCAACCAGTGCGGCAGATTGATTACGTGCTGTATCGTCCCGCGAATCGCTGGCGTGTTATCGAGACTCGAGTGATCGACGAATCACTGGCCTCGGACCACCGGCCGCTGCTGGCCGTGTTAGAATTGATAAGCCGAGAGTAGAGTAGCACGAGTCTCCAAGCGCGTGAATTCACTGCTCGGCAAGTTGTGCTATTCCGCCCTGACCCCGTCCCCTGAATCCTGTCCCCCTCTCCAATGCTTCGCCACGCCCTCTTTGCACCCGAAGCCCTCGCCTATGGCTTGTCGTATGGAGTGCTCCAGCACACGATTCGTTCGCCAGAGCCGCTCGATCCGGTCCGCACCTGGGATTTGCTCACGCGCGACATGCCGCGCGGGACCGATTGGATTCGCACCGCTTGGCCGCTTCGCCCGCTGCGGCCGCTGCTGCTACGCGCGAAAATGAAGCAGGACCACGTGCTGGGGATCGCGGCCCATTACGATGTCTCGAATAAGTTTTACGAATTGTTCCTCGACAAGAAGTACATGTTCTACTCGTGCGCCGATTTTCATCACCCCGACGACACCTTGCAGCAAGCCCAACAGAACAAGGCCGACTTCATTCTGCGGCTGATCGACCCGCAGCCCGGCGAAAAGATTTTGGAGCTCGGCTGCGGCTGGGGCAGCATGCTCCGCCGTATCTATGAAGCCACCGGCGAAAAGCAGAACCTGTACGGCCTGACCCTGTCGCGCGAGCAGGTCGCCTACAACGCCCAGCACAATGGATTCCAGGTCGAGTTCGACAACTTCATCACGCGCGACTACCGGAACGAGGAGTTCGATAAGATTTATTCGATCGGAGCATGGGAGCACGTCCGCCCGAAAGAGATCCCGCAACTGCTGGCGAAGCTCTACCGCGCCCTGAAGCCGGGTGGCCGGCTGGTGAAGCACTTTTTCTGCCGCGTGAACGATCCGTTGTTCGCGCCAATCGCCTGCTCCCAGATCTATTTCCCCGGTTCGCTAGGCTCGTCTTACCGCTCGCACGCCCGTGCCTGGGAAGCGGCCGGCTTTCGCATCCTCCACCGTTCGATCCACGACTATCGCCCTACCGTGCGGGCTTGGTTCGACAATCTGGTCGCTCGCAAAGAGGAGGCCCTCAAGCTGGTCGGTGTCCGCACCTACAACCGCTACCTCACGTTCTTTCCCGCGTCGTGGCGGTACTTTAACGACAACCTCGGCATGGTCACTCGCTGGGTACTCGAAAAGCCGCGGTAAGATGTTTAACCGCAAAGGCACGAAGAACACAACGAACTGGGGCCGTCATATGCGAGAACTTTTCTGAAGTGTGAAGGCGAGTAAGTTAGTTCATCCGAGGTTTACTTCCAAAGCGATTGCTTTGTGACCTTCGTGCCGTTGTGGTTCCATCGATTTATTTTGTGCCTGCAACGTGAATGTCCATCGAGACCTCCAACCCGCAACGGCTCGCGCAGCTCAATCGCGAGATCGAGCAGCTAGAGGTAGATGCTCCGCGGTTGGAAGCCGAGCGAACCGCGGTTGCCAAACAAGCCAGCCGTGCAGCGCGCCAGTGGCGCTACCTGCGGCTGGCTCGCGCGATTCGGGCGCCAACTGCGTCGTTCGAGATGTGGCCCTATGGCGTTCTGATTGTCGGCCCGATCCTCGCCGGCGTGCTGCTGTTCATCTTAGTGAACCTTGTCATCGGCTCCTCCACGGCATCGTTCGTCGCATTTCTGCTCGGCGCGGGGATAGCTGCCGGTGCTCTAGCCTCCCTGCTCCATCGTCCGGCGAACGAATTACTTCCGGCGGAGCTCGCGGCCGCCAGCTCCGAGCGTCGCGTCGCGCAGGCCAGTCTCGATGAATTGCTCCAATCGCAGGCCGCAGCAAAGGACCAGCTCGCAGCCTTGATCGACGAGCGCCGCGAGCTAATGGCTTCCGGCAAGGTGCAACGGGCCGCGCTGTTGCAGCGCGAATGGAAAACGATGTCGGCCGCCGAATGGGAAGATTTTGTCGTCGAGGTTCTCCGCACGCTCGGCGCGACGGTCGAGCGCTCGCCGCGCACCATGGAAGAAGGCACCACCCTGATCGCCCACTTCCCAAACCGCCGCGTGGCCATTCGCACATCCGGCGAAGGCCATGTTGCCGACAGCACGACGGTTCACCAATCCGTCGCAAAGTTGCGCCGCCTGCAATGCGACGCCAGCGCGGTGATCCTCAACCGCCGCTTCACCGGCGCCGCCCAGGATTTTGCCTCGCGCAACAATTGCACGCTCATCGGCGTGGAGGAATTCCCCGACTTCGTGATGGGGAAGCGGGAGGTGTAACGGAACGTTCCCGCCTGCGGCGATAGTGACGGATGCACCCGCGCAAGTGGCCTTCCGAATCCCCTTCCCGCCCCGCTTTATTACTACTGCGCTATGTTTCACCACGGAGTCACAGAGCACACGGAGGAAGATCCGTGTTTCCGTGCCGTTCTGGGATGGTCGTCTGAAAAGTTAGCGAAATCGGAATCATCTTTGTTGTGGTGCCCAGGATCGATGGCAACTTGCTGATAAACGTTCCCGTGATTTGCGATTCTCCGTGGCCTCCGTGACTCTGTGGTGAAAAACAACCTAGCGCTGTAGTATTATCACGCACATGGAGAGGCACTACATTGGGAGGCAGCCCTTCGTAAGGCGACTTCCTCGGCCGCGTATAAAACACGAATGGATTCGGAGTAAGAATGAACGCAGTCGAAATCGAAGAAGCCGTTTCCACGCTAGCCGAAGCGCCGTTTGACCCGGAGGCTTTCCCCTACGCCTTTCTCGAAGCCTTCGGCAACAAGGCGACGACCCTTAAAAAGCTCAAGAAGGGAGACTCGAACAAGTCCGATCTGCCCGGCGGGGTGCTCCAGCGCAACAACATCCACATCAAGGTCTGCCCGGAAGGCGAAGTGACGGCTTCCCTTGAAGCGCTACGGCAGAGCGCTGCCACCGCCCGCCACAAAGCCAAGTTCATCCTGGCGACCGATGGCAAGAGCTTCGAGGCCGAGAACCTTGTCGATGGCGAGACCGTCGCCTGCGCGTACTCCGACTTTCACGATCACTTCGGCTTCTTCCTGCCGCTCGCCGGGATCACCACGGTCAAGCAGATTCGCGAAAATGCCTTTGACATCAAGGCCACGGGTCGCCTCAATAAGCTTTACGTCGAGCTGCTGCGGGAGAACCCGGACTGGGACACGGCCGCTCGCCGCGAAGACCTCAACCACTTTTTTGCGCGGCTCATCTTCTGTTTCTTCGCCGAAGATACCAACATTTTCTACAGTCCAACTCTGTTCACGGCCACCGTCGATCAGATGAGCGCGCGGGATTCCTCGAACACGCACGAGGTGATTTCCGAACTATTCCGCGCCATGAACACCCCGATGAACGAGCGGGATGCTGCCAAGATTCGCTCGTGGGCGATTCCCTTTCCTTATGTGAACGGCGGCCTGTTCTCGCGCAGTCTCGACGTGCCCCGCTTCAGCAAGATCGCCCGCCCCTATCTCCTCCACATAGGCCGCCTCGATTGGAAGAAGATCAACCCCGACATCTTCGGCTCCATGATCCAGGCCGTGGCGGACGACGAGGAACGCGGCGCCCTGGGCCTGCACTACACGAGCGTGCCGAACATCCTCAAGGTGCTCAATCCACTCTTCCTCGACGACCTGCGCGCCAAGTTGGCCGAGGCGGGGGACGGCGGGAGTGTGGGTGGGGCCCGCAAGTTGCTGAACCTGCGCAACCGCATCGCCCGCATTCGCCTCTTCGACCCTGCCTGCGGCTCGGGTAATTTCCTCGTCATCGGCTACAAGGAAATGCGCGAGATCGAGGCGGAGATCAATCGCCGCCGCGGCGAGGCCGATCGCGCCTCGGAGATTCCGATCAACAATTTCCGCGGAATTGAGCTCCGCCATTTCGCGGTCGAGATCGCCCGGCTCGCCCTTATTATCGCCGACTATCAGTGCGACGTGCTTTATCGCGGGCCTAAGCTCGCCCTCGCCGAATTCCTGCCGCTCGAAAAGGCTAACTGGATCACCTGCGGCAACGCCCTTCAAATCGACTGGCTGAGCGTCTGTCCGCCTACCGGGACGGGAGTGAAGGTACGTGGCGATGATTTGTTCAGTACGCCGCTCGATCAGGCGGAAATCGATTTTGAGAACGAGGGTGGAGAGACTTACATCTGCGGGAATCCGCCTTACTTGGGGAGCAGATGGTTAACGACAGACCACAAGGAAGACCTCGAAGCGACTTTCGCAGGACGAATCAGTGGATGGAAGTCCTTGGACTACGTCGCGGGATGGTTTTTGAAAGCGGCAGATTATGGAACAAAGACCGATGCCGCCACCGCTTTCGTGTCAACCAATTCCATCTGCCAAGGGCAGCAAGTCCCGGCCCTTTGGCCAGCTATCTTTTCCACCGGGCATGAAATTTTCTTCGCTCATACAAGCTTCAAATGGGCGAACCTAGCGAGCCATAATGCGGGCGTAATAGTCGTAATCGTCGGGATTTCGAACCATGCCGGCAAACTCCGACGTCTCTTTGCATCGTCGGAAGACGGGACGGCTGTTGCGAAAGAGACAGCAAACATCAACGCATACCTCATTGCTGCACCAAACGTAGAAGTTACGGCGCGTACCAAGGTTCTAACTGATCGGGCGGACATGCGATTCGGCAATCATCCGTACTATGGTGGATCGCTCATCTTCTCAGAGGATGCAGCACGCCAGATCATTCGCGCGACGCCTGCAGCGTCGCGATTTATCCGACCGCTATATGGCTCGAAGGAGTTTATCTCGGCAGTACCGCGTGCGTGCTTATGGATTAGTAAGGAAGAAGTCGACGCGGCTCGGTCAATACCGGCAATCGCGCAGCGACTTAGCGAAGTCGCTGTAACGCGCCGAGCGGCCAAGCAAGACAAGGCCGCGCAAAAGCTCGCCGAAACTCCGTATCGGTTTCGGGATCAATTCGCGGCCACCTCGCACACCCTCGTGGTACCACGAGTGAGTTCTGTGAATCGACCGTTCCTCCCAGTCGGATTGCTCTCGGCACACGCGGTCATCCAAGACCAAGCCTTCGCCCTCTACGACGCCGCACTCTGGAACATGTCGCTCATTGTCTCGCGCGTCCATCTTGTCTGGATCGGGACGGTGTGCGGCAAGATGAAGACCGACTACCGATATTCCAACACCCTCGGCTGGAACACCTTCCCCGTCCCCACGCTCACCGACCAGAACAAAGCCGACCTGACCCGCTGCGCCGAGGATATTCTGCTGGCGCGCGAGGCGCATTTCCCGGCGACGATTGCCGACCTTTACGATCCCGACACGATGCCGGCCAACCTTCGCGAAGCCCACGAGCGCAACGACCTGGCGCTGGAACGAATCTACATCGGCCGCCGCTTCAAGAACGACACCGAACGGCTGGAGAAGCTGTTTGAACTTTATACCGAGATGACGGCGCGGCAGGCTGGGGAGAAGCCGAAAGGGGCGAAGAAGGGTGCGAAGCGGAAAGCGAAAGGGGGTGATGCATGAGCGAGAGTGTGTCCGAGAGCTGCCCCCCTCCCCAGCCCTCCCCGCCGGGGGGAGGGAGCCAGACAAGGATTAAAATAAGGAGCCTCCCCGCCGAGGGGAGGGGGGCCAGAAGAGATTAAGATAAGGGGAGGGTTGGGGAGGGGGTTATGTACCGCGATCAAGAACAACGCGACTTCGCCCGGTAGCTTCGCAATGATGCAACCCCGGCGGAAATTCGCTTGTGGCATTTTCTGAGAGCCGGCAAGCTAGGCGTCAAATTCCGCCGCCAAGCCGCCATCGGAGCCTATATCGTCGATTTCGTTTGCTTCTCGCACCGCTTCATCGTCGAACTTGACGGGCCGCAACATGTCGAGGACAAAGGCAAAGAGCGCGACGCACGCCGAACAGCTTGGCTCGCTTCACGAGGATTTCGAGTGATTCGTTTCCGCAATCAAGCGTTGGATGAAGATATTTGGCTGGTCGTGGAGGAGATTAAGCGGGCGCTGGGGGAATGCGTGAGTCCGGAAACCCCCCTCCCCAACCCTCCCCGCAAGGGGGAGGGGGCCGGATAGGTTCGTGTTAGGACGGGAGACTCCTTATTTTAACTCTTGTCCTGCTCCCTCCCCTCGGCGGGGAGGGTTGGGGAGGGGGGAGGCCGCGCAGAGAACATAAACATGAGCCAAAACAATCCCTCCATCCCCTCCGTCTCCGTCACCTACGCCCAGGACGGCAGTTCAACCAAATCGAACTCGCTCGGCATGCGGCCGATGCAGGAGCGCGTCTGGCAGAAGCGCGGCGAGCAATACTTGCTCATCAAATCGCCCCCGGCCTCCGGCAAGAGCCGGGCGCTGATGTTCATCGCGCTCGACAAGCTTCAAAACCAGAAGCTCAAGCAGGCGATCATCGTTGTGCCGGAAAAGGCCATCGGCGCGAGCTTCCACGATGAGCCGTTGAGCAAGTTCGGTTTCTGGGCCGATTGGAAGGTGGAGCCGAGGTGGAATCTGTGCGACGCGCCGGGAACGGACAACGGCGGCAAGGTCGAGACGGTGGAGAAATTCCTTGACAGCAGCGACAAGCTGCTGGTTTGCACTCACGCCACGTTCCGCTTCGCGGTGGAGAAGTTCGGCGTGGAAGCGTTCGATGATCGACTGATCGCCGTGGACGAGTTCCACCACGTCTCGGCCAACCCCGACAGCCGGCTGGGCGATCACGTCCGCGCTTTTCTAGCCCGCGACAAGACGCACCTCGTGGCAATGACCGGCTCGTACTTCCGCGGCGATGCCGAGGCCGTGCTCCATCCCGACGACGAGGCGAAGTTCGACACCGTCACTTACACGTACTACGAGCAACTGAACGGCTATCAGTATCTCAAGCAGCTTGACCTTGGCTATTTCTTTTACTCCGGGTCTTATCTCGAGAAGGCGGATGGAAAAAAGGGCATTTTCGACGTTCTGCAACCGAACCAGAAAACGATCATCCACATTCCCAACGTCAATGCGCGCGAGAGCACGAAGGACAAGATTCGCGAGGTGGAGGATATCATCCATGAACTGGGTGAGTGGCAGGGCGCCGATCCGAAGACCGGTTTTCAACTCGTGAAGACCGCAGACGGAAAGGTTCTCAAGATCGCCGACCTCGTGGATGACGATCCGGCCAAGCGGGAGAAGGTTGCTACTGCGCTCAGAGATTCGACTCAGAAGAACAACCGCGATTACGTGGACATCATCATCGCCCTCGGCATGGCGAAGGAGGGCTTTGACTGGATTTGGTGCGAACATGCGCTCACGGTCGGCTATCGATCGAGCCTCACGGAGATCGTGCAAATCATCGGCCGCGCCACTCGCGATGCGCCGGGTAAGACGCGGGCCCGGTTCACCAACCTGATCGCCGAGCCGGACGCCACCCCGGACACCGTCACCGAGGCGGTGAACGACACGCTCAAGGCGATCGCCGCGAGCCTGCTGATGGAACAGGTACTGGCCCCGCGCTTCGAGTTCCGACCGAAGAACCCGAACAACGGACCGACGCCCGGCCTGGACTACGGAGTCGGCGGTTACGATCCGGAAAAGTGCAACGTCGGCGTCAATCCGGAGACGGGCCTGGTCCAATTGGAAATCAAAGGGCTGGCAGAACCGAAAAGTCCGGAGGCCGAACGCATTTGCCGCGAGGACTTGAACGAACTTATCACCGCATTCGTGCAGGACAACAAGACGGTCGAGCGCGGGATATTCGACAAGGAACTGGTGCCCGAAGAACTGACGCAGGTACGGATGGGTAAAATCGTAAAGGAGAAGTTTCCGAATCTGGCCGAAGAGGATCAGGAAGCCGTCCGCCAGCACGCGATTGCCGCGCTGAATGTAGTCCAACAAGCCAAGCGGACGCTGATCGAAAGCGGTGGCGAGGACGCCAAGAACACGTCGCTCATCGACGGAGTGCGGCAGTTTGCTTTGTCGGTGAGGGAGCTTGACATTGATCTCATTGACCGCATCAATCCCTTTGGCGAGGCGTATGCGATCCTGGCCAAATCGATGAGCGAAGAGCGGCTTAAGCAGGTCGCGGAGGTCATTGCAGCCAGGCGAGTTAGCATGACGCTGGAAGAAGCTCGCGACCTGGCGAAACGGGCCTTACGGTTTAAAGAGGAAAGGGGACGACTCCCCTTGGTGACCGCCGCGGACCCATGGGAGAATCGCATGGCGGAGGGGATCGCCTACTTGCAACGCATGGTGAAGGAGGGCGGCAATGCCTGAACGCATCACGGACGAAGACCAGGAGTTGCTGGACGAATTGGGCGTGGACACCGCCCCTGCCAAATCCGGCGGGCGCACCGCGAGAGAACAGCGAATCATCGCGGGATTTGAGGAGATCGAGAGGTTTGTGCAGGAACATGGAAGGGCACCCGAACACGGCGCGAACCGCGATATCTTTGAGCGGCTCTACGCTGTGAGACTCGATCGAATGCGAGAATCGGAGGAGTGTCGCGAAGTCTTGAGGGACATGGACTCACGCGGGCTTTTAAGCGCCGGAGATCATGCCCGTGCACAGCTTGCAGAAGACTCACCCAGTGACGAAGAGTTGCTCGCATCCTTAGGAGTCGAAGCATCGCCGGCAAACGACGTCACCAAGCTCGTCCATGTCCGTTCGCGCGCAGAAATCAAAGCCGCGGAAGAAGTCGCAAGACGAACCCCGTGTGAGGACTTCGCTGAATTCAAGCCCATTTTTGAAAGAGTGCAGCACGAGTTAGAGACGGGTGAACTCCATACTGTCAAATTTGGCGGCGATGCGGATATCCAGAAAGGCGATCTATTCATCCTCGATGGACAGAAAGTGATGGTCGTCGACTTGGGCGAGAGTTTTGTCAGTGAATACGATCGCCCTAACCGGAGACTTCGAGTCGTATACGATAACGGCACCGAGAGTACCCCGCTTCTTCGTTCGTTGCTGCGTGCCCTGTACGAGGATCAGGCTAGCCGCCGTATTATTGAGGCAGGCTTTGGACCGCTCTTCGCAGACGTTGAAGAAGAGGGCGACCTAGCGACTGGTTACATATACGTGCTCAGAAGCAAATCGGAGAATCCCTTCATTGCGGAGCATAGGTCTTTGATTCACAAGATCGGCGTGACCGGTGGCGACGTGAAGGTCCGAGTCGCAAACGCAAGGAAAGACCCGACGTATCTTCTGGCAGACGTGGAAATCGTCGCGACATACAAACTCGCGAATGTCAACCGGAAGGCGCTCGAGGCACTTCTCCAGAAGTTTTTTGGCAGAGCGCGATTGGACTTGGAACTGAAGGATCGCTTCGGGTCGCAAGTGGAACCTAGGGAGTGGTTTCTCGTTCCGCTACCAGTGATTGACGAGGCGATTGAAAAACTCAAGGAAGGAACGATTGGCAGTTTCCGATATGACCCGGAGGCGGCACGTCTCACTCCCGCGTGATACTCCCGCAGCTCGTGCTAGACTGCGCTAGTAAGTCCACTCCGTTCCCGCGTACAGCGAGATGCCGGGCCGAAAGACACTCTCGCCTCCCGAGAGTGAGCGGTAGTCCAGGTGCTCGCGATACTGCTTATCGGTGAAGTTTTCGATTCCCCCGACCAGCATCAGCCGTTCGCGCGGTCGCCAGTATCCCCGCAGGTCGTAGACGGTGAACCCAGGCGTGGTTGATTCTCGCAGGCTGGCCGCCACGCGGTCTTGTTCTTCGACGACCCGCATTGCTAGTTCGAGACCCCAGTTCGGTTCGGTGGCCGCTTCGTGCCATCGCAGTCCGAACCAGGTTTCCAGCGGCAGGATGCCGGGCAGCGGTTCCGTCGCCCCTCCGCCGAGGCCGCTGAAGAAACCGCGCGGTAACCCGTCCACTTGCTCGCTAGGCACGGCCGCCGTGGCCTGCCGCGTCGCGAACGTGCCATCGCGCGTCCGGTCGTCGCCTTCGACATAGCGCAGTGTTGCAAACGGCGTCAACGACGGAGTCCAGTCGTATTCACCGCGGGCCTCGGTCCCCCACAGCGTCGCCAAATCCGTGTTCACGTACTTCAGATTCACCTGCTGCACATCTTGAATCGAAGGCACGACGGACATCGCCTCGAACGTGATGTGGTCGTTCACCCAGGCGTAGTACACATTGGCTTGCAGGCGGTAACGCGGTTCGGTCTTCGATAAGCGGAAATCCACTTGAAGCCTCCGTTCCTTATCGATCCCCGGCGCTCCAGTCACGGTGTTGAGGCCATTCTGAATGAGAAACATGAATGGTTCGACCGCATACCGCTCCGTCTGGTTGGGAGATCGCTCGGCATATCCGGCACTCACTCCGCTCGTCCAGTTGTCTCCCAAGGACCGCTCCAACGTTGCGAATCCAGCCCCGAGGAACTCCGCCTGATAAAACTCCGAGCTGCCGAGTATCCAGCTTGCCGGCCGTCCAATGATGCCAAGGGACTCCAAGCTCGCCGGATCGGCGGTGATGTCCATCGGCACGCCGTCGACGCGGGCTCCGGTCGTGAGACGGGTGTCGCTCTGCGAATCGGTGTTGTATTGCACGAATAAGCCGGGGTTCGCCGAATACGATCGCGGAATGGGAGAATTCGCGTTCTCCCAAGCGAAGAACCCCAATCGACCGCTGCTGATTTCGTTAAGCTCCTGATTCACAAATCGCAGATCCGTGCCGGCAATTAGCCGTTCGTCGCATAGCCCGTCCCAATGGAACTTTGCCGTGTATCCGGTCGAAAGACTGTCGACGTCGGTAACGCCGACGAACTGAATAAAATCGTAAAACGGGAACTGGCGCCGCTTGCTCGGTCGTTGGGCATCGCCCTCAAACCGCGTGCGGTTGTACCAAGACTCGATCTCGAGCCGATCGTACTGAGCTTGGTTTTCGAGCACGTATCGAACGTCATAGCCGTCCATGACCAGCCAATCGATGTCGAAGGCCTGGCCGGCGAGTTCGACGTCAGTCTGGTCTTGCCGCAAGTAATTGAAATCGAGCGCGCTGTTTACGGTCAACTGCGTCCCCGCCGCGAGATCGACATCGCGCGATTTATAGCTCGAAGGAATGAGGGTGCCGTCTCCGCTTCGGTAGTCGTTGCCCGTCCGATGGCCATAGCTGCCGCGGAAACCCCACACCTCATCGCCGCCCCAAACACTTTGGCGTCCGTACCACTGCTCGCCATTGGTTTTGTAGTCGACGCTCGATGCGCCGCGGGTTTCGAATACCTCACCGAAGCGCGGCGCGGCTGCAAGTTGGACATCGATGATCTCAAACCCGGGACCATATAGAGCGGAATAGGGACCGGGAATCACCACGACTTCGTCGATCACGCGCGAGTCGATCTTGCTGATGGCGGTGTCGAGATCAATTCGCGCCGGCACCCAGTACGAGCCGGACGCAGCCAAGCTTCCGACGCGGCTACCGCGCACTCGCGGATCATTGACAATGGGATTTCGACGCTGAACTCCCAAGTTAAGGACCGTGGGAGAAGTGCCGAGGAGATCGCCGGTGTCGGTCGTGGCCCGCAGGACCGCTTCACTCCTCGAAGCGATGTCGTAGCCGGCCGGATCCAAGCCGGCGATGGCGCCGCTCAGGCCGCCCAACCCGCTAAGAAGCTGAGCATTCGCTCGTTGAGCAGTTGAGGGAAGTGCCGTCGGCTGGGTCGCGTCGATCTGCCGGCTTTGTAAGTCTTGAAACTGGACTTGCTCGCCCTCATTCGTTGTTCGATCGATATCAAAAACATCCAGGAACGGCTCCACCGGGCTGCCTTCACCGTCGCTGCCCGGCGAATCGTAATCGGAAATCCAGACGGAGTTTTCGCCAACCGCCCATGCGCAGGGTGCGCTCGATGCTATGGCACACAAGCAGATCGCCACCCCGGCGCTTGACCGGCGGGCACCGAGCCGAGCCAACCGATTCCAAATCGTCGGCGTCTGCATGTCCAGAATTCTCCGCACCGGAGTGCTTACCGAGGCGCGGGGCGGCCGCACAACCTTTCCAGGCGCTATAAGTGTTAAAGTCGGCATCGTCGCACAGCGGACTTTGCGGGAAATCGTCGAAAGCCGCTCGGCTCGTCCCCATCGCCCGGTTGAATGCAGTGCTAGCGACAGGGCAGAGGGATTGGGACGCCGAACAGAATCAGGCGATTAGTATGCACACGTATACTATGCGTCCACATTCCCGTTGCGGGACACTTCTGCACGGTAACGGATTCCGAATTGCCCAACCCGGTGATCGCGGAACTTCCGAGCCGGCACATCAACCATCATCGAGCCGTTCGGTTAACAATCCGCGCACTCATCGGGCAGCGACGGATTGGCACGCCGAATGCATTGGTCATTCAGCGCTCAAATTGCTTTCCAGGTACTCGGGAATTAAGAATGCGATCCGTCATCCATGATGCCGCGGAAGGAATTTCCGTATGGCCGAACAAACTATAAAATGCGAAGCGCAGACAAGCGACGGCCGGACGTGCGGATGCGATGCAGTCGTTTTGCACAAGCATGTCCACGTTCATGCGCGGTTGGCGGACGACGGCTCCCACGCGTCGGATCATGAAATTCACTACATGATCGAGTGCCCTCAGTGTGGCATTCGCACGCAAGTTCAGAAACCGTGAGCACCATCGCAGCGGTCGCTACTCGGAAACGACCTGTTCCACTTGAGTGCATAAACCGCACTTCGGGCAGTCGATGTCGTGCTGCACCTCGCGCAGGGTCGTTTCATAGTCGCTGCCGATGGTCGGCGTCCGCTCATAGACGAATCGCGTTGCAACGATGATGGCGGAGCTTCCGCACTTCTGACACACGGGTGACGGTGGCATGCTCTTCTCTCGGCTGTCTCCACGAGCGTCCGTAGGCCGATACGGCCGGACCGTTCCAGGGTGGAAATCATTGGGCGAACAAACTGGATTGAAATCGACCACGGTGATTCAGAGACCGCTAAATCGCTAGGAGACGAAGAGTTCTTTCCGCAGGATTGGCGATGCGCATTCACTGCCGCAAATGCAGCAATCGCGCCGGCAAATAATGTACCGTCTTTCTTTACGATCCACGGGCGACCGCCATCGACTCTGTATATACTGGAGAGTGCCCAGAGACGCCAAATCATTGTGAAATTTGGACCACGCGGGCCTATCAAGAATCAGAACACTCTGGGAGGAGGAATGATGCGGGCATTTTACGCGCTGGCGCTGCTGCCGGTTTTGGTGCTGCCGGCATCGGCCGAGCCACTTATCGATCTGGTCATTCTGGCTGACGAATCGGGCAGCATGAGCCCGGGCGGCTTCCAAGAGGAGATGGATTTCGCGGCTCAGGCAGCCGATGGGTTGACCTTCGGTCCTACGGATGCGGCCGCTAGTCTCCTGCTATATGGCGCGACGTCGCGCGTCATCATCGACTTGACCACCAACAAGATGAATTTCATTAATGCCGTGAACAACGCGCAGTACGCTCAGGCCCCCGATACCGACATGGCATCGGGCTTAACGCTCGCGCAGAGCCAATTCACGACCCACGGCCGCGCAAATGCGATTAAAATTCTCGCTCTCGTGGGCGACGGCATGCCGGACCTCAACAACAGCAACATTGTCCCCACACTCAACGCGTTGGCAGCCGCTGGGGTTCACGTGTTTTCAATTGCCGGCGGTGTTGACCCCCACCGCGCATTCATGGAGTCGCTGCTCCGCAATGACGGTGAGTTCTTACGGCTTGAACCCAATCCCGCGGCGGCCTTCATCGACGCAATTGAGGCGGCGGCACCGACCGGTGACTACAATTCCGACGGCATCGTCAACAGTGCGGACTACACCATCTGGCGCAACACGCGGGGGAGCACGACCGATTTACGAGCCAATGGCAACGATGCCAATGACCTAATCGACATGGCGGATTACGAGTTCTGGAAGCAAAATTTTGGGCGCACAAATTCCACGGCCGCTGCCGTCGCTATCCCCGAGCCGGCGGCGATCGCCCTGGCAGCCCTTGTCATTTTGTTCGTCTTTCCCAGATTCCATCGCGGTGTTCCGAACCCAGTTTGAACACTTTTTTCCGAAAATCTGGAAAAGTCTATTGACGTTCTGCGAGCGGTAGGCGAACCTGCTTAATTGGGGAAAGTGCCGCGACGGGAGTATCATCGCTCGCGGGTGCTGGGCACAAGTTTGCGCAAAGTTGTTCATCCATTTGAATACGAGGGGGAGACCGTACTAATGAAGACACCACAACGAACGACAACTTCTACAGCCGGGCAGCCGATTGAAAAGCGACTGGCGGCCTATTTGACCGCCGCCGGCGCCGTTGGCACGGTGATGGCCTCCGACGCCCAGGCGATCATTGTTTTTAACCAGACACCGCAGCCGATCGGCATCAACGGTGCGGTACCCATCGATTTCAATGGTGACGGCCAGATCGACTATGAGATCGACCATGATCGAGTCGATTTGGGCGGCGGGAATTTTGTCGATTACTTGCAACTCGATAAGAATGACATCAACGGCGCCAACCTGGGCGAGAACCTGTTTCCAACTGATGTCTTTGCGACGTTTCCGTTGAACGGCACGATGGCGAACGACACGTTCAATGCCAAGTATGTCACGAATACGAACCTGGCGGGCTCGTACCCCGCCGCGCTTGAGCAGAACGCGCTGATTGGTCCCGGTTCGAATCTCGATTGGCAAGAGGGGGACAGCTTTGAAGGAAGTGGCAAAACGATTCGCGCCAACCGCCTGATCGACGAAGACGCAACGACGCTCGACCAAGTGGTCGGCGGCCTGACGCCAGCGCAGGTACAGGTGCCATTCGACGGACCGAATTTCATTGGCCTCGCGGCCGGCGAAGTGCGCTATTTGGGCGTCCAAATGGACTTCGAGAATACGAATTTCGATCACTACGGCTGGATCGGCATTCGCATTGACAATGAAGCCGACGCAACCGCCACGGTAGTCGGCTGGGGCTACGAAACAACGCCCTTCACGGCAATTCGCGCGGGCCAAATTCCGGAGCCGGGGTCGATCGTGATGGCGGCCCTGGGCGGGTTGACGCTCGTGGGCGTCGCATTCGTACGGTGGCTCCGCAGCAAGTAATGACGAAGAGTGGCTTTGTCAGCAGGTACGGAAGGGCGGTGTGACGTGGAGCAAGCGGATTTCTCCAAGCGGCTCGTCTTGCAACGCGAGGCGAAGCTGGCGGCGTACGTGTCGTTGACCGGCGCGCTCGGGGCTTCCCTGGCACCGGAAGCCCACGCGGTAATTGTCGCCAACACTACGCCGCAGCCCTTCGGCATCAACGGCCAGGTGAACATCGATTTCAACCGCGATGGCCAAACCGATCTCCAGGTCGACCACGATCGATATAACCTGAATGGTTTTAATCTCGATTATTTGCAAATTGACAAGAATGATACCTCCAGCCACCTGAATCCGTTTCCGTACAGCATCACCGACACGTTTCCGCTGAATGGCACCCAGGCCAACGGCGATCACGGGTACATCGCGCAGCAGAACGAATTTAATGACCTCGGGCTTTACCCCCGAGCCCTGCCGGCTGGAGAATTGATTGGACCGGAATCCGCGGTGTGGGATTTTCAGGAAGGCGATGGCTTCGGGCAGCCCAACACCTGGATACGTGCCAACCGGCTCATCGACGAAGATCGGATGCAAATCGACGCCAGCATCGGACGCAACGTGGCGCTGCCGGAAGGTACCCCCGGTTGGGTGGGCCTCAATGGTGAAGTGCGGTATCTCGGCGTGCGGATCGACCTGAACGATGCGGTGCGTTTCGGTCTCAATCAGCCCACCGATTTATGGTGGTACGGCTGGATTGGTATCCAGATTGACAACGAGAACGATGCTACGGGCGTGGTAACGGGTTACGCCTACGAGAGCGAGCTTGGCATGCCCATCATGGCGGGCGACACCGGGCCAGTTCTCGTCGGCGACTACAACGGCGACGGCGCGATCAGCGCCGCCGACTACACCATCTGGCGCGACACGTTGGGATCAACGACCGACCTGCGGGCCGACGGCAACCTGAACACGATGATCGATCAGGGCGATTACAGCGTATGGGCCGCAAAGTTCGGCACCGCCGGCAGCGGCCTCGCCGCGGCTGTGCCGGAGCCGGGGTCGATCGTACTGGCCGCCCTTACCGGGCTGGCAATCCTCGCCGCCTATGCCGTCCGCAAGTGGTTCCCGTAGGTCAGGCTGTGCCTGACATCAGTAAGGCACACACAATAGCGCCGTGAACACGCCATCGCAAAGCGACTCCGTACGGCACCTCGTGGAACTCGGCTACGAAGATCCATTCGACGCTGCCGAGCGTGAGGCGGCGAAACGGCGCCGACGCGATGCGCAACGAGCAGAAGCCGAAGCGCTAATCGCCTCCTGCCACTTCGACAAGGCAATCGCACTCCTGGAGCAGCTCGCCGATGAATTCCCCGACTGGGCTGCGCCACACCTCCGGTTAGCGCAAACGCATGTTCGCGGCCAGCAATTCGCAGCGGCTCGACGGCACTGCCAGTGGCTCACCTACCGCGGATTCGAGAGCGCCGCACTCGCGATATTGCGCGCAACCGTCGAACTGGGCGAGCGGCAATTCGACGCGGCGATTGAACAGGCCAACTACGCCAAGTGCTTGAGCGATGATTCCACCAGCGCCGACGCGATTCTGGGAGAGGCATATGTTCGCCGGGGCGACCTCGACGCTGCCACGGCCGCGTTTGAGCGCGTCTTCGTGGCACGTCCAGTGGACGCGAATGCGCTCGGCGGAATGGCGGCCATCGCACTGCGCCGCCGCGATTACGTGCGAACCATCGACTATGCACTTGCCGCGCTGGAGCAGAATTTGTCGCTGCCGGCGGTACACTACCGACTGGGAGTCGCGCTCGCGTCGCTCGGCCGATCCGTAGAGGCTCGTGCGGCATTGGAAACCTCCTCGCGGCTCGATCCGTGGCGTGCCGCGCCCTACCGCTGGCTCGCGAGACTCTCCGCCCAGCGCGGCGAGACCGAGTTGGCTCGGCAGATGACGATCGCAGGGCGCGAACGAATCCGACAACGGCGACGACGCGAAGCTCCAACTCCGCCTGGGTGCGAGTAACGCTTGTTGATGTTCAGAATGTCAATCGAACTTTGGGGGTGGCACGCCCAGAGTCTTCGATGGGCGTGGCGAGGTTGGCACCCGCTTCACGACGCCCTTCGCGGACTCAGGGCGTGCCACCCGTGTTTGGTTAGCTAAGGAATGGGGGAAGAATAACTTCGGTGGTTCAGTTCGCGAGGGATTCGAGTCGTGGTGGAACAAAACAATTGACCGTTTGGCCGAAGGCCCTGATTCATCGTAGCTTGGGGCAACGCCCTCGTTGTTCTACACAACTGCTGCTTTCCTACCGCGAAGCGGTTTTGCCCTCCAGCCCAGGGTAGGTCGCCACGGCGACCTACCCTGGGTACATGCCGAATTTGATCGCATTTACCCCA